>JAJFGK010000066.1 GCA_021776195.1 Kiloniellaceae bacterium | reverse complement strand
CCCAGGCATGACGCAACAGCTTCATTTCCTCGTCGTCGATGGCTACGCCAAGGCTGGCCGGGAAGATCTCAGGGCCGGTGGGGCCAGCACCGCCGGCGAACTTTACGATAGGATGCTGAAGGCCTGCGCGCCCGACGGGGCAGAGGTCGACGTGCTCTATCCCGCCGATCCCGACGCCGCGCTGCCCCAGGGTGCGGCCCTGGAGCAGTACGACGGGATTGCCTGGACCGGCTCCAGCCTGACCGTGCACAAGCCGGACGAGAACGTGACCCCGCAGATCGAATTCTGCCGCGCCGCCTTCGCCGCCCGGGTGCCCTCCTTTGGCTCCTGCTGGGCGGCCCAGATCGCCGCCGTCGCGGCGGGCGGCGCCTGCGCGGTCAACCCCAAGGGGCGCGAGATGGGCATTGCCCGCAAGATCCGCCTGACCGGCGACGGCCGCGCCCACCCGCTCTACATCGGCAAGAAATCCGTGTTCGACGCCTGGATCAGCCACGACGACGAAATCACCCATCTGCCGCCGGGAGGGGTGCTTCTGGCCTCGAACGATTTCACCCAGGCCCAGGCCATCGCCGTGACCCATCAGGGCGGTGTCTTCTGGGGCTTGCAGTATCATCCGGAATACGACATCCACGAAATGGCGCGGCTCTGCTATTGCCGCAAGGCCAAGCTGACTGGCCTCGGGTTCTTCCAGGACACCGACGCCGCCCAGGACTTCGTCGACCGGCTCGAGGCCCTGCACCAGGATCATGGCCGCAAGGACCTCGCCTGGCTGCTCGGCATCGATCAGGATATCATGAACGAAGACATCCGCCTCGCCGAGGTGCGCAACTGGGTCGAGCAGCTGGTCATTCCCACCGCCGCGCGGCGGCGCTAGCAGCCCTTAGCCGAGGTCACAATCATGCCCGAGGCCCGTGCCTGGCAACGCATGCTGTCCGGCCGCCGGCTCGATATCCTCGACCCCTCGCCGCTCGACGTCGAAATCGAGGATATCGCCCTCGGCCTCAGCCGGGTGGCCCGCTGGAACGGTCAGACGATTGGCGACTGGCCCTACACCGTGGCCCAGCACTCTTTGCTGGTGGAGCAGCTGGCGGGTCATTTTCGCCCCAAGCTCGAGGACCGGTGGCGCCTGGCGGCGCTGCTGCACGACGCCCCCGAGTATGTGGTCGGCGATCTGATCACCCCCTTCAAAGCGGCGGTCGGTGGCGGCTACAAGGCCCTGGAAGCCCGTCTGGAGATCGCGGTCCACCTGCGCTTCGGTTTGCCGGGGCACCTGCCGCAGGAGATCCGCCGCCTGATCAAGCGCGCCGACCGGGCCGCGGCCCACCTGGAGGCCGTGCAGCTCGCCGGCTTTTCCGAGATCGAGGCCGGGCGCTACTTCGGCCGGCCTCGCGACCTACCGCCCGCCCGACTCGCCGCGGTGACGCCGGAGGAGGCCCGCGATCGCTTCCTCGACCGATTTGACTGGCTTTGCGAACGCGTCGGGCTGCCCATATCTTCAAGAACGTCCAAACCAGTAGAAGGAAAGCCGGTGACATGACGGCAAAGCAGGCACCGCTCGACGCGGATCAAATCGCCAGCTTCAAGGCGACCGGTTTCTTGGTCTCGCCCGGCTTCTATGATGCTCGAGAGACCGCCGCGATCGAAAGCTGGTGCGACGAGGTGACCGCCCGGCCGGAGGAAGCCGGCCGCCACATGGTCTACTATGAGGACAGCGCCCTGGAGCCCGAACGCCGGGTCCGCCAGCGGGTCGAAAACTTCACGCCTTTTCATGGCGGCTTCGCCGAGCTCTTCACCAAAGGCCGCATGATCGAGGCGGTGGCCCAGCTTCTGGGCGAGCCCGCCTGCCTCTTCAAGGAAAAGATCAACTACAAGCTCCCGGGCGGCGACGGCTTCAAGGCGCACCAGGACGCCCAGGCCGGCTGGGGCCGTTACGCGCCCTTCTTCATCACGGCGTTGGTCTCGATCGACCGGGCCACCGTGGCCAACGGTTGCCTGGAGGTGGTCGGCGGGCACCATCGGGCCGGGCTGATCGGCTCGGAATGGGCACCGCTCAGCGAAGACCAGATCGCCACCATGGACTTTATCCCGGTGCCGACCGAGCCGGGCGACGCGATTTTCTTCGATTCCCTGGCGCCGCACCGGTCGGCGGCCAACCTGACCGACCAGCAGCGCCGCGTCCTTTACGTCACCTACAACGCGGCCAGCGCCGGCGACCAGCGGGCGCGGTACTTTGCCGACAAGCGGGCCAGCTTCCCACCGGATATCGAGCGCGACCCGGACAAGACCTACGTCTTTCGGGTTTGAGGGGGCCGTGGCGTGGCGGCAGGTTCGGTAACGGCCATGGGATCGCTCTGGCTCACGGGACCGGCCGCGCTGGCCCTTCTGATCTGGCTCTACCTGACCTTTCTGCATCACGGCTTTTGGCGCTGCCGGGAGCGGCTCGACGAGGCCCCGCTCCCGCTGCCCTCCTATCCCGCGATTGTCGCTCTGGTGCCGGCGCGCGATGAAGCCGCGGTAATCGGCGCCGCGCTTGCCTCCCTGCTCGAGCAGGACTATCCGGGCTCGCTGACGATCATCCTGATCGACGACCAGAGCAGCGACGGCACGGCGGCCATCGCCCGGACCACGGCCGAGAAGATCGCCTCTCGCCATGGGCTGACCGTCCTGGCGGGGTCGCCGCCCGGACCGGGCTGGGCCGGCAAGCTCTGGGCCCTGCGCCAGGGCCTGACGGCGGCCGGCGAGACCCAGCCGGGTGCCCGTTTCCTCTGGTTCAGCGACGCCGACATCGCCCATGCCCCCGATACGCTCCGGCGGCTGGTGGCCAAGGCCGAAGGCGAGCGCCGCGATCTGGTCTCGCTCATGGCACGCCTGTCCTGCGAGGGGTTCTGGGAGCGTCTGCTGATCCCGCCGTTTATCTACTTCTTTCAGAAGCTCTACCCCTTCGCCGCGATCAACGACCCGGCCTCGCGCCAGGCCGGGGCCGCCGGCGGCTGCATGCTGCTGCGCCGCGAGACCTTGCTGCGGGCCGGCGGCCTGGAGGCGGTGCGCGGCGCCCTGATCGACGACTGCAGCCTCGGCCGCCTGATCAAGCAGGCACGCGATGGCGACAGCCAGGGGGTCTGGGTCGGCCTGGCGACCCGCGAATCCCGCTCGCTGCGCGGCTACGACGGGCTGACCGAGCTTTGGGCCATGGTGGCCCGCAGCGCCTATACCCAGCTACGGCACTCGCCCCTGCTGTTGGTCGGCACGCTGCTCGGCATGGTCTTGACCTATCTCGCCGCCCCGGTCCTGGTCTTGTCGCTGCCGCTGCATGGCAATCCCGTGGCGGCAGCCTTGGCCCTGGCGGCCTGGATCCTGATGGGCCTGACCTTCCTGCCGACCCTGCGGTTCTTCGGCCTCGCGCTCTGGCGGGCGCCGCTGTTGCCGGCTGCGGCGCTGCTCTACAGCTTGATGACCTTCGATTCGGCGCGGCGTCACTGGAGCGGCAAGGGCGGCGCCTGGAAAGGCCGCCTGCAAGGGTCGCTGGATCATGGCGGCTCTGATCGGTAAGGTGCAACCATGACCGGCCAGACCATCGAAACCCCTTCGGGCAAGGGCGCCAAGGACGAGAATTTTCCCGTCGGCTCGCTCCTCCTGCCCGCCGCGCTGCGGCCTCATGTGGCGATCTTCTATCGCTTCGCGCGGGCGATCGACGATATCGCCGACAACCCGGATCTGGCCCCCGACGACAAGATCGCCCGCCTGGATCAGTTCGCCGCCGCCCTCCAGGACCCCGCCGCCGACGACCCGGCCCTGGCCACCGCGACGGCCCTGCGCGACAGCCTGGCGGCCCGCGGCATCACCGGCCGGCACGGCCTCGACCTGATCGACGCCTTCCAGCAGGACGCGGTGAAGTCGCGTTATCAGGACTGGGCCGACCTGCTCTCCTACTGCGACCGCTCAGCCAACCCGGTGGGGCGCTACCTGCTCGACCTGCACGGGGAGGACAAGGCCGGCTACCCTGCCTCGGATGCGCTCTGCTCGGCGCTCCAGGTGCTCAATCACCTGCAGGACTGCCAGGAGGACCACCGCGACCTGGACCGCGTCTACCTGCCGGAGCCCTGGCTCGCCGCCGAGGGCCTGACCGTCGCCGTCCTCCAGGATCGCCATAGCCCGCCCGGTTTGCGCCGGGTGCTCGACCGCTGCCTGGAGGGCGTGGACGACCTGATGAGCACGGCCCGCGAGCTGCCGGGCCAGTTGCGCTCGACCCGCCTGGCCATGGAATCCGCCATTATCGTGCGTCTGGCCGACCGGCTGACCCGGCGCCTGAAACAGGGTGACCCCCTGGCCCGCCGGATCGCGCTCAGCAAATTCGATTTCGTCTTCTGCGGCCTCACCGGCATCGCGGCCGTCCTGCTGGCCCGCTTGACCGGGGGGCGGCCCGGGCCGGCCCCGGTCCCGGCCCCCGAGCGCTGAGAGAGCCGCCTTGTCCCTGCAATCAACCCCCGTCCCCGACCTGGCCGCTCCAAATCAGGGCACCTCAATTCAGGCGAGCCCGGATCAAGCCCCGCCCAGTCTGGCCGAGGCCAAGGCCCATGTCGGACGGATCGTCTCCGCCTCGCGGTCCTCCTTCTTCTGGGCCATGCGCCTGTTGCCGCAGGACCGCCGCGAGGCGATGTTCGCGGTCTATGCTTTCTGCCGCGAGGTCGACGACATCGCCGATCGGGTGGGGCCCCTGGCCGACAAGCGGCGCGATCTCGAGGCCTGGCGCGGCGAGATCGAAGCGCTCTACGCCGGCAACCCGGTCAATCCCGTCACGGTCGCCCTGCTGCGAGCGGTGCGGGACTACGAACTCCCGAAGGACGAGTTCATCGCGGTGATCGAGGGCATGACCATGGATGCCCAGCTGGACGAGCAGGGCGAGACCGGCGAGGGGACCGCGGCGCTGACCACGGAAGACTTGCTGCTGTATTGCCGCCGGGTCGCCGGCGCGGTCGGCATGCTGTCGGTCCATGTCTTCGGCGATGCCCGCCCGGCGGCCTTGAACCTGGCGGTGATCCAGGGCGAGGCCCTGCAGCTCACCAACATCCTGCGCGACATCGCCGAGGATGCCGAGCGCGGCCGGCTCTACCTGCCGAGCGAGCTTCTGACGGCCCAGGGCCTCGCCGGCCTGCCCCCGGATGAGGTCTTGCGCGCTTCGCGCCTGCGCGAGGTCTGCCGGCCCCTGGCGGCCACGGCGCGGGAACGCTTCGACCTGGCGCGAAGCCTGATCGCCCAGTGCGACCGGCGCGCCCTGCGTCCGGCAAGAGTCATGCTGGAGGCCTATGCCCGGATTCTCGATCGTCTGATCGCCGCCGACTGGGCCGACCCGACCCGGCGCGTCTCGGTGCCCAAGCTGGAGAAGCTTTGGGTTGCGCTGCGTTACGGCCTGCTGTAGGCGCCGCGGTCATGGCGATCATCCACGTGGTCGGCGGCGGCCTGGCCGGGCTCGCCGCCGCCGTCGACTTGAGCGAAGGCGGACACCGGGTGCGGCTTTACGAGGCCGCAGACCAGGCCGGCGGGCGCTGCCGGTCCTACTACGACAACAAGCTCGAACAGGTTATCGACAACGGCAATCACCTGATGATGAGCGGCAACCGGGCGGTGCTTGCCTATCTGGGCAAGATCGGCGCGACGGACACGCTGATCGGGCCGGCGCGGGCCTGCTATCCGTTCTACGATGCCGGCAGCGGCGAACGCTGGACCCTGCGACCCGGCAGGGGCCGGATTCCCTGGTGGCTGCTCGATCCGGCGCGCCGGGTCCCGGGCAGCCGCGTCGGCGACTATCTGGGCGCCCTGGCACTTTTGCGCGCCGGGCCCGGGCAGCGGGTCGGCGACTGCCTGCGGCGCGACGGAGCCCTGTGGCACCGCTTCTGGGAGCCGCTGACGGTGGCCGCCCTCAACACCGCGCCGGAGGAAGCCTCGGCGCAACTGCTCTGGCGCGTGGTCCGGGAAACCTTCTTCAAGGGCGAGGCCGCCTGCCGGCCTCTGATCGCGCGCGAGAGTCTGGCCGCCAGCCTGGTCGAGCCGGCCCTTGCCCTGCTCCGGTCCCGCGAAGTCGACATCCTGCTCAACAAGCGGGTCCGCGCCCTCACCTTCCAGGAAGACCGGGTCCGCGCCCTCTGGACCGGCGAGGGCGAGATCATGGTGGAAGAGGGCGACGCCCTGGTCGTGGCGCTACCACCCTGGGGCGCTGCCGATCTGTTGCCCGGGCTCGCGGTGCCGCAAGACCACAGAGCCATCGTGAATGCCCATATTCTACTTCCCGAGGGCGCCACGCCGACCACACCGCCGCCGCGGGACAGCCCCTTGCTGGGCCTGATCGGCTGCACCGCTCATTGGCTGTTTTTGCGCGGCCGGACGGTGAGCCTGACGGTCAGCGCCGCCGATGCCCTGGCGGCCCGCCCCAACGAGGAGCTGGCCCGGGTCTTCTGGGGCGAAACCGCCGACGCCCTGGGCCTGCCCCCCGGCCCGCCCTCGGCCCTGCCGCCGATCCGCATCATCAAGGAAAAACGCGCCACCTTCGCCCAAACGCCCGAGGCCCTGGCCCAGCGCCCCGGCGCCACGACGACTTGGCGCAATCTGGCCCTGGCCGGCGATTGGACCGACACCGGGTTTCCCGCGACGATAGAATCCGCTGTGGCTTCCGGGCAACAGGCGGCGGCAGCGCTATCACGGCGTATCTCATTGTCGTAACAGCCCTTGATTTGACAGCGACCAACCGTTTTTCTATATCGGTGACCCTAGCGAGTCGCCAGTGCCGACAAGAGGAAAGACCACCGATGGATGCCGCCGCGAGCGACACTGATCAGATGGCAGAGCTCGATCTCGAGATCGAGGACGCACGCAAGGAATTCGAACAGCTTCAGGGCGAGAATGGCGAGTGGCTGTTCGAGCTGGAGCCGGACGCCACCATCACGTCCGAGTACATCTTCCTGCACCACTTTCTGGGCGATCTCGAGGGCGACTACGCACGGCTCGAGCCCAAACTGGCCAACTCATTGCGCAGCATTCAGTGCGATCACGGCGGCTGGGCCCTGTTCCACGCCGGCGAAATCAACATTTCGGCTTCGGTGAAGGCCTACTGGGCCCTGAAGCTGGCCGGCGACGACACCGAAGCGCCGCATATGGTTCGTGCGCGCCAAGCCATTCTGGCGGTCGGCGGCGCCGCCCAGGCCAATGTCTTCACGCGCTTTGCCATGGCGCTGTTCGGCCATGTGCCCTGGCGCGCGGTTCCGGTCATGCCGCTGCAGTTGATGCTGCTGCCGGTCTGGTTCCCCTTCCACCTCTCGAAGGTTTCCTACTGGTCGCGCACGGTGCTGGTACCGCTGCTCATCCTGCAACACCTGAAGGCCAAGGCGGTCAATCCGCGCGGCGTGACCATCGAGGAGCTTTTCGTGGTCCCGGCCGATGTGGCCAAGTACCCGATGAACGCCACCCGCTCCTCCCTCGGCAGCCTCTTCGTCGGCCTCGACAAGTTGCTGCAGATGGCCGAGCCGGTGCTCTCGAAGATCCAGAAGGCAAAGGCCCTGAACGCCGCTGTCGCCTTCATCTCGGAGCGTCTGAACGGCGAGGACGGCCTGGGTGGAATTTTTCCGGCCATGGCCAACACGGTCATGGCCTTCGCCACTCTGGGATATGACCGCGATCATCCCGAGTTCGTCGCCGCCAAGCGCGCGATCGATAAGCTGCTGGTCGAGCGCGGGCCGGACGAGGCCTATTGCCAGCCCTGCCAGTCGCCGGTCTGGGACACCTGCCTGGGCCTCCATGCCCTGAAGGAAAGCGGCATGGACAAGGACGACCCCTCCTGGCAGCGCGCGCAGAGCTGGCTGCTGGACCGGGAGATCACCGAGACCAAGGGCGATTGGCAGGTCCGCCGCCCCGACCTGAAGCCGAGCGGCTGGGCGTTCCAGTACAACAACGACCACTACCCGGATGTCGACGACACCGCCGTGGTGGTCATGGCCCTGGCCCGCGCCGGGGATCCCCAGGCCGAGGCGGCGATTCGGCGCGCCACCGATTGGATCATCGGCATGCAGTCGAGCGACGGCGGCTGGGGTGCCTTCGAGCCGGAGAACACCCATTCCTACCTGAACCATATCCCCTTCGCCGACCATGGGGCGCTGCTCGACCCGCCGACCGTCGACGTCACCGCGCGCTGCCTTTCGATGCTGGCCGAGTTGGGCTATGGCCGCGAGCATCCCGCCGCGGCAAAGGCCGTCAACTTCATCAAGCGCCACCAGCAGCGCGACGGGTCCTGGTATGGCCGTTGGGGCGTCAACTACGTCTACGGCACCTGGTCGGCCCTCTCGGCCTTGAACGCCGCCGGCGAGGACATGTCGCAGCCCTACATCCAAGAAGCCGTCACCTGGCTGAAGGCGCAGCAGCGAGAGGATGGCGGCTGGGGCGAGGGCTGCGCCACCTATCACGACGAGAGGCGCGAGGAGAAGGCCGATTTCTCGACGCCGTCGCAGACCTCCTGGGCCCTGCTCGGCCTGATGGCGGCGGGCGATGTCGAGTGCGAGGCCGTGCAGAACGGCGTCGCCTACCTGCGCTCGGTGCCGCGCGACGGTGCCCGCTGGCAGGAAAAGCACTGGACAGGCACCGGTTTTCCGCGGGTCTTCTACCTGAACTATCACGGCTATTCCGCCTACTTCCCGCTCTTTGCCCTGTCGCGCTACCGCAATCTGATGCGCTCCAACTCCAAGCACGTCGCCCACGGCATGTGATGCCTCCCGGCGTCGGGCGCTACCCGGTCGGGGTTGTCACCGGCCTCGCCTCCGAAACCCGAATCGTCGAGGATCTGGCCCGGGACGGGCTGCCCGCCGACCGCCGGCCTCTGGTGGTCTGCGCCGGCGCGTCGGCCGCGCGGGCCGGACGGCTGGCCGAGAGCCTGCTGGACCAGGGCGCGCGGGGTCTCTTGTCCTTCGGGATCGCCGGCGGTCTCGACCCCCGGGTCGAGACCGGCCAGACCGTCCTGGCCGATAGCCTCTTCACGCCGGAACACCACGTCCTGCCCTGCGACCAAGCCTGGCGCGCGGCGCTGACCGAGGCTGCCCTGGCCCAGGGCCTGGCCTTTCGCAGCGGGCGCATGGCGGGCAGTGACTCGATCCTCTCCACCGCCGCGGCCAAGGCGGCTCTTCACGGCCTCTGCGACGCCCTGGCCGTGGACATGGAAAGCCACGCGGTGGCGGCCGTCGCCTACAGAGCCAAGATCCCCTTCATCGCCCTGCGCGCGGTGGCCGATCCAGCGAGCGACGGCCTGCCGGCTATTGTCCATGGGAGCGTCGACAGACAGGGCCGGCCGCGAGCGATCTTGGTCGCCGCGCGGCTTGCGTTCAGGCCTTGGGATTTAGGGCGTCTCGGGCGCCTGCGCGACCGGTCCCAGGCCGCGCACAACGCCCTGGCCGGCCTCGGGCCGATTGCGCCGGTGCTATTCGGCAGCCCTTGAGGCGTCGTCCTTTTCGCCGCCCTTGTTGGCGCGGGCGGGGGCTTCGGCCATCGCCTTGGCGACGAAGTCCTCGAAGACGTACTCCGCCGGCCGCTGGCCCTCCAGGGAGATCTCCGGGGCCATGGGACCTTCGGTGCCGACACCCTTGAGCGCCACCTTCAGGGCCTTGAAGGGATGCGACAGCGTATCCTCGACCGCCGTTCCCTCGTAGCCGCAGTGCACCATGCAGTTGGCGCACTTCTCGTAGTTGCCGGTGCCGTAGGTCTCCCAGGCGGTTTCTTCCATCAACTCCTTGAAGGAGGAGACATAGCCCTCGCTCAGCAGGTAGCAAGGCCGCTGCCAGCCGAAGACGTTGCGGGTGGGATTGCTCCAGGGCGTGCAGTGGTAGCTTTGATTGCCGGCCAGGAAGTCGAGAAAGAGGCTCGACTGAGAGAATTTCCAGCCCTTGCCCTGGCCGCGGCGGAAGAGATCGCGAAACAGCTCCTTGGTGCGCCGCCGGCTGAGGAAATGCTCCTGGTCCGGGGCCCGCTCGTAGGCGTAGCCGGGCGAAATGGTCACGCCCTCGACACCGAGGTCGCGGACGAAGTCCATGTACTTCGCCATCTTGTCGGGTTCGGCGCCGTCGAAGAGGGTGCAGTTGACGTTGACCCGAAAACCGCGGTCCCGGGCCAGCTTGATCGCCGCGATGGCCTTCTGGAAGACGCCCTTCTGGTCGACCGCGTGGTCGTGCTCCTCTTCCAGGCCATCGAGATGGATCGAGAAGGTCAGATAGGGGGTCGGCGTGAAGAGATCGAGCTTCTTTTCCAGCAGCAAGGCGTTGGTGCAGAGGTAGACGAAGCGCTTGCGCTTGATGATCGCGGCGACGATTTCGCCGATTTCCTTATGGATCAGCGGCTCACCGCCGGGGATCGAGACCACCGGGGCGCCGCACTCCTCGACCGCCTGAATACAGTCCTCGACCGAGAGGCGCTGGTTGAGGATCGGCGCGGGATAATCGATCTTGCCGCAGCCTGGACAGGCCAGATTGCAGCGGAACAGCGGCTCCAGCATCAAAACCAGGGGGTAACGCTTGCGGCCCAGCAGACGTTGCTTAACGACGTAGGCGCCGACACGGGCCTGTTGTATCAGAGGAACCGCCAAAAGACTCTCCCGGGACTGAAGTTCTGAACCGCTGATCTCTATCCGATCTGGGCCGGCGATGCACGCAAAACCTGAGTGAATCGGTGGGATATCCGAACCCGGGCCTGTCCGTTACGGGGGCCCCATCACAGGACCCCGGCGGCTTTGAACCAGTCGATCGCATCGCCGAGCGCGGCCAGCGCGGGCCGGGGCTGGTAGCCCAGGTCCCGGCGGGCCTTTTCGTGACTGAAGTACATCTTCTTGCGCGACATCTTCAGGCCCTCGACGGTCAAGAGCGGCTCGGCCGCGCCGGGCACCAGACGGGCCCAGGCCTCCACGGCATAGGCCAGCGGGTAGAGCGGCCCTCGCGGCAGGCGGATTCGCGGCGGACGGCCGCCGGTCAGGCGGGCGATTTCGCCCAGAATCTGCGCCAGGGAGAGATCCTGGCCGCCCAGGATGTAGCGCTCGCCGACCTGGCCCTGGTCGAAGGCAAGCAGGTGGCCCGCCGCGACATCGTCCACATGGACCAGATTGAGGCCGGTGTCGACAAAGGCCGGCATCTTGCCCCTGGCGGCCTCCAGGATCACCCGGCCCGTGGGGGTCGGCTTGATATCGCCGGGGCCGACCGGCGTCGAGGGATTCACGATCACCACCGGCAGACCCTCGTCGGCCACCAGAAGCCGCACCGCCTCTTCGGCGAGAAACTTCGAGCGCTTGTAGTGGCCTACCATGGCCGCCAGGGTGACCGGCGTGGTCTCGTCGGCCGGACGGCCGTCGCCGTACTGGCCCAGGGTGGCGACCGAACTGGTATAGACCATGCGCCCGACCCCGGCCTCGCCCGCGGCGCGCAGCAGCGCCAGGGTCCCGTCGACGTTAATCTGGTAGAGCGGCGCCGGATCCCGGGCCCAGAGCCGATAGTCGGCGGCCACGTGATAGAGCGCGCTGCAGCCCGCCACGGCCCGGCGCAGAGACGCCGGGTCGCTCAGGTCGGCCTCGACCGGTTCGGCCTCGAGACCGGCCAGGTTGTCGCGCCGGCTGGTCTTGCGGACCATCACCCGCAGGCTCTCGCCACGCGCCGCCAGGGCGCGGACCACCGCCGCACCGACGAAGCCGCTGGCCCCTGTGACGAGGGTGGTCATGGTCCTGGGGTGGTCATGGCACTGGGGTGGTCATGGCAATGGGCTGGTCATGCGAGGCTGCGTGGAGACCGTCTCTTGTCGGCATCTCGCGGCGGTCTCGGCAAAGCCTGGAGCGCGGGCAGGATCTCTTTCTTGGCCTTCTCCAGGTCGTCTGGAAAGTCGATCTCGACCCAGGGCAGGCCGGTCACATCGGCGACCTTGAAGGTACCCGGCGGCTCGCTCAGCAGGACGTCGCGCATGGCTTCCTCGTAGATATCGTCGAGACGGCCGGCCTCGACCCGGCGCGTCGCGGCGCCGTGAATCTTGGCCGCGATCTCCGGCGTGAAGCGCGCGAAACCAATCCACTCGCCCCACCAGTCGTGCTGTAACCGCGGACGCTTGTGGAAGTCCACCAGCGCCCCGTCCTTCATACAGAGTCTGACCGGATCGTCGCCCTCTTCGATCTGGCGGTCCATCAAGAAGCAGTTGCCCGAAGCGGTTCTGACCAGGGTCTCCATCATGCGATGATCGTAAAGGACGTCGCCGTCCATGAAAATCACATCCTCGCCGCTGGTAAAGGCTTCGGCCAGGGTCGCGAGCGAGACGATCGGCCCGCGCTGGAACTGCTCGTTGAAATGAAGCGTCACCCAGTCTTCGGCCTTCAGGCGGGCGATCTCCGCGGCGATCATCTCCCGGCGATAGCCCACGACAATATCGACCTGCCCGATGCCGCAGTGATCGAGGATCGCCAGATGACGCTCCAGCAGGGTCGCGTCGAGGAACTTTATGAGGATCTTGGGAGGAGGATTGTCTTGCTTTAACCGAGAGCCTAACCCAGCCGCGAGGAGCGCTGCCCGCATTGCTTCCTGCCTTTCACTCGTGCCATAAGAACGGCCCTACACTCGTGTGTCCGATGAGCCGGGTCAATAGATCATACTAACGTAATTCTGCCACAAATTGTCCTTAGCCTGGTCGCCCGATCGTGGTGAACGAGCGGGGTCCATTGTCGTCAGAAGCCTCACGGGAGACATTGATCCATGTCGATTAAGAGTCTGTTAACCCTGTGGCGCCGACCGCTCCTGGCGCCCCTGTGCTGCCTCGCAATCCTGGCCATTCTGAGCGGCGGCGCCACGGCGGCCTCCAGCCCGAGCGCCACGGTCGCCGGCCTGAACGGCGCTCTGCTTCAAGTCATGCAGCAGGCCGAGGCTCTGGGCGTCGTCGGCCGCTATGAGCAGCTTCAACCAGTACTGGCCCAGTCCTTCCACTTTCCGGTCATGGCCAAGGCCACCATGGGGCGCAGTTGGAAAGACCTCGACGACGCCAACCGCCAGGCGGTGATCCAGGCCTTCGCCGCCTTCAGCACCGCCAACTATGCCCGGCGTTTCAAGGGCTTCAGCGGCGAGCGCTTCGAGATCCTGGGCGAGGCACCGGGCCAACGCGGCACCGTCCTGGTGCGGACCCACCTGATCAAGCCGGATGGCGAGGCCGTGGCGATCGACTACCTGACCCGCGAGTTCGACGGCGACTGGCGCATTATCGACGTGCTGCTCGGTGGGTCCTACAGCGAGCTCGCCGCCAAGCGCAGCGAGTACGGCGCCATCGTCAAGAACGAGGGCTTCGCGACCCTGCTGCGCGACCTGCGGCAGAAAACCCGGGAACTGCTGCTGTAGCGCCGGAGCCCGAACCATGCCCTTGCCCACCACCGTCATCGGCGCCTACCCCAAGCCCGACTACCTGCCGGTCGGCGACTGGTTCGGCGATGTCGCCGCGGCCAGTTCCAAGACGACCCGCGCCTACCGGGGCCAGGTCGAGGCGCTCGGCGCCGAGGCCGAGGCACTGTTCCAGCGCGCCGCCCGGGATGTCATCGCCGATCAGGTCGAGGCCGGCGTCGACGTGGTGACCGATGGCGAGGTGCGCCGCGAGAACTACATTCACTATCACTGCCGGCATCTCGAGGGCTTCGATTTCGAGGCCCTGGTCAACAAGTCCCTGCGCGGTGGCGCCTTCGAGACCGAGCTGCCGACCGTCGTCGGCCCGGTGCGGTCGCGCGGCCCCTTCCTGCCGCACGACTGGCGCCAGGCCCAGGCGACCACGGACCGCCCCGTCAAGGTCACCCTGCCTGGCCCCATGACGATCGGCGACACCACGGTGGACCTCTACTACGACGACCCGGCGCGACAGGGCCGGGATCTGGCCGAGGCGCTCAATGTCGAGATCAAGGCGCTGGCCCGGGCCGGCTGCCGGATAATCCAGGTCGACGAGCCGGTCTTCGCCCGCAAGGTGCCCGAGGCCCTGGCCTACGGCATGGAGAACCTGGCGCGCTGCTGGCACGGCGTGCCGGACGAAATCGACAGGGTGATGCACATCTGCTGCGGCTATCCCAGCGCGCTGGACGACGAGGACTACCCCAAGGCCGATCCGGCGTCCTACCTCGATCTGGCCGATGCGGTGGAGGCGCTGCCGATCGACGCCGTTTCGCTGGAGGACGCCCACCGCCACAACGACCTGAGCCTGCTGGAGCGATTCGCGACCACCAGCGTGATCTTCGGGTCGGTCGCCATCGCCCGCAGCCGCCTGGAGACCGTCGAGGAGGTCCGCACCCGCCTGCAGGCCGCCCTGGAGCATATCGACGCCGCGCGCCTGATCGCGGCGCCGGACTGCGGCCTGGGTTACCTCGGCCGCGACCTGGCCAAGGCCAAGCTCAGGGTCATGTGCGAGGCGGCGAAGTCGCTTTAGCAAGACCTGTACTGGAAGGGTGGTATCGGCCCAACGCTTGACATCGGCCCCGGCCGAACGTTGGCTGTTGCCGGTCGGTCAAGGCACCAACGTCACCGGGAGGAGGGGACCATGGCGGCGCACGACGGATATGACGACCCGGCCAACCTCGGCGTCGAGGAACCGGAGGACATTCTGGCGCCGCGCCACTATGCGGCTGTGCGCGATGGGACCCGACGCATGCGGGCCCTGCCGCTCTGGTGCTACACCTCGGAGCGGTTCCATCGGGCGGAACAGGAAAGGTTGTTTCTGCGCAGTTGGAACCTGCTCGAGCGGACCGAGATCGTCCCCCGGGTCGGGGACTTCCACTGCATGACCTTCCTCGGCGTGCCGCTGCTGGTGGTGCGCGGCAAGGACATGAAGGTGCGGGTCCTGGCCAATACCTGCCGTCACCGGGGGGCGCTGGTCGCGGCGGACTCGGGGAACTGCAAGAACTTCCGCTGCCCCTACCATTTCTGGACCTACGGACTCGATGGCCGCTTGCTGGCCGCGCCGGCCTACAATGACGCCGCAGGCAAGCCTCTGATCGACGAGACGAACAGGCAGGAGTTCGGCCTGGTGGAGATCGAGAGCGGGACCTGGGGCGGCTTCATCTTCCTGCGCTTCAAAAAGGGCCCCGAGACCCTGGATCAACATCTCGGCGCCTTCGTCGAGACCCTCGCCTCGCACAGACTGGAAGACATGGTCTGCGCCCGGAAGGTCGTCTACGAAATGGAGGCCAACTGGAAGTGCTTCGTCGAGAACTACATCGACGGCTATCACATCCCCTATGTCCACAAGGACTCCCTCGCCCGCTGGAAGCCCGACGCCTACAGAGAGGTGGATCCGCGGGGCCAGGAGAAGATCGTCTTCGCGGAACACGACGGAAGCCAGCTCCTGCTTCCCTTCCCCGGTTACGACGGTTTCCCGCCCATGCCGCAGATCGAGGCCGACAAGAAGCGGGGGACTCTCTTCACGACGCTGCGCCCCGGCATGATGATGACCCTCGGCAATGACGGCGCCCTGGTCTTCCAGAGCGAGCCGGTCTCGGCCAAGAAGTCTCGCTTGACCGTCAGTTCGCTCTTTCCGAAATCCACCCTCGAGCGCGACGACTTCGCGCGGCTTTCGCAGAACTACTACCGCCGCAACGACCTGGTCGTGCTGGAGGACAAGGAGATCGCCTTGCGCCAGTTCGCCGGCATCCAGTCGCCCTATGCCCGCATCGCCCGGCTGTGCGCCAGCGAGACGAACCTCGGCACCTTCGCCAACTGGATCGTCGACCGGGTCGTGGCGCCCGAAAAAGAAGAGACCATCGCCGCCGAGTGAGCCCCGGTTATCGGACGGCCAGGCCGATGCCGCCGGCCTGCGCCACCCTGGTCGCGCGTTCAGTCTTATTGACATCATGCAAGAAATACTGCGGGATCATGGGCAGCCGATTTGCCGAATGCGTGTTCCACAATGACGGGCCGCAATAATAAGGATCTCGCAAGGAGCACCGGAAGATCGGAATCTTGCGCTCTATTATTCGGAATTTTCGGGGAGTCACATCATGAGAATCCAAATTCTTAGAAGCTGGAAACCTTGGCTGCTGGGGGCCGCGTTCTCGGCGACACTGGCCGCTGTCTCGGGCGCCGTGGCACCCAATAGTGCCCAGGCACTGGATGAGGTGCATTTCCAGTGGAGCTGGCTACCGACCGGCTTTTATTGCCCCATTTCAGGCGGGATCGCCAAGGGCTTCTACAAGGATGCGGGCATCGATCTGACCGTGAGCACCGGGCGTGGTTCGGGCGATGCGGTCAAGCGCGTGGCCGGCGGTGGCTCGCCCATCGGCGACGGTGACATATCCGCCGTCATGAGTGCGCGGGTGCGCGAGAACGCGCCTGTCCAATGCCTGATGCATGTCCACGACCACTCGCCCCATTCGCTCTTCGTGCTCAAGAGCAGCGGGATCACGAGCTTCAAGGATCTCGAGGGCAAGACCTTGGCGACCACCGCGGGCAACAGCCACCGCAACTACTTCCCGATCGCCGCGCGCATGGCCGGCCTGGACCCGGAGACGGTGAGTTGGAAAGTCGTGGATTCGACCACCATGCCGTCATTGCTGGTGAACAAGAGCGTCGACGGCGTGCCCTATTTTACCTCGAACATTTCCTTCGTGCGCCCGCAGGTCGAGGCCCGTGGGGATGAACTGGTCGTCATCCCCTTCGCGGACTATGGCTTCGATATCTATTCCTACTGCATCTATGCGCGCGACGATGTCATCGCGGAGCAGCCGGATATGCTCCGCAGGTTCGTCGAGGCAACGCAGCGCTCGTGGCTTTGGGGCAAGGAAAACCCCGAGGAGGCCTGCCGCTTGCACAGCGAACGCTGGCCCGACACACAGTACGAAGACAATCTGGCTGGCTGGCTCGACCTCAGATCCAACATGTTCGGATCGGACGGTTCGCGCAATTGGACCGGCAAGTTCGACATGGCGAGGGTGAAGAAGACCTACGAGGTGCTTGTCGAATCGCAAGATCTGGATCCGAGTTTCGACGTCAAGCAGGTCATCCACGACGACCTGCTGCCGTAGTGATCTTGGCTTGTGACCCTGACTGCGGCTGGCGTGCTGCGCCATGATTGAAATCGAGGACGTCACCAAGGTCTATCGTTCGCTCGACGGCGCCGATGTGCAGGCCTTGCAGGACGTCAGCCTGGATATAGGGGCCGGCGAGTTCGTTTCCATCGTCGGCCCGTCGGGTTGTGGCAAGTCGACCCTGCTGCGTCTGATCGCCGGACTTTCGCTCAAGACCGGCGGTAAAATCCTGATCGACGGTGTCGAGGTGGCCAGGCCGCGCCGCGACATCGGCATGGTCTTCCAGGCGCCGACCCTGTTGCCCTGGGCGAACGTGCTCAAGAACGTGTTGTTTCCGCTGAGGATTCTGCAAAAACAGACGGCGGACAGTCCGGCGCGGGCCCGTGAGCTCTTGCAGCTCGTTGGTCTCGGAGAGTTCGAAAACAAGATGCCGTCCGAGCTTTCCGGCGGGATGCAGCAACGCGCGGCGATTTGCCGGGCGCTCATTGCCGAACCCAGGATTCTTCTCATGGATGAGCCGTTCGGTGCGCTCGACGCCCTGACACGCGAGGAGATGGGCCTGGAGCTGCAGCGCATCTGGACGGAACGGCCCATGACCATCGTGTTCGTCACCCACTCGGTATCCGAGGCCGTATTGCTTTCCGACAAGGTCTGCGTGATGAGCGCGCGCCCAGGGCGGGTCAAGGAGATGATCGAGGTCGAGGTGCCCCGGCCTCGCTCCTATTCGCAGGAAACGAGCCCGGAATTTCACAGTCTCGCGCAACGCATCCGCGATCACATATACGACGACCCGAATATGAAGGATCGCAGCGATGCCGCGTAGTCTGGAACGGGTCTGGCATCACAGCCAAAGCATCGTGCTGCCGGCCCTGGCGATCGTACTGCTCGGATTTCTTTGGGAAGGCTCGGTCCGCGTTTTCGAGATTCCAGTCTATCTGCTCCCGGCGCCCAGCGAGATCTGGAGCAAATTTATCGTCCATGTCGACCTGGTGCTGGGCCATACGATGGCGACGTTCGGCACCGTTCTGAGCGGCTTTGTCTTGTCGATCGTCATCAGCTTCCCACTCGCCGTGATGATCGCCTCCTCCAGCCTCTTGTCCAACACCATCTATCCGCTACTGGTCCTGACCCAATCGGTTCCGAAAGTGGCGCTGGCGCCGATCTTGGTCGTCGTGCTGGGTGCCGGCGAGATGCCGCGGGTCATTGTGACCTTTCTGGTCGCCTTCTTTCCCTTGGTGACTTCGCTGGCCTCCGGCCTGCTGGCGGTGCCTTCCGATCTGATCGAACTCAGCCGCTCCTACAGGGCGAAATGGTGGCAGGAGATGTGGCTCATCCGCCTGCCTTGGTCGGTGCCGTTCCTGTTCAACGGCCTCAAGCTATCGATCACCTTCGCCGTCGTCGGCGCCACCGTGGGCGAGTTCGTCGCCGCGGACAAGGGGCTGGGTTACCAGATCATGGCGGCGACGAGTTTCTTCAACACACCCGTGGCCTTTGGGGCCTTGATCATCCTATCGCTCCTGGGAATTGTTCTCTTTCAGGCCGTGGTCATTCTCGAGCGGATCCTCTTTCCTTGGTCCTTGCCCAAACTCGAGGAACTCTCATAGGCCCGATGACGACTTTGCCACGGACCGGCCGAGCGATTTAGGGGGCGACAGCCGGATTGGTTCGAACGAGGTGGGGGAGAGTGCATCGTGACATCCCAAGTTCAGCGTGCAATTCATGCCGCTTGGTTGCTCGCCATCGAAGATGGCAAGCCGACTATTCTGCGCGATCGCCATGTGGTTATCGAAGACGGCGTGATCGCGGCGATTTCCCGCGACAAGCCGGCGGCGGCCGAGCTGATCGCCGAGGGCGGCGAACTGCTGGTCATGCCCGGCTTCTTGAACCTACACAATCATTGCATCTCTTCGGTGATGTTCCGCGGCCTGTCCGAGGACATGCCGGTCGGCGAGAACGGCGACTTCCCGACCGACCTGGTCTACGGCCTCCTGATGCCCATGGGCGCCGCGGCCCTCGAACTCCTGAGCGCGGCGGAGATCCGCTCGATTTTCAAGCTTGCCCTGCTGGAGATCATCAAGGGCGGCTCGACGACCCTGATGGAAATGTTCCGCATGCGCCAGGAAGGCACCTTCGAGGCGGCCGACGAGATGGGCCTGCGCTTCTACGGCATGCCCTACCTGATGTCGCACGCCCCGGTCGGGGTCGGCGCCGACGGCCTGCCCGCCTATGAGGCGCTGCCGGACCCCGACGGCGTGGTCGCCGAATGGCGCGCGCTTCACGCCAGGCACAACGGGACCGCGGGCGACCGCTTGCGTGTCGGCCTGGGCCCGCACGGCCCCGATACGTGCGATCCCGACATGTTGCGCGCGGTCCGCGCCTTGGCGGATGCCCATCAGAGCCTCGTTACAATTCATCTGTCGCAAACCGAATCAGAGCAGCTGCTGATCGAGAAGCGCTATGGGATGACACCCAGCCAATACCTCGGCGACTGCGGCCTGCTGGGCCCCGACCTGCTGGCCGCCCATTGCATCTTCGCCTCGGACGCGGATCTCGGCCTGCTGAAGAAGCACGCCGTCAGCGTCGCCAACTGCCCCATGACCTTTGGCCGGGGCGGGGTCTACGCGCCCTTTCACCGCTTCGCCGACGCCGGCCTGCGCACCGTCGTTGGCACCGATGGCTACCGCATGGATATCGTCGGCGAGATACGTTCCGCCGGCCTGGTCTCGAAGCTGCACGCTGGGCGTTCGAACGCCGGATCGGCGCGCGAGTTGGTCGAGGCGGTGACAAGCACCGCCGCGGACTTCCTGGGCCGGCCCGACCTGGGCCGAATCGCACCGGGTGCGCGCGCCGACCTCATCGGGATCGACCTCGGCAAGGCCCATTTCCAACCGGTCAGCGATCCGATCAAGACATTCCTCGGAAATTCCGACCGGGGCGACGTCGCGCTGGTCGTGGTCGACGGCCAGGTGCTGGTCGAGGCCGGCCAGTACCGCTTGCACGACGAGGCCGAGATCATCGAAAAGGGCGTGTCCGCCATTCACCGGGTTTGGGACGGGGTGCGCGCGCGCGGCGTGGTCGCCGATCACTTCTTCGATAGCTGGCACGGCGCTGGCGCGACTTGACGCCTCGGGGCCAGGGTCGTCCTCCCGGCCTCAGTAGCGGTCGGGGCCTTGCCCACCGCTGCCATCGAAGGGCGGGCGCCGGTGGACCAGGGACTCGAGCAGACGCAGTTCGGCGTCGCTATGGTCGATCACCGGGGCGGCTTCAATCGGGACCGCCGCTCCGGGGGGATAAATGTAGCGCGGCTTGTCGTGGTAGGTGGTGGTGACCGTCTCCAGCAGGCGGCCGCTCGAGGCCGCGACGAGGTCGGCGCTGCCATAGCACAGGCAAGCGTAGGTCCGCTCGGGGCGCGCGTCGACATAGCAGCCGGTGCCGCGAATCCCCACGCTGACCACGGCGGTGTTGATGGTCGTCCCGCTGGTCTTGCCGAAGACCGAGAGCATGGCGCCGGTCACCACCTTCAGCGTTCCCGTGATGCCGCCGTCATCCTCTTCGAAGTAGAAGGGATAGAACTCGATCATGGTGTTCTCGCGCAGCAAGAACGCGTTCAGCCCGATCACGATGGCGACACTGCTGGCCGGCCCGGTGGTCGCGATATCGCCCGGGTTCACGAGCTGCCCAAGTTGGACCGGTAGATTGTTGAGGCGCACATCGCCCTCGAACTCCTGCACGCCGGGGACGATGGGCGCCTTCGACATGGCCCGGGCCGAGCGCACCGCGTTCAAGAGGGTCGGGGTCGCGCCGCCCGCGAGCAACAGGGCCCGCACCAAGGCCCGGCGCGATAGATGGAGTCGCTCAAGCATCTTCTGCCATCCTAGCCGTTACAGCGGATCGGTATCCGTGCCGCCACCTTGCCCAAAGTCAGAGAGCCGGCGGCGGGTTGCCAGTCAATCGTATTCGGATCGTACAATATTTGGAACGGCGCGTCAGGCCGCGCCCGCGATCTTTTCCCGGTCGCGATCAGCCGGCGTGGCATAGTCGACCGGCGTGGCATAGCGGCCGTCCTGGTGCCAGGCCCAGTAGAGATCACGGATCCGCGTGGTCAGGGGGCCGGGCCGGTCGTTGCCCAGGATGCGGCCGTCGATCCGCGCCACCGGCATGACCCCGCCGGCGGTGGTGGAGGTGAAGATCTCGTCGGCCTCGCGCAGCTCGTCGGCGGTGATCCGGCCGGTGCGGCAGGCAATGCCGAGCGCCTCGCAGAGCTCGAAGACGGTCATCCGGGTGATGCCCTCCAGGGCGCCGCGGTCGGGGCTGACCACCGCGCCGTCGATGATGGCGAAGATGTTGAAACCGGGTCCCTCGGTGACGAAGCCCTCGTGGTCGAGCAGCACGGCGCTGTCGGCCTCGCTGTCCTGGGCCTGCTGCACGCCGCGGGTCAAATCGCCCCAGTGATAGTTCTTCACCGTGGGGTCGACCGCCGCCGGCGCGATGCGCTCGGCTCCGCCGATCACCAGATGGGCGCCGCGCGCCTGAACCTCGGGGGTGAAGACCCAGATGAATGGCACCGCGTAGGCGATCAGATGATTGGCGCAGTCGCTGACCTTGCGCGAGCCGGGAACCTGCGGGCGGCCCCGTGCCGCCACCAGGGCGACATAGGCGTCCCTGAGGCCGGAGCGCCGCACGCAATCCGTCACGACGGCGCGGACCGCCGCCCGGTCTTGGGGGATGCTCATCCGCAGGGCGGCCATGGAGGCCTGGAAACGGTCGAGATGGTCGTCCAGGCGGAAGAAAGCGCCCTGCCAGACGTGGACCACGTCGTAAGTCACATCGGAGCGGGTGAAGCCCCAATCGAGCACCGAGATCTTGGCTTCGTCGATGGGGACGATCGCGCCCTCGACGAAGGCAGCCCCCTTGGACCAGTCGGTCGTTTCGGTCATGGTCGTCCTCCCTCCCCCGCAGGAGACAAGGATGCGACTACCTGACCGCCTTGATCAAGGCCTGGTAGAGGTCCTCCTTGAGATCCTCGATGTCTTCCAGACCGACCGAAATGCGCAGCAGGCCGTCGGTGATGCCCAGATGGGCGCGCTCTTCCGGGGTCAGGCGCTGATGGGTGGTGGTGGCGGGGTGGGTCGCCAGGGTCTTGGCGTCGCCCAGATTGTTGGAGATATCGATCAGCCCCAAGGCGTTCAACAGCTTGAAGGCGGCCACCTTGCCGCCCGCCAGATCGAAGGCCAGCACGGTACCCGGTCCGCCCATTTGACGCCGCGCCAGGGCGTACTGCGGGTGGCTTTCCAAGCCCGGAAAAAGAACCCGCGAGATGCCGGGCTGCGCTTCGAGGAAGCGCGCCAGTTCGAGCGCGCCGCGACCATGGGCCACGACCCGCAGTTTCAGGGTCTCGAGGCCCTTCACCAGGACCCAGGCGTTGAAGGGGCTCATGGCCGGGCCGGTGTGACGGATGAAGGGCTCCAACTGTTTCTTGTTGTAGTCCGCCGTGCCCAGAATGGCGCCGCCCAGGGTGCGGCCCTGGCCATCGATGTGCTTGGTGGTGGAATAGACCACCACATCGGCGCCGAACTCCAGCGGGCGCTGCCAGATCGGCGAGGAGAAGACATTGTCGACCACGACCCGGGCGCCGGCGGCGTGGGCCAGGTCGCAGACCGCCTTAAGGTCGATGATCTCCAGAGTCGGGTTCGAGGGGCTTTCCAGAAAGACCGCCGCCGCGCCCGGCCTCAGCGCCGCTTCCCACTGGCCCAGGTCGGTGCCGTCGACGAAGGTGACGGTCACGCCATAGCGCGGCAGGAGTTCCGAGAGGATGAACCAGCAGGATCCGAAGAGCGCGCGCGACGCGACGACACGGTCGCCTGCCCGGGTGAGACTCAAGAGCGACGTCCAAACCGCGGCCATGCCGCTGGCGGTCGCGCGGCAGGCCTCGGCGCCTTCGAGCAGCCGCAAGCGCTCCTCGAACATGGCCACCGTGGGGTTGCCATAGCGCGAATAGATGTAGCGCTCGCTTTCCCCCTTGAAGGCGGCCTCGGCTTCTTCGGCGCTGCCGTAAACATAGCCGGAGGTCAGGTAGAGGGCTTCGGCGGTCTCATCGAAGTCGGATCGCGCGAGCCCGCCGCGCACCAGTTGGGTCTGCTCGCGCCGGCCGCGTTGATCGGTCATGAAGGCGTCTCCGTCCATTGGATCTGTCGCCCCTCAGTCCTGGTCCCAGGGTAGGCCGGCCACCTTCCAGCCGCCGATCCGGCCCCGGTGGCCCTCGGCGTCCTTGTCGCCTTCGAACCCCTCGGCGACGTTGTAGCAGGGGCCGTAGCCCGCCGCCGTCATGGCGATCGCGGCATGGCGGGATCGCGCGCCCGAGCGGCAGATGAACAACAGCGGCTGGTCCTTGGACAGGCCCAGCCCCGACGTCTCCGCGACGAAATCCTCATTGCGCCGCAGGTCGGGAAAGAGCTGCCAGGGCACGAACTGCAGGGCCCGACCCAGGGGTGTCAGGTCGGGCCGTCCGACAAAGCGCCACTCGGCATCGGTCCGCACATCGACCAGCGCCGCTGTCGGTTCGCGCCGCAACAGTTCCCAGGCGTCGCGCGGGGTAAGATCACCGGCATAGTTCTCGTTCACGGCGGCCTCCATAACAAATAACAGTGTATTTGTGTGTGAAATTATTCAATCACGCAAACAGATGTGAATTTTATCCGCTGTTCTATGATCTTCCGTCAGGCCTGGCAAGAGGCGAAGACCTCGGCCTCGAACTTTTCTCTCAGGCCGTGGGGTCCACCGCCGCTTGATGAATCACCCGGTGCGGCAGGGCCAGGGCGATGCCCTCTTCGGCCAGGCGCTTGTGTATGGCGAAGCGCAGATCGCTGGCGATGACGAACTGCCAGAAAACATCGGCGGTGAAGCACTTGATCTCCAATGTCAGACCTTCGCCGCTGATTTTCTGGAACAACACAAAGGATTCCGGCCAGTCGATCACCCGTTCGTGCGCCTTGGCGATCTCCAAAAGGATCGCCTCGACGCGCTTGGGGTCGCAATCGCTGACCACGGTCACCGGAACGTCGACTCGGCCGAAGCGGTCCTTGTGCGTCCAGTTGGTGACCGCCGTGGATAGCAGTTCGGAGTTGGGCACGATGATCGAGGCCCGCTGGAAGGTCTCTATCTCCGTGGCCCGAACATTGATCGTCTTCACCGTCCCTTCGTTCGGGCCGATGATGACCCAATCGCCGACCCGGACCGGCCGCTCGATCAGCAGGATGATGCCGGAGACGAAATTGTTGACGATGTTTTGCAGCCCAAAACCGATACCGACCGACAGGGCACCGGCGATCAGGGCGACCGAGGTGAAATCGACACCCAGCACCAGCACCGCGAGGGTGATCGCCAGGAACAGGCCAAAGTAGCCAAGACCGCCGGAAATCGAATGACTGAGCCCGGTGTCGAAGCGCGAAGCCGGCAACAGCGTGTCGGTCAGGAAGCGCTGACCCAGCCGGGTCAGAAGCAACACCACCGAGAAGACCACGACCGCCAGCAGGATATCGCCGATCGAAATGGTGACCTCACCGATGGTAAAGCCGTCCATGAACTTGCCGATCCAGAACCAGACCTCGTCGAAGGGCGCGCCCCAGGTGGCGACCAATAAGACTACACCGAAGAAAAGCAGTGTCAGATCGAGCGCCGTGCGCAGCCAGAACTTGATCAGCGTACGGGTGCCGTGCAGCAAGCCCAGTTTCGCCTGGGCAAAGCGCGAGGACGTGGAAAAGCCAATGACCTCGCGCAGCAGGCTGCGCACCAGAATAAGCAACGCAATAACCAGGGCGCTGGCGAGAATATTGTAGACCAGCCGTGTGCCAAGCGCGGCAAAACCAAAGACCACCGCGAGAATGGCAACAGTCGCGATGGCAGCCACGAGGCGGCGCACAAGCCGCCAAAACGATATCAGGGATACCCGTATTTTGCGCGACCCAAGGCCTGCCTTCGCATCGCGCTCGATGAGAGACCGCTCGGCCGAAACCCAGAGCCGGCCAGGCGTCAGCCACAAGATACCCAGCGCTTCCGACCCGGAAAACACGAGACTGTAGACGGACAGAAACGACTCGCTGACGGTCAGGTTCGAGAATCCGACGCGCAGAAGGATGTCGGTGGCGAAAAGCAATGTCACGGCAAGCAGCCGGCGCTGGATCTGACGCGCTTCTACCTCTCCGACATCGATCAACCGCCAACCAGGATGCCCCGACGCCATCACCGCGCGTGGAAGGGACCAGCCCGTGACCACCAAAATGGCGGCAATGCAAAACTGCTCGGCCAGATCGCGGAACAGGCCGGTCAGGATCGCCGAATCGCTGGTGAGGCGAAAATAGAGTCCCGTGAAGATCAGCGCCGGGACCAAACCGCCCGATACGCCCTCGGCGAGCGCGCCACCCACCCGGCGGGTGTAGCTGGGGCGCTCTATGGACTTGTCCCGGCCGAACCACTTGATGATGAAATGTCGGACGGTCCAGCCTAGGAGAGCCGCGAGCAGCAGGATCGCGAGCGCGTGCGACGCGAGCCGGTAGCCGTCCGTTTCGGCCGAAATGGAGCGCCACCAAACCACCGGCGCCTCCAGCAGGGAGCCCAGATAGCCGAGTAGCTGCGGCGTCGCCTCGGCAATGACGCTCGGCCGGATCGGTAGGGGCACCTGGTTGAGCAGACGCGAAAACCGCTCCTGCTGGGAAAGTTGGGTCAAGGTCCGCTGCAGTTCTTCACTGCGGGCCATTACCAGCCCGCTCTGACTGAAGCGGGTCTGGATAGAATCCCGCTCCGCCTTGTAGGCCGCCCGCAACTGCATGATCTTGGCCGGCTCTTCAGCCTCCGCCGCGGGGTCGCCGAGAGCCTGCAACAGGCGGTCGACGGCCGCGAGTTCGGTTTCGGCCTTGGCCCGCGTCGCCTTGGCCTCGACCGCGACGTCATCCACCCGGGCGCGCAGTCTGGCGAGCGCCTTGTCGTCCCAATAGCTCTGAATGGAGATCTGCACCTCGGCCCAGTCGAGCGTCCGCACCCAGCCCTCGGCTTGCTGGTTGAAGGGCACCTTGACGGCTTCGGTCTGCGCCCAAGCCGCGGGACAGGAGAGCGAGGCGAGCAGCGTCAGGTAGACAACAAATCGTTTCAGGTTGTTCACTGGATCCCGACTCTCTCGCTCAGAGGCCGTGGCCGTCTCGAGGAAAGACGGCAGGTGGCCCACGTCGCCTTAAGGATAGCGACAGCGCTGGCCAGTCACCACGACAAATCCGCGCGGCCCCGGCTCAGCCATAAAGCGGTACTCGGCGTCTTCGGTGATGAGCGCATGGTGGAGCGGGAGCGTGCCCTGGGCGACAACCTTTTTTCCGCCCAAACGGGTAAAGTTCAATGTCAGGGCCTCGTCCTTGTCGAACCAGGCTTCGGGCTGACCTTGCGGGCTCATCGCCGAAGTGCCCTCGGCGGTCACGGTGATCTTGCTTTGGTCGAAGGAGACCGAGTCGTTGGCACCGCTGTGCAAAGGCGTGCGGACGATGAAACGTTTGGCAACCGGGATCGTTTCGCACTCGCGGGGCTCGGCGGCGGACTCGATCACAAAGGACAGACGCTCATTGCTGAGGCCGGTGTCGAGCTTGGTGCCGATCTGATCGAGGAAGGTCTTCAACTCGCCGCTCGGCACGTCTCGATGATAGGCTTCCTCCCACTCCAGCACCTTATCGGCGGCAACCCGAAGCTCGCTCTCCAGACGGCCTTTGTGGGCCTGCAGATTGGCGATCTCCGCCTTGAGCTCGAGGACCTTTTGTTTTTGTACTTGAACCTCGTGCTTGGCGAGGTTGCTGCCGACATAGTGGGCATAGGCGCCAAGACCGACGAAAAAGCCAACAACCAGCACCCACTTGGCCGTCCCCAGCCACAGTCTCCGCCGACGGCGGGAGCGACGCTCATATAAGCCCAACGACAAGTTTCCACCCTCTTGAACAGCCCGCGGTCCCATGGCCTGTGCCTAGACCATCAGTTGCGCGGTACCCACACGATCCCCTCTTGTCACGGCCCTCTTCCCGTCGCGGGGCGCTTCATGCCACCGCCACCGGGGCAAGCCGGATCGCCCTATTCACCTGCCCTGTTGGGCGACCATTTGGGTTCGTCCAACGAGTCTTAGCATCACCCGACGGCAGGGCCAAGACGGTGAGAATCGACCTTTCCGCCCTGTTCCCTGGCGGGAACCGATCATGGTGGCTCTCCGCAGGGACAGCACGCCGGTCTTTCCTTGACGACCAACCACCGCTTGAAGACAGTTGCCCGGAACAAATTCCGATCTGGAGCATTGCGGCAATGTCGGACAGTTTTGATGTGGTGGCCTTGGGCGGAGGGGTGATGGGCTGTGCGATCGCCTACTTCCTCTGCGCCAATCCGGACTTCAAGGGCCGGGTGGCCATCGTGGAGCGTGACCCGACCTATGCGCGGGCCTCGACACCGCGTTCCTGGGGCGGCCTGAGGCAGCAGTTCTCGACCCGCGAGAACATCCAGATGTCGCTCTATGCCGCCGAATTCATCAAGCTGGTCCCGGAGATTCTGGCGGTCGATGGCGAGGCGCCGGATCTCGCCTTTCACGAGAACGGCTACCTCTTCACTGCCAGTGAAAGCGGCCTGCCGATCCTGCAGCGGAACATCGCCCTGCAGCGCGAGTTAGGCGCCGACATTCTCTTGCTGACCCCGGACGAGATCGCCGAACGCTTCCCCTGGATCAACACCGAGGGGCTTGCCGGGGCCGGTTTTGGCGCTTCCAACGAGGGCTGGCTCGATCCCAACAGCCTGCTCCAGGCCTTTCGCCGCAAGGCACGCGCCCTGGGCGCGGTCTATATCGAAGACGAGGTCGCCGGGATCGAGCGCCGGGAAAACAAGGTTACCAGCCTGCGCCTCGCCTCGGGAACTGAGCTCTCCTGCGGCCTGGCCATCAACTGTGCGGGACCGCAGGCCGGTGCCGTCGCGGCATTGGCCGGGATCGACCTGCCCGTGGGGCCGCGCAAGCGCATGACCTATGTCTTCGATTGCCGAGAGGCACTGCCGGCGATGCCGCTGACCATCGATCCGTCCGGCGTGGTGGTGCGCAACGAGGGCACCAGCTTCATCACCATCGTGTCGCCGCCGGAAGACCAGGATTCCGATTGCGATGACCTGGAGCTCGACTACGCCTCTTTCGAGGCGGTCAACTGGCCGACGATCGCGCACCGAATTCCGGCCTTCGAGTCGATCAAACTGACCAGCGCCTGGGCCGGCCTTTACGACTACAACGCCTTCGACCAGAACGCGGTCCTCGGACCGCACCCGGAAATCGCCAATTTTCTCTTCTGCAACGGGTTCTCGGGCCACGGTATTCAGCAGTCGCCGGCCGCCGGGCGCTACCTGTCGGAGTTGATCCTCTACGGCGAAGCGCGCAGCCTGGATCTTGCGACCTTCGCCTATGACCGCATTCCCGCGGGGCGCAGGGTCAAGGAAGCCAACGTCTGGTAGTCTAGAGCACTTCTGTCGGATCCCGGTCGGGCCGGCCGTCCTCTGGTCTTTCAGGTCAAACAGGAGGATCCAACAGTGCTCTACTCGATACTGATCTATGGGTCGGAGGCGGCGATCGACACGCTCACCGACGAGGAGGAAGGCGCCATCATCGCCAAGCACAAGGCGTTGCAGGACCATCTGAGAGAAAGCGGCAGGCTGGGTCCCTTCGCCCGGCTCATGCCGACCACCGCCGCGGTCACGCTCCGCGCGGCCAAGACGGCCCCGGTCCTGCTGGATGGCCCCTTCGCCGAAACCAAGGAGCAGTTGCTCGGATTCTACTTCGTGGAGTGCGCGACGCTCGAAGAAGCCGTGGCGACCGCCAGAATGCTGCCGATCGATCCAGCGGCTATGGAAGTGCGACCGGTGCGCTACTACGAGCGTGGCGTCCTGGCGGCGGAAAGGCTGGAAGCCGCGCCCTATCCATGAGCGATCGCGGCCCGCTCGGCGCGATTCTCACCGCCGCACGCCCCCGCGCGGTGGCGGCGCTGACCCGGCACTTCCGCGACATTCACAAGGCCGAAGATGCCTTCCAGACCGCCTGCCTGCGGGCCCTCAAGACCTGGCCGGAACGCGGCCGGCCCGACGACCCGCTGGCCTGGTTGATCCGGGTCGGGCGCAACGCGGCGATCGATGCGCTGCGCCGCGAGGCCCGTTTCGACCCGCTGCCGGATGAGCTTGATTCCGATCGGGATGAAGCGCGGGACGTCGAGACCGAGACAATCGAACGCCTGGAGAATCAGGACTACCGCGACGATGTTCTCCGTCTCCTGTTCGTCTGCTGCCAACCGGTCCTGCCGCTGTCCGATCAGCTCGCCCTGGCCCTGAAAGTCGTGGCCGGCCTCACGGTCCAGGAAATCGCACGGGCCTTCCTGGTGGGGACCGGCGCCATGGAAAAGCGCATCACCCGCGCCAAGCAGAAGGTCGCGGCCGCCCGAATCTCGTTTCAAACGCCCTCGCCGGCCGAACGCGCCGAGCGGCTCGCCGCGGTCCTGTCCATGCTCTATCTGCTGTTCAACGAGGGCTATTCCTCGGCCGGCGAGGGTGCCCATGTCCGGGTTCCCCTTTGCGACGAAGCGATCCGGCTGCAGCGCCTGGTCCTGCGGCTCTTTCCCGGACAGAGCGAGGTCATGGGCCTACTGGCGCTCTGCCTGTTTCAGCACTCGCGGGCGCGGGCGCGGCTGAGCGCAGCCGGTGAGATCGTGCTGTTGGAGAACCAGGATAGAGCGCTTTGGGATCGTCAAATGATCGCCGAGGCGCGGGTCCTGCTGGAAAAGGCCCTTCTCAAGGGCCGGCCCGGGTCCTACCAGGTCCAGGCTGCCCTCGCCGGCGTTCACTGTGGCGCCGCGACGCCAGAGGACACCGACTGGCATGAGATCGACCGTCTCTACCAGGTTCTCGAACAGATCCAACCCTCGCCGGTCGTGACGCTCAATCGCGCGGTCGCTGTCTCCAAGACCCAAGGCTGCGCGGCCGCGCTCGCCATGATCGATCCCTTGGCCGAGCGGTTGTCGGGCTACCTTTACTTCCATGGCGCCCGCGGTGCCCTGTTGGAAGACGATGGACGGCACAGCGAGGCCCTGGAGGCCTATGGCAGGGCCCTGAAGCTCTGCAGCACCGCCGCGGAAACCACCCATGTGAAGACACGCCTCGAGGGGCTGCGAGAAAAAGTCAGCCGCGCTGTCGGTTGAGGCCAGGCGCTTGCGTCCTTGCTATGACGGCGCAACGCGCCGGGCGAGCCTCGGAGGAACTACCATGAGCGGGACAGCTACGAACCCCCACGGCGCCCCCTGCTGGATCGAACATAGAGGCAAAGATGGCGTGGCCATCCGCGCTTTCTATGAAACGGTTCTGGACTGGAAAATCGCGGAACTGCCCATGAAGGACGGCAGCACCTACTACGGCATCATGATCGGCGAAAAGCCCGTCGGTGGGTTTTCGTCCCTGCCCTCGGAGCAGGGCTGCTGGACAGCCTTCGTCACGGCCGACGATGTCGAGGCCCGTTTCCAAAGGGCCGTGGAAGCCGGCGCCACGGCGCTTCAGTCCCCGATGTCAATTCCCGGGGTCGGCCGCATGGCCGTCTTCGCCGATCCCTCGGGCGCTCGATTGGCGCTCATCACCTTCGAGACCCAAGCCTGAACCAAAATCTAACAAGGAGAGATATCATGCCCTTCACCGGTGGATGCCTATGCGGCGCGGTGCGATACGAAGGCCAGGAGGCAAAGGGCGGCGGCCACTGCTATTGCCGGGATTGCCGCAAGACCAGCGGCACCGGCCACGGCTCCCATTTGATCGTACCCGAGCAGACCTTCAAGGTCACCGGCACTCTCAGCTTCTACGACGCGCCGGCCGACAGCGGCGCCTTGGTCAGCCGGGGCTTCTGCCCGACCTGCGGCTCGGCGGTCTACTCGACGAACAGCGGCATGCCGGGCCTGGCCTTCGTGCGGGCCTCGAGCCTGGACGACCCCGAGGTTTTTCAGCCCCAGCTCTCGGTCTACGCCGCCCAGGCGCCCAGTTGGGACCCGGTGAACCGCGCCCTGCCCAGCTTTGATGCCATGCCGCCGCCCCAGGACATGCCAGACCTGACGCCGTGACGATAGGGCTCGGCGGGCGGGATTAGGCGACGCCGGTGACGGTCACCTCGTCGTCGATCCGCAGGCTGGCGACCAGGCCGGTGGCATCGACGTAGCTATAGGTCGTCAGGGACCCGTCCGAGGCGCCCTGCTGCCATTGACCGGTGCCATCGGCGTCCTGGACGACCAGAGTCACCCGATCGCCATCGTTGCCTAGGATCGTCAAGTCGTCGGACCCGTTCGGGTCGCCGGCGAAATCGAGAAGGTCCTGGGCGGAGAGCGTTAGGCTGTTGTTCTCGGCCGTGGGGTCGCCACTCAGGGGATTGCCCGAAATGTCGATTGTCTCCAGCGCCGCGCCGGTAAAGCGCGCGACCGTCAGATCGCCAAGGTCGAGGTTGAAACCGTCGTTGGCCACGGCATCGAGCTGGAGCGTGGTCTCCGGGGCCGTCCCGGCGACCTGGCCCTGGTCGTCCAGGAAGAGATAACCGATTGGCACCCCGACCGTGAGGGCCTTGTCCGCGGGATCGCTGGTCGGACCGAGACGGTAAAGCGCGCCCTCATGGACTGTGCCGGTCCACCCGAGGGTCACATTCGTGTCCCCGCCGGGCACCACCAAATCGAGATCGGCACCGATCTGCGCGCCGAGCCCGGCGGCTAGATCCGACCCATCGAGGTTGATCGTCCCGCTGCCTCCGGCGAAATCGACGGTTAGGCTGTGCCGGTCCCCGGCATCCGCATCGAGGGCGGGCGCCAACGTCAAGAGCTTGAAGTCGGGGTCCGTTCCGACGGGCACCGCCAGACCGCCAGAGGTCATGGCCCCGGACTGGAGGTCGGTCAGCGTGATCGCCAGACCTTGCGCCGCCGCCGCACCGCCGGCCGAAAGCTGGGGTCCAGCGACAAGGAGCTGTGGGTTGACCTGGACGGTGACGACGGCTGTCGAGCTGTCGCCATCACGATCGGTCAGCCGATAGGTGAAACTGTCGGTGCCGACGAAGCCCTGGTTCGGCGTATAGGCGATCCCGCCATCGCCGTTGTAGAAGGCCGTGCCATTGCTCGGACCGCCGGTAACGCTCACGCCGTCATTGATATCAATGCCGTCGGCGCCGAGCGCATCGTTGGCCAGCACGTTTACGGTGATCGAGCCGTTGGCGACCATGGCCGGTGGGTTGTCGTCCGCCGCCTGTGGAGCGTCGTCGTTGATCGTCACGGTCAAAGTGGCCGTGGCCTCGTCGCCGTCGCCATCGGTGATGATGTAGGGGAAGGTCGCCTCTTCGGGCCCGGGACCATCGGTGACCGCGCCGGTCAGTTGGAAAACGTAAGCGCCCGCCACGCCGGCCTGGGCATTCTGGGCGGCGGCGTTTGTGGTATAGACGAAGAGTGTCCAGACGGCGCTCTCGATGACGATGACGCCGTTGTTGGGCGTCTGACCCGCGACCGAGGTGATCACCGCGCCGTCGGCGCCCGGGATATCGTTGCCCAGCAGGTTGCCGGTCGCCGTGGTCGTGCCGCCACCGGTGCCGTTGAAAAGAGCGGACTCGTCGACCGAGCCGTTATCGTCCAGCGCGACCGGTGTGGCGTCGATCACGGTCACGGTGAAGGGATAGACATCGGTATCGCTGTTGTTCGAGGCGTTCGGCTCGACACCGTTGGTATTTACCTCGCTGGTGACCGTCGTGACGCTGCCGGTGATGACACCGTCGAATCCCTGGGCCGGCGTGACCTGGAGGCTCGCCACCAGGGCTTGCACATCGGCGAAGGAAATGCCGCTGGTATCGAAAATCGCGATGCCCTGGTCGGTCAGCACATCGGCCTGAGACATCGAGGGCGGCAGGGTGAAACCAAGGGCTCCCGACGAGAAGGTGACAGTGACTTCGGTGACCGCTTCCGACCCGTCGCTGTCGGCGCCGCCTTGGGAATCGGCCGCCGTGCCGGCCGGCGTGGTGGCATCGGCGGAGGTGGTCGAATCGCCGCCCAGGACGATGGAAAGGCCGAGACCGATGGTCGTGTTCTCCAGGCCGCTTGCGGTCGCCTGGGTGACCTGGGAGCCATCGACCGCGGCGTCCACCGCGATTGGTGCGTTGCCGCTGTTGCTGCTGGAGGCGCTGGACGCCCCGTCGCTGGCGGTCGCGTTGATGGTCAGCAGCGCGTCGCCGTCGCCGTTCGCCGGACCCGGCGTCACATTCACGCTGCCGGTGACCGGGCCGCTGGCACCGGACAGGTCGAAAGTCAGCGTGCCGCCGGTAAAGACAACATTCGACGCCGTCCCCTGGCTCAGCGCCAGGCTGCCCGTGAGAACCGCCCAACCGGCCGGGAAGCCGGAGATGGTGATCTGGGTGATGGCATCGTCGCCCACCGGCGTCGCGCTAAAGGCGAGCGCCCCGGTCACGTCTTCGGTCAGGAAAGGCAGGTCCCCGGCCACGGCGAGAGTGGCCGCGGGGACGCCGGCGACCGACTCGAGCGCCACCACGAGGTTGGCCTGGGCACTGTCGCCGTCGCCATCCTCGACCCGATAGCCGAAGGTCTCGCTGTCGCCGTCGCTGCCGTTGGCGACCGATGGCGGGCTATAGCTGTAGCCGCCCATGCCGCCAAAGGCGCCGGTCTGACCGTTCAAATTGATCGAGAAGCTGCCGCCGAGCGCGGTCGCGATGGTGAGGACACCGACCTCGAAGCTGAACTGGCCCTGGGAGAGGATGACGCCGTCGATGAAGGTGTAGGTGATGCCCTCGTGGCTGATCTGATCGATGACCGCAATGCCATCGGCGCCACCCTGGTCGGCGTCACTGTTCTGACCGCTGGAAGCGGCGCCGGACAACAGGTTGCCGGTCACCGGACTGCCCCCCTCGACCGCCTGGTTGGCATCGTTGAAGACGAACGGCCCATCGTCGCCCAGCGCGACATCGAGGGTCGCCGCAATGGTGTTGCCGTCGCCGTCCTGCATCAAGGCCGTAAAGGTCGGGATCGAAATGACATCCGCCAGGCCAATGGCCGCCGGATCGTCATGCGTGAGGCTCTCGTCGAGCAGGGTAAAGCTGTAGGCCCCGGTCGCCGCCGTTACCTCCAGGATCCAGGCGCCGAGCGGCGATCCTGGCTCCGAAGCGATCGTGATCACTCCGTTGACCGGAAAGACTCCCAGGACCTGGATGACGCCGCCGAAACCATCCGCGCCGAAATTGATGTTGTCGGCGAAGCTGCCGACGATCGTCGTCGTCAGCGGCCCCTGACCCGAGCCGTCGTCGAGTCCGGCTTCGAAGACCGTCGCCTCGTCGGAAGTATCGCCCGTCGCCACGGGCCCGTCGTCGTTGATCCCGATCGTCAGATCCGCTGTCGAGCTGTCGCCGTCGCCATCGGTCAGAACGTAGCTGAAGACCTCGCTGGCCGGCACAGCGCCGGTTGGCGAGTCCAGTCGGTAGATCCAGTCGCCCGCCGCGGAAAAATCCGCCGCCTGGGCCGCCGCGTCGGTGGTGAAGACCGTCAGGCTGCCGAACTCGGTGACCAGGGTGATGACGCCATCGACCGCGGCCTGGCCGTTCACCGAGACGATGGCGGCGCCATCGGCTCCCTGCGTGTCGTTGCCCAGCAGATTGCCGGACGCAAAGCGCGTACCGCCGCCGGAGCCCCCGTCGGGGAGCGCCGATTCGTCGACCGACCCGCCATCGTCATCGACCGCCAGAGGTCGGTCGTCGTTGATCGTGATCGTCAGGACCGCGGTCGAGCTGTCGCCGTCGCCGTCGGTCAGACTGTAGGCGAACTCATCGGTTGCCGGGACCTCGCCCTCGAGGGCCGGCCCAGTCAGCCGGTAGAGATAGTCGCCCGCTGAAGAGAACTCCGCCGCCTGGGCCGCCGCGTCGGTGGTGAAGACCGTCAGGGTGCCGAATTCGGTGACCAGGGTGATGACGCCATCGACCGCGGTTTGACCGTTCACCGAGGTGATCAGGGCGCCGTCGGCCCCAAGGACATCGTTGTCGAGCAGGTTGCCGGTCGCAAAGCGCGTGCCGCCGCCCGAACCCTGGTCGAACAGGGCCGATTCGTCGACCGATCCGCCATCGTCGGCCACCGCCAGGGGCGTATCGTCGTCGATCAGGATGGTCAAACCGCCGACCACCGGGTCGCCGTCCCCGTCAGTGACGGTGTAGGAGACGATCTGGGCCAGGAGGTCGCTGCCCGCCGCGTGAGGGGCCGGGCCGGTCAGCAGGTAGTCATAGGCGCCGGTGAAGACGTTCACGGTGAAGGTGAAAAAGCCGCCGTTCACCACCAGATCGTCGCCCTGCGGCACGCCGGCGACACCGGCCACCGTCACCGCCGTGATGATCGCGCCATCGGCGCCGGCGACGAACCCCAGGGTCCCGCTTGCGGTCGTCGTGCCCCCCGGGTCATCGCCGCTGCCGATATCGGGCAGGGCCGATTCATGAACCGTCTGGTCCGGGTTTGCGATGATCGCGGGGCCGTCGTCGAGCAAGGTAATGGTGATGGTGCCTGTCGCGTCGTCGGTGCCGTCGGATATGGTGTAGGCAAAGACCAGGGTCAGCGGATCGTCGGCGCCCACGGCCCCGATATTGGTGTTGTCCAGCGGCAAGAACAGCTCGAAGCGGAAAAAAGCGCCGTCGAGCGAGACGACCTCGCCATTGGCATTTACCACCGCATCGCTGCCGTTCTCGTCCACCAGCATCTGGAAGACCAACTGGCCGGCGTTGGGACCGTCGGCGATCCGCGCCGTCAGGGTCAGCGAGCCGGTGGTCGTGGTAAAGGCCAGGTTTTGGCCGCCCGAGGTCAGATCGGCGAGGCTCTGGGCGGCGCCGGTGTGGGTGAGGACCGTGAGGTCGAGGGCGGAGACGAAAATGGCGGCCTGATCGCCGCCGAAGTTGACCGGCAGACTTTGCAGAATGACGACCCTGGGGCTCGCGGGGTCGAAGGCGCCGCCGCCTGGCAGGCGCCCCTCCAGATCCGCCGCGATAGGGCTGACCGTGGGCGCCACCGCGGTCGGATCGTTGAGCTGCAGGAAAGGATCGTCGAAGACCCCGCCGATCGTGTCGGACGAGATCAGGGAGAAGACCAGGACCCCGTCGATGACCTGGGTCGAGGCAAGCAGACTCGGAACGCTGCCGACTTCCGGGGGCACGAAGAATCCGCCGGAGGTGAGCACGATCGGCCCACCCTGGGTTTCCAGTGGACCGGCCTCGGTTTCCTGGACGGTCTCGTCGAGCACGTCGGAATAGAGCGTCTGGATCTGATCGAGCGTCAGAATTTGAATCAGCTGACCGCCGCCGGCGGAAATGAAGAGCGTTTGATAGGCCTCGGTGAGAAAGACCACCTCGCCATTGGGGAAGATGAAGGCCACGACGCCGACATGGCCGTCGGGGTCGATCAGCAGCGAACAGACCTGGGTGTCCGAACTCTCGATCGCGCAGGCCACCGAGGTGCCGCGCACGCCGATGTTGCCTGACGGGGTTTTCACCAGCATGGCGTCCGGCCCCGTCCCTGCGATGGTGCCGGTCAGAAAGACAAATGTGCCCTTGGCGACGGAGGTCAGAAATGAGCCGCTGCCGTCGGCCGGATTGTAAATCAACTCGTCGAGGGTGATGACGGCATTGCCGCCGAGGTCGAAGGTGGTGCCGTCGAGAAACGCCAAGGAGAGCCCGCCGTCGGCCGATGTCTCCAGCGTATCGCCCTGGTAGAGCGTATCGCCCTGGGCGATCCCCGTCCGGGACCCATCCAGGTGGGTCGCCGAAACCGCGCCTTGGCTCGCCGTCACCTGACCGATCGCCGGCGCCCCGCCTGGGCCGGCCGCCTGGGCGAGCTGGGTCATGACCGGGTCCGGCGACCCTTCGGCGGCCGCCGCGCCTGCCGGGGTCAGCGGATCCTGCCCGCTGGCATCATCCTGATAACCTTGATCCATTGAACGTCCCACTGCCCACTAGCGACAATCCCTTCTTCGAAAGACATGAGGGACTGCGTCACAATTAGTGCCCGCGCCTTGACCGACCAGGGCCGGCGCGAACGTTGAGGGCTGCCAACTTACCGGTCCGAACACATTCAAGGAATTGATTTTTCGCCGAACTGTGCCCGGCGTCACAGGTCTGCCCGCGTGGATTGGTCGGGAATTGGCGATCCGAAGGAGGCCTTGCCTCGGTTTCAAATCATGGCCTTACCCGGTTAATGCGACGAATCAGTCTCAACTAATGTAACAAAATAGACACAAAATACATACGATACTATTAGTAATTTTCTGATGGGCGATGGGCTTAGAACTCGTCCGCATCGCCGTGCGCCGCTTGCGTCTCGGATTCGAGTCGCGATTGACGCCACGACAGTCGTCCTGCTGGCCAAATGAAAAGGAGTCCAAGGACAGCCGCGTCGTTTGAAGCCTAAATGTAGTCGATGTCGCCGTGGTCAAAGGTTCCGTTAATCACCTCCACGGTGACGACAACGGTCTCGAACGCATCCGGGCCGGCGCTCGCGTCGATGCGGACCACGCCCCCTGATATGTCGGTCAGTGCCTGTCGGGCGCCAAGGTCCTGGGCAACGCCCAGGGCGGTGAAAAGGGCGGAAAGGTCGATGGTATCGCTGTTGCTGCCGCCGGCATCGAAGTTGGAGACGAAGTCGCCCACGTCCAAAAGGTCGCCGAAGAAGATCGTGTCGTCGCCTTCGCCGGCATTGATGGTGTCCACGCCGGCACCCCCGGTCAGGTTGTCGTCGCCCTCGCCGCCGATGAGGATGTCGTCGCCAGCGCCGCCATTCAGTGTGTCATTTCCGTCGCCGCCGAACAGCAAATCGTTGCCGCCGTTGCCGTTCAGCGTGTCGTTGCCGCCGTCACCGGCCAGCAGTTCGGCACCGAAACCGCCGTTCAGCGTGTTGCCTGAATTGGTCCCGGCGATCAAAGGCAGTCCGCTGAGGTCCTGGGAGGTCGGGAACAGAATCGAAAGCGTGGCCGTGGCGGGGTCGCCATCGGCATCGACGATGGTGTAATCGACCGTCTCCGCGCCGCCGCCAGGCTGGATGTCACCCGCATAGCTGTAGGCGCCGGTCGTGAAGTTGAAATCCAGAGAACCGCCCAGGTCGGTCGCGATGCCGAGGAGCTGTGCACCGATAACGGTGCCCAACCCATCCTCGTTGGTGATCTGGTTCAAAAAGGGATCATAGGTGAAGGTCGTGTCGCCGCCGGCTTCTCCGGTATCCACCACGATCGAGAGGATCTGCCCCGGCCCGTCGGCGCCAAACGCGTCGGCGCCGAAGCCTTCATCTGCGAGCAGGTTGCCCGAGGCCCCGACCGGCAAGGTCTCCAACAGGGTCTGGATGAGCTGACTCTCGGTCGTGACCAGGTCCGGATTGTCGGGATCGTTGTCCGGGAAGGCGACAGGCCCCAACCCCGCAAGTGTCGCCCCATCGCCGATACCCACCGCCAGGGCCTGCATGTCGTTGGCGTCGAGGAATTCCTCCCATTGGGTCAGGTTGCCGCCCGTCAGTTGTTGGCCCGCGGTCGGGTTCCCGTCGGACAGCCAATAGAGAACATTTTCGTCTACCCCGGCCGGCAGGTCGGTGGCGAAGTTACCGATCACTTGATCGGCCGCCGCAAGGTAGTTCGTCGTTCCGGAAGCCTCGAGGCCGGCCAGATAGGCGTTGGCCGACGCGACCACCTCCGCCACCGACCCGGTTAGCCAGGTCGAGTTGGCGGCCTCGGTCGAGAAATCGACTATGAGGACGCTGATTGTTCCGGCCTCACCCGCCGCGACCAGCAGGCTCGCCACGGCGGCCCGGGCCAGGTCGATTCGCTCCGAGAAGCCCGCGGCCATCGGATCCTCGCTCATGCTGCCCGACCGGTCGAAGACGATGACGATATTGCGGCTGACAGGAAGGATCTCGACGTCGGTTTCATTGGCCAACGCCGCCGGCGCGTCGTCCTCGATGGTGACGGACAGCGTGGCGCTGCTGGTCGCATTGGCCGTGCCCGATCCGTCATCGACCGTGACCGGGATGGTGAAACTCAGGTCGTCCTCGCCGGCACTGCTCGGATGGTCGACCGGGCCGAGGAGGTTGACCTCCAGAGCACCTGTCGAGGCGACCGAAATCGTGATGATCGGCGTGGCGCCGCCATCGATCGACCCGGTTACCGTGGAGGTGCCGCCGCCCGACCAGACAACCGACTGCCCGCCTGACATCAAGGTCACGCTCGGGGTTCCCAGCGAGAAGCTCAAGCCGTCACCATCGAGGTCGCTAGCCGTGACGCCCGATGAGGCGCTCGCATCGTCGGTTGTGTCGCTCGCACCGCTATCATCGGGCAGGCCGTCCGACAGGCCTTCTTCGGAAACCGCGACCGCCGGAGGCTGGGTGATCTCCGGGCGGTCGTTGGTCCCATTGATGGTGATAGTGACCGTTCGGGTTCCGGCGGCGCCGTTGTCGTCAAGCGCCTGAAGGGTATAGGTCAGGACCAGAATCTCACCCACCGCCAATTCGTTGAAGGCCCTGTCGCTGGAATTGAAGGTCCAGGTCAGAAGATCTCTGGTCTCGGTCCCATTGAGGACAACAGCGGGATCGACCGTCAGTAGGGCCAGCAGGGCAGCGTTGTCGGGGATGCCGGGGCCTGCGCCATTTCCGCTCACGGCGACCGAGAGGACCGAAGCGCCAACCACATCCGAGATGTCGAGGTCGGTGACCGTCAGGGTCCCCGAGGCAAAGAGCGTCTCTTCGGACTCGGCCAGCGTCGCCGCGTCGCTGTCGCCGGCCTCGGCGGTGATGATCGGCGATTCGTTGGCGCCCGTGACCGTGATGGTCAGGGTCGACATGCTGGTGTCGCCATCGCCGTCGGTGATCGTATAGCTGAAAAGATCCTGAATGCCGGGTTCACCGGCCTGAAGCGCGGCGACCGTCGGGTTGGTTTCGTCCAGATCGTAGAGATAGCGGCCATCGGCGAAGACCGTCAGCAGACCGAAGAGCCCGGTCACCGTCGTCCCGACCGCCCCCGACCAGGCAATAGTGGCGATACCGTCGGCGCCGGCCACATCGCGGTTGCCGCCGACGTTGTCGCCGGTGATGACATTGCCGCCAATCGTCTCCGCCGGCGCCCCGCCGGTCCCGTCCGCCACCAGGTTGCTGTCGGCAATGGCGCTCGGCGCGTCGTCATTGACAACAATCTGGAGGGTGCCAAACGCCGGGTCGAGGTCGCCGTCGGTGACGGTGTAGCGGACCAGTTGGGTCAGACTATCGGACCCAAGGGCGTGCGGCCCCGGGCCGGTCAGGGTGTAGCTGTAGTCGCCCGTGAAGCGATTGACGCTCAGCGAGTAAAAAGACCCCGTCACGACGATGTTCGCGCCCGCGACGACACCGGCCAGGCCGTCGACGGAGACCGCCGTGATCGTGGCGCCGTCGGCGCCGGTTGTGAAGCCCAAGGTCCCGCTGGCCGCCGCGGTACCGCCTTCGTCGTCCCCGCTGCCGATCCCGGGCACCGCCGATTCATGAACAGTCAGGGTCGGATTCACGACCACCGCCGGGCCGTCATCGAAAAGCGTGATAGTGATGGTGCCGGTGGCGCGATCGGCGCCGTCGGAGACGGTGTAGGCGAAGGTCAAGGACAAGAAATCGTCGAGCCCGGTCCCGCCGATATTGGTGTGGTCCAACGGCAGGAAAAGCTCAAAGCGAAAAAAGGGACCGACGATGACCGCAATGGCGCCCGACGAAGTGCCGACCGTGTCGCTGCCGTCCTCATCGACCAGCATGATGAAAACCGGATCACCTGCATTGGGCCCCTCGGCCAGACTCGCGACCAGGCTGAGAGAGCCCACGACCTGGCTGAAAGCCAGTGCCTGGCCGCCGGATGTCAGTTCGCCCAGGGTCAGTTCGTTGCCGTTGTTATCCAGCACCGCCAGGGTCACGTCCTCGACAAAGATCGAGTCCTGATCCGAGCCGAAGTCGATACCCAACCCATCGAAGATGACCACGAAGGGGTTTTCGGGATCGAACTGGCTGCCGCCGGGCAGACGCGCCTCGAGGTCGGCGGAGATCGGGCTGACCGTGGTGGCGACGGAGGTATCGTCGTCGATCACGATGATCGATTGGCGGGCACTCGAGGTGTCGCCGTCGAAGTCCCGCATGGTGTAGGTGAAGCCGTCGTCACTGTCGTCGGCGACATTGTCGGGCCGCACATAGGTAAAGCTGCCGTCGGCCAGGACTGTCAGGGTACCGCCGTTCGCCGTCACGACCGTGGCTCCGGCCAGGGCAGAGCCGCCGGCATAGACAAACGACACCACCTGGGCGTTGCCGTCGGCGCCCTGGTCGTCGTTGGCCAGGACATTTCCCGTCACCGTCAGGGGCACCGCCACCGGATCCGCGCCGCCGGGCCCGTCCGGGTCGAACACCAGGTCGGCGCCCTCGAGCAGCACCGGCACCGGGTCATCCACCGCGGTGGGATGGGAATCCTCGATCACCACAACGAGCTGAGAAAACAGCACCAGGGGCGAAGGCACCGAGGGATCGTTGGGCGTGGGGTCGGTGATCTGGACCGTTACATTCAGGGAAATCGTATCGTTGGGGCCGAACGCGTCCTCGACGAAGTGGTCGAGCGCGCGCAACAGCGTAAAGACGAACTCATTGCCATTCGCCCCGCCCAAGGTCAGGGTGAAGACGAGGCGGTCCGCGCCGCCCGCGACCAGCGGCGGCAAGGTCCCGACGATCGACTGGCCATCGTCCGCGATGGTGACGATGACCACCTCTCCGCCCGCCGTGAGCGGCGCTCCTGGCGGCGCGCCGAGCGCCGTGACCGTGAATCCGGCAAAGGCATGGCTCGCATCGCCGGAGATCAGGGGGATAACGCCGGTGATCGACGACGCGCCGATCGCCTGTCCCTCCTCCTCGACCGTGACGACGGTGATGCCCGCCTGGCCGGCGATGGCGAACACCCCTTCTTCGCCCCCATTCACAAAGGAGGTAATGGTCGTCGACACACCGTCAATAACACTGCTGGAGGCCAGCAGTTCGATCAGGGCCTCGCCGAAATCGGCCGTGATGAACTGACCGCCCGAGGTCAGGACCACCGGACCGCCCTCGGTTTCCAGCGGGCCGGCCTCGGTTTCCTGCGTCCCGGACGTCAGCACGTCGGCGTAAAGGGTTTCGACGGCCTCGCGGGTCAGGACCTGGACCAAGGGCGGCGCACCCGGACTGCTGAAAACCGTTTGAAAGGCCTCGGTGAGCAAGATCACGCCGCCGCTGTGAAGAAAGGCGACGATGCCCAGGGTGCCGTCTTCCTCGGCGAGAAGGGAGCAGGCCTGGGTATCTCCGCTTTCGATCGCGCAAGCCACCTGCGTGCCGCGGATGCCGATCGTCCCCGAGGGAGTCTTGACCTGCATGGCATCGGGTCCGCTGCCGGCTATCGTGCCAGTCAGGAAAATGAAGGTGCCCTTGACCACGGAGGTGATGATTTCGCCGGCGCCGCTGCCGGGATCGTAAATCAAGCTGTCGAGAACGATTGCCGCGCCACCGCCCAGCTCGAAGGTGGTGCCGTCCAGGAAGACCAGGGACACCGCACCGTCGGTCGAGGTCTCCAGACTGTCGCCCTGAAAGACCCTGTCGCCGGCCGCCAGGGTCGCTTGGGTCCCATCGGCGCGCGCGGCCGAGACAGTGCCGCCACTCGCGGTCACCTGGCCGATGGCGTTGGCCTCGCCGGCACCCTGCGCCACCTGCGTGAACTGCGCACTTTGGGTCAATTGAGTGGCCAGGGGGTCGTTGGCCTGAAAAGCGCCATCCGAATCGTCTCGCATATCGCCGGCTCCCCAACCAGGATCGCCTTGCTTTTCCGCCATTACTCGATCCCCACAATACCTGTATCGCTGTTCGCGACTTATAATGCGTGCCTTTTCATGCACGCCTTTGGGCTTACTTGCTGCTCGATTAGCCCGGAATACGGGCTCCCACCACTGCAGGTCAGTTTACGCCGGAAATCTGCGCGGACAAATCGTTTTCTGAATATCTATCCGGCCAGGTCTTCCTTTAGTTGTAGAAACTCCCGAACCGATGTCGCCATGACTCGTTCGATTTACCGCTTGTCTATCAAGAGGCTGCCTGGTTAACGGAAGAACTTGGCGAAGGGCATTTTAAAAGTTGAATCAAATAGAATACATATGTGTGCGCTGGAATGAGTACTTTGACGGCCCGGTCGTCTCTTGGCGCGAAGGACGGTCTTGGCAGCAAAGTCTTCGGGTCGACCATCGTCACAAGATGCCCGTCGTCCCGAGATGCCGTCTCTGTTGTTCCGGCACCGCGGGTGCGCTATCACAAGGCGTGCGGCGAAATAGGGAGACAGCCCGTGGTCAATCTCGTCGGCTACGCCGAGGTCATCGATCTTCTTGCCCAGGTGGAGGCCGAAGCCGACGCGCTGATGGCCAACGAGCACGAAATGTTCTCCACCCTCAAGGCGCGCTATGCGGAACCGGTTGAGGGTTTCTTCGATGACACGCTCTGCCTGCAATTGATTCTGCGCAATGTGGCCATTCGCAAGGGCCACGGCCTCGACCCCAAGGTCGGCTTTCGACAGCCTATCGAGGTGGCGGACAAACCGACCGGCCAATCCTGAGGCGATCGACGCAACGGATTGGGAGAGGAACCGAACATGACAAAGCCATCTCTGCGACAGCTCGACCATGTGGTCATCCGGGTCAGAGACGCCGATGCCATGACGGCCTTTTACTGCGATGTCGTCGGCTGCACGCTGGAGCGCCATGTCGAGGAGGCCGGGCTGATCCAGCTGCGCGCCGGAGCGTCCCTGATCGATCTGGTCCCGGTCGATGGCACCCTGGGCCGCATGGGCGGCGCGGCGCCCGGCCCCGAGGGCCGCAACATGGATCACCTCTGCCTGCGCGTCGATCCCTTCGACGAAGCCGCATTGCGCGATCACCTGGCGACACAGGGGGTCGCCGCGGATGAGACCAAACGTCGCTACGGTGCCGAAGGCTTTGGACCGTCGATCTATCTGCAGGACCCGGAAGGCAATGTGGTCGAGCTCAAGGGGCCGCCCGAGCAAAATCCGCCAGCCTGACAGATTCTACGAAAAATCCAGAATCACCTTACCGAGCCGGCCAAAATCGGCCTCGACCCGGTCGCCGGCCATCACCTCATGAAACGGCGTCACCACACCGGTGGTCACGACCTGACCCGCCTCGAGGCCGCGCCCCCGCCGGGACAGGTGATTGGCCAGCCAGGTCAGGGCCGTCAGGGGATGGCCCAGAGCATTGGCACCCTGTCCCTCGCCACCCTCGGCATCGTTGATACGCACAGAGACCCGGTGGGCACCGAGGTCCAGGTCGCGCCAGCCAGCGAACGCGGCGCCCAGGATCAAAGCGCCGTTCACGCCATTGTCGGCGATCAGCGAGGCGACGCCCTGGCGATTCCACGCCACCATCCCGCAGGTGATCACCTCGATTGCCGGCAACAGCGTCTCGACGGCCGCGGCCACTTCGGCCTCCTCGTAGGGCGCCGCCCGCGGACCCAAGCCACCGCCCAGACGGAAAGCGAACTCCGGTTCGATGACACGCAGATTGTAGGATGCGGCCTCGAGGCGTTGGGGGCTGTCCAACAGGTTCGCGGCCAGCACCTGGCCGGAGAAGGGCCCTTCCGTTTGAAGGTAGCTTTGCGCTTTTCGTGAGGTCGCGCCGATCTTGTAGCCGACCACCTGGCCGCCGCCGGCACCGGCCATCGCCGCGACCAGCGCGTCCTGGATGGCATAGGCCTCTTTCTCGCCGCTCGGCCGGCAGTCGGCCGGCAGCGATTCGAGCGGCCGGCAATCGCGCCGCGCCGCGAACAACAGAGCGGCGGCCTGCCGCGCCTCATCGGATGACATGCTATCCGGCTCCCTCGCTGTTACGGCACAGACCTGATCCAGACGGCCCCGATCCAGACGGCCCTGATCGAGATGCCCTGATCGAGACGGCAGGCCCCGGGGCGTCAGGCGTGGGCCAGTTCCAGCGCCGCCTTGCGCGCCGAGACCACCTCGTCGGCGGTTCGGCCAGTCAATTCCTGCAGGTGGTCGAACTTAAAGGTGTAGTACCCGACCCCCATGGTCAACGACCGCAACTCGACGATCAGGTCGAGCATTTCCGGTTGCGGCATTTGACATTTCAGGTCTTCCCAGCCGGTCCAACCGGGGCGCATCTCGAAGCCGAGAATCTGACCGCGGCGCCCGCTCACCAGGGTATGGACCTTGTTGGTGAACTCGTTGGGCACCGAAATCGTCACCTCGTAGATCGGCTCCAGCAAAACAGGCTTGCAGTTCGGCAGCCCTTCCTGCAGCGCCATGCGGCCAGCGGTCCTGAAGGCCATGTCCGAGCTGTCGACCGCATGATGCTGGCCATCGAACAGCGTCACTTCGAGATCGACCAGCGGAAAGCCCAGCGGCCCCTTGACCAGTGCGTCCTTGGCGCCGGCTTCGACGGCGGGAATGTAGTTTCGCGGGACCGCACCGCCGACCACCTTGTTCACGAACTCGAAGCCCGACCCGCGCGATAGCGGCTTGATCTCGACGTGGATGTCGGCGAACTGGCCATGGCCACCGGTCTGGCGCTTGAAGCGGGCATGGTGGGTCGTCCCGCCACGGATGGTTTCCTTGTAGGTGGTCTGCGGGGAATCGAGTTCGACCTCGACGTTGTATTTGCTCTTCAGCCGCTCGGTCGAGATACGCAGGTGGATCTCGCCCTGCCCCCAGAGCAGCATCTGATGGGTCGCCTCGTTGTGTTCCATCGAAAGCGAGGCATCTTCCTCGATCAGCTTGGCGATGGATCCGGTCAATTTCACTTCGTCCTGCCGGTTCTTTGGCGCGACCGCCACGGAGAAAACCGGGCTCAGGGGCTCCGGCCAGGCGATGCCAGAATCGGTGACCCGCCCTTCGGCGGTGATCAGGTCGCCGGTGTTTAGCGAATCCATGCGGCCCAAGGCCACCAGGTCGCCGGCATCGGCCCGATTGATCTTCTGGTTGTCCTGACCCATCAGATGAAACAGGCCGGACACGCGATCGCCATCCACCGTCGCGCCTTCGCTCAACTCGCCGCGCCACAAACGGGCCACGGACAGCTTGCCGGTGTGCGCGGCATGGTAGGTCTTGACGATCGAGGCCGCCAGGCCGCCACCGTCGGGAATGCCCAGGCGGTCGGCCGTGACATCCGGCATCGGCCCTTCGTGGCGCATCAACTTCAAAAGCCGATTGATGCCGTGGCCCTGCTCGGCCGACCCGAAGAGCACCGGGACAATCTGGTCATTGCGAAAATTCTCGGTCAGGAGCGTATAGACCTCTTCGGTCGGCGGGACCTTGTCCTCCAGGAGCTCCTCCAGCAGGTCGTCGTTGAAGTCGGCCAGGGATTCCAGCATCTCCTGGCGCGCCTCGGTTTCGCGGTCAACCATGCCGGCGGGCATTTCGACCAGATCGGAAATCTTGTTGGCGTTGTACTTCCAAGCCCGCTCGCTCGCCAGATCGACGAAGCCGGTGATGTCATCGCCGTCTCGAATGGGGACCTGGCGCAGCATCAACGGCTTGTTGGAAACGGCCTGCAGCGCCTCGAGGAGATCGCGCACCCGCACCGCGCTCTTGTCCATCTTGTTGATGAAGAGCAAATGAGGAACATCGAAATCTTCCAGTATCTTGAAAATCGGCGCCAGGGTCAGGGCGCGCTCGATTTCCGGCGTCGCCACCACGACCGCCAGGTCGGCCGCCATCAGGCTGGTGCGCATCTCGTTGGCCAGCTCGATCGAACCGGGACAGTCGATCAGGTGCCAGGGTTCGTCGAGAAAGGTGAAATGGGAGATGTTCGGCTCGACGCTCATTTCGCGAGCGCGCGCCTCGGGCGAGCCGTCCCCGATGGTGTTTCCCTGGGGCACAGATCCTTTGCGCGGTATCGCACCCGCCTGATAAAGCAGGGCTTCCGCGAGAGTTGTCTTGCCGCTGGTGTAAGGTCCTACGATGACGGCGCAGCGCGCCGGCGATGCCGAAGCCGAGCTCATATGGTCCTCCCTGTCTGAGGCCCTTGGTTCGATCGGGCCTCTATTGTGCGCGAGCGATCGAGCCGCCCGTCGGCGATACCCTATGGTTCCAAAGGGGGGGAGGGCTGGCAACCTAAAAAGGACCGGAGAAGGTATTACGTTGTCCGGCCTCGATTTCCGTGATTGCTCGAAGCCCGCCGGCAAGGACCAATCATTGCGTGTGACGGCCTATCGTCAGCCCGCGTTTGGCGAAGCTTTTATTGGCGGCCATCGGCTCGCTTGCCTACCGCGGAACGGCCGGCACCCTATGCGGCCCGCGATTGGACATCGATCATGGCGGCAAACAAGCGACCCGTCCCACTTAACCCCTCGCCAGGGGCGGGGCAGCAGTGTTATCGTGTTACCAAGTAAGCAATTAATTAGTCGAGCCATCGGTTCGCCGCGCAAAATAAACGACTAGGGGAGGTTCCTCGATGTGCCAGATTTTCGCCGGCCAAGATCCCGCCGGGTATGCCTATATCACGCGTTCGGTCCGTCTCGGCGGTCACGCGACCTCGATCCGCCTGGAGGCGGCTTTCTGGGAAATTCTCGACGAAGTCGCCGAGCAGCAGGAAATGACGACGCCGCGCTTCCTCTCGACCCTCTATGACGAGGTGCTGGAGCTGCACGGCGAAATCGCCAACTTTACCTCTCTGCTGCGGGTGGCCTGCGTGCTTTACCTGCAGAGCCCGGGGAAGGTGATGACCCTGGTGCGCGAGGAACTAGACCAGGAACGCGCCGGCCAACCGACGCCGCTCGCGGCCGCCCAATAGGCCGGTTGCCACAGCACCGGCGTCAAAAGGCCCGGCGTCAAAAGGCGATGTAGTAGCGGGCTACCACCTATCTCTGTCTCGAGGACGTTAAGCTCGTCGACAAGGCTGCGTTGAACAGCAGCCAACAAACGAGCTCAAGGGAGGGTGCCGTGGCGAAAGCCATTCACACCATGATCCGGGTTCTCGACCTGGAGGCTTCGATTGCCTTTTACAAGAAGGCCTTCGATCTCGATGTTGCCGACCGTTTCGAATTCGATGGCTTCAGCTTGGCCTATCTTCGTAACGGCGAGAGCGATTTCGAGATCGAGCTGACCTACAACGACGACCGTCGCGAGCCCTACGCGCACGGGGACGGCTACGGTCATGTGGCGGTCTGCGTGCCCGACTGCAGAGCCGAGCACGAACGCTTCCAGGCGCTCGGATTGGCGCCCAAGGACGTGAAGGAGTTCCACCGCGAAGGCGCCTTGATGGCGCGCTTCTTTTTCGTCGAGGACCCCGACGGCTACAAGATCGAGGTTCTCGAGCAGCACGGTCGCTATCGCTAGGACTGGCACCGCCGGCACATGACGGCGAGAGGCTAAGGCCGGCGACGAAAGCAGGGCCCGCGCGACCGGGGCCGGACGTAAAAAAAAACGGGAGGTTGAGGAGATGAGTAGCAAGGGAATGAACCGGCGCCAGTTCCTGCGGACCAGCGGAATAGCAACTGCCGGCGCGGCCGTGGCGGCCGGCGGCGCGGTCCTGACGGCTGCCGATGGCGCCTGGGCTCTGGAATTGACCACCCTCGACGCGCACACCGGCGAAACCCTGCTGGCGGTCGCGCGTCAGTGCTATCCCCACGACACCCTGGGCGATCAGTACTACGCCGGCGTGGTGGCCGCGCTCGACGGCGATGCCGCCGGCAGCAAGGACGTGGCGAAGACCCTGACCGACGGCGTCGCCGATCTCGATGCCGCCATGGGCGTAGCCTTCAAAGAGCTGTCCCAAGGCCATCAACTGGCGCTGTTGAAGGAGCGCGAAAGCAGCGGCTTCTTCCAGGCGGTGCGCGGCAAGTCGGTGGTCGCGCTCTACAACAATCCCCTGGTTTGGCGCCACTTCGGCTTTGAGGGCTCATCCTTCGAGTATGGCGGCTATATCGACCGCGGCTTCAACGACCTGTCCTGGTTGCCCACGCCGCCGGCCGACGCCAGCCCGAAAAAAGCCTGAGCGCGAGAGGGAGCAAGATAATGGCAAGTTTCGATCTTTCCGACGATTCGGTCGTCGTCGTCATCGGCTCGGGTGCCGGCGGCGGAACCCTCGGCAACGAACTGGCGCAAAAGGGCGTCAAGGTTGTCTGCCTGGAAGCCGGCAAGCGCTACGGCATCGAGGATTTTCAGAACGACGAGTGGAACTCTTTCGGTCAGCTGTCCTGGCTCGACAAGCGTACCACCTCGGGAAGCTGGCGGGTGGCCAAGGATTTTGGCGGGCTGCCGACTTGGATCTGCAAGACCGTGGGCGGCACGACCACCCACTGGGCCGGCGCTTCCTTGCGCATCCAAGACTACGAGTTCCGGGCCAAGACCCACTATGGCGCGGTCGAGGGCGCCAATCTGCTCGACTGGCCGCTGACCCTGGCCGACCTGGAGCCTTACTACGACAAGGCCGAGGACAAGATGGGCGTGACCCGCACCCATGACGTGCCGGGCCTGCCGGGCAACAACAACTTCAAGGTCATGTATGCCGGCGCCAAGCGGCTCGGCTATCAGAACTGCCACACCGGCCGCATGGCCATCAACAGCCGGCCGCGCCACGGCCGTCCCGGCTGCCAGCAGACCGGCTTTTGCTTCCAGGGCTGCAAGTACGGCGCCAAGTGGTCGACGCTCTACACCGAGATCCCCGCCGCCGAGGCCACCGGGAACTATGAAATCCGCCCGCAAAGCCACGTCCTGCGCATCGACCACGACGACGCCGGCAAGGCCAACGGCGTGGTCTATGTCGACAAGGACGGCAACCAGCAGCGTCAGGCGGCGCGGGTGGTCTGCGTCGCCGGCAACTCGATCGAGACCCCGCGTCTGCTCCTCATGTCGGACAGCGCCAAGTTCCCCGACGGACTGGCCAATTCCTCGGGTCAGGTCGGCAAGAACTACATGCGTCACATGACCGGGTCGGTCTACGCGATCTTCGACAAGCCGGTGAACATGTACCGCGGCACCACCATGGCCGGGATCATCACCGACGAGGCACGCCACGACACCGACCGGGGTTTCGTCGGCGGCTACGAAATGGAGACCCTCTCGATCGGCCTGCCCTTCATGGCCGCCTTCCTCGATCCCGGCGCCTGGGGCCGCGACTTCGCCGCGGCGATGGACATGTACGACCACATGGCCGGCATGTGGGTCGTCGGCGAAGACATGCCCCAGGAAACCAATGCGATCACCCTGCACGCGAGCGAGAAAGACCAGCATGGCATGCCGGTCCCCAACGTTCACTTCGACGATCACCCCAACGATCTGGCGATGCGCAATCACGCCTTCAAACAGGGCACGGCGGTCTACGATGCGGCTGGCGCGCTGCGGTCCCACGAGGTTCCCCCCTATCCCTCGACCCACAACCTGGGAACCTGCCGCATGACCGCCGAGGCAGGCGACGGTGTCTGCAATTCGTTCGGGCAGACCCACGACATCGCCAATCTCTTTATCTCCGACGGGTCCCAGTTCACGACCGGTGCGGCGGAAAATCCGACCCTCACCATAGTGACCCTTGCCATCCGTCAGGCCGACTACTTGGCCGAGCAGATGACCAAGGGCAACCTCTGAGCGGACATCTCCCCGCTTCGAGGCTTGACCAGCAAGAGACCCAACCTCAACGCCCCGGCCAGATCGTCCGGGGCGTTTTTTTCTGTCAGGTCGGTCCGCGCCTATCTGACACCCAGCTTTTTCAGCGACATGGTCAGGTCGTAGGACGACTTCCTCAGGTCCAGCAGGGCGGCGATGTCATCCGGCGAAGCCTTCTCGTCCTTCTTCATCTCTTTCAGTTTCGCATTGGAAATCCGGTAGACCTGACGCGACAGGCTGACGACGCGCTTGCCGTCCTTCTCGAGCATCCCGCGGAACTTTCCAAAGGCCTTGTTCCACTCCTTGGTCGCCTTGACCACATCGTCATGCTGCTTCAGCTTCTTGACGACCGTGGCCTCGTCTCTGTCGGTGTCGACCCGAAAAACCGTCATTGCCTTGTCCCCTTCCGTTGCCGCGGTCCGGCTAGAGCCCGGTCCGCTGGTTGATTGCGATACCCTTCGAACGGGCGAGATGCCGGGATGGGGTGAGGCGTCGGGGGCCATCCCGGCCCAGGTGTGACGCCCGTCACAAAATCCGGTCGAATGGGCCGGTCCGGGCCGGGATCGCGGGTCGGCCCCCTTTCCGTCCTTCCCTCTTTCGCCGGTATGACGCTTGCGCTATCCCTGATGGCGACCAGGGGCGCCCATCCGGCCCCGATCCCGGAGGCGTCCATGCTGCGCGACTTTTCCCCGCAAGCCCTCTTTATGGGTCTGCTCACGGCCTTCGCCGGTTTTGCCGGTTCCTTCGCCGTGGTGCTCCAGGGTCTGCGCGGGGTCGGGGCGACCGAGGCCGAGGCGGCGACGGGCCTGATGGCCCTGGCGATCTCCATGGGGCTCTGCGGGGTGGTCATCAGCGCCCGCACGAGGCTGCCGATCAGCGTGGCCTGGTCGACCCCGGGCGCCGCGCTTTTGGCGACCGCTGGCGCGGTCCCCGGCGGCTTTCCCGTGGCGGTCGGCGCTTTTCTGGTCTGCGGTGTCATGATCGTCGTGGCCGGTCTCTGGCGTCCCCTGGGCCGGGCCGTCGACGCCATTCCCGCGCCGCTGGCCAATGCGATGCTGGCCGGCGTGCTGCTCGGCCTCTGCCTGGCGCCGGTCAAGGCCATCGCCTTCGACCCGCTCTTGGGCCTGCCCATCGTGGTGGCCTGGATCGTCGTCGGGCGGTTCAACCGGCTGCTGGCGGTACCGGCGGCGCTGGTCGCCTTCGCATTGGTCATTATGTTCGGCGTTGCCCTGCCCGCCGACGGCCTCGCGCAGCTGTCCGGCGCATTGCTGCCGGACATCGAGCTGGTCATGCCGCGCTTCACCCTGGCCGGCCTGGTCGGGATCGCCCTGCCGCTCTTCATCGTCACCATGGCCTCGCAGAACATCCCCGGCATCGCGGTCCTGAAGAGCAACGGCTACGAGCCCAAGGCCGGTCCGCTCTTTGCCGGCACCGGGTTCTTCTCGCTGCTCAGCGTGCCCTTCGGCGGCCATGCCGTGAACCTGGCGGCGATCACCGCGGCGCTCTGTGCCGGCGAGGACGCGCATCCCGACCGGGATCGCCGCTATTGGGCCGCCATCGTCGCCGGATTGGGCTACGTCGTCTTCGGACTGCTGGCCGGCGCGGCCACGGCCTTCGTCAGCCTGGCACCGGGCATTCTCATCGAGGCGGTCGCCGGCCTCGCCCTGATCGGTGCCTTTTCGGCCGCCCTGGTCGCGGCCTTCAAGGACGCCGAGACCCGCGAAGCCGCCGCCGTCACCTTCCTGGTGACCGCCTCGGGCCTCACCTTCTACGGCATTGCCGGGGCCTTTTGGGGACTCTTGGCGGGCGGCGCCATCCTCGCCTTGGCCCGGCTCTGGCCGGCAAAGAAAAAAATCTAGCCTTCCGACGGCGGAAGGTAGGAAGATCACCCCATGCCCGACGAGCGCATGCAGCGGATGCTCGACCTTCCCAAGATCGCCGGCCTGGTTTTCATGGGCTTTGGCGCGCTCATGGTGGTCGGCGGCATCATCCTGGTCTTCGACGACCCGGGCGGCTTTGCCCTGATCGCCTTCGGGCTGGTTTTCGGCGGCGCCGGCTACCTGGCGCGGCGGCTCTTCGCGGTGCCGGAGGGCAAGAAGGCGGTGCTGGTCGAGGAACAGCAGACCGCCGCGCGGCGCAGCGACGGCCGACCGGGAAGCTACAGACAGGCCACCATCATCCATGTCGACGAGGACGCCAGCGAAGCCGAGGTCGACGCGGCCCGGGAGGCCTGGCAGCGGGCCCAATGGGAACGGCGCCCCGATTGGGTCAGCGGGCACATCGCCGCCGAGGAAGCCGGTTCCGGCGGCATTTTCTTTCTCGGTGCCAGCCTGTGGGGCTTCTTCGCCCTGGCGGCGGCAGCGGCCGGATTCTTTTGGGATGAGTTCCTCTGGCTGGTCGCGGCCGGCTTCGCGGTCGCGGCCGGGGCGTTCCTGACGGGCGGACTGCTGAACCGCGCGCGGCGGCGCAAGTTCGGCGAGAGCCTGCTGACACTGGACGAGACGCCGGCCCTGCTCGGCGGCGAACTGCGCGGCAAGGTCACCTGCGGCATCGACCCGCGAGACGCGCCGCGGGAAGGTTTTCGCCTAGAACTGCGCTGCCTGCACCGCTGGGAGGAGACCTCCAGCGTCGGGTCGGGCAGCGACCAGCGCAAGTCGACCATCCGCCGGCGCGAGGTGCTGTGGGAGAGCGAGGACCAAAGAGCCGGGCAGGCCTCGAGCGAGATCGGCCGGCTGGCCATCCCGCTGCGCTTCGACCTTCCCGCCGACCAGCCGGCGACGAGCTTCGGCAGCCGCAACAGCGGCATCGCCTGGGAACTTGTCCTGTCGGCAGCCGCAAAGGGCTTGGACTACAAGGCGACCTTTCACCTGCCGGTGCTGGCGCCGGGCAGCTTGCAGGACCGATAGGCCGGCACCCGCACCGACCCTAATTGGACAGCAGACGAACCCTGGCGCTGGCCTGGCGGCCGAGGGCGTCGATCAGAACGATATCGTTGAACCCGATACCGTCTGGACGCCAGCGGGCATGCCAGCGGTCGCCCCGGGCCGACAGCGGCTGTCCGTTGACGATCCAGGTGAGCGGCCGCCGCCCGCCTTCGGCCTCCAGGGTCATGTCGCGCGCCGAATGGCTCATCACCGACCCGTCCAGGGGAAAGGCAATGCGCGGCGGCGGCCCCGCGGCGGCGACACGGCCGCGGGTAAAGTCTTCGCCTAGCAACCGCTGGCCCGGCGGCAGGGCGGCGTCGAGCGGCAGGGCCTGGGCCGGCCTGACCGGGCGGGTCCGTCCACCCGGCGGCAGGTCGTCGAACAGCCGGAACAACAGCGGCGCGGCGGTGTTGGCGCCGTAGCGCCCCGGACTGGGCGTGCCGTCGGGCCGGCCGATCCAGACCCCCACCGTGTGGTTGGCGTCGTAGCCGATCGCCCAGGCGTCGCGAAAGCCATAGGAGGTCCCGGTCTTGAAAGCGAGCGGGCGCGCCTGGGAGCGGTAGCGGTCCGGCAAGAGGCTGTCGGGCGGCCGCACCCCGCGGAGGATCTCGCCGACGTACCAACGCGCCGCCGCGCCGAAGAGCGGCGGTTCCGTCAGATCGACTCCATGGGCACCGCCGGCTTCCGGCGTCAGGTAGCGCAGCGGCCGCAGCCGGCCGTCGTCGGCGAGAGCCCCGTAGACCGCCACCAGGTCCTCCAGCGTGGTCCCGACGCCGCCCAGGGCGAAGGCGAGACCCGGTTCCGCCGCCGCGCCGCCGAAGTCGAGCCGCATCCCGGCCCGGCGCAGCCGCTCGGCGACGCCGACCGGGCCCAGGCGCTCCAGCAGCGCCACGGCGGGGACGTTGAGCGAGCGCCGCAAGGCCTGGGTCAGGGTGACCCGGCCATAGTGCTTGGCCATGAAATTGCTCGGCGCATAGTCCCCGAACTGCGTCGGCACGTCGTCGACCAAGGTCGCCGGATGGGCGAGGCCGCGCTCGAAGGCCAGGGCGTAGATGAGCGGCTTCAAGGTCGAGCCCGGCGAGCGCAGGGACCGCACGACATCGACTTGACCGGCACTGTCCCGGGCATGAAAATCGGCCGACCCAATATAGGCCCGCACCCGGCGGCTGCGGTTTTCCACCGCCAGGACAGCGACGCTGACCGCCGGCCCGAACTGCCGCGCCCAGTCGCGAACCACGTCCTCCCAACGGCGTTGCAACGCGCCGTCCAGGCCGCTGCGGATGACCGTTGCGTCCGGGTCGCCGGCGATCAGCCGGTCGGACAGGTGCGGCGCGGCCCGTGAAAGGTGTCGGGTCGCCAGGGCCAGCGGCTCCGCCTTGGCCCGCGCCAGGTCCTCCGGCGTCAGAAGGCCCGCCTGGGCGGCGCGGGTCAGCACCTTGTCGCGGGCGGCGCGGGCCGCCGCGGGATGGTTCCGGGGCTGCAATCGGGTCGGCGACTGCGGCAAGGCGACCAGCAGGGCTGCCTCCTCCAGGGTCAAGATCTTCGGCGGCCGCCCGAAGTAGCGCAGGGACGCGGCGGTCACGCCTTCGAGATTTCCGCCAAAGGGCGCCAGGGTCATGTAGATACGCAGGATCTCGGGCTTGCTGTAGCGGCGCTCCAACTGCAGCGCGCGGCCCATTTCGATCAGCTTGGCGCCCAAGCCACGCGGCCGGGGCTCGAGCAGGCGGGCGGCCTGCATGGTCAGGGTCGAAGCGCCGGAGACCACCCGGCCATGGCGCAACGCCTGCCAGCCGGCCCGCAAGACGGCCAGAGCGTCCACTCCAGGGTGATCCCAGAAACGTTTGTCCTCGAAGGCGACAAGCAGGGTCAGATAGTCACGGTCGACGGCCTCGAGGGCAGCCGGCAGTCGGCGGAATCCGTCGGTGGAGAGATAGCTTCGCAGGCGCCGGCCGTCGCGGTCCAGGACCTCCCGCGACAGGCTTTCCAAGCGCGTCAGATCCGGCGGATAGGCACGGTCCAGGACATGAAACACAGCCGGCGCGAGGACCGCCAGAAAGCCGACCAGCCACAGAGCGAGCCACAGGCGCGGGCGCGCGACCCGAGGTGGCCCGTGTCTTTCGCAAGGCCCGTGTCTTTTGGCATAGATTTCCCGGGTCATGGCCGGACGATGGTGATATCGGCCCGGGCGGTGCGGGCGTGGAACTTCGGCCGGTACATGTCCTCGACGAAGCTGCCCGGCAGGGCAAAGCGGCCGGGCGTGACGGCCCGCACCAGGTAGGCCACGGCAAAGTGTTGGCGGCCCGCGAGATCGAGGGCGGCGACATAGCGGTCGTCGCGGGCCGCCGTGAAGGCGGTCTCCGACAGCGGCGGCAGGAAGGCAAAGGAGCGGTCCGCGCCGTCGCCGCCCAGGGCGCTGTTTTCGATCTCGAACCCGGCCGGCAGCAGATCGACCACCAGGGCCTGTTGCTCGCGGTCGTTTTCCGCCCGGCCTTCGATCAGGACGACGAAGCGGTCGTTCTGCTTGACCGCCTCCAGGTCGGTGACGGCGCCCGCCTCGGAGTAGAAGGTCCGGGTCAGGCTGAAGCCGGTTGCCGCCGCCGGCAGCGGATCGCGCGGGACGCCTCGGGTGGCGCCGATCACACGCAGCGGGGCCTCGCCCCGGTTCTCGACCGCGAAGCCGGCATCGAGCGCGGCGTGATCCAACCGCCGGCGCAGAGCCTCGCGACGCGACAGGGTTTCGCCGTCGTTCAGCGCCACGCGGTAGGCCGCCCCCTCGCCGCTGTTCAAAGCGTGGGTGGCCAGGATCAGCCAGGCCTCTTCCTGGGTCGAGAAGTACTGCCTGAGGTCGAAATCGCCTTCCAAGGCGTCGGCCAGCCGCAGGGCGCGCTCGGTCCCGGGGAATGCCTCGGCCAGAAGAGCGGCGATCGCGGCGCCGTCGCGCAGGTCCGAGCCATAATCGCGGATCACCGCCGCGCGCGGCCGCCGATTGGCGATGGCCTTCTCGAAGAACAGCTCGGCCCGCTCGCGCTCGCCGAGGAAGGCCAGCGCGGCAGCGACCTGGCCGAGGCCAAGGCGGGTTTGAATTCGATCGCCGTAGGTCTCCGCGAAGTAACGCAGGCTGCTCGCCTTGGCCTTGCCGATACGGGCCAGGGCATAGAAGGCATAGGCCCGGGCATAGAGCGCCCCGCTGCTCTGCTGCGCGTAAGCCTCCAGCCAGGCCAGGGTGTGGTCGTAGGCCGCCGGCGGGACCGCGTGTCCGGCGTCCTTGGCACGGGTCAGAAAATCGAAGACATAGGCGCTGAGCCACGGCTCGCTGCGGCCATAGGACTCCCAGGTGGCGAAGGAGCCGTCGCCGCGCTGGCGCTCCAGGATACGCCGGATCGAACGATCGACCCGGCGCGCCGAATCCTGATCGTCGCGGTCGCGCGCGGCCTGCTCGGCGAGGTCGCCGTAGTACAGCAGCGGGAAGGCCCGCGACACAGTCTGCTCCGTGCAGCCGTAAGGGTAGCGGTCCAGGGAATCGAGCAAATCGGGCAGATTGAAGTCGGCCCCGGCGGTGACGGTGATACGGGTTTCCAGGGTCTCCGGCAGGAACCCGGCGAAGGATCCGCCGTCGAGGGCGAGCCGCTCCCCCGGTGCCAGAATACGGACCTGGCGTTCGGTGATGAAGGGCTGGGCGGCGCGTACCTCGAGGTCCCAGTGACGCTCGATCGTCTCCAGGCCCTCGCCCTCGACCGAAAGGCTGAGCGCGCCGGTGCCCACCGCCACGCCCTCGACCCTGAGGTCGAGCGTTTCGCGGGCGTCCGGCGCCAGGGTCACCTCGAAGCGCCCGAGGGTCTCGCCCGCGCCCGCCAGTGCCACGGCACCCTCCGCCGCGACCTGCACCGTGACGCTCTGGCTCGCGCCCGAGAGGTTTTGCAGGTCGAGCGTGGCCTCGGCCAGGTCGTCCAGCGCCAGAAAGCGCGGCAACAGCAGATCGGCGATCATCGGGTCGCGAACGATCAGCGCAGCCGAGCCGCTGCCGACCCGGCTGCGGCCGTAGGCCACGGCCATGAGCCGCAGGCGGCCGTTGAAGTCCGGCAGGTCGAGCGTGACCGTGGCCCGGCCCTGGTCGTCCAGCTCGATGTCGCGCTGATAAAGCGCGACGGTCTTCACGCTGCGCAGGCTGATCCCCTGAAGGTTCTCGCCCGCCCGGTCGCCGCCGCTGCGGAGCCGGCCCGGCTGACCCTCGAGCGGGCGAATCAGGCGGCCATAGAGGTCGCGGACATCCATCGCCAGGCGGCGCTTGCCGAGATAGTGATCCTCGGGGCTGGGCGGACGGTAACCGGTGAGCTGCAGGATCCCGTCATCGACGGCGGCCAGGGTCACGCGCAGCGCCTCGCCGCTGGCCGCGCCCGCGACCGTGATCGGCAGTGACACCTCCTGGCGCGGCAGGACGCTGTCCGGCACGGTGATCTCGACCTCCAGCGTGGTCTCGGCGCGGTCGATCGAGAACCAGGCCAGGCCCATGGCCCGGACCGGCAGCGGCGAGGGCTTGCCGGCATCGGGCCGAAAGGCGGTGACCATCAGATAGGCGCCCGGGCCCCAGGCGGCGTCCACCGGCAATGCGATCTTGCGACCCTCGGCGGGAAGCGCCAGGGTTTCGCTGTGGCGCAGGCCGTCGTTCATCACGGTCACGACGGCCTGACCGGCAAAGGGCGCGCGCAGGAAGGCTTTCAGAACCTCGCCGTCGCGCAGGCTGTCGCGCTCCAGGCTCAACTCCAGGGCATCGGGTACGTCGGGCGCCGCCGGTCCGTACCACCAGCCGGCACTGAAGCGATGGCTGGCGATCGAGCCGCCGTTGACCTCGGCGCTGGGATCGAATACTTCCAGGCGATAGCGGCCATCGCCCAGGCGGCGCGACAGCTGGCCCCGTCCGTCGTCGCCGAGGACCGTCTCCCCGGTCGCCACCACTTCGTCGTAGACCGTGGTGCGGAAACGCCACTCGCCGCCCTGCTGGTACCAACTGTAATCATAGATTTCGCGTAGCCACTCGTAGGCCACGGCCTGACCGGGAACCGGCTGGCCGGACCGGTCGAGAGCCACCAGATCGTAGACCGCCTCGCCATCGGCGCCCAACCGGGCGACTTCCGCCTTGGGCGACCCGCCAAAGAGCGGGCGCAGACCCAACTCCACCGCCCGGGTGCGGATCGGCAGGCGCAGACGGGCCTGGACCGGCCGGCCGCCCAGGTCGAGCAGGCCAGCGCGCAGCTCGGCCATCAGGGGGTGGGAGCTGTCCGGCACCTGGTCCACGGTCAGCCTGATGACCGCCCGGCCCTCCTGATCTGTGCGGGCGCTAGCCAGGCTCTGCCGCCGCGGCCGATAGTCCTCCTGAACCAGCCCGAAGCGGAAGGTCTCGTAGCCGGGGAAGGGCGTGGGGTCGACCAAGAGCGCGAGCCGCGCCTCGGTCTCGAGGTCGGCGGCCGGCGGCCCATAGAGGAACCGGCCGGTCAGCACCACATCGGTACCGCCGCCGGGGACCAGCCAATCGGCCTCGGCCTCGAGCTCCGCCTCGAGCCGGGGCGGCACGAAGTCCTCGACCTGGAAAACGGTGGAGCCCACGGGCGCTTTCGTTGGATCGAGATAGGCCTGGGCGACCCAGCTACCGGGCCGCGCCGCCGGCGAAAGCGGGACCTCGAAAAGGTAGCCGCCCAGGTCGTCGCCCTTGAGGGTGCGGTGGTAGGCCTCGGCGCCGCCGGGCCGCGTCACCTTGACGGTCAGGGGCAGGCCGCCTTTGGCCGCGGCGCGGGCGTCGCGCAGCAGGGCACTGAGATAGACCTTCTCGCCCGGCCGGTAGACGCCGCGTTCGCTGTAGAGAAAGGCGTCCAGGCCCTTCGGCGCCTCGCGGCCCTCGATGCCGCGTTCGCTCAGGTCCAGGGCGGCGCCGGTCAGACGCAGGAAGTTGTGATCGCCGGCCGCGGTCGAGGCGGTCACGAAGGCCGGCCGTTCGCCGCCCGCGCCGCGCAGCAGCCCCGGCGCAAAGCGGGCCAGGCCATCGGCGCCGCTGATCGCGCTGCCGAGCAGGACGTTGTTGCGGGCCACCAGCGTGAACTCGACCCCGGCGAGCGGAAGCGCCGTCTCCAGCGACCGTGCCAGCAGATGCAGCCCGTCCTCGCCCTGGAAGGTCACCAGGCCGAGGTCCGACAGCACCAGCCACTGGGTCGCGTGCTGGCGCCAGGAGTCTTCCGGCTTCTCGTCGGGTAGGCGGGCCACCACGACATAGAGACCGGGCTTGCGGTCGGGAAGGATCTCGCCGACCGGGACCAGGGTGGTGATCTCTTGATTGCGCTGCGCCTCGACGGCCAGGCGGCCCTGCCAGACCAGGACCCCGGTCGAGGCTTCGAGGTCGCCCTCCTCGCTGCCGTAGAGATTGCTGTCGAGCTGGCCCGCCAGGATCGGCCGCACCAGATTGCGATCGTCGATGCGATAGAGTTTCAGGTCCACCGCGTCGAGATTGACCGTCTTGACCGGGAGTCCGGAGGCGCCCGTCTTGGCCAGCACATAGCTGTTGGCGGCGAAAAGAATTCGCGGCGTGCGGTCGTTGACGCGAAAGCGGCGCTCGAAGCCGCCATACATGCGCGCGCCCTCGGCCCCGACCAGGCCAGGACGGAGACGCAGGGTATAGTCGCCACCGAACTCGAGACCGCGCAGGCAGATGCTCTTGTCCCGGGCCGCGATATCGACGTCGCCGGCCGGCGTCAATTCCACATAGTCCTCGATCGGCAGGGGCAGGCGTTTCGACAGGCTCTGGGTGAAGACCACGCAGGCCGAGGGCAGGCGGTTCTCGACATCGATCGCGACATCCTCGACCCGCAGGTCGTGGCGCTCGATGAGCGTGGCCAGGCGCCGCCGCAGGTCGCGCTCGCCATAGATTTCGACCGCCTTGCTGTAGAGGTTGAGCGCCAGGCGCAGCTCGCCCTTGGCCAGCGCCGCCTCGGCCATCGCCGCCACCGCCTTGGCGCGCTGCGGTTCGACCTTGCTGTCGCGGTAGACCGTGAAGGCCGCCGTCATGGCATCGTCGAGCCGGCCCTTTTCCAGATAAGACCCGGCCAGGGTTTGCCAATCGTCGAGCCCGCCGGCGCCGCCGGCAATTTTCAGCTCGCTTTTGTAGTCCCGCCTGAACTCGTCCGGCCGCTCGGGCAGGAAAAGCTCGGCGAGGCGCTCATCGACGCCGTCCCGCGAGACGCGCCCTTCCATGCCCCGCAGATGCTCGGCGAGGGCCAGGAAGCGCGCCTGCAGCAGGATCACCCGATCGCTCAGGTCGGGAATCGCGAAGTCGGCCTCGATCAGGGGCCGCTCGCTGTCGCGCACCACACTGTCGGGCACCACATTGGCTGGCACGGCGCTTTCCTGGGCGACGGCACCGGCGGCGATCCCCCAGCAGGCCGCGCCCACCAGAGCCGAGATCAGAAAAAAAGAAATCTGGCGAATGCCGCGCATGATGGGTGCTCCCTGCCAATTTGGCCAAATACCAGACCACTGTGAGCGTCAAACGTGGCCCGATCATGACAAGGCGCGTCACGAAGAGGCCATAAAGAAAACCGCCGGGCCGCTACGCGGCCGCCCGATTCACCACCCGGTCGCGCTTCGATCCTAGCGCGGCGCGCCCGCGGGTGCGCAAGAGGATACACCGTGAAGCGGGCTATCATCGGCGGCCTTGACAGCACCCCGGACCGGATTGGATCTCAAGGCCGCCGAACGGTCAGGGCTCGACCTCGAATTCGGGTATGGGCCCGGGGTACTGCGGCAGGGTGTCGCTGCGCGGCGTCCAGAGGCCGTCCGCGATCAGCCCCTCCACGTGGGCCGCGATATCGCGCAAGGGCGCAAACCAGACATCGCCCTTCTCGACCATGTGGTCCATCAGCTCGGCGATCGCCTCGAAGCGGGCCAGTCGTCCGCTGAGGAAAGGATGCCAGACCGCGATCCACAGGCCGCCGTGGCGCCAGGCGGCATCGAACTCGCCGCGAAACACGTCCATCGCGTGGCTCGGCGCCTTGATCGGCATCATGTAGTTGAGGTCGCGGCCCACCATGTAGTGCGGCCAGTCGTCCATGGCGTAGTGGCTCGGCAGCTCGATCAGCGACGAGGTGCCGTCGGTCAGGCGGTAGGGAACCTCGTCGCCGAACAGCGAAGCGTCGTAGACGAATCCCTCGCGCAGCAGCAGATCGAGGGTGTTGCGCGAGAAGCGGTAGGAGGGCGCGCGGTAGCCGACCGGCCGCTCGCCGGTGAAGCGCTCGATCACCTCGATGCCGCGGCACAGCCAATAGGCCTCGCGCTCGGCGGACAGTTCGTTGGGGTGTTCGTGCAGGTAGCCGTGGTGCCCGATCTCGTGGCCGTCGGCCATGACCGCCTCGACGACGTCGGGATAGCGTTCCATGCACCAGGCCGGAAGAAAAAAGGTCTGCTTGATGTCGAACTCGCGGAACAGGGCGAGGATGCGGGGCATGGCCACGCGCGGGCCGTACTGCAGCATCGACATAGAGGCGACCAGGTTGGTCGCGTTCTGGTGATGCGCCAGGTGCAAGATGCTGTCGGCGTCCAGATCGAAGGTGAAGGCCACGGCACAGCGCGCGCCGTTCGGCCAGGGCGGCGGATTGGCAATCAGTCGGCGTTCTTTCGGCATCCGGTCCCCCTTTCGGGTTTTACCTGAGCGCGGCACGGCTGAATGCTATCACAGGACCGGCGCCCCGCCAGTCCCTGGCGGGCAGCTTGCGGTTCGCGGCGGCTATGCGGCGCCGCCCTTGAAGGGCTCTAGCTTGGCGACCACCTCGGCGTGGCCCGGGGTCGCGATGCCATGGCGCTGGCCGAGGGCGACGACGGTGCCGGAGAGGTAGTCGAGCTCCAGGGCCTTGCCGCGCTGGAGATCCTGCAGCATCGAGCTGGTCATGGTCGTCGGGTAGTTTTCCGACCCAGCCAGTTGGCTGGCGGCGTAGTCCTCGGGCAGCTCGATCCCCTGGGCCCGGGCCGCCGCCGCGGACTCCGCCAGCAGCCCGCCATAGAAGGCGCGCTGGGTGGGGTCGGCCATGATCGGGCCGATGGCCGAGCGATAGTAGGCGGTGGCGCCGGAAAAGGCGGACAGGCCGATGAACTTGCGCCAGATGTCGCCTTGGATGTCTTCCGAGTAGTTGACCTCGACGCCGGCCGCCCCGAGCGCCGCGGTGAGCGCGTCGAGACGCCAGGATCGGCTGCCGTCGAGTTCGCCCAGGGCCAGTTTGGCGAAGCCGCCCTCGTGCCGCACCAGGCCGGGCTCGATCAACTCGGCGGCGATGTAGGCGACCCCGCCGACGGCGTGCTGCGCCCCCAAGACCTCGGAGACAAGGGTCTCGCCGACCAGGCCGTTCTGCAGCGAGACCACGGCGGTGTCGTGGGCCAGCACCGGCTGGGCCAGGGCCGCCGCCGCGCGCAGGTCGGTCAGCTTGGTGCAGATCAGGACCGCGTCGACCATGCCGACCTTCAGGGGATCGTCGAACAGGACCGGCCGCTCGACGGTCGCATCGCCGAAGGGCGATTCGACCCGCAGACCGGAGCGGCGCAGGGCCGCGGCGGTGGCGCCGCGCGCCGCGAAGATCACCTCCTCGCCGGCCGCCGCCAGCCGGGCGCCGAAATAGCCGCCGACCGCGCCGACACCGATCACCAGGACCTTCACGGCAGCCTCCTCCCGCCCCGAGCCAGACCTGTCACGACAGCCGTCGATCCACCCTCACAAAACCTCATACAGCACCCTTTGATCTTATTGGCAAAAAATAAAGGGGACAGTCCCCTTTTTATTTAGGTGAGGGCGTCGCAGGCGCGCTTGATGCGGGCGCAGGCCTCGGTCAGGGCCTCGGTCGAGGTCGCGTAGGAGATCCGGAAGTGCGGCGAGAGCCCGAAGGCGGCGCCCTGCACCGTGGCCACGTCGGCGGCCTCCAGCAGGTAGCCGACGAAGTCGCTGTCGGTCTCGATGGTCTTGCCCTCGGGGGTCTTCTTGCCGATCGCCCCGGCGCAGGAGGGGTAGACGTAAAAGGCGCCCTCGGGGGTGTGGCAATGCAGACCCGGACAGTCGTTCAGGGCCGCCACCACCAGGTCGCGGCGCTGCTTGAAGATGGCGTTGCGTTCGGCCAGAAAGTCGGTCGGCCCGGTCAAGGCCTCCACCGCCGCCCACTGGCTGATCGAGGAGGGGTTGGTGGTCGACTGGGACTGCATCTTGGCCATGGCCTTGATCAGGTCGCGCGGGCCGGCGCCGTAGCCGATGCGCCAGCCGGTCATGGCATAGGCTTTCGACACACCGTTGGTGGTCAGGGTCCGGTCCATCAGGCCGGGCTCGACCTGGGCCGGCGTCACATACTGAAAGCCGTCGTAGACCAGGTACTCGTACATGTCGTCGGTCAGCACCCAGACATGGGGGTGGCGCATCAAGACGTCGGTCAGAGCCTTCATCTCGGCATGGCTGTAGGCCGCTCCCGAGGGGTTCGAGGGCGAGTTCAGGATCACCCACTTGGTCTTGGGCGTGATCGCCTCTTCCAGGGCCTCGGGCTGCATCTTGAAGTTCTGGTTCTGACCGCAGCTGACCGGCACCGGGGTGCCCTCGGCAAGGATCGTCATGTCGGGATAGGAGACCCAGTAGGGCGCCGGGATGATCACCTCGTCGCCCGGGTTCAGGGTCGCCATCAGGGCGTTGTAGAGCACCTGCTTGCCGCCGGTGCCCACGGAGATCTGGTCGGGCTCGTAGTTCAGCTCGTTGTCGCGCTTCAGCTTGGCGCAGATCGCCGCCTTCAGCTCGGGGATGCCGTCGACCGCGGTGTACTTGGTCTCGCCGCGCTCGATCGCCGCGATGGCCGCCTTCTTGATCGGATCGGGCGTGTCGAAATCGGGCTCGCCGGCGGAGAGCGAAATCACGTCGCGCCCGGCGGCCTTCAGCTCGCGCGCCTTTTGGCTGATGGCAATGGTGGGGGACGGCTTGATGCGCGACAGGCGTTCCGCGATGACCGACATGAGACGGGCCTCCAGGGCTGGGACGAGAAAGGAAAACCGCCATGAGGCGGCCGGCGGCACCCTACTGCCGCGTCTCGGGCGAGGCAACCGCTTGACGCCGGCCCGGCCAATTTCCCATGGCGCGGGCGAAATCACAGAAAGGCCCCATTCCGGCGCCGATGACGCCACCCTTGCGGCCTTCACTGACGCGCGTTTGCAGCGAAAGAAAGGTCCCCAGCCATGACGACGCGCCCCCCGACCCGCCAGATCACCCCCCGTTCGCCCCGCCGGCCCCGCGGCTTCGCCCCGCCGGACCCCGGATGCGGTATCATTCCGCCCCAAACCGTCCGCGCCCTGCGCCAGACCGCCTTCCAGTTCGCCGCCTGTCTGCTGGTCGGTCTCGCCCTGATCCTGGCCGCCGGCCTCCATGCCCCTCCGGCCCGGTCGCAAGAGGCCGCGCCGGCATCCAACATCGCCGAGGAGGTCCCCGCGGGGCTGTTCTTCCTGGTCGGCCTGGAAGACCGCGCCTACGCGGCCCCGGCCCTGGAAAGCCAGGTGGCAATTACCGTCAATGGACTGGTCCAGCGGGTCACGGTGACCCAGCGCTTCCGCAATCCGACCGAGGCCTGGCTCGAGGCGCTCTACGTCTTTCCGCTGCCCGAAGGCTCCGCGGTCGACCGCCTGACCCTGGTGATCGGCGACCGCCGGGTCGCGGGGATGATCAAGGAAAAGAACGAGGCCAAACGCATCTACGAGGCCGCCAAGGCCGAGGGCAAGCGCGCCAGCCTGCTGTCGGCGGCGCGGCCCAATGTCTTTTCCACGGCGCTCGCCAACATCGGCCCGGGCGAGGAAATCCTGGTGGAGATCGAGTATCAGGACAAGGTCCGCAGCGAGGCGGGGCTCTTTTCCCTGCGCTTTCCCATGGTGGTGGCACCGCGCTACAGCCCGGCGCCGCCGGTCGCCCTTTCCGAGGCGCCCCTCTCGGACGACAGCACAACCGGGCTCCAGCCCGCCGTCCTGACCGCCACGGACGAGGGGCGCGATCTCTTCGGGCCGGTGCGCCATCCCGACGAGGGCGCGGCAAATCCCCTGCGCCTGGCCGTGATGCTGGACGCCGGCCTGCCCCTGGCCGCCATCGACAGCCCCTATCACGACGTCATCATCGACAGCCTCTACGGCAACCGCCAACTGATCACCCTGGCCGCCGAGACGGCGCCGGCGAACCGCGACTTCCTGCTGGAGTGGCGCCCGGTCGCCAGCGCCGAGCCCCAGGCCGCGATCTTCGCCGAAGAGGTCGAGGGCGCGGCGCACCTGCTGCTCACGGTGCTGCCCCCCGGCGAGAGCGCCGGGGCGCCCGCCCCCGCCGGCGTCGCCCCGCGCGACATGGTCTTCGTGATCGACACCTCGGGCTCGATGTACGGCGAGTCCCTCGCCGAGGCCAAGGAGGCCCTGCTGCGCGCCCTGACCCGGCTGAAGCCCGACGACAGGTTCAATGTCATTCGCTTCGCCGACGATTTGGGATCGCTTTTCGACGGCATCCAGCCGGCGACGGCCGGCAAGGTCGAGGCAGCCTGGTTCTACGTGAAGGCCCTGGAAGCCGAAGGCGGGACCGAGATGCGGCCGGCCCTGCGACTGGCCCTGGCCGAAGCGGCCCAGTCCGAGATGGCTCAGTCCGAGATGGCTCAGGCCGGCCGCCTGAAGCAGGTCGTCTTCATCACCGACGGCGCCGTCTCCAACGAGGTGGAGCTGTTTCAGGAGATCGCCGCCAACCTCGGCGGGACCCGGCTTTTCACCGTCGGCATCGGCTCGGCGCCGAACGGCTATTTCATGACCAAGGCCGCCGCGGCCGGACGCGGCACCTACACTTACATCGGCGATCTCTCCGAGATCGGCAGCCGCATGGCAGCCCTCTTCGAGCGGCTGGAACGGCCGGCCCTGATCGATGTCGCGGTCGACTGGGGCGACCTGGCGGTCGAGGGCTATCCCAACCCCCTGCCCGATCTCTACGCCGGCCAGCCGCTGACGTTCACCGCGCGGCTCGAGGACCGCAGCCTGGATGATCTCAAGGGGACCGTGACGATCACCGGCCGGCGTGGCGGCGAGAGCTGGCGGCGCAGCCTCGAGCTCGCCAATCTGCTGCCGGCGCCAGGGGTGGCGGCACTTTGGGCCCGGGCCAAGATCGACACCATCGAAGAGGGCCTGCACCTGGGCCAACCCACGGACCGGGTGCGCGCCGCGGCGCTGCGGGTCGCCCTCGCCCACCAGCTGGTGACCCGCTACAGCGCCCTGGTGGCGGTCGACGACGAGATCGCCCGGCCCCAGGACGCGGTGCTGCGCAGCGGCGACATCGCCCGCGACCTGCCGGCCGGGTGGGATCACGAGAAGGTCTTCGGCCCCGGCGCGGCCAATCTGAGGCTTCAGCACATGCCCCAAGGCTTGATCCAGGCCCCGGATGCCGAGCCCATCGCCCTGCCGCGCGGCGCCACCCCGGCCGCCCTGCAGATCGCCATGGGCCTGGCCCTCCTCGCCGCCGGTCTGTCCCTGCTGGTCCTGTCACGGCGCCGGGGCCCGGCCGCGGCGTGACCCCGCCGCCTGTCCGGCTCGGCCGCCGCGCGGTGGCATTGATCGCGGCCCTGTTCCTGGCCCTGGGGCTGTGGCAACTGGGCGGTGGCCTGACCATTCACGCCAAGGCCTGGCTGGCTCAGATTCTGCTGACGCGGGCCTGGGCCGACACCCTGGCCGGCGGCGAGGCGGTCAAGCCCTGGCCCTGGGCCGACACCTGGCCGGTGGCCCGACTCCAGGTCCCGGCCCTGGCGATCGACCGGATCGTGCTGGCCGGGTCGAGCGGCCGCAGCCTGGCCTTCGGGCCGGGCCTGATGGACGGCACGGCCCAGCCCGGCGCGGTCGGTCACGCCATCCTCGGCGGCCACCGCGACACCCACTTTGCCTTCCTCCAGGACCTGAAGGTGGGCATGGCCCTCCGGGTGCAGCGGCCCGACGGCTTCTGGCAGTCCTACCAGGTGACCGGCCAGGCCGTCATCGACCACCGGGAGGCCCGCCTGGCGCCCGCGCCCGAGCGCCCGGTCATGACCCTGGTAACCTGCTATCCCTTTACCGACTGGCAGCCCGGCGGGCCCCTGCGCTACCTGGTCTTCGCGGAGGCCGACGGCTAGCAAGCATGACCAGTAATGCAGAGGGCGCCCCGCCCCTCCGCGTCGGGGGCTGGCAAATCGCCCCATCGACACCATATGGCCCAGTGGGGTGGAGAGGCTTGCCGACTTTCGAAAGCAGGACTCTTGCTATGACATCGCACCACAAGATCTGCCGCTCTTGGAGCTCCCGCGCCGGCGCGGCACTGGCGATGCTCCTCTGCCTGCTCGCGCCGCTGCAGGCGACGCCGCCACGCAGCCTGGCCGTCGAAGACGTCCTTTTCGCGGTCAACGACAGCCATCTCTTCCTGCTGCGCCGGGTGACCGACAATCTGGAAACCCACATGACCGCCCTGACCGACCTTGTCCTGGTAGCGAAGCGGCTCGACAGCGGCCGGGAGGACGCGATCTGGCCGGTCCGGCGGGTCCTGGCGGCCGGCGATCCCTTCACCATCGACCAGGCGGACCGGGTCAAGGAACTGCCGCTCCCGGGCCAGGTCGACCCCTTCGCCCTACTCGGCGAACACCACGCGCGGCCGCTGCTCGACAGCGCGGCCCGGCCCGCCATCGACGCGAATCTCCAGAACTGGTTCAGCAACCGGGTTTTCGCCCTCGGCAAGTGGGAAGGGCAGCCGGAGTTCGAGATCGCGCTCCCGGCCCTCGCGGCACAGATCGCCGCCAGCCTGAAGGCGACCCGGGCCGCGGTACCCCTCTACGAGGGCGGCTACGATCCGCTGCTGGAAGCCGGATTCACCGATCTGCCGAAGTGCGAGGTCAGCCGGATCTACCTGACCCGCCCGGTGGACACCGCGGCGCGATCCTTCGTCAAACTGAGATGCCTCGACCCGGACAATGCGGTCTGGACCTGGCTCTATGTTGCCGTCCCGCCGGTCGAACAACCGAGCAAGGGTGCCAACGATTGAGGGCGATTGTGACGTCCAAGTCCTGGCGTGGACAGGGAAGGCCCACGTGTGACAAGACTACCGGAACGACCAACGAAAGGGTGGATATCCTATGTCTGCCGTGCACGAATCGGCTGTCGATGGCTTTTCCCGCGGCGCCAGAGCCTACAGCAGGGGACGGCCGGGCTACCCGAATGAGGTCGAAGAATGGCTCGGCAACGAGCTCGGCCTGACATCTGCATCGACCGCGATCGATCTCGGCGCGGGCACCGGAAAATTCACCGGCCACCTGGCGAGGACAGGGGCGAGAGTAACGGCGGTCGAGCCCGTGGCGGCCATGCTGCGGGAGCTTCGGGCGAAGCTGCCGGAGATCGAGGCGAAGAGCGGCAATGCCCATGCCATCCCCGCGCCATCCGGCAGCGCCGACGCGGTGACCTGCGCCCAGGCCTTTCACTGGTTCGCCGACGACCGCGCACTGCGGGAGATTCGCCGAGTCCTCAAGCCGGGCGGGCGCCTGGGCCTGGTGTGGAATGTTCGCGACGAGACGGTGGGATGGGTCGCCGCGCTCACCGGCATCATGGCCCCCTTCGAGGGCACGACACCGCGCTTCCACGAAGGACTGTGGCGCAAGCTCTTCCCGGCGGAGGGCTTCGCGCCGCTTGAAGAGCGCGGGTTCCTACACAGCCATGACGGCCCGCCCGAGCAGGTCATTGTCGAGCGGATTCTCTCGGTCAGTTTCATGGCCGCCCTCGGCGCGGCGGAGAAACAGGCCGTGGCCGCGCAAATTCGGGATCTCATTGCCGACACCCCCGAATTGGCAGGCCGGCCCACGGTCGGGTTCCCCTACCGGACCCTCGCCGTTTGGACCCACAAGATTCCTTAGTGCCTTCGCGCTCGACTACCGGCCGCGCCAAAGCTGGCGCCAGCCGAGGCCGATCAGCAGCAGCGGGATCAAGCCTTCCGCGGCGACGATTCGGATCGCCGCCGACCCGCCGTACCATTCCGCCATCAGGCCGATGTTGGTGAAACCGATCAGCCCGGTGCCGATGCAGATCACCAGCAGGCCGAAGAGCCGGCCGCGCATCTCCGGTGGCGCGACGGCATAGACCAGGGTCGACTGCATGGTGGTGAAGCAGGCCCCGGCGAGCCCGACGCAGACGAAGACCGCCGCGGTCAGGCCGGCGCTGGGCATCCAACCGGCAATGAAGATAAAGCAGAGGAAGGCCATGGTCCCGAAATAGTAGATCCGGCGCGACGGCGTTCCGCGCACCGAAAAGGCTATCACCAGGGCGCCGAGAAAGGCGCCGCAGCCCTCCAGCGCCGAGAGACCCCCGATCCAGCCGGCGCTGAGGCCAAAATCCTCGCGGCCGATCACCGGGATCATCGAGACGAAGGGAAAGCCCCAGAGATTGAACACCACCGTGACCAGCAAGATGCGCAGCAGGTCGCGGTCCCGCGCCGCGAAGCGGAAGGCTTCCTTGAAGTCCTGGAAGAACCGAACCGCGGGCTTGGCCGGGCCCTCGGCCGGCGTCGGCTTGGGCAGGGCCACCACCATCAGGACGCAAAGGCCATAGAGCAGCGCCGCGCAGGCAAAGGCGCCGGCCGCCCCGAGGGCCTGATAGAGCAGGCCGCCGACCAGCGGCCCGAGCATCCGGGTGGCGTTGTTGGAAGCGCTGTCGAAAGACATGGCCTGGGCCAGGCGACTCGGCCCGGCGGCATCGCCCAACAGCCGCCGGCGCAGCGGCATGTCGGTGGTCCAGATCAGGCCCGAGGCGAAGGTCGCCAGGGCGACGTGCCAGTATCGGGCGAGCTCGAAGGCAAAGAGCGCAAAGAGCAGAATCGAAACCATTGTCGCCAGTGAAAGCCCGGCCAGCAGGAAGCGGCGCGGCGACAGGCGGTCGGCAAAGGTGCCGACCACCGCGCCGAAGGCCGCCAGGGGCGCCATGCGCAAGATCACCAGCAGGGCGACGAGGAAGGGCGACCCGGTGGTCTCGAAGGCGAAGATGCCGACCACCAGCATCTCCAACCAGCGCGCCACGCCGCCGCAAAGCCCGATCAGCCAGGTCCGCCGGAAGGCCGCGTCGGCCAACAGCCCGCGGATTCCCGCAGCCCCCACCCCTCCAGGCGCGATTCCTTTGGGTGCGGTCCCCCTGGGCGCGGTCCCCCTGGGCGCGGTCATGTTCCGGCTCGCGTCATGTAGCCCGCCCCTCCCCGCGGCGGCCCCAGACAGGACCACGCCGGGCCGATACCTGCAATGGGGGGGTGGGGGTGGGGCGCGAATAGACAGCGGCCAAGAAATAATTCCCTCGCCCCCTTCACGGGGGAGTGGGTCTGGGTGCGGGGGTGCCTCGCCACTGCGCGACTGTTGCGAGCACCTCGCGCGCCATCCACGCCCCCCTCACCTTGATCCTCTCCCCCCAAGTGGGGTGGAGAGGAAATCCGCTTGGTCCTTTGCCCAACGGGCTATCAGCCGCTGCTAGAAACGAACCGAGAGGCTGACCGTGCCCAACTGGTCGGGGGCGTCCTGGCCCTGGAACTCCTTGGTCCGCCACATATGGGTGTAGGCCAGGCGGTAGCGGTCGAGCGTGAAGGCCAGACCGGCCTGGACATCGCCGACCAGCGGGTGCTTGTCGACCGAGTGGCTGTCGCGGAAGGTGTTGCCGTCGAGGAAGATGTTGCGCGCCACGGCCCGCCCCTCGAGGCCGGCGAAGAGGTACCAGCCGATGGCATCGTCGGTCAGGAAGAAATCCGAGCCCGGCAGGCCGGGGCGGATGCGCGGCGGACCGAAGTCGTTCGGCAGGTCGTCGCCCAGGCGCAGGGTGAAGCCGGCCGCGGCGTAGGTGTAGACATTGCCGAGCGCGGCACCCAGGTGAGGGCTGAAGTCGACCGCCAGATCTTCGAAGGGGATCAGGCCGCCCAGCGGCAACTTGGCCAGGGCACGCCATTTGCGCTCGTAGTAGAGCACCACGCCGGGCTCATTCTCCAGCTGATTGTCCCAACCTTCCGGTTCGGTCAGATTGAAGGCCCCGTGCCAGCGCCGCTGCACCAGGCGGCCGGCCGAGGCCGGGCCGACCACCCCGATGTTCAGCTCCAGGGTCTCGACCTGGTCATCGTCCGCCGAGCTGAGGCCGATACCGCCATAGAGCCAGCCGGCATAGGGCCGGTCCTCCGGGATGAGTGCCGTCTCCTCGATCCCATCGGGTGTGAAGATGTCCTGGCCCAGGGAATAGGCGACGCGGAACTGGCCGCGGTCGTTGAACAGCGGAACCGCCCGTGCCGTGTCGACGATCCAGGCGGGCACGGCGCCCTCGGGCGACTGCCAGGCCGCCCGCGTGCCGTGGGTGAAATGGCGGTCGACCCCGGCAAAGAGATCGTTGCTGAACTGCAGGGTCAAGACGCCGGCATCGTCCAGTGCCGAATCCTGGTCCGGTGCCGCCAAGGCGGCACCAGGCAGCACCAAGACCAACCCGAGGCAGAACATCAGGGCCGGTGCGAAGGGTCGATGGCGAATCGGGAAGGACAGCAATCGGGACACAATAAAGAATCTCTCACCTTTGTCCCCAGCCGGCGCGATCTTACCCGCCTCGATCCGAAAGGGGAACCAGGAACAATAGACCTAACCGATTAATCTTTCACTGCCCCGATCAAAAACTCCCTATTGCCCTCCGGCCCTTTGATCGGGCTTTCGGTCAGGCCGGCCACCCGCCAGTCCGACAGGCCGTCGAGCCAGTCGCGAATGCGCGCGCAGACCTCGTCGTGCAGCGCGGCGTCGCGCACCACGCCACCCTTGCCGACCTGGTCGCGGCCGACTTCGAACTGCGGCTTGATCAGGGCGACCAACCAGGCGCCGGACGCGGCCAGTGCGAGGGCCGCCGGCAGCACGGTCCGCAGTCCGATGAAGCTGGCATCGCAAACCACCACGCCGGGCGCCTCGGGGACCTGCTCGGCCGTCAGATTTCGCGCATTGGTCTTTTCCAGCACCACGACCCGGGGGTCGCTGCGCAGCTTCCAGGCCAGCTGGCCGTGGCCGACATCGACGGCGTAGACCTTGGCCGCGCCGCCGGCCAGCAGCACGTCGGTGAAGCCGCCGGTCGAAGCGCCGACGTCGAGGCCGATGCGCCCCGTGGGATCGAAACCGAAGACCTCCAGGCCCCGGGCCAACTTCAGCCCACCGCGGCTGACCCAGGGATGATCCTGGCCCTTCACGGTCAGCGGCCGGTCGGCCGAGATCGCTTCGCCGGCCTTCTCGACCCGGCGCTCGCCGGCGAAGACCTTGCCGGCCATGATCAGCGCCTGGGCCTTGCTGCGGCTCTCCACCAGGCCCCGGGCGACCAGCGCCAGGTCGGCGCGTTCCTTGGGCGTCTTGCTCAACGAGGGCCGGTCCCTTCACCCGCGAATGGTTGCCAAAAGCGCCCGCGCCGGTGAAAGCGCCAGATGACCAGCGCCGCCACGAGGTAGAGCCCCACGGTCATGCCGTACCAGATACCGGTCGGGCCGAGGCCGAGTTCGAAGGCGAAGAACCAGCAGGCCGGCAGGCCGATGCCCCAGTAGCCGAAGACGGCCAGCCACATCGGCATCTTGGTGTCCTTGAGGCCCCGCAGGTTGCCGCCGAACACCACCTGTCCGGCATCCGCCAGGCCGAAGAAGGCGGCGATCAGCAGCAGCCGCACCGAGACCTCGGCCACCGCCAGGCTCTGGGGCAGGTCGAGATCGAGGAACAGATCCACCAACTCCCAACCGAAGACCACCAGGACGCTGGAGGTGCCCAGCACGCCGGCCAGGGCCAGCAGGCCGGCGGCCCAGCCGGCGCGCCCCACCGCGGCGCCGTCGCGGGCGCCGGCGTGGAACCCGACCCGCACCATGGCCGCCTGGCTGAGCCCGAGGGGAAACATGAAGGCGATACCGACGCACTGCAGGGCGATGGCATGGGCCGCCAGCGCCGTGGTGCCGAGGTGGCCCATCATGAAGGCCGCGCTGGAGAAGAAGGCCGAGGTGGCGACCAGGCCCAGCCCGATCGGCAGGCCGACCCGCCAGATCTCGCCGAAGCGCGGCCAGTCGGGACGCCAGAAATTGGTCAGAAGATCGTAGAGCTGAAAACGCCGGGCCCGCAGGGCGATGGCCAGGAGCACGGCAAAGCCGACGGACTGGGCAATGGTCGCTGCCGTGCCGGCGCCGGCCACGCCCATCATCGGAAGCCCTAGCCGGCCGAAGATCAGGCCATAGGCCAGGGTGCCGTGGATCGCCACGCCCAGCAGGGTCACCACCAGAATGGGTCGGGTCCAGTTGCCCGCCGAAAAGAGCGAACGCATGGCAAAGATCCCGTAGGCCGGCGCCAGGCACCAGAGCACGGCCCGCAGGTATTGCTCGGCGATGGCCGTGGTCGCCGGGTCCTGGCCCAGCAGATCGAGGAAAACGCGCCCGTTCCACAGCATCAGTCCGGCCGGAAGGGCCAGGACGGCGCTGACCCAAAGGCCTTGGCGAAATGTCCGGCGAATGCCGCGGGTTTCGCCGGCACCCAGTTCCTGCGCCATCATCGGCGCGGTCGCCATGACGATGCCGACGCCAAAGAGGAAGAAGGGAAAGAAGAAATGATGCGCCAGGGAGCCGCCGGCGAGTTGCTGCGGCCCGAGCCAGCCGAGGAAAATCACGTTGATGGTCTGGATCGCGACCTGCGCCAGGTTGGCCAGCACCAGGGGCCAAGCCAGCATAAAGGTGGCCTTGACCTCGCGCCACAGGGGGGCAAGGCCGGCCTCGGCCGCGAGCGGCGCGGGCCCTATCCTGCTGTCTGGAACCATGGCGCGACACTGCCCCCATTGCGGCGCAAGGGAAAGCCCGGGGCGGCGCCGTCGGATGGATTGACGCTGTGGCCCCACCCCCACCCGATCGCCGTCGCTCTCGACCTCCACCATCAAGGGGGAGGTTGAATCCGGCGCACGCTCTGCCCTGCTCCTTCCCCCTTGAGGCAGGGCTATCGCATATGTCCGATGAGGGAGCAGAGGAATTTGTCGTCCCATCCTGGGCGCTTGATTTTGCGTCGTATGGAGGCCTTTTCGGGATGGGATCGCAGGATGTTGAGCGCGAGCTTTCGCACGATAGCGAGGTTTTCGGGACCGTTGTCTTTACGGTTTCTGGCGCGATCCTCGTCGAAGACGACATCGAG
>JAJFGK010000065.1 GCA_021776195.1 Kiloniellaceae bacterium | reverse complement strand
TCGTAATAGGCCTGGCAGCCCGGCGGCACCGGGCAGCCGACCCGGTCGCGGTAGAGCGGATGGAGCGGCAGCGGGATGTAGTGGACCTGGCTGCCGATATCGCGTTCGGCCAGGGCGGTCATGACCGCGGCCCGGCTTTGGTCCAGGGCCCCGAAGTCGAAAAGAACGGGATAGAGGTGCCAGGCGCTGAGGGATGCCGAACTGCGCGAAACCGGCCGCAGCAACGGCGCGAAGGGCCGCAGCCTTTCATCGTAGCGCGCCACCAACGCGCGCCGCCGGGCGACGAAATCGGGCAGGCGGCGCAGTTGGTTGATGCCCAGCGCGCACTGCAAATCGCTGAGGCGATAGTTGAAGCCAAGGGATTGGACCTCGTAGTACCAGGGCCGACCGGCACCGGCGGGGTCTCGCAGGCGCGACGGGTCGCGCACCAGCCCATGGCTTCGAAGATCGCGCAGACGGGCTGCCATAGCCGGGTCGCGGGTGGTGACGGCGCCGCCCTCGGCGGTGGTGATGGTCTTCACCGGATGAAAGGAAAAGCAGGCCAGGTCGCTGTGCCGGCAGGCGCCAACCTTGTGGTCGCCGTCGTCGGCCCGGTAGGCCGAGCCCAGGGCGTGACAGGCGTCCTCGACAATCGCCAGACCCTGGTCGCGGGCGATTGCCGCAATGGCCCCGACATCGGCGGCCTGACCGTTCAGGTGGACCAGGCAGAGCGCCTTGGGCTTTGGCGCGCCGGCCGCGGCGAGGGCGGCGCCGAGATCCTCGGGGCGCAGCAGTCCGCTGTCCGGGTCGACATCGGCGATGACGATCTCGGCGCCGCAGCAAAGCGCCATGGCCGCGCTCGCGGTAAAGGTCATGGCCGGCACCACGACGCGATCGCCGGGGCCGATGCCGAGCGCCGTATAGGCGAGATGCAGCGCGGCGGTGCCGCTGGAACAGGCCACCGCAAAGGGGGTATCGAGCGTTGCCGCGAGCGCTTCCTCGTAGGCCGCGACCGCCGGCCCACCGGTCAGCCAGTCACCCTTCAGAACGGCGGTGACCGCCGCGATATCGGATTCGGCGATGGATTGGCGGCCGTAGGGAAGCCGTTTCATGGCCGCGCGATAGTAATGCCGGCCTGGTCCAACAACTCGAAAAAGTCGCTGTCGCTCAGCCATTCCGCGTTGTTGTCGCTGGCATAGTGGAACTGTTCGGAGACCACACTTGCCCCCTGATCCATGTAGTCGTCGCGGAGCCAAAAGGCGAAATCCGGCTCGATGATGTAGCGATCCTCCAGCGATATGGTGTTACGGGCATTCTCCTCGGTGATCATCAATTCATGAAGCTTCTCGCCGGGCCGAACACCGATAATCTGTTGCGGCAGTCCAGACAGGCAGCGGGCGATATCGGTCACCTTCATGCTGGGGATCTTGGGCACGAAGATTTCGCCACCGCGCATCATCGCGAGGGACGAGACTACGAAGCTGGCAGCCTGCTGCAGGGTGATCCAGAAGCGGGTCATCCGCGGGTCGGTGATCGGCAGATGGTCGGCGCCTTCGGCGATCATGTTCAAGAACACCGGAATCACGCTGCCGCGCGAGTTCGCCACATTGCCGTAGCGCACGACAGCAAAGCGGGTCCCGATCCGGCCGCTCAGATTGTTGGCCGCGACAAAAATTTTGTCCGACGCGAGTTTGCTGGCGCCGTAGAGATTCGCCGGGTTCGCCGCCTTGTCCGTGGAAAGTGCAATGACCTTCTTGACGCGATTTTGAATCGCCGCCTCGACGATGTTCTGGGCCCCGATGACGTTGGTTTTGATGCACTCGAAAGGGTTGTATTCCGCCGTGGTGATCTGCTTGAGCGCCGCGGCATGGATCACGTAGTCGACGTCGCGCATCGCCATTTGAAGACGTTGTGCATCGCGCACGTCGCCGATGAAGAAGCGCAAGGCCATCTTGTCCTTGCCGTGCAGCGCCTGGGCCATCTCGAACTGCTTCAACTCGTCGCGGGAAAAGACGATCAGGCGCCGCGGTTCGTAGCGCGCCAATAGACTTCGGACAAAGGTCTGGCCGAAGGACCCGGTTCCACCGGTCACCATGATGGAGGCGCCGTTCAGGTCCGGCAGGTTGTCATCGAACGTGCGGAGCGCCACGAGGGCCTCTCTTTCTGCGAGCGGTTGGGCCAGAGCCCTTCTTTGCTTTATGGAACCATTTGACCGGGATTGTTTTGCCTTCTGGCAAGGCGCGCTGCGCAGCGCGCCTTGCCGAATGATCGCCTATGACCCATCAAATGATTCCATAAAACAAAGAAGGGCTCTAAGCAGCGCAGACTATCGGATAAAGGGAAGAGTCGGGAAGCCCGAAGCGCAGACGGGGAAACTCGCGGGGAAAAGGCCGGCCGCCGCGATCAAGTCTCCAGCATATGCCTGACGGCATAACGGTCGTTCGTCATGATGTGCTGCCAGGCGAGACGGTTGGCGCCATCGATGAGGAGCGGCGCGCGCAGGTTGACGCACATGACATGGTCGTCCTGGACCTGCTGGAACGAGACGATCAGCAGCATGGCGCAGTCGGCCGCGTTAATCCCCAAATGCAGCAGCGCCTCTTCCAGCTCTTCGTCCTGGTATGTCCCGGCAGCGGGATCGTGCGGCATGACGATAAACGACAGGTCCCGCGGTTCGATCGACTGCAGCAGCATCAAACTGGTCTGCTCGCAGTTCGGCACGCGGCAGAGGCCAAACTCCCCGTATCCCTGGAAACCGGGGATTCCCTTGGGAAAGGTGATTGTCTGGGCGCGGTCGAACTCCACGACGCCAAAACGGGTATCGATAGAAACGAGACGTTCAGATTCGTCGACCGGTAGAGCAGCCATGAGCGGGGCGATCACTTTTTCCAAGGTCCGTAGCGGCAAGTCTTGACCGAGCATAAACGGTACTCCTAAAGCAAGGCGGTTAATTTTTTCTCATCACCGCGATGGCTGACGTGGGTTTTTGGGCCTGGATTCGAGGGTTATCTCAGGAAATTGAGGAGCGAGAGGTCGCGTAGCCGGGAGACCGAAAGGTAGGAACCCTGGAGCTGCAGTTCGTTGTGGGCCAGATTCGTGGTCGCCTGGGCGATATCCACGTCCTCGATGCTGGAGGCCAGATTGGTGGCCGCGGTGATGAAGTCCTGGTGGCGGGTGGAGGCGGATTGAAGAACTTGAGCGCTCGCGCCAACCTGGCCGCGCAGGTCGCTCAGGCCCTCGATGGCGCTGTCGATTATGTTGAGCGCTTCGGTCAGGACCGCTTGGTCGCTGTTCGCGCCGGCATAGTCCAGATAGGCAAAGGTCCGCAGCAGTTCCTCGAACGAGGCCTCGTCGCCGGTGATCCCGTATGTCAGTTCGAAATTGTCGTCGGCGCGCGCCGACCGTTTAAAGGTGTCGCCTTGGTAGTAGTCGGCGTCAGCGGTGAAAGTGCCGGGCAGGCCGGCCTGCGGCGTGTAGGCCACGTTGTTCACGTCGACCGGCTGGGTGTCGGTCAGCGAACCGGCGAAGATGTACTCGTTGCCGAGCTGCGTGTTCAACAGCGCCTCGACCTCCTCGGTGAAGGTCGCGGCGAACTGTTGCAACGGCATTTCGTCGATGTTGTTGCCCGACAGGGCGTTGGCGATGATCGATTTCACATCGATGGCGCGGTCGATCAGGACCGCCAAGGTGCCCTCCGTCGAATTGAGCCTGTCCAGGGCCCGGCCGATGTTGTTGTCGAACTGGTTCGAGCGCGCGATCGAGCGCTCGAGGTTGACCAGTTGGTTCGATTCCGTGGCAATCTCGCTGTAGGACTGGGTGCGCTTGCCGGTGGCGATCTGAATCTGGTTCTCCGCCACGGCCGATTGAGTGCGCACGATGTTGGCCATGGTCAGTTGGAACTGAGCGAGATTGGCGACGCGGATCATTGTGGCGGACTCCAGGTTAGAGCGACGGGATGGACTAGATACTCAGAAGCGTGTCGAAGAGCTCGTTGGTCGTCTGGATGACCCGAGCCGAGGCGGAATAGGCGTTCTGGAAGATCACGATATTGGCCAGCTCTTCGTCCAGATTGACGCCGGAACTGGACTTCACCCGGTTGTCCAGGCTCTCGAAGAAGAACTGGCGAAACTCCAGGGTGTTTTGCGCATCGTCGGCGACGGCGGCGTTGAACGACAGGATGGTGCCGGCGTAACCGGAGAAGGTCGTGGTAGCCTGCGGCGGCCCGAAAGCGACCGAGGCGAAGGTGGTGTTCTGGTTAAACGCGCCGGCCAACTGTTGGGCGATCTCGTTGTCGCCGACGCCAAGGTGGTAGGTGCCGCCGGAAAGCCGCAGCATGCCGCGGGAAAGATTTTCCGGGTCGGCGAAGATGTCGGCACGGATCTGGATCGTGCTGGCGAGGCCAATCTGCGAGCCCTGGTTGGTCGTCGCCAAGGCGCCACTGACCAGGTCGGGGGTTTCGTAGAAGTCATTCAGGCCGAAGAAGTTGGAAAAGCCCTGATAGGTCTCGAGGACGGTGTCCCCATCGGCGTCGAAGGTGATGGTGGTATCGCCATTGTTGGCCGCCGGACCGTTGTCCAGGATCGCCAGGCGAAAGCCGGGCTCCAGCTTGACTTCCAGGCGATTGCTCACAAAGGCTGCTTCGCCGAAGTCGGTGCCGCTATCGAGATAGCCGTCGAGCGCCGTGGCGATGGCGGCGGGGGTGGTGGCGCCAGCCGCCAGCGTGAAGGATGCGGTGGCTGGATTTCCCGTGCTATCAAGAATTTGAAAGGTGACGCTATCACTCAAGGTTAAGGGATCGGTCGGCGTGTTGATGTCGCGCGAGCCGTAGAGCGCCGCCGCGTCGGCGGCAGTCTGGCCGCTGCCGAGCGGCGTGTTGGCACCGCGGTTGTGAATCTGATTGATGGTGTCCCGCAGGGCCACCGTGAGCTGATCGATCTGGGTCGACATCGAGGGCAGGATATTGTCGCGCATGTCGATCAGGCCGGCCAATTCGCCGCTGGTGATCCCGGTGGTGACGTCGATGCCTTCGAGTTGAATGTCGCTGATCGTCCCGGGATAGACTTGCAGGGGAGTCAAGGTGGCGGCGGGCGTGTAGGTGAAGACCGCCGGCGTGCCACTGGCCACCAGTCGGCGGCCCTGGTTGGTCAGGACATTGATCTGACCGTCCGCCTGGGTGAAGAACTGGATGTCGAGCTGCTGAGAAACCGCACTCAAGGCCGCCTCGCGTTGGTCCTCCAGGTCCCCGGTCGGCAAGCCTTGACCAACGTTGGCGGAGATCTGCGAGTTCAACTCGGCGATCGAGACCAGAGCCAGGTTGATTTCCTTGACCGCCCCGGCGATACGCTGATCGGCGTCGAGCCGCAGCGATTGGATCTCGTCGCTCATGCGCTGCAGTTCCAGGGACACGAGCTGCGCCTGGCCGACCGCGGTGAAGCGATGGGCCGGGATATCCGGATTGTTCGCGACGTTTTCCAACTCAATCGCCAGGTCGGTAATGAAGTTGCCCAGGGCGTTGTTGTTGCCTGGCGAGCCGAACAGGGTCTGGATGCGCTCGAAGAACTCGTTTCGCACGGTTGCCTTGCCGATCAAGGAGCCCTCCTGGATCAGATCGTTCTTCAAGAACTGATCGATCTGCCGGATGATGCCCGCGGTCTCGACGCCCGCCGAGAGCCCGTTCAGAACCCGTGTTTCTTGCTGATGGACCTTGCGTGTGTAGCCTTCCGTGTTGACGTTGGAGATGTTGGCCGACGTGGCCTGGATCGCGGCCAGGTTGGTATGGAGGCCGGTCAAGGCGTTGACCAAGGATGTGGTGAGGCTCATCGATTGGACCTTCCTGTGGCGTCGTCTGTTTGCTTGACCTGGGGCCTAGAGTCGCTGGTCGATCTGGACGGAGAGCGGGGCTGTCGACCGGCTGGCCGCGACCTGCCCCGCCGCGCCGTAAATGCCACCCGGACTGCGCTGTTCGCGAACCGACTGGGCAATGGCCATGGCGAGGCGCTGGTTCACCTGTCGGGCTGCCTCGATGGACACTTGGTTGTGCGCCATGGCGTCGCGCATCCGTGGCAGGGCCTCCCGCAGGCTCTGGCGCAGCGACGGCTCCAGGTCACGATCCAGTGTCGGACAATCGTTCAGGTCCTTCGCCAGTGTCTCGTAGCCCCGGATCATCGCCATTTTGCGATCTTGTAGCGCAGTGAATTCGGCCATCTGTTGTGCGTTAAGATGAGCTGTTTCCTGTTCCATCAGGTCGGTCAGGTTACTGATCAGCGCGACCAGTTCGCGTGCCGCCACTGCCACCAAGGCAAAGTTCTCGGCCTGCTGGGTCATCGGACGGCTCCTTCTTGTATCTTCAACATTTCCCGTTCCACCGCATCGGCGATACCGAA
>JAJFGK010000064.1 GCA_021776195.1 Kiloniellaceae bacterium | reverse complement strand
GATGGTCTGCTGCGCCACATGGTCGGACAGCGCCGGCTCGCCTTCAGTTCCGGTCTCTATCGCCTGCCGGGGCACAAGCCGCGCCTCGCGCCCGGTGATGAAGCGCCCTGGCGCCGCGTGGCGGCGGCCTTGGCCGGCGCCGGTCGTCAGGTGCCGGTGATCCACGAGCTGGCGGACGAACTCGGACTGGAGCGCGCGGCAGTGGTTGGGCTCTGCGGCCGGGCGGCGCGGCTCGGCCTGGTGCTCCACCTCGGTGGCAATCGCTATGCCCTGCCGGCCACGGTGCTTGATCTGGCACGAATTCTGGAGGCCCTGGAGGCTTCGAGCGGCCATTCAACTGGAGCCTTCAGGACAGCCGCCGGGATCGGGCGCAATCTGGCGGTCGAGGTGCTGGAGTTTTTCGACCGGCGCGGCCTGACCCGGCGCGAAGGGGTGGGTCGCCGGTTGCTGGCCCGCGCCGATGCGCTGTTCGGCGAGACCGAGTCTTGATCGAACAGCTGGGCCTAGCTAGCCTCGGTCCTGGAGGGAAGACCTGTCCGGTGATGGGCGCGGGCTTCAAACCCGTCGAGGGGCGCCGAGCGTGCCTGGTGGGTTCGACTCCCACTTCCTTCCGCCATCCCTGGGAGAGAGCGACGATGCCGACAAACGCCAACAGGGGGTCCGCGCCATGGCCCGGCTAGCCGACATCGCCGAGCCGATGCGGACCTACATCGCCGAGCTCGAGTGCCAGCCCGCGCAGAGCGAGCCCTGGGTGACGGGCCCGCCGCTGGCCGAGCGCCGGGTCGCCATCGTCTCCACCGCCGGCCTGCAGCGGCGCGGCGACCGGCCGTTCGATTTCGATGCCGACGACTACCGGGTGATCCCGGGCGACATCGACCCCAGCGACATCGTGATGAGCCACATCTCGCAGAACTACGACCGCAGCGGCTTTCAGCAGGATTACAACGTGGCCTTCCCGCTGCAGCGCCTGCGGGAGATGGCGGCCGAGGGCGAGATCGGGTCGGTCGCCGCCTATCATTATTCCTTCATGGGCGCGACCGCGCCCGAGGCCATGGCGGAGCGGACCCGCCATCTGGCCGGCCTGCTGAAAGGCGACAAGGTCACCGCGGTGCTCCTGCTTCCGGTCTGACCCTTCTGTACGCGCGCCGTGGGCGGGCTCGGACAGGTTCTGGAAGAGGAGGGACTGGCGACGGCGCAGATCAGCCTGGTGCGCGAACATACCGCGGTCATGCGCCCGCCCCGGGCGCTCTGGGTGCCCTTCATGCTGGGCCGTCCCCTCGGTCTGCCCGACGACCCGGTCTTTCAAAAACGCGTCCTGCGCGCGCTGCTGGCCCTGCTGAAGGCACCGACCGGTCCGGTCCTGGTCGACTATCCCGAGGACGCACCCTCCACGGGTGCTGACGATTCAGCCGGCGAAGGCTGGGTCTGCCCGGTCTCCTTTCCCTCCAACGACGGCGGCCCGCCCTCCCTGGCCGAGGGCCTGCGGCGCGAGCTCCAGACCCTGCGGACCTGGTACGATATTGGGCGGGAACGCCGCGGGCGGACGACCGTCGGCGCCAGCGGCCTCGCCCTGGAGGCGGTCGCCGCCTTCCTGGTGGCGGTCGCCGAAGGTCAGACACCGCCCAGACCGCGCCCGGACCTCCCCTACGGTGAAGCGGTCCGGCTCGCCGGCGACGATCTGAAGGCCTTCTGCTACGAGGCCGCGATGGCGCGGCCGGGACCCGTTCCACCGGCCGAACTGGATCGCTGGTTCTGGACCCAGACAACCGCGGCCAGGGTCTTGGCGGCGATCAGCGACCGCTGCCGCGTCAGCGACGATCCCTCGATGGAGCAGATCACCGACATCGTCGTTCCCGAGGAACTGCGTTCGCTGCTCGGCTGATTTCTCGAGAGGTCAGGCCAGGGCGTCGCGCAGGGCCTTGGCCAGTTGACTTCGCTTAAAGGGCTTGGTGAGCAGGACCGCGTCACTGCCGAGGACCCCCTCACGGCCGACGGCCTCTGGCGAGTATCCGGACATGAAGACGACCCTCAAGCCAGGATGACGCCGGCGGGCCTCCAGGGCGAACGCCGGTCCACTGGTGCCGCCAGGCAGCACCACATCCGACAGCATCAAGTCGGGCAACTTCCCGGAAGCGAGAACCTGGCGGGCTGCCGCCGCGTCTCGCGCATCCAAGATCCGGTAGCCCAGTCCGTCCAGCATGCGGGCGACGAGTTCGCGGACATCGAGGTCGTCCTCGACCAGCAAAATAGTCTCGCCCTGAGCCGCCTTGATGCCGGGCTCCCGGTCCGGGTCCTTGCATGGCGCTACAGTCCCGCCACGGGGCAGATAGAGCGTGACGGTCGTGCCCTCGCCAAGCTCGCTTGCGATGATCGCATGACCGCCGGACTGCTTGGCGAAGCCGTAGACCATCGACAGTCCCAAGCCGCTGCCGCGGCCAACCTCCTTGGTGGTAAAGAAGGGCTCGAATGCCTGCGCCCGCATCGCGTCGCTCATGCCGGTCCCCACATCGCTGACCGACAAGCTGACATAGTCGCCGACCTCCATCTCGGAGATTCCAGCCGCGGCCGCCTCGTCCACCGCGGCATTGGCGCAACGGATTGTCAGCGCCCCGCCATTCGGCATGGCGTCACGGGCGTTGAGAGCCAGATTCAAGAGTGCATTCTCGACTTGGCTCTCGTCCGCCAAGGCGGACCAAAGATCCGGGGCAATGTTGTATTTGACCTCGATCGTAGCGCCCAGGGCCCGGGTCAGGAGACCCGACATACCCGAGACCAGCGCGCCCAGGTCGACCGTTCGCGGACGCAAGGGCTGCTGGCGCGAAAAGGCCAGCAGGCGCTGGATCAGTTCGGCCCCGCGTGCCGTCGCGCCCAGAATCGGCGCGGTCATGGACGCAGTGGTCTCCGGCCTGGCGGCGAGCAGTTCGGCGTTCCCCTGAATGACGGCGAGAAGGTTGTTGAAGTCGTGCGCGATGCCGCCGGTCAGCTGCCCGACGGCCTCCATCTTCCGCGCCTGGCGGAGCTGTTCTTCGCTGCCGCGCAGCTTTTCCTCGGCAAGTTTTTGAACGGTGATATCGGCGGCCGTCCCGCGGTAACCGATGAAGTTACCCTCCGCATCGTACCGCGGTATGCCATTCACGCGAAGCCACTTCGACTCTATCCCCTCGCCGACGCGCCGATACTCGAAATTGCGGAAGGGCCGGTGCTCTTTCATGGTCAGGAAGTGTTCGTCCCAGGTCTCGCGATCGTAGTCCACGCCCACGAGGTCGGCGCGGGACTTGCCGTAATGCCATTCCGGCGGAACTCCGAGAATCCGCTCGACGTTCTTCGACATGTAGGTGAAACGCAGATCCGCGTCCATCTCCCAGAACCAGTCGGCGGCGGCTTCAGCGAAGTCGCGGAAACGCTGTTCGTTCTCCTTGAGCGCAAGCTCGGTCTTTTTCAGCTCTGTGATGTCGGTCCGCAGTCCGACGAAGCCGCCTTCGCGGGTCCGCCGTTCCTCGGTGCGCAGCCAGCGGCCGTCGGACAGGCGCTGTTCGATGGGGCCGCTCGGGTCGCGATGGTGGCGCATCCGCTCGGCGATCCAATCCTCCTCGCGCCCAATGGCGTCCGGAAAATCGCCACGGTCAACACCGATGCGCAGCATGTCCTCGAAGCGCTGGCCCAACACCAATGCATCGGTGTGCAGCCTATAGATTTCCCGATAGCGCTGATTACAGAGCAGGAGACGGTCCTCGGCATCGAACAGGCTGAACCCATCGGGAATGGACTCGACCGCATCGAGGAGCCGTGCCTCGATGCGGCCGATCTGCTCCTCGTCCGCTCGTTTGCGCTCGGTGATGTCCTCGACGTGGCCCTCGAAAAAGCGCAGCCGCCCGTCCTCGCCCATGATCCGCCAGAGGTTCTGCCGGGCCCAGAAGCGCTCCCCCGTCTTGTGGCGATAGAGCTCGCACTCGAACCCGAGAACCTCCCCCCTGTCTTCGAGAAACGCGCGCAATGTCGCGCGGTCCTCCGGGCGTACGTAAATCTCGGTGGCGATGTCCCTGACCGCCCGCAGCAGCTCGTCTTCGCTCTCGTAGCCATGCATCCGCACGCCAGCCGGATTGACCGCTGTGTAGCGGCCCTCGGGAATGGACCGGAAGACGCCGATCGCCGAACGCTCATAGAGGCGTTCATAGTCCTCGAGCGAGAGACGCGCATCGGCGCCCGACCTTGATCTGTTGGTCCTTGCGGACATATCGCACCTTCAGACTGACTCGGCCGGCCCGAACAACTCGATATCGGCTCTGATCGCGGACCCAAAATACCGGTTGAAATTTTCGTGTAACATTCGAGTAGAAAGATCCAAGAATTTGCGTGACCGGTCAAGGCCGTTGACAATTGCGCCCTCGGCGCCAGGTGCTCTTCGGGGCGGCTATCACCACAGGGACCACGCCTAATGGAGCCACCCGGCGTTGTACCGCCGCCGCGAACCCGGTAGTGTCCTATGGAGCGAGCCGGTTGCCGAGACAGATCGTCGAGAGCTGTTGCCGGGGCTGCCGGAGGATCGCGGGATACCACTGGAAAATGGGTGTTGGCAGGGTATGGCATCGGATCTGAGCGGACGGATCGTCGGCGATCTGAAGAGCAATGATATTCAATTCGTGACCACGGTGCCCTGCAAGCAGTTGGCCGGCGTCATCGATGCGATCGAGAGGGACAACGAGATCCTCCACGTGCCCTCGAACAAGGAGGACGAGGGCATGGGCCTCTGCGCCGGGGCCTACATGGGCGGCAAACGGCCCTGTATTATCATGCAGAACACCGCCATCGGGGTTACCATCAACACTCTGGCGACCCTGATCCAGTTCTACCAGATCCCGCTGCCGATGCTGATCAGCTATCGCGGCGAGGTCGGCGAAAAGGTCGCCTGCCAAGTGGAGATGGCCCTGCATACCAAGGCGCTTCTCAGCCAGCTTTCCATCCCGACCTTCCATTTCCGCCACGCCGATCAGGTCGGCGAACTGGACGGCATCTTGAAGTATACCCAGATGTGCAAGAAGCCGACGGCGATCCTGACCGACGCCGGCTTTTGGAGGTCGGCGGCATGATCAGAAGCGAGATCCTGGCATCCATCATCCCCGTCATCACCGACCAGTTGGTGGTCTGCAACATCGGCCTGCCGTCGCAAGAGCTCTTCCAGCTCGACGACCAGCCGAGCAATTTCTACATGCTGGGCACCATGGGGCTCAGCTCCTCGATCGGATTGGGGCTGGCCCTGGCGCAGCCGGAAAAGGTCATCGCCATCGACGGCGACGGATCGGTTCTGACCAACCTCGCCACCCTGGCGACCATGGCCAACAACGCCGCCGACAACTTCGTCCTGCTGATCATCGACAACGGCAGCTACGGCTCGACCGGCGACCAGCCGACCTATGCCGGCATGAAGACTTCGCTCACCGCCGTCGCCCGTGCCTGCGGTTGCGATGACGTGATCGAGTGCGAAGCGGCACAGACCGCCGAGGTCTTGCAGAAAGCGCTGGAGTCCAACCGCATGACCGTCATCGTCGCGAAGTGCGATTCGGGCAATATCGAGGTCCCGGTCATCGAGATGAACCCGGTGGTGATCCGCGAGCGCTTCATGGACGAGATTCGAAACAGACAGGCAAAAAGCTGAACACCCAGGGAGCCCTTTATGAGAGCGAATCCAATTTCTACGGTGGCGATAGAGGGGTCATCACCATGGTGCGGCTAGCGGACATCGAAGAGCCCGAACGTTCGTCCCTCGCCTCGATGGCCTGCCCGACCTACGAGACCACACCCTGGGTCCCCGGTCCGGCGCCGGCCGCGCAGCGGGTCGCGGTCATCTCCACCGCCGGCCTGCAGCGCCGCGGCGACCGGCCGTTCGATTTCAATGCCGACGACTACCGGGTCATCCCGCGCGGCCTCGATGCGGCCGACCTGGTGATGAGCCATATCTCCAGCAACTTCGACCGCACCGGCTTCCAGCAGGACGTTAACGTGGTCTTCCCGCTTGAGCGCCTGGCCGAGATGGCGGCCGATGGCGAGATCGGCTCGGTGGCCGACTATCACTACTCCTTCATGGGCGCCACCACCCCCGACGAGCTGGAGGGCACGGCACGCCATTTGGCCGGCCTGCTCAAGGGCGACGGTGTCAACGCGGTTGTTCTAATCCCGGTTTGACCGGCCTGTACGCGCGCCGTGGGCGGGCTGGGCCACATTCTGGAAGATGAAGGACTGGCGACGGTTCAGATCAGTCTGATCCGCGAGCATACCGAGATTATTCGGCCACCCCGCGCGCTTTGGGTCCCCTTCATCCTGGGGCGCCCGCTGGGCCTGCCGGACCAGCCGGCCTTCCAAAGAAGAGTGCTGCGCGCCGCCTTGGACCTCTTCGCCGCACCGGCGGGGCCGGTCCTGGTCGACTATCCCGAAGAAGCCGAAGGCGAGACCAGCCAGTCCGGTTGGGTCTGCCCGGTTTCCTTTCCGGCCGGCGAGGCCGACCTGTCGCTCGCCGAGACGCTGCGGCGCGAGATGCAGCCGCTGCGCAGCTGGTACGACATCGGCCTGGAAAAACGCGGGCGCACGACCTTCGGGGTCGCCGGTCTCGACATCGACGGCGTCGCCGATCTTCTGGTGACCCGGGCCGAAGGCGGCCTGCCGGACGGCCCGAGCCCCGGCCGTGCCCCCGGGCGTCCGCTGGGTGAAACGGTCAGGCTGGCCGCCGAGGACCTGCGCGCCTTCTACTTCGAGGCCGTCACCGCCCAGCCCGGGTCCAGCGCTTCGGCCAAGGAACTCAAAGCCTGGTTCTGGACCGCGACCGTCGCCGGCGAGGTGCTGACCGCGGCGCGCCAGCAGGGCCTGGCCAGCGACGACGAGTCCCTGAAAGGCATGTCCGGATCGCTGGTTCCGGCGGAGTATCGCTAGATCCGGATCGCCGGTGTCGCGCCTACCCGGGCTTCGACGGTTCCGATGACCCGGGCCGTGACGTCGCCGCCTTGGTGGAGGGCGGCGAGGGCCGCTTCGGCCTGGCCGGCCGGGACCGCGGCCAGCAGGCCGCCGGCGGTCTGCGGATCGCAGAGCAGCGCCAGGGCCAGGGCATCCCGGCCCGCGCGGTCTTCTGCCAGCGCCTCCAGACGGCGCCGGTTGGCCGGCGCCAGGGAACTTTCGATTCCGGCCTGTAGCGTCTTGTCGGCCCCCTCCAGCCAGGGCAGGGCCGCTAGGTCGAGGCGCGCGTCCAGTCCCGAGGCGCTCAGCATCTCGCCGAGGTGCCCGGCGAGGCCGAAGCCGGTCACGTCGGTCATGGCCGTGGTGCCCTGCTCGGCCAGGAGCGCGGCGGCGTGGCGGCTCGAGCGCAGCATGGTGGCGATCGCACCGTCGATCCAACCGCCCCGGGCCGCTCCGCGCATCTCGGCGGCAAAGAGCGTCCCGCTGCCCAGCGCCTTGGTCAGGATCAAGCGGTCGCCGGCCATCATGCCGCCCTTGTGGCGCAGCCGGTCCGGCTCGGCCAGCCCATTCACCGTCAAGCCCAGCCCCAGGGCCACGCCCTCGCCGCTGTGGCCGCCGACCAGGGTTGCGCCAGCCTCTTCGAGCACCCGCAAGGCCCCCGCCAGCATCTGATAAAGGGCGTCCTCGACCTTGCCAGCCGGACCGTGCGGCACCGTCGCCAGGGCCAGGGCGGTCCAGGGCTCGGCCGCCATGGCGTAGAGGTCCCCCAGACAGTGGTTGGCCGCGATCTGGCCGAAGAGGTAGGGGTCGCTGACCAGGGCGGGGAAGAAATCGATGCTCTGCACCAGCAGCTTGCCCGGCGGCGGCGCCAGCACCGCGGCGTCGTCGCGTGTGGCAAGTCTGGTTTCAGTCTGTCCCGCCTCGACCGGCTGGAGCCGCGTCAGCACCCGCTCCAGGATATCGCCTGGGACCTTCGCGCCGCAGCCGGCGCAGCGCATCGCGGCGTCGGCTCCATCCGTTCTCCGGCCGGGCGGGTCGGCATTCATCGCCGGCAAACGGTTGAAGCGGTCCATGAAACGGCGGTCGATCCAATCCTTCCAGTGCCAGACCCAGGCGCCTTCCAGGGTCAAGGCCCCGCGCGAGACCACGGCCCGTCGGTCGCCGGTAGAGATCAGACTGAGGAAGCGCCGCTGCGGATGAAAGGGCCGTGGCGCCGCGCCGCCGAGCGCCCGGCGCAGGTTCTCGGCCAGGGGCGGTCCCTGGCGCACCGCAAAGACGCCCGACTTGGGGCGCGGGCTCCGTTCCATGGTGGCGATATCACCGGCGCCAAAGACTTGCGGATGGGAGCAGGAGCGTAAGGTCTGATCGACCAATAGGAAGCCTCGCTCGTCGAGCGCCAGCCCTGTCTCGCCGAGCCAGGACGCCGGGCTCGCATGGGTGGTCCAGATGACCGCATCGAGATCCCTGCGCCGGCCGTCCACGAGGTCGAGCCCCAACTGGTCCACAGCCGCCACGGCGGCCCCAAGCGCGAGCTTGACCTGCCCGGCCTGCAGGGCGCGGGCAAGCCGCGCGCGCACCGCCGGATGGTGACCCGACAGGATGGTTTCGGACGCATCGAACAGGCAGATCTCCGCTTCAATCTCACCCGCCAGGCGATGGCGGAGGGCGAGGGCCATCTCGACCCCACCGGCCCCGGCCCCGACGATGCCGACCGAGAGCCGACGGCGCTCGTGCCGGGCCCGGGCTTCCACCGCCTGCCAGCGCCGCAGGAAGTCCCCCACCGGCTTGACCGGGATGGCGTGTTCGGCGGCCCCCGGCGTCCGACCGGCATCGGGTGTCGAGCCGCTGTTGAGCGAGACCAGGTCGAAGGGCAGCGGTGGTCGCCCGGCCAGCCGAACCGCGTTCTTCGTCAGGTCGAGGCCGGTGACCCGGGCGCGGATAAAGCGGACGCCGGCCAGGGCGCAGAGCCGGGCCAAATCGACATGAGCCTCGTCGAAGGTGTAGTGGCCGGCCACCAGGCCCGGCAGCATGCCGGAGTAGGCGGTCTGCGAATCCGGCGAAACCAGGGTGACCCGGACTCCCGCCAGGGGGGCCATGGCAAAGCGGCGCAGCACCGTGAGATGGCTGTGGCCGCCGCCGACCAGCAGCAGGTCCTTGGCGATGGGACGGGTGGGATCGCCGCGCATGGCTCTGCCGTCAGCTCCGATGGCGCTGGGCCGGCGGCGTCAGGCGGACCGCGAGCAGGAAGCCGGCGAGGCCCACAAGCGTCGTGGCGCCGATGGCCAGGAGCACCAGATCGTAGCCGCCCAAGACCCAGATCAGGGCGGCCAGGGTCGGTGCGAAGGCGGTCCCCAACATGTAGGGCAGCGCCAGGGCCCCGGAGATCGAACCGAAGCCGGCCCGGCCCAAAAGCTCGGCCAGCACCACCGGCCGGGTGATCGAGGTCATGCCGATGGCGCTGCCCTGAAGCAACACGAAGGCCACCAGAAGGGCAGGAACCGCCGCGGCCGCCCACAGCGCGGCGGCGGCGCAGACGAAGAGCAGGAAACAAAGGCCGGTGAGAAAGATCATCGACAGATAGCGGTCGAGGGCCATCAGCCCGAGCCGTCCGGCGACCTGCATCGGGCCGATCATCGAGGCGGCGAGGACGGCGGCGTCGCTGGAGAGCCCGCGCTCGGCCAGGAGCGGCAGCAGATGGGTGATGATCGCCCCGTGGTTCAGGGCGATGGCAACGAAGGCCAGGGCCAGGGCCCAGAAGGCCGGTCGGCGCAATGTTCGCTTGAGCGCGCCCTCCTGTTCACCGCTGTCCGCGGCCAGGGCCGCGGTCTCCGGCGTGGCGGTCCGGCGGGTGGCGTACCAGAAAAGCGGCACCGCCAGGAACAGGACCAGACCGGCAAAGACCATGGCGCTGACCCGCCAGCCAGCCGCCGCCGCGACCGCGTTGGCGGTGGGAAAGGACAGCGTCCCGGCGAACCCGGCAATCAGGGTCACGGTGGTGATGGCCCGCCGGGCCTCGGCGCCCAGGAGCCGGGTGAGATAGGCAAAACAGGGCTCGTAGAGGCAGCCCGACAGGGTGAGTCCGATCAGCACCCAGACGAGGGTGAAGAGCCATTGGGTCTCGACGAAGGCGAGGGCCAGGATCAGGAGGCCGCCGGCCGTGGACGAGCCCATCATGAGCCACCGGCCCTGGCCCCGGTCGATGATACGCCCGGCCAGCGGCGCGGCCAGGGCGGCGACCAGCAGCGCCAGGGTGAAGGCCGTGGTCAGATCGGCCTTGGACCAGCCCAGGTCTGCCTCCCAGTGCACCACCAGGGCAGGAAAGGAATAGTAGAGCGCGGCCCAGACAAGGGTCTCGGCGGCCGCCAGGGGCCAGATCACCTGGCGCCAGGGCAGCGGCGGCTTGGCGGACTTGCCCGGCCGACCCATCGCTCAGTAACCGAGCGCGCAGCCGTCCTTGCGCGGGTCCGAACCGCCGGTCAGGGTGCCCTTCTCCCAATCGATGGCGATGGCCTGGCCGCCGCCGTGGGGGCCGCCGCGAACCACCTGGTGGCCGCGCGCCTCGAGCGCCTGACAGAGGGCCTCGGGCACCGAGTCCTCCAGGGCATAGACCCCGTCTTTGCTAAAGCCGCGGGGGAAATCGAGCGCTTCCTGCGGGTCCATGCCGTAGTCGATCACGTTGGTCAGGAAGTGCATATGGCCGACCGGCTGGAAGTGCCCGCCCATCACGCCATAGCTCATCACCGTTCGGCCGTCACGGCGCACCATACCGGGAATGATGGTGTGCAGCGGGCGCTTGTTTGGCGCGATGCAGTTGGCATGACCCTCCTGCAGCACGAAGCCGGCGCCGCGGTTCTGCAGCAGCAGGCCGCTCTTGGGGCCCATCAGGCCGGACCCGAAGCCGCTGAAGAGCGAGTTGATGAAGGAGACGCAGTTGCGCGCCTTGTCGACCACGGTCAGGTAGATCGTATCGACGTGGGGCGCACCCTGGGCCATGACGGCCGCGTCGCCGCCACCGGCCAGACCCGACCCGCTCAGCTCGGCGGCATAGGCGGCCGAGAGAACCTCCTCGACCGGCACCTCGGCGAAGGCCGGGTCGCCGATCAGGCGATCGCGCATGTCATAAGCCAGTTCCGAGACTTCGGCCTCGAGCTGGAAGCGCTCGACTCCCAGGGGATCCAGGCTGGCGAGATCGTGGCGCGCCATCAGGTTCAGCATCAAGAGCACCGCGAGACCCTGGCCGTTGGGCGGGATCTGCATCACCTCATAACCGCGATAGTCGGTGGCGATGGGGGTCACGTCGGTGGCTTCATGGCTGGCGAAGTCCGCCAGGCTGTGGAGTCCGCCCAGGCTTTGCAGGTGGCCGACCAGATCCTCGGCAATGGGGCCCTCGTAGAACGCGTCGCGGCCGCCGTCGGCGATGGCCTTGAGGGTTTCCGCGAGCCGGGGGTTGCGCATCACCTCGCCGGCCGCCGGGGCCCGGCCATCGCGCAGATAAACCTCCGCCGAGCCGGGATCGCCGGCCAGTTTTTCGACCGACTCGGCCCAGTCGTGGGCGATCCGGGGTGCCACCACGTAGCCCTTCTCGGCATAGCCGATCGCCGGCCCCAGCGCTTCGCCCAGACCGATGGTGCCGTGCGCCTTCAAGAGCCGCTCCCAGGCGTCGATGGCGCCGGGAATGGTCACGCAGTGGGGATCGCAGTCAGTCGGGATCGCGTCATAGCCCCTGTCGCGGTACCAGTCCGCGGTGGCCGCCGCCGGGGCGCGGCCCGATCCGTTCAGACCAACCACCTCGCCGTCGCCGCCCGGGCTGTAGAGCGCGAAGCAATCGCCGCCGATGCCGGTCATCTGGGGCTCGACCACGGCCAGCACGGCGCTGGCGGTCACCGCCGCGTCGATGGCGTTGCCGCCGCGCTGCAGCACTGCGACCGCCGCCAGGCTGGCCAGGGGGTGCGAGGTCGCGGCCATGCCCTCGGTGGCATGCAGGGTGGATCGTCCGGGAAAATGAAACGAGCGCATGGCGGGATCCTCGGGTTCGGGTCGGAATTCAACCTTTGGCCTAGCAAGCCCTCAAGAAAGGAGCAAGACCTAGCGGTCAGCCCGCTCTGCGCGCTTGCGCCGGGTCGCCTCCAGATCGACCGACTGTCCGTCGGCGGTCAAGACGACACCGTAGACCTCGCTGGCCGCCGCGCGGCCGATCTTCTCGTCCAGCAGGTCCTCCAGCACCAGGGCGGGGTCGCGCGCCAGGGGCGATCCGTGGCCGCCGCCGCCGGCGGTCTCCAGGATCATGCTGTCGCCCGCTTCGATGGTGAGGTTGGTTTCCTTCGACTTCAGACGGTCGGTCCGCCCGTCGGCGTGGCGCAGCGCATGGCGCGAAGGAAGCCCCGCGCCGCCGCCCAAGGTGCCCTGGGCCGGGTGCTTTTGGGCGTCGGACCGATTGGTAAAATAGCCTTCCCCCCGCAGGTAGCGGATTTCCTTGCGCAGCCCCAGGCCGCCGCGATAGCGCCCCGGCCCGCCGCTGTCCGGGATCAATCCGTAGCTCTCGATCAGCAACGGATAGCTCATCTCGATGGCCTCGACCGGGTTGTCGAAGGAATTGGCCATCAGCCCGAAGGTCGCATCGAGCCCGTCGCCGCCCGCGGTCCCGCCCCAGCCGCCGCCGTGGTACTCGAAGAGGACGAAGGTCTCGCCGCTGTCCGGCTTGCGGCCCGAGGTCGAAAAGGAGGTGAGGTGCCCGTGACCGTCGCCCACGGCCTGATCGCCGCGCGCGCCGTTGAAGGCCGAGACGATGGTGGTGGCGATCCGCTCCATGGTGTGGAACCGGCCGCTGAGCGGCGCCGGATTTTCCGGCTTCACCACCGATCGCTCGGGCAGAACCAGCGAGATCGGGCGGTAGCAGCCCTCGTTCTGCAGGATCGCCGGGTTGGCCATATAGCGGACCGCCGAGAAGCAGGCCGCCTGGACCGAGGAGAGCGAGCAGTTGAAGGGGCCCTTGAGCTGAGGGCTGGAGCCGGTGAAGTCGATCGAGACCGCGCCGTCCGCGAGGGTCACGGCAACGGCGATCACGACCTCGCGGTCGTCGACCCCGTCGTCGTCGAGGTAACCCCGGGCGGAATAGGTGCCGTCGGGATAGGCCCGCAGGTCGGCCCGCATCATCGCCTCGGAATGGTCCAGCAGGGCGGCCACGATCTTCTCCAGGCCATCGGCGCCATACCGTTCGCAAAGCTCCAGGTAGCGCCGCTCTCCCACGGTGGTGGCCGCGATCTCCGCCCGGATGTCACCCAGGGTTTCCTGCGGCACCCGGATGTTGGCGGCGATCATCTGCATGACCTCCTCGACCAGTTGCCCTTTCCGGTAGAGCTTCATCGGCGGGATGATCAGGCCTTCCTCGAAGACGTCGCGGGCGTCGGTGGCGACGCTGCCGGGCGAGCGCCCGCCGACGTCGATCTGATGGCCCAGCGCGGCGGCCATGGCGACGCAGCGCTGCCCCAGAAAGACCGGGCGAAAGATCATGATGTCCGGGTGATGGGTGCCGCCCATGTAGGGATGGTTCAAGATCACCACGTCGCCGGGATCCAGGGTGAAGTGCGCGGCCACGTAGCGGGCGGCAAAGGACAAGGTGCCCTGATGCGAAGGGACGTGATCGGCCTGGGCGATCAGTTGGCCCTGGGGATCGAACAGCGCCGTGGTGCAGTCCATCTGCTCGCGCAGCACCACCGAGTAGGCCGCGCGCATCAGGGCCGTGCCCATCTCGCGCACGGTCGAGACCAGGTGGTTGCCCACCACCTCGAGGGTGACCGGATCTAGTGCCGGGTTCCGGGCCTGGTCTTGGTCCTGGTTCGGGGTCATGGCGCCACCGTGACGATCAGGTTGCCGATCCTATCGACGCGCAGCGCGTGCTCTGGCCGCAGCGGGATCGAGGCGCCGCTGTCCTCGATCATGGCCGGGCCTTCGAGTTCGGCCCCGGCGAGAAGGTCGGCGCGCCGGTAGACCGGGCAGTCGCACCAGCCCTGTTCGGCCGAAAAGAGCACCGCGCGCCGCGAGCCTGGCGTCGCGCGGCGGTCTCCGGCGGACTCGAGCGGGGTCAGTTCGGCCTGCTCGACGGTGCCGATCCCGCTGGCGCGGAAGTTCACGACCTCGACCGGCTCCTGGTCCGAGCTCTGCCCGTAAAGCCGGTGGTGCTCGGCATCAAAGGCCGCGCGCAGGGCTGGCAGGTCGATCTCTGGCGTCCCGCCCTCCCCGGGCAGGCGCAGATTGATTTCGTAGGCCTGGCCCAGGTAGCGCATGTCGCAGGAAAACTCGCTGCGTCGGCGTGCCGGCGGCACCCGGTCGCGTTCCATCTGCGCGGTCAGCGCGGCGGCAAGGTCGCCAAAGATCGCCTCGACCTCGGTCTTGTCGAGGGTGTCGACGGTGCGGATCCAGGTGGTCGCGCGGTCGTGGCGAATATCGGTCATCAAAAGGCCCAGGGCCGAAAGCACGCTGGGATACCGCGGCAGCAGGATCGTCGCCATGCCCGCCTCCTCGGCCACCAACCCGGCGTAAAGGCCGCCGGCGCCGCCGAAAGGCAGCAGCACGAAGTCGCGGGGGTCCTTGCCGGTCTCGACCGAGACCTTGCGGATCCCGGCGACGATGGTGGAGACCTGCACCCGGAGGATGGCCAGCGCCGCCGCGTCCGGGTCCAGTCCCAACGGTTCCGCCACCCGCGTCTCGATGGCCCGTCGCGCCGCCACCGGGTCCAGGGGCATCTCGCCGTCGAGGAATTGGGCCGCGTCGATGTAACCCAGGGCCAGGGCGGCATCGGTTCCGGTCGGCTCGGTCCCGCCGGCGCCGTAGCAGGCCGGGCCGGGGTCGGCCCCGGCGCTGGCCGGGCCGACCTTCAGCATGCCGAGCAGCGGATGTGCGATGCTGCCGCCACCGGCGCCAATGGTGTGGACCGGCACCTGGGGCACCTTCACGGGATAGCCGGCGATGCCGCCCGCCGCGCTCAAACGCGGCTGGGCGTCCTCAACCAGCGAAATATCGGTGCTGGTGCCGCCGACATCGAAGGCCAGAAAGTTGGGGCGGCCGGACGCGCCGGCCAGGGCGGCGGCCCCGACCACGCCGCCCGCCGGCCCCGACAGCAAGGTGTTGACCGGATGGCTGTGGGCCTTTTCCAGATCCATGATCCCGCCGTTCGACTGGATCATCCCGAAGCTGCCGCGAAACCCGAAGCGCTCCAGGGTTTCGGTCATGCGATCCACCAGGGCCGCGATCTTCGGCATGGTGTAGGCGTTCATCACCGTGGTGGCGCTGCGCTCGTACTCGCGGAACTCGGGGCAGACACTCGAGGAGAGCGTCACGTGAAGCCGGGGCAGGCGTTGGCGCAGCGCCGCGGCCAGGCGTTCCTCGTGGTGCGGCCGAAGAAAGGAGAAGAGCAGCACGATGGCGACCGATTCCACCGGTGCCTGCGCCACGGCGGCCACAGCTCGTTCGATCTCCGCCTCGGTCAACTCGATCAGGACCTCGCCTTGGGCGGTGACCCGCTCGGCGACCTCGAAACGATGCCGGCGCGGCGCCAGGGGCGGCGGTTTCTGCAGGGTCAGATCGAACAGGCGCTGGCGCCACTGCCGTTGAATCTCCAGGACGTCGCGCATGCCCTGGGTGGTCAGCAGGGCCGTCGCCGCCCCGTTTCGCTCCAGCACCGTGTTGGTCGCCACGGTGGTGCCGAACAGGAAGCGGTCGAGCGCCGCCGGATCGACGCCCAGTTCGTCGCGCAGACGGGCCAGACCCGCGGCCACCGCCGCGCCCGGGTCGGCCGGCGTGGAGCGGACCTTGAAAGTCCGGATCGATCTTGCGGTCCTGTCGAACAGCACGAAATCCGTGAAGGTCCCCCCGGTATCGACCCCGAGGTCGTACATTTTCCCGCCCCTGCCCCATGGCTGCTTCGCCCCCAAGGGTCCAACGCCGCGCCCCAAGAGTCCAGCCCGTCGGCGCAGTGGCGCCGCGGCCGTTGACAGCGCACGGACCCCCTCGCGACAATCGCCGCCATGTACTTCATCTTCATGCTGACCAGGGACGACCGGACCGTCGCCGACTGCCTCGAGGTGATCGACCGGGTGCTGCCGCTCGGATTACAGCACATCGGCTTCAAGGACATCGGCGTCGAGCCGGAGACCCTGGCCCTGCTGACCAAAAAGATCCGGGTGGGCGGCGCCACCAGCTATCTCGAAGTGGTCAGCGAGACACCCGAAGCCGCGCTGCAGTCGGCCCAGATGGCGGTGCGCCTGGGCGTCGACCGTCTGCTCGGCGGCACCGACGTGGCGCCCACGCTGGAGATCCTGGCCGGCAGCGGGGTCGCCTACTACCCCTTTCCCGGGCGCCCGAAGGACCATCCGACCCTATTAGGTGGCAGTCCGGCAGAGGTTGCCGAAGACTGCCGGCGCTTCATGGCCGCCGGCGCCGCCGGGGTCGACCTCCTGGCCTACCGGGCCACGGAGGCCGAGCCCATGGCCTTGATCGAAGCCGCCCGCGACGCCCTCGATACCAAGCGCAGTCCCGGCGCGATTCCGGGCGAGCTGATTATCGCCGGCTCGATCGACAGCCCGGCGCGGATCGCCGGGCTCAGGGCCGCCGGGGTCGATGGCTTCACCATCGGCTCGGCGATCTTCGACGACAGCTTCGCCCCCGAGACTCCCGGGCTCATTGCCCAGATCGAAAGCGTGCTGGCCGCGGTCGGCTGACCGGTCGAGGTTAGCCGCCCCACCGCAGGGCGGCGGTGTGAACCGGGGCGTCCCAGTGAGCCAGAATGTCGCTATCGGCCCGGGTCAGGGTCAACGAGGCGCCGGCCATGTCGAGGGAGGTGCAGTAGTTGCCGACCAGGGAGCGCGCCACGGTCAGGCCGCGGTCCTCGCAGAGCCGACGGGCGACGTCATAGAGCAGGTAGAGCTCCATCAGCGGCGTGCCGCCCATGCCGTTGACCAGCAGGATCACCGGATCGCCGGACTTCGGCGCGACCGACTCGCAGATCGCCGCGACCATCTCTTCGGCGAGGGCGTTGGCGGTCATCATCTTTTCCCGCCGCCGGCCCGGTTCGCCGTGAATGCCGACGCCGATTTCCAGCTCGTCGGCGCCGAGGTCGAAGGTCGGACTGCCGGCGGCCGGCACGACGCAGCTCGTCAGGGCCACGCCCATGGTCCCGGTGGCGGCGTTGACCCGCGCGCCAAGCGCCTGCAGGGTCGCCAGATCGGCCCCCGCCTCGGCGGCCGCGCCGACGATCTTCTCGACAATCACCGTGCCGGCCACGCCGCGCCGGCCCTGGGTGTAGGTCGAGTCCTCCACCGCCACGTCATCGTTGGTCAGCACCGTGTCGTGGCGGCCCTCGTACATCTCGGCGGCCATTTCGAAGTTCATCACGTCGCCGGAGTAGTTCTTCACGATGAAAAGAACACCGGCCCCGCCGTCCACCGCCTGGGCGGCGGCCAGCATCTGGTCGGGCGTGGAAGAGGTGAAGACCTCGCCGGGACAGGCGGCGTCCAGCATGCCAAGGCCGACGAAGCCGGCGTGCAGCGGTTCGTGACCGGAGCCGCCGCCGGAGACCAGGGCCACCTTGCCGCGCGGCGTGCCACCGGCACGGGCGACGAACGTCGGCCCGGTCGCGATCTTCACGATATCGCTGTGCGCCGCGCCGAATCCGCGCAGGCTTTCTTCCAGCAGCGTCCCGACGCCGTTGATCAGTTTTTTCATAGCCTCTCTCCTCCCTAGTCTCTTTTTTGCCGCCGCAATCCCGATCAATCCGGCAGCCGCGCCAGGGCAATCAGCTTGGCCGCCATATCCTCGATGGTCGCCACCAACTGGGCCTGACGGGCCGGGTCCTTGAGCAGTGGAACCTCGATCTTCACGACCTGGGTCTCGGGTGCCTGGTCGCGCTCCAGGGCCGCGGCCTGATTGGGATGGGCCACGCGATAGGCCGCCAGGAAGGCCTCGCGCTCCTCGGTGGAAAAGTGGCAGATCTTGAAGATCGTCGCGACATGGGGCGCCGGCAGGGGCACCTTGAGCGTCGGGTTGGTCACCTGGGAGACGAAACTCTTGTGGGTGCCCAGGGCCTGGGCGATGCGCTGGCGCGTGCCCGAGGGCCGCCGTTCGATGAAGTCGCGCAGCAGCTGCTTGTAGCCGGCAACGGAAGGATCGCCCAGGGCGCGCGGATTAACCATGGCGGCTGACCGCGAGCTTGACCCGGGCGAGCTGCGCCGGCGCCACCGAAAGGCTGCGCAGGCCGCAGTCCAGCAGGGTGCCGATCGAGGCGGGGACCGAGGCCATGTCGCCGCAGAGCGAGACCTCGATGCCCTTGTTCCGCCCCGCCGTGACGGTGCGGGCGATCAACTCGAGCACGGCGGGATTGGCCGGGTCGGCCAGCGCCGCCACGGCCGGATTGTCCCGCGCGCAGGCCGTAACGTACTGCACCAGGTCGTTCGAGCCGATGGAGAAAAAATCGACCTCGAAGCGCTCGGCCGTCAAGGCCGCCGCCGGCACCTCGACCATCATGCCGAGTGGCGGCCGGGCATGGTCCAGCCCCTCGTCGGCCAGCGCCGCCAGGGCCCGGTCCAGCAGGCCCCGCGCCTGCTCGACTTCCGCCGGCTCGGTCACCATCGGCAGCATGACCTTGAGCGGGCCGTGGGCGGCGGCCCGCGCCAGGGCGCGGAGCTGCAGCGTGAAAAGCGCTGGGTCCCGCAGCGAAAGACGCAGCCCGCGCAGGCCCAGGAAGGGATTGCTCTCGCCCGCCGGGGTCACCCCGGGGATCGGCTTGTCGCCGCCGGCATCCAGCGTGCGGACCGTCACCGGGCGCCCCCGCGCCCAGTCGATCAGGCCGCGATAGACGGCGAGCTGCTCCGCCTCGCCCGGCAGGCGGCCGCCCTCGAACAGAAACTCGGTCCGGGCCAGCCCGATGCCGTCGCAGGTCTCCACCGCGACGGCGTCGGGATGGATCGGATCGAGAACCGCCGGATCGTCCACATTGATCGTGATCGCCACGGAGTCGCCGGCCGCCGTCTGGGCCGGCCGGGCGATCAGGGCTCGCGCTTCCACCTCGTCGGCGGCCCGGGCGGCCAGGCGGTCTTCGATGCCGCTCAGTGTCGCCGGGCGGGGCGCCAGGATCAGCCGTCCCTCCTCGGCATCCAGGACCGCCGGCTCGCCCTCGGTCAAGAGGTCCAGGTCCGCGCCCAGACCGACCACCAGGGGAATGCCGCGCGCGCGCGCCAGGATCGCCACATGGCTGGTCGGGCTGCCGCCGCAAATCGCGGCGCCGCGGTGTCTGGTCCAATCGAGTTCGAGAAACAGCGAGGGAGTCAAATCGGTGGCGACCAGAATATCACCCTCCTGGGCCCCAGCGCGCTCGCCGCCCGCGTGGTCCCCGAACAGCGCCCGGGACACGCGGTCCCTGAGGTCCAGGAGATCATCGGCGCGGACGCTAAAAACCGCATCCCCGCCGGCACGGTACTCGGCGATCTCATGATCGAGCACGGCGGCCCAGGCGGCCTCGGCCGGGGTGCCCTCGGCAATCTTCCCATAGACCGGCGCCAAGAGGTCCTCGTCCTCGATCAAGGCCAACTGAAACTCGAGAATCTCGGCGGCCAGCTCGTCCTGGCCGGCCGCGAGACCCTCGATGGCATCGGCCGCCGTCCGCAGCGCGGCCCTCAATGCCGCGGCTTCGCTGACGGCGTCTCCGGCCTGGCGCTGCTGCAGGCAGGGGCCCTGGAGGAACGCGAGTCGGGCGACCACCAGGCCGTCGGCCGCCGCAATACCGGCAAGAATGCGTTCGGGACCGCTGTCAGTCATGCGCTCTCTCAATCCTGAAAGTCCCGTTCGACCAACGCCACCAGCGCGCCGACCGCCGCCGCGGCCGCTTGGCCCTGGGCACGGATCGACAGGACCTGGCCGTGGGCCACCTTCAGCTTCATCACCGCGTTGGGCGATTTCGCGTTGATCCAGGCACCCTCGGCGCCGGCGCGGAGCTCGACGCGCGCCTCGAAGGTCTTGGCCAGCTTGGTGAGCTTGACCGCCGGCCGGGCGTGCAGACCGGTGGGATCGCGCACCGTCGCCTGTCCGTCGATCCAGTCGCCGCTCGCCTGGGCGGTTCCGGCCGCATCGCTCATGACAGGAACTCCTCGGCGGTGGCACGGACAATCTCCAGCGAGCCGCCGCCCGCGGCCTCGGTCGCGGCCATCACCGCGCCCTCGACAATCGGCGCATTGCAGATCGCGATGCGCTGCTGCATTTCCGGGTCGAGCATTTCTATGGCCATCTCGCTGTTGGTCTCGGCCCCGCCGAGATCGACCAGCAGGGCCACGCCCTTGGGGCCGTAGACCTGCTCGATGGCCGCCTTGATTGCAGCGACATCGGTGCCGAGGCCGCCGGCGGCATTGCCGCCGCAGAAAGCGACCCGCACTTCCTCGCCGACCATTTCGCGCACCATGTCAGCCGTCCCCCTGGCCACCTCCGGCGAATGGGAGACGATCACGATTGCCACGCAGTCGGTCATGCCTTGCCCTCTATCACATCGCACAGGGTATGAACCAGCAGCGCCGATGAACGCGCGCCGGGGTCGAGATGGCCGATCGAGCGGTCGCCCAGAAAGGAGGCCCGGCCCCTGGTTGCCTTCATGTCCTTGGTCGCGGCCAGGCCCCGGTCGGCGGCATCGCGCAGCGCCTGGAGGGACTCGCCGGCGGCCAAGCCCGACAGCGCCTCCGCGACCGGCAGCAGTACCTCGAGCATGGTCTTCTCGCCGGCCTCGGACTTGCCGCGCTTGGCCAGGGCCGCGACCCCTTGGGCGAAGGCGGCGGCAACATCCGCCCTACCGACTCGAGCCGCCGGCAGGGCCTTGCCCATGGCCATCAGCAAGGTGCCGTAGAGCGGCCCCGAGGCGCCGCCCACAGACATCACCAGGGTCATCCCGGCCTTTTGCAGCGCGGGCCCCGGGTCGAGCGCGGCAATCTCGTCCGCCGCCGCGGCCAGCGCTTCGAAGCCGCGCTTCATGTTGACGCCGTGATCGCCGTCGCCGATGGCCTGGTCGAGCGCGGTGAGCTCGTCGCCGTGGGCGACGATCGCCTCCTTGGCCTCGGCAAGCAGCCGTTGCATGAGATCAGGTTCCATAGGCGGCCTCCCCCGCGGTCTGCGAGGGCTGGGTGCCGATGCGCCGGCCCTCCCGGTCGAAAAACATGGCGGCGCCGGGGCGCGGACCGATCGTCACCGTCTCCCCCTTGGCCACGGGCGCCAGCGCGCCCAGCAGCGCATGCAACCGCTGCCCCGCGACCTCCAGCAGGATGACGGTCTCGACGCCCAGATGTTCGACGGTCAGGACCGTCGCGGCGACGCCGCCGGAAGCGTGCAGCTCAATGTCCTCGGGGCGCAGACCGATTGTCGCCGTGGCCGCCGGCAGGTCGCCGCAGTCCAGGAGGCCGGGCTGGTGCAGGTTGATTTGCGGACTGCCGAGGCGCCGGGCGACCTCGATGGTGTTCGGACGCTCATAGATCTCGCGCGGGGTACCCAATTGGATCAGCCGCCCCTGGGCCAGCACGCCAATGCGGTCGGCCAGGGTCATGGCCTCAAGCTGGTCGTGGGTGACATAGAGGACCGTCGCCTCGAGATCGCGCTGAATGCGCTTCAGCTCGACGCGCAGGTCCTCGCGCAGCTTGGCGTCGAGCGAGGAGAGCGGCTCGTCCATCAGAAAGATCGTCGGCCGGCGGACCAGGGCCCGGCCGATGGCGACCCGCTGCATCTCGCCGCCCGACAGGGTGGTCACCCGGTTCTGCAGCTTGCTTTCGATGCGCAGCAGTCGGGCGATCTCGCCGACCCGCTCCTCGATCTGCGCCGGCGTGAAGGACTGCCCCGGCGCGCGCAGGGGAAAGGCCAGGTTCTGAAAGACACTGTAGTGCGGATAGAGCGAATACTGCTGAAAGACGAAGGCCACGTTCCGCGCCGCCGGCGGCAGGCCGGTGACATCCTGGCCGTCGATCAGGACGCGGCCGCTGTCGGGTCGCTCCAAGCCCGCCACAAGACGCAGGGTCGTCGTCTTGCCGGCGCCGGTCGGCCCCAGCAGCACGACGAATTCGCCATGGCCGATGGTCAGATCGAGATCCTCGACCGCGGCTATCTGGCCGAAGACCTTGCTCGCATTCTGCAGGGTCACCTCAGCCATGGGCCCGTACCCCTTGCGGGCTCTGCGCCGCATAGAGATCGCTGGCCAGGGCCCGGTCGCTCACCGGGTCGAACAGCACCAGCCGGTCGGTTTCGAAGTCCAGCCCGACCTGTTCGCCGTCGGCGACCCGCACAGTATTGGGCGCCCAGACCCGCAGCCGCGCGACATCGGTTTCCACCGTGATCAACTGCCGGGTGCCCATGTACTCCACGGCGAAAATCCGGCCTCGCAGGGCGCCCCGATCGGCGATCCTGATATGTTCGGGCCGGGCGCCGATGACGGCATCGCCGTGGTCCAGGGCCTCGTGCAGCCGGGGCACCGCGATCGTCCCACCATTGACCTGGACCGTCGTGGTACCAGGCGCCAGGCCGCCCTGGGCGGGCAGGAAGTTCATGGCCGGCGAGCCGATGAAGCCGGCGACGAATCGGGTCGCCGGGCGGGCGTAGATTTCAGTGGGCGGGCCGACCTGCAGCACCTTGGCATGGTTCATGACACAGATGCGATCGGCCATGGACATGGCCTCGATCTGGTCGTGGGTGACATAGACCGTGGTCGCCGCGACCCTGTTGTGCAGCAGGCGCAGCTCTTCGCACATGCGCTCGCGGAACTGGGCATCGAGCGCGCCCAGGGGTTCGTCCATCAAGAAGGCCTTGGCCCGGCGCACCACGGCGCGGCCCAGGGCGACGCGCTGCCGGTCGCCGCTCGCCAGACCGCCGACCGGCTTGTCCAGCAGATGGTCGATCTGCAGCATGCGCGCCACCGCCTCGGTGCGCTCGCGGACCTCCCGGCGCGGCAAGCCCGCCATGCGCAGGGGAAAGGAAATGTTCTTGCGCACGTTCATGTGGGGATAGAGCGCGAAGAGCTGGAAGACGAAGGCGATGTCGCGCTCGCCGCCCCGCTTGAAGGTGACGTCCTCGCCGTCGAGCAGAACACGGCCCGAGGTCGGCATCTCGAGGCCGGCGATCATCCGCAGGGTGGTGGTCTTGCCGCAGCCCGAGGGACCCAGCATGACAAAGAATTCGCCGTCCTCGATGGTGAAAGAGGAGTCGCGAACGGCGGTGAAGTCGCCGAAGGACTTGTGCAGCTGTTCGATACGGATCTCTGCCATCGTCCTCAGTCCGGGAAATGGCTGACGAACACGAAGCCGACCGTGCCGACCAGGATCGTGATAAAGGAATAGCCAAAGAGCGTGAGCGAGAAGGGCTGCATCAGCATGAAGACGCCCAGCGCAATCAGCGCCGTGGCCCCGTTCTCCCAGGGCCCACGGCGGAAGAAGCGGGCCGCGCTGCCCGCCTTGCGAGGCTTGTTGGTCGCATCGCTCATCGCCGCACCGCCCCGAAGGTGATGCCGCGCAGCAGTTGATTGCGCAACAACACGGTGAAGACCACGATCGGCAGCAGGAAGAGCGTCGTGCCGGCCGCCACCGCCGGCCAGTCGAGGCCGCCCTCGCCGATGATGATGGGAATGAAGGGCGGCGCGGTCTGCGCGCTGCCGCTGGTCAGCAACAGGGCGAAAGCATACTCGTTCCAGGCAAAGATCAGGCAGAAGATCGCGGTCGCCGCGATGCCGGCCCGGGCCTGGGGCAGCACGACCTTCCAGAAGGCCTGCAGGCGGGTGTAGCCGTCGACCACGGCGGCTTCCTCGTACTCCATGGGAATCTCGTCGATGAAACCCTTCAGCAGCCAGACCGCCAGGGACACGTTGACCGCGGTGTAGAGCAGGATCATGCCGAGCGCGGTGTCCGACAGGCCCAGGGTGCGATACATCAGATAGATCGGAATGGCCACGGCGATGGGCGGCATCATGCGGGTCGAGAGGATGAAGAACAGCAGGTCGTCCTTCAAGGGCACCTTGAAGCGCGAAAACCCGTAGGCCGCCAGGGTCCCGAGCAGGACCGCCAGGAAGGTCGAGCCGAAGCCGATGACGATCGAGTTCACATAGCGGTCGAGGAAGCGCGAGGGGCCGACGATCACCATGTTGCGCTTGCGCACGATGGAGTCGTACCAGGTCTCGGCCGGGCCCAGGCTTTCGATGTAGTCCGCGGTCTGGCGCGACCGCGTGGTGAAGAGGTTGACGTAGCCCTCCAGCGTCGGATCGAACATCACCTTGGGAGGATAGGAGATCGAATCGGGCGGGGACTTGAAGCCGGTCGAGAAGATCCACAGCAGAGGGATCAGGGTGACCAGGGCGTAGACCAGGACCAGGACCCCGGCGATCCACTTGCCAAGAGCACCGGCCTTGACGACCGAATGCGCGGTCTTGCCCGCCTGTGCTGTCCGGCCGGGGGCACTCATTGCTTCACCTTGTTGAGCGCTTTGACATAGATGTTGCCAAGGCCAAAGACCGTGACGAAGAGGATCACGGCAAAGGCCGAGGAATAGCCGGTCCGCCACTTCTCGAAGGCCTCGCGCTTCAGGTTGATCGAGGCCACTTCCGTGGTCGAGCCCGGTCCACCCGAGGTCAGCTCCACCACCATATCGAACATCTTGAAGTTCTCGATGCCACGAAACAGCACCGCCAACATCAGGAAGGGCATGATCCGCGGCAGGGTGATGTACCAGAACTTCTGCCAGGCCGAGGCGCGATCGATCTCGGCGGCCTCATAGAGATAGTCGGGGATCGACCGCAGTCCCGCGAGGCAGAGCAACATGATATAGGGAGTCCACATCCAGGTATCGACGATGATGATGGACCAGGGCGCCAGCGTCACCGAGCCGATCATATCGATCGGCCCGACCGCCACGAAGAGATTGATGATCGCGCTGAAAATACCGGTCTGGGGCTGATAGAGGTAGGTCCAGAAGGTGCCCACCACCGCCGGCGACAGCATCATGGGAATGAGGATCACCGTGGTCCAGAAGCTGGCGCCCCTGAAGTTGCGGTTGATCAGCAGGGCCAGCCCGAGCCCGAGAACCACCTGGATCGCCATGGTCCAGAACACGAAATGCGCGGTGGCCTGTAGATAGCCCCAGATGTCCTCGCTGCCGAGCAGACGCTCGTAATTGCGCGTGCCGACCCACTCGATTTCCCGGCCCGGCCGGTTGGCGCGGTAGTTGGTGAAGGAGAGATAGACCGTCCAGATCAGCGGAAAGATGTTGATCGCCAGCAACAGGACGATGGTCGGCGAGATGAAGAGCCAGGCGATGGCACGATCCGAAAGGCCACGCAGCGGGCCGGCGACAATGCCGGGGGTGGCTCGCGCGACAGCCTCGCTGATGGGAACGCTGGACTGATCGGTCATCTCTCGTCTCGTTCGGCGACAATATCCGGCAGCAGGGGCCGGCAATAGAGGCCCGCGGGACCGGCCGGGCCGCGGCCCGGCCGGTCCAGGGTATACCGTGGGGAGCCTCGCGGCCTCCTCGGCCGCTTGGCCGCCCCCCTTTGGCCGCCCCCCTTTGGCCGCCCGGCTGGTCCGGCTAGAGCTTGCCGTCGTCCTCGAAGACCTCGGTCCAGTCCACGATCAGCTTGTCGAGGGCCTCCTGCGAGGTGCCGTTGCCGGCCACGACATAGTCATGGACGCGCTTTTGCATGGACTGCAGCAGCTCGGCGTAGGTCGGCTCCTGCCAGAAGTCCTTCACGCCGCCCATGGCCTTCAGGAAGTCGGCGGCGAAAGGCGCCGTGTCGGGGAAGTTCGGGTCGTTCAGCACCGCGACGTGGCAGGAATAGCCGCCCAGGGACCACCACTTCTTTTGCACGTCGGGCGTGGCGAACCACTTGATGTACTCCAGAGCCAGATCCTTTTTGTCGGAATAGGCCACCACCGAGATACCCTGACCGCCCAGGGTCGAGGCCGCGACATTCTGCGCCGGATTGACGAAGAAGCCGGACTTGTCGCCACCGACGTCCTCGTCTTTGGCGATGCCGGGGAAGAAGGCGAACCAGTTCATCTGCATGGCGACCTGGCCCGACTTGTAGGCGTCGAGGTTGGCGACCATGTAGGCATCGGAATGGCCCGGCGGGGTACAGCAGTCGTAGAGCGATTTATAGAACGCTAGCGCCTCGGCGGCCGCGGGCGAGTTCACGTAGCCTGCCATGTCGTACGGCTTGTCGGGGTTCTCGTACTGGAAGCCCCAGGAATACATGGCCGCGGTCACGCCCATGGTGATCCCCTCCGAGCCGCGCTCGGTGTAGATGCCCATGCCGTAGACCTTCTTGCCGTCGATCTCGCGGCCCTGGAAGAACTCGCCGATATCTTTCAGTTCGTGCCAGTTCTTCGGCACCTCGAGTTCGCGGCCATAGGTTTTCTTGAACTCGGCACGAAGCTCGGGCTTGGCGAACCAATCCTTGCGGTAGACCCAGCCCAGCGCATCGCCCATGGCCGGCAGGGCCCAGTAGTTGGGCGTGCCCTTGGGCCAGGTCGAATAGGCATGGACCGTGGCCGGCGCGAAGTCGTCCATGGAAATGCCTTCTTTGTCGAAGAAGTCATTCAGCTTGATGTAGTGGCCGTAGGTCGCCGAGCCGCCGATCCACTGGCTGTCGCCGATCAGCAGGTCGCAGAGCTTGCCGCCGGAGTTCAGTTCGTTGATGAAACGGTCGGCGAAATTCGTCCAGGGCACGAACTCGTAGTTCATCGCGATGCCGCTCTCGGCGGTGAAGTCCTTGCCCAGTTCGGCCAGGGCATTGGCCGGGTCCCAGGCCGCCCAGCAAAGGGTCAGTTCCTTGTCCTGCGCCTGCACGGACGTCGCGGCCGCGACGCCCAGGGCAGCCGCGGCAAGACATGCCTTCCAATTCCGCATGGTATCCTCCCGAAAGCGGCGGCGGGGCACTTGTTGATCTGCGCCGGCCGACCCCAAACGGATGCCCGGTGCGAATCGACGGCCCCCATCGCCGCGGTCATTGCCGTCGATACCATAACACTAAACTTATCACTAAACTTTTGTCAATTGATCATGGTCGCGTTTCTTTCCAACTCCATCGCCCTGGAGAACTTTTCCCTCGATTTACCCGTCTTTGGCGCAAGATCACGCCGCAACGCTCGCATTTTCCTCCAAATGATGGTAAAGATTTTCTCGCCGCAGGAGGCCGCGTAGTTTAGTGACAAGAAACAAAAGTTTAGGAAGGAAGATCAATGGCCGCGACCCTCTTCACCAATGTCCAGATCATCGACGGCACCGGCGAGCCGCCCTTTCCCGGCCAGTTGCTGGTCGAGGGCAACCGCATCAAGCAGATCGGCCGCGACGCCCCGATCGAGGCGCCGGAGGCCGCGCTTGTCGATGGCGGCGGCGCCACCTTGATGCCGGGCCTGATCGAGGCCCATGCCCATATCAGCTTTTGCGACACCCCGACGCTGGAGGGCCTGGGCGACATGCCGCCGGAGGAGCATACGCTGGAGACCATGAAGTTCGCCCGCAAGATGCTCGACCAGGGTTTCACCGCCCTCTTTAGCGCCGCCACCGCCAAGGAGCGCCTCGACATCGTGATCCGCAACGCGATCGAGGCCGGCGACATCCCGGGTCCGCGGATGCGCGCCGCCAGCCTCGAGCTGACCGTGACCGGCGGCCTCGGCGACGTGCGCCGCTCGCACATGTACCGCGAGACCTTCGCCCAGTGCTGCGACGGCCCCGACCAGTTCCGCGCCGCCGCGAGGCGGGCCTGCCGCGAGGGCGTCGACACCTTGAAGATCAACCCCTCCGGCGACGAGTTCGTCCCCTTCGCCCGCGCCGACATGACGGTGATGAACGAGGAGGAGGTGGCGGCGGTCGGCGAGGTCGCAAGGTCCCGCGGCAAGCGCTTTGCCGTCCACGCCCGCTCGGCCGAGAGCGTCAAGATGTGCCTGCGCCAGGGGGCCGATGTGATCTATCACGCGACCCTGGCCGACGACGAGGCCCTCGACCTGCTGGAAGCGGACAAGGACCGGATCTTCGTCGCCCCGGCCATGGGCATCATGTACGCGACCTCGCGCGGCGAGGGCGCCGCCTGGGGCATCACCGAAGACACGCCCGTGGCGCTCTTCTTCCGTCAGGAGCTGGAAAGCTGCATCGTGAACATGAAGAAGCTGAAGGCGCGCGGCGTGCGCATCCTGCCGGGCGGCGACTACGGCTTTGCCTGGAACCCCATCGGTACCAACGCGCGCGATCTGGAGCATTTCGTCAATCTGCTGGACTACACCCCCCTGGAGGCGATCCAGGCCGCCACCCAGCTCGGCGGCGAGCTGTTCGGCGCCGAGATCGGATTGATCCGGGAAGGTTACCTGGCCGATCTTCTGCTGGTCGCGGGCGACCCCGCCAAGGACGTGTCGATCCTGCAGGATGCCGACAATCTGCTCGCCATCATGAAGGACGGCGCCTTCCACAAGGCGCCAGAGGGGGCACGGCGCCAGGGGCGCCAGGCTGCCTAGGGACGGGGCGGGAAAAATTTATGGTGCAGTGCAACATTTTGTCTTGAACAGGCGGTCAGGCCTCCCTATTATACATGTTGCACCGCATCATTTCCCGCCAGCCAGGCGGATGAAAAAGGATCGAATCGATGGCCACCAGCAAGAAGACCGCCAACAGCAACAGCAAGACCAACCCCTTTGTCAGCGAAGCCGTCACGACGGCGCGCGGCAACCTGGAGACCTTTGCGGCCCAGGTCGAGAAGACCAATGGGTTCCTCTACGAGCAGACCGTCAAGGCCCACGCCCTGACCGAAAAGAACAGCGAGCAGGCCGGTGACCTGTTCAAGGGTCCCTTCGCCGCCGCCGCCGCCTCGCAGTTGGCTTTCGCCAAGGGCATGATGGACCTGACCCAGCTCGGCTTCGAGCAGGTTCGGGAAAACCTCAACCAGCTCGAAAGCGTCACCGAACAGCTGCTGGCCAGCAAGACCCCGCAGGAAGCCGGCGAGCTGCAGACCAAGTTCGTGCAGGCCGAAGTCGACCGGGCTTGCGGCAATGCCCAGCGTCTTGCCGATGTCGCCGCCCACCTGGCCGACGATGTCACCGCGCCGCTGCGCGAGCAGGCCATGACCACCATCGAGGAGGTTCGCTCCACTCTGGCGGCGTAACCCTCTCTGCAACCGGTTTGAATTCTCGACAGGCCCGGGCTTTTGCCCGGGCCTTTCCTATTTGGCGCGCCGCAGAATTTCCCGGGCCAGGGCCGTGATTTCCTGGGCCGCCTTGCTGCTGGGCTGGGTCTCGAGCACCGTGCGTCCCTCGCCCAGGCAGGCGGCAAAAGCGACCCGGTTGCCCAGGCGCGCGGTGGCGAGATGGTCGTGCATTTCGATCATGGCGGCGCACATCGCCTCGGTGAGACGGGCCCGCGCGGCGACCCGGTTGAAGACGACCAGCGCCAGGGTCTTCTCCTTGGCCGCCAAGGCCAGCGTTTCACGGGTCGCCCAGAGATCGACCGGGGTCGGCTGCACCGGGATGACGATCAAACCGGCCGGATCCATCGCCATGCGCGCCTCGTAGTCGGCGTGCGGCGGCGTGTCGATCACCACGATGTCGTGGTCGCGCGCCAGCATGCGGGCCTCGCGCCGCGCGCCCCAGCCGCTCGCCGTGCGAAAGGTCAGGCCGGTGGCATCGGTGCCGAGCCGCGCCTCGCGCTTCTCGTACCACTCGCCCAGACTGCCCTGGGGATCGAGATCGAGGACGGCCACCGACCGCTCGCCCGACCAGGCCACCGCCAGATGCGCCGCGAGGGTCGTCTTGCCCACGCCGCCCTTGCGCTGGGCGATCGTCACCGTGGTCCCGGTCATGGCTATCTCCTGATTTTGCGTTGCAACATTCTATATTGCACCGCAGCAATTCTGGTCAAGGGCCGTGACCCGATCGGCGGCGATAAAGCCGCGGCGGCACGGCCGACGGCCCAGGGCATTTGCTATTTCATTTCCTGGCGTTCAAACTTTTTGCTTTCGGTGTTTTGGTTACCTCGGCACTTCGGAAACCAGAAACTGGAGCAGGGAGAAAGACCATGAAAAAACTCGACGAATTGAAGTCGCTCTTCGTGGCCGGCAAGGTCGGCCGCCGGGAGTTCATGCAGGGCGCCGCGACCCTGGGCCTGACCGCCGCCATGACCACGGCCTTCATCGAGAAGACCCAGGCCGCCACGCCCAAGAAGGGGGGTCACGTCCGCATCGGCCTACCCGACGGCCAGACCGTCGACTCCATGGACCTGGCGACCTGGGTCAACACCCATCAATTCATGACCGGCATGGGGATTCACGACTACCTGACGGTCACCGACGGCGACAACAAGCTGGTGCCTCACCTGGCGACCAACTGGGAGGCTTCGAAAGACGCCTCGACCTGGACCTTCGAGCTGCGCCAGGGGGTCGAGCATTCCAACGGCAAGACCGTGGACGCCCACGACGTGGCGGCCTCCTGGAACTTCCACACCCACGAGGACTCCAAATCCTCCTTCAAGCCCCAGGCCTCCACCGTCGAGGCGGTCACCGCCGACGGCGATCACACGGTGGTCTTCAAGATGAAGACGGCGAGCGCCGACTTCGCCTTCCTGACCAGCGATTATCACGTGCCCATCATGCCCTCGAAGGACGGCAAGCCCCTGGACAACGGCACCAAGATCGGCGCCGGCCCCTACGAGCTGGTCGCCTTCGAGCCCGGCGTCCGCTCCGAGATCAAGCGCAACCCAAACCATTGGAACGACAGCGTCGGGCATTTCGATTCGGCCGAATTCCTGGTGATCCACGACGCCAACGCGCGGCAGAACGCCGTCGTGACCGATGGCATCGACATCATGGCGACGGTCGATCTGAAGACCGCCGACCGGCTGGATGCCCGCGACGGCATCTCGGTGGTGCAGACCGAAGGCCGCCAGCACTACACCTATCCCATGCGCACCGACACGCCGCCCTTCGACGACAACAACGTCCGTATGGCCCTGAAGCACGCCATCGACCGCGAGGAACTGCTGAAGAAGATCCTGCGCGGGCGCGGCTCCGTCGGCAACGACCAGCCGATTTCCAGCGCTTATCGCTTCCACGACCCGTCCATCGAGCAGCGCGGCTACGATCCGGACAAGGCCAAGTGGTACCTGAAGCAGTCCGGGCTCGACAATCTCGAGGTGACCCTGTCGGTCGCCGACGCCGGCTGGCCCGGCAGCGTCGAGGGCGCCACCCTGTTCCGCGAGACCGCCGCCAAGGCCGGCATCGACCTCGTCATCGACCGGGTTCCCGACGACGGCTACTGGAGCGATGTCTGGCTGAAGAAACCCTTCTGCGCCTGCATTTGGTACGGCCGCCTGGTCGCCGACGAGATGCTCACCGTCACCTATGCCACCGGCGGTTCCTGGAACGACACCTATTGGGATCACCCGCGCTTCAACAAGCTTTTGGTCGAGGCCCGGGCCGAGCTCGACGAGGCCAAGCGCGGCGAACTCTATGGCGAGATGCAGCGCATCATCCGCGACGAGGGCGGCCAGATCATCCCGCTCTTCGCCAACTGGGTCGACGCCAAGTCCGACAAGATCGCCACCCCGGAGAAGATCTCCGCGACCCAGTCCCTCGACGGCGGCCGCGCCGTCAGCCGCTGGTGGATGGCGGGGTAGCCGGCGGGCTACGAGTCGCAGAGTCCGAGCCGAAACTGTTTAGCCAGGATCAACAACTTACAGGACCGGCTCATACTCCTGTTGTCGCCCTCGGGCTCGACCCGAGGGTCCAGGAACGGTGAGGTCCGAGCAACTCCTGGATTGCCGGGTCAAGCTCGGCAATGACGGAGAGGGAACTAATTGCTTCTAACTCTTTGCTCGAGAATCGTTGATTTTAGGCGGACGCGCCTTCGTCCCGCCGCCAGACCACCGGCCAGAGGTCGCAGTCGAGTGGCCCGCCGGGGGTCGCTTCCGGCTCGCGCAGGATCGGCATGATGGTCTCGCCGGGCGCATAGACCGCGTCGTCGCCGGCCCAGCGGGTGACATAGGCGCGCCGCCGCCGGCCCCGGTCGGCATTGCCGGGTGCCGAATGCACGGTCAGGCCGTGGTGCACCGTGCAGTCGCCGGGCTCCAGCTCGAAGCGGACGATGTCCAGCTTGTCCCGTTCGGTCTCGAAGTCCGGCACCGGGGGCAGGTCGGTGGCATAGCGGTCGTCGCCGGCAAAGGCGCTGGGGTGGAACTGCTTGCCCCAAAGGTGCGAGCCGCGGATGTACTCGACCGCGCCGCTCTCGGCGGTCAC
>JAJFGK010000063.1 GCA_021776195.1 Kiloniellaceae bacterium | reverse complement strand
TTAAACAGTGTTACGGGCCGCTAATCCCGTTCATCCCCCAATCAGATAGAAAATTTTTGTGCCCTCAGACCATATTCATTAAAAATAACAAATTATATCAATGTATTGTAGATTTTTCCTAAGCTAAAATCAGCGCGAATTATCCTCGCCTTCTGGGCCTAAGAGCGCGGGCTGGCCTTGATCGAAAAACTCAACGCGAGCCCCTCCCCAGCCTTGACGACAGATTTCTTCGCTGCCCTTGGAATGGGGATCTTTTTGCTCATGCAAAAATTGATCATAACGGCAGCAAGCATTCCGGCGTCGACCACAACCTCTTGCGCATCGTCACTGCCGTGCTCAGTCAGTCGCACTTGGGCACAGGTCTGTGGTTCGTCGACAATCGTGACCTGCCTTATTCGACCGGGTGGCAAACCAGCTCCCTTATCAGCCCGGAACATTTCAAGCGCGTTCAACAGTTCTTCGGTAGTGAACACCAATCTTCGAAACTCTGTTACCACTGTCACCCCCTCCAAACGAGAAACATAATGTCGACACCACCTTCTTTACCTAACATGCTTGGTCGTATTCTCTAGCACGAATTAGCCCAACGGATCGCGGGAGAATGCAGTGCCATTGGGCCCGCCTAGGGCACTCGCTGTGCAGAGCAGAGAGAAGTTCCCGGCGATGAAAGCCGAATTGTTTGTTGGCGCGGTCTCGTATGGACCTCCGGCAATTGGTCAGAGAACAATCCTTGCGCAAGCCTCCCGCAAAGGTGCCATTTCCATCGCAAGGGAAGGCTTGTAACTTTAGCAGGGGTTCGTTGGCCGGTGCCAGGGGACACAGCTCATGACCGAACGCCAAATCCAAAGCTGATCGCACCTCTTGTTCACTTAAAGGAAAGTTGAAGCCCATGGCCAGACGCGTGACAGTCCTGCTGCTATCCGCCATCGCCTTGATCTTGATCGGTAAAGGCACCGATCTGCCGCTTGTCGGCGAGGCGCAGGCACTGCACAACTGCGGCGAGCGTCACGGACACGCCTATGGAGACGATGACGGCTATCACGGCGGCGACGATGACGAGCGGCGCGGCAACAGAGGCTGTAGGACCCTCGATGTGAACGACTTCTTTTACGGCGACCCGCGCCCCGACGCTCCCGAGCTGGCCTACCGCGGACCCTACAATGTCGGCGTTCGCACGATCGAGGTGGTCAATCCGGATCAGATCGACATCCTGAACATTACCCCTGAGAACCCGGAACCGCGCTACGACCGGCCTTTGAAGCTCGAGATCTGGTATCCCGCCAAACTGCGCAAGAGGCAACGGGAAGTGACGAGCTACAAGGATCACCTGGGAACCGGGCCGGGCGTGCCGGACCGCCCGGTGACACCCTTCAGGTTCGGGGGCAGGGCTGCTCGTGGCGCCAGGCCCGACCGCGGCGATGGCCCCTACCCCCTGCTGATCGTCTCCCACGGCTATCCCGGCTCACGCGTGCTTCTTTCCAATTTGACTGAAAACCTGGCCTCCAAGGGTTACATCGTGGTGGCGATCGATCACACCGAGTCCACCCACGCGGATAAGGTCGGTTTCGGCAGCACCTTGCTGAATCGAGCGCTCGATATTCACTTCGTGCTCAATACGATCGCCGATATGAGCCACTTCGGGATCCGCCGTTTCCTCACTGGCATGGTCGATGACGAGAACACCGCGGTCATCGGCTACTCGATGGGCGGATACGGCGCATTGATCGCCGCCGGCGCCGGCTTGACCGAGGCCTTCGTGAGCAATCCCTTTGGCTCGCCCAGCGCGCCGTTTGCCCGGCTGCAATCGGGCAACCCCGACTATCTCGATCTGCTCGACGACCGAATCAAGGCGCTCGTCCTCTTCGCGCCTTTCGGGGGCAGCTTTGGGCTTTGGGACCAGCAAACGCTGCTCGGCCTGACCGTGCCCAGCTTCTTCATTGTCGGCGAACAGGACCGTACGGCGCCTTTCGCCGGCGTCGATTTCCTGGCCCAGAATGCGGTGAACTCAGACCGCTATTATCTGAAGTACCAGGGTGCCATCCACGAAGTCCCGGTCAACCCCGCGCCGCCAATCTCGGAATCCAACTACGCCGAATGGCTGCACTACCAGGAACCGGCCTGGGACAATCGAAAACTCAACAACATCAACCAGCACTTCGTGACCGCCTTCCTCGGTCTTCACCTGTTGGGCCAACCGGACATCTACGAGCCCTTCCTCAACCTGCTGGAGCCCTTCTCCAACGAAAGCCCGCGAAGCGACGTCGACGATCCGCGCTACTGGAAGGGCTTCACCGCGTTCGGCGCCATCGGCATGGAACTGCGCCATCTGCCCGCCGCGCCGTAATCGGTCTCGATATCGAGATTGAGCCGTAGCAGGGCCCGTCAAACGAACAGGCTGTGACAAGGGAAAGCCATGCCAGGGGACAAACACGCCAACCGGGCGAAGGCCACCTACAGCGGCCCGGCCCAGGTCATCCATTGGGTCACTCTGGCCCTGCTGGCCTGGTCGGTCTGGCTGGCTTGGGGCATGGTGGAACTCGAGCTCAGTCTGGAGAAATTTGCCCAGTACAATCTGCACAAGTCACTCGGGGTCACGATCTGGGTCCTGACCGTCCTTCGTCTGATTTGGCGGCGGGTCTCGCCACCACCTCCCCTACCCGCCACGATGCCGGACTGGCAGCGGCGCGCCGCGGGCGTCAGCCATGCCCTGCTCTATGCGCTGCTGCTGATCCAACCGCTGATCGGTATCGTGCATTCCTGGTCGGCGGATTTTCCCATCGTTATCTTCGGTCAGGTGACGCTGCCCAATCCGATGGGCCCCAACAAGGCGCTGCAGGACAGCCTCGGCCTGCTTCACGCCTGGCTCGGCTGGAGCCTGGTCGCCCTGATCGGGTTGCATGCCGCAGCAGCCATAAAGCACCAAGTGATCGACAAGGATAACCTGCTCGCGCGGATGATCCCCTTCCTGCCAACCAAGAAAAGGTCATGATCATGGCGCGTTCGCACCGCCTAGCGGCCCTCGTTCTCTCTCTTCTTCTGGTCAGCCCGGCCATTGCCGCTGCGTCCGACTGGACCGTCGGCGAGGAAAGCCGTGTCGGCTTTCGCACCAGCCAGGCGGGCCAGGCCGTGGAAGGCCAGTTCAAATCCTTCGAGGCCAGCATTCGCTTCGATCCCAGCGACCTCGGCGATGCGCGGGTCGAGGTGACGATCGAGATCGCCAGCGTCGATAGTGGATCGGCGGACCGCGACAGCGCGATTCGCTCGCCGTCGCTGTTCGACGCCGAGACCTGGCCCACCGCGCGGTTCGTCGCCGAACAGTTCGAAATCATGGACGACGAAGCCTATGAGGCCTCGGGCCAATTGACCCTGCGCGACGTCACCAGGGAGGTGACCCTGCCCTTCACCCTGGCGATCGAGCCGGACAGCGGCGACCCGGCGCGCAAGACCGCCCGGGCGACCGGCGAGATCGAGATCCTGCGCCTCGACTACGGGATCGGCCAAGGCCTCTTCAAGGACACGTCCATGGTCCCCGACGCGGTCACCATCCTGATCGACATCGCGGCGCAGCGGCCAGCGGAGTGACACAATCGTCGGGACAAGGTCGTCGGCCTCCTGCGGGACACCTTCCCTTCGAGCCTTGGAAAGGAAAACGTGGCACCTGCGCTGGCCCTCGAGTGGCACCGGCGGGCGGAGAATCGGTCAGGCCAGGATAAACTCGCCGAACTTTCGCACGATGTCCTGGTCCAGTTCATTCTTCAGGCTCGACATGAGACGGATCGCCCGGTCTTTGGGCATGGCGGCCTTGTAGGCTCGCTTGTCGACCAGGGCGGAGTAGGTATCGCTGATCGCGGTCATGCGCACGAAATCGTTGAGCTGGCCCGCGGCCAGGCCGTCGGGATAGCCGGAACCGTCGAGCCGCTCGTGATGATGGATGACCATGGCGGCGACTTCCGGTTCCACCCAGGTCTCCGATGCCAGCATCATGCGCGCATAGTCCGAATGCCTCTGCATCAGCCGCATCTCGCGCGGAGATAGAGCGCTCGGCTTGTCGAGCAGCGCGAGCGGCACCTTGGCCTTGCCGATATCGTGCAGCAGGGCGCCGAGGGCCAGGCGTTCCAGGTCGAGCCCACGAATACCGAGGGCATAGGCAAAGGTCGAAATGGCACCGGTGACGAACATGGAGTGACGGAAGGTGTAGTTGTGATGATCGCGCAGGGCGGCCATCCAGTCGTCGAGGTGGAGTTCCTGGGTGGCGGCGAGGATACAGCGGGTACAGTCCTTGAGCCCCTCGACCGGGAGCGGCTCGCCCCGCGCGGCTCGCTCGGCGGCGTCCTCGAAGCACTTCAGGCTAACCCGCAAGGCGGCTCTCTGCGTCTGCGTCAGGTCCACCCAGTTCCCTTCGGCCTTGCCGTTCAGGAGGTATCGCACGGTCCGCCCAAGGTCGGCCGAACGGAAGGGATGAAAGAAAAAGTCGGTCGGATTGAGGTCCTGGGCCCGGAGAACGTCGCGCCGATTGTGGGTCTGGAGCAAAACCAGGCGTGGCGTTTCCAGGTCCCTCAAGCGGCCCCTTAGGGCCTTCACCAAGGCGGCATCGGATAGATCGACGTCGATGACCAGGGGGCGCCCGGCCAATGCGGAGAGATCGATAGCTTCGAACTCGGCCACGGTCAGAACCGCGGTCCCTATGTCCTCGCCAATAGCGTCCAGGACGTCCGGGCGCGGCCCGCGACTCGACAGCAGCAGCACCTCGGCAGCTTCGAGCTGCGAGGGAGAAATCTCTGCGAATGAGTCCGCTGCCGCAGCCATGGTTTGCCTTCGGCGATTAACTGGACTGCCGTTATAGGCGATGCACGTGAATATTTAATTAGCGCGGCCTTTCAATGTGTCGGAGAGAAGGCTTCAGTAGTAGCCCGCCCCTGGGCCCTTGAACTCCTGAATGGTGTTGCCGCCATCCACGACGATGAGCTGGCCGGTCAGGTAACTGGCTTCCTGGCTGGACAGGAACAGCGCCACTTGGCCGATTTCGTCGGGCCTGCCGGGCCGCCCGGCAGGGGTGTTGCGGCCGGCCACGACCTCCTGGGGGCTGCTCGAGGCGGTTTCGATCCAGCCCGGTCCGATGGCATTGACGGTGATGTCGTGGCGCGCCACCTCGATGGCCAGCGATCGGGTCAGCCCCAACATACCCGCCTTGGCGGCGCTGTAGATCGTGCTTTTGGGATTGCTGACCACGGGCCCCGTGACCGAGGACATCTGGACGATGCGTCCATAGCCGCGCGCAATCATGCCGGGCAGCACAGCGCGGGTGACCAGAAAGGCCGAGGTCAGGTTGATGTCCAGCCCAAAGCGCCACTGTTCGTCGGTAATGTCCTGCAGCAGGTAGGTCTCATCGGACACACCGGTCTGCACCATGCCGGCATTGTTGATCAGAATTTCAATCGGCCCCAGGGCGGCGGCAACATCGGCCACCAGGGCCTCGACCTGAGCCCGGTCGGTCAGATCGGCGGTACCGGCGAAGCCCTTTTCGCCCTCGGCGTTTCCCAATTCCTCCAGTCGGGTGAAGATACGATCGGTGGTCGCGGTGATCGCCACCCGCGCGCCAGCCTCTTTCAGCAGTCTGGCCGTGGCAAACCCGATACCGCCAGCGCTCCCCGCCCCCGTCACCAACGCAACCCGTCCCGCAACGCCTGCCATCTTGGCTCTCCTCCTGACCGACTAGTTTCCCGCGATGCTAACCGGGCCGGTCGCGAAGAACCAGGAAATCGAGGCCGTGCTAGCTCGAGGGCTCCGTGGGCAGCGCGCTGGGGAAAAAGAGCTGCTTCCCCGCGATCTTGAAGGCGGCAATGGCTTTCTGGCCCTCGCCCGAAATCAGCCAGTCGATGAAGGCCTGTCCGTCCACTGTCTTCACATGGGCGAACTTCTCGGCGTCGACCAGAATGACCCCATAGGGATTGAGCAGGCGGTCGTCGCCTTCCACCAGGATCGTCAAGGCGGCTTTGTTCTCGAAGCCGAGCCAGGTGCCACGATCCGTCAGCGCGTAAGCGCTCTTCGCGGCGGCTGTGTTGAGGGTCGCGCCCATGCCGGCCCCGAGTTCCTGGTACCACCGGCCGGAATGGGGCAGCGGGTCGAGTTCGGCGGCCGTCCAGAGCGAGAGCTCACGCTTATGGGTGCCGGAATCGTCGCCCCGGGACACGAAGGGGCTTTCCGACCGGGCGATGCTGGCGAAGGCCTCGCCTATGTCCCTCATGCGTCCGGTGCCGGCAGGATCGCTTTTGGGGCCGACGAGGATGAAGTCGTTGTACATGACATCGAAGCGTTCGACACCGAAGCCCTCCTCGATAAAGGCCAGTTCGGATGGCTTGTGGTGGACGAAGAGCACGTCCACATCGCCGTTGCGGGCCAGCCGAAGGGCCTGCCCGGTTCCGACCGCGACCACCCGAACCTCGATTCCCGTCTTTTCCTGGAAGACCGGAAGGATCCTGTCGAAGAGACCGGAGTTGGCCGTGGAGGTCGTCGAGGCCACCGTGATGAAGCGTTCGCCGGCGACGCTCGTCGCGGGAACCATGGCCATGGTCGCCAAGACGACGACCGTGACCGCGGCGGCGAGCCTACGGACGAACTTTGCGATCACTAGCGCCTCCCCGGGCCGCATGAGTTCTTGTTGCCTACCGCTATGTCATATTTAGCATATTGGGTCAAGAAATCGCCGCGAGCCTGTCCATCGGCGCCCGGCATGATATCCTGCCCAGCCTCAGAACCGAGCGGCGGACCCGATCCGATGGGACGGCACAAGAAAAAGCGCGAACCCGAGACCGGCCTGCCGCGGGTCCGCTTCAAGCTCCATATTGGCGGGGATGCCATCGGCCCCGGCAAGATCGACCTGCTGCGCTTTATCGACAGCGAGGGCGGCATCTCTCCGGCCGCGCGCAAGATGGGCATCACCTTCCGGCGCGCCTGGTATCTGATCGACACGATGAACTCGGCCTTCGGCAGTCCCCTGGTCGAAACCGAGGTCGGCGGCAGCGGCGGCGGCGGTGCCACACTGACCGCACTCGGGCACGACCTGATCGCCCGCTACGAGACCATGATCGCGGAAACCGAGGCATCGGCTCAACGTGTCGTAACCTGGGTCGGGCAGCAAAAAGGGCAGCCCTAACCCCTCCGTCGGCGGTTAGCGATGGGCCGCCTGAAACGAAGCAAGCCCAGTGCCATTCAGCAGCGCACCGACGTCAATCATCGTCATCGTCATCGTCGTCATCGTCATCCGGGGCCGCGCAGATCGTACCGGTGGTGTCGCTGGGGAGATTGACGAAGAGGACGTCCGAATCGTAGTCATTCGACCGGGCAATGCGCCCAAGAGTCCTGCCGGTCTCCACCGTGAAGCTGTGGCAGGCAAGACCGATGAAGCCGGATGACTTGAATTGATTCCTCGAAATGGCGGTGTCGGGGCCCCGGGCCCGTAGCGAGGTCGCGAATCGCGCGGTCTGGCCGGCGAAGAGGTTGCCCTTGATGGTCGCCCCATTCGAGTCGACCGTGGCCAGCGTGTTACCCTGACCGATTTCCGTGCAGCCGGCCACACTGCTGGTGGCGCCGGCGGTCCCACTCAGCCGGTTGTTCACGAACCGTGTGTCCGAGGTGTTCCCACCACCGGTCCCGCCGCCAATGACAAAGAGCTGACGCGGGACGTTTGGCGCCGTGAACTGATTGGAAAACCCACAGTCGCCCGGTTCGGCACCAAGGTAGGTCTGACCCGAGAATTCGTTGGCCTTTATGACGGTGCCCGTCAGCGTCGCGGCGAACTCCGCGGTGAAGCCCGAATCGCCGTTCGCCACGATCTCGTTGTGGCGGATTCTCGCGTTGCTGTGGTTGCCGCGGACATAGATGGCCGCGTTCTCGATGCCGGGAAGACCGTTGTCGATGCCGATGATCGTGAAACCTCCACCGGGCTTGCCGATGGTTACACCCGTGGTGGTTCCCTCGATTTGGACGGTTCCCAGCGCGCCGACACCGGAGATACCCTCGATCGCGGTGACGGCGCGGCCTCCCGTTGACACCAACTTGAGGTCCCTGTCGATCACGACATTTTCGACATATGTGCCCGGAGCGACCCTGACGGTATCGCCGGCGATTGCCGCAGCCGCGGCGGCGTCGATGCTACAGAAAGGCGTGCCGATAACATCGTCACAGCCGACATCGCTCCCATCGACCGTGAGCGTACCCGCGCGCGCCGGCACAGCGGCACCGATCAAGGTGAACAATCCAACAGCCGCAGCAGTCAAGCAAACATACCTATTCATGGTGGATCTCCCCTAATCCTCCTGTTGAAGAAACAACTCAGCGATAAGACGCAATCCCACTAAGCATATTTATCATAGGCTGCAATACAACCTAAAGCAATTCGAAACTCTTCAAGTTGTATTCCCGACCTGCGTGGGACCTTTATGTCTGGGACTGGCGGACCGGCCCAATCGGCTGCTATCGTCCCGGCCGGTTTGGCGGGGTGAGGGATAACCAGCAGATGGCGGATCGCGGTTTCGAGGGTCGGGGCGATTTCGACGTGGTGATCGTCGGTGCCGGCTTTGCCGGTCTTTACCTGCTGCACCGGCTACGCGGCATGGGATCGACGGCGCGGGTGCTGGAGGCCGCCGACGGGGTCGGCGGAACCTGGTACTGGAACCGCTATCCTGGCGCCCGCTGCGACGTCGAGTCCGTACAGTACTCGCTTCAGTTCGACGAAGAACTGCAGCAGGACTGGAACTGGACAGAGCGCTACGCCACCCAGCCGGAAATCCTGCGCTACGCCAATCACGTCGCCGACCGGTTCGACCTGCGCCGCGATATTCAGTTCGAGACCCGTGTGACGACCGCCGCCTTCGATGAAGCGGCCGGCCAATGGATGCTCCAAACCGATCAGGGCGCGCGGATCACCGCCGCCTTTTGCATCATGGCGACGGGCTGCCTTTCGGTCCCCAACCACCCGCCCATCGACGGCCTGGAGAACTTCGAGGGTCCGATCTACCACACCGCCGTCTGGCCGCACGAGGAGGTCGACTTCACCGGCCAGCGGGTCGCCGTGATCGGCACCGGCTCGTCGGCCATCCAGTCCATCCCGGTGATCGCCCAGCAGGCAGCGCACCTGACCATCTTCCAGCGCACACCGAACTATGCGGTGCCCGCCCAGAACCGCCCGCTCGACCCGGAGACGATCCGAGCCGTCAAGGCCGACTACCCTGCCCTTCGGGCCCGGGCCAGTCAGACCCCGCCGGCCATCGATGCCGACTGGAACAAGCTCTCGGCACTGGAGGCGAATCCCGAAGAGCGGCAGCGCGAGTTCGAGTCCCGCTGGCAGGCCGGGGGCCTGCCCTTTATGGGCTCTTACTCGGACCTGATATTCAACCGGGAGGCCAACGATGCGGCGGCGGATTTCGTGCGCGGCAAGATCCGCCAGATCGTGCGCGACCCGGCGGTCGCCGATCTGCTCTGCCCGCACAACACCATCGGCGCCAAGCGGCTCTGCGTCGATATCGGCTACTACGAGACCTACAACCGCGACAACGTCGCTCTGGTCGATCTCAAGAAAACGCCGATCGAGGCCGTCAACGATAAGGGTGTGCAGACCGGCGACGAATTCTTCGAAGTCGATGCCATCGTCCTGGCCACCGGGTTCGATGCCATGACCGGGGCCCTCTTGCAGGTCGATATCAGGGGCCGTGACGACGCCTCCCTGCGCGAGGCCTGGGCCCAGGGGCCGCAAAGCTATCTCGGTCTCGCGGTGGCGGGCTTTCCCAACCTCTTCACCGTGACCGGCCCCGCCAGCCCCTCGGTCTTCACCAATATGCTGCCCTCCATCGAGCTGCATGTGGAATGGATCACCGATTGCATCCAGGCCCTGCGGGACAAGGGATTGGACCGCATCGAGGCCCGACCTGAGGCACAGGCGGACTGGATGGCGCATCACCGGGAGGTCGCCGGCAAGACCCTGCGCTCAAAGACCGCCTCCTGGTACACCGGCGCCAATATCGACGGCAAACCCCAGACCTTCATGCCCTATATCGGCGGCCATCCCGCCTATACGCGCAAGTGCGAAGAGGTCGCGGCCAGGGACTACGAAGGGTTCAAGTTGGGCTGACCTGCCAGAGACTCTCGATCCGACTCCAAACCACGACACGCAGCCTCGACTGATGTCGCGCAAACCGGACCACGCTTTCGCGTGGCCCGGATCGCTTCACACTGCAGCATCAGTCGTCGTCTCGGTGTCCCCGACGGCTGTCGCGGCGGACCGACTCGACGGCGCCGATGCGGCGCTTGTCGGCACCGCCGTACTGCCGCCTGTTGCCGGGCTGATCGATCACCACGGCCTGGACGGACCCCAACGTCGTCGCAAAGAAGGCGTGACCGAGGTCATCCAGCGCCTGGATCACAGCCGGGTCGAAACGATCCTCGTAGAGGGTCGTGCCTCCCGTCTGACTGCTGCTGGAGTGCGACAGCCGTGGCAGGTCGATGGCCTCTTGAACGGTGCGCTCGTGGTCGATCAGGTTCAGGGTCATGTTGACCACGGTGTTGATGATCGAGGACCCGCCCGGTGACCCATAGGCGGCGACCGGCTTTCTTCTGTTGAACACGATGGTGGGCGACATCGAACTGCGCGGCCGCTTGTTGGCGGCGGGGTCGTTGGCGCCCGGATCGAAGTTGGATGGGTCCGGGTTGGCCCGCGGCACCGAATTGAAATCGGTCAGCTCGTTGTTCAAGAGGAAACCGAAGCCCGGCACCACCAGACCCGTGCCCCAGGCCGATTCGATCGTGTTGGTGTAGCTCACGACGTTGCCCCGGCGGTCCACTACCGAGAAATGGGTGGTGTTGAGGCCACCGCTATCGTCGCGCCGCAGCTTGGCGAACTGGACCTTCATGGGCGGCTGCGCCAGGGCCGTGTCGAAGGGCCGTGGATCGTCGGAATCGACCATGGCCTGACGTGCGTCGGGATCGATCAAGGCCGCCCGGGTCGCCAGGTAGTCGTCGCTGATCAGGCCATTGATTGGCAGGCCCGGGACCTCGTCGGTGTCACCCATCCAGCGGGCCCGGTCCTGGAAGGCCAGGCGCATGGCCTCGATCATCACGTTCAGGGTCCGCCGCGAGCCGAAGCCGAAGCCCTGGCTCTCATCGCCGATCGGGAAGTACTCGAGCAGCTTCAGTATGTAGATGACCGTCAGGCCGCCGGAAGACGGTGGCGGCATGGAGGCGATCCGGAATCCGCGGTAGTCGCCCACGACCGGCTCGCGCACCACCGCCTCGTAGGCCGCCAGATCGGCCAGGGTCATGCGCCCGACCAGCTTGGCCCGGTCGGCGCCATCGGCGACGCTGCGGGTGTTGAGCTGAGTGGCGACAATGGCGTCGGCGATCGGCCCGCTGTAGAAGGCATCGGGCCCCTCGTCAGCCAGAATTCTCAAGGTGTTGGCCAGGTCCGGCTGAACCAGGATGTCGCCTTCGACAAGAGGCGTGCCGCCGGGCAGCCAGATGGCCCGGGCCGCGTCATAGGCGGGATCGCCGGGCTCGTTGCCGAGCCGCGAACTTAGGATGCTGCCTTCCAGGCGCGAGCTTACCCGAAAGCCGTTTTCCGCCAGGTCGATCGAAGGCGCCAGAATCTCGGCGAAGGTCTTCTTGCCGTACAGGTCGAGCGCCCGCTCGATACCGCGCACCATGCCCGGGACCCCGACCCCGATACCGCTGGTCGAGCGAATGCCGAACGAAAAGGCCGCCGTCGGATCGGACGCGGTGAGGAACATATCCGGCGTCGCGGCGGCCGGTGCTTCCTCGCGCGAATCGATAATCTTGGTCTTCCTGGACTTGGCATCGTAGATCACCATGAAGCCGCCACCGCCCATGCCCGAGGACTGCGGCTCGATGACATTCAGCGCGAAGGCCACGGCCGCCGCGGCGTCCACCGCGGTGCCACCCTCGCGCAGGATCTGGGCGCCAATCGCAGCGGCAGTCGGTTCGCTGGTGGTGACCACCCCGCCCCGGACGCCCGGTACGCCCAGGTTTATCCGTCTTCCTTCATCTTCATCGTCGGCCCAGGCCGCCGGCGCCCCAACGCCGGCTACAAGGGTCGCGACCATTGCGGCACCGAGCCACAGCCTGATTTTTCGAGCCGCCGGCAATTCACTGATCTTCATGGAATTCATGTCGGAGAAACTCCCTGGAAAGAGTTGTCGAGCTTCGATAAACGCCCTTCGCATTGCGCGAAGAGTTGCCTCTAGAACGCCAAGCGTTCCCGATCTCCGAACCATCTGCAAGACAACAATTAGTCTTTTCGTTTAAATTCAATCAAAAGTAAGTTAATCGTTATGACTATATTGAGAGGACGGTCTGGATAGCCGGTTCAGCGCCGGACCGCCATTAGTCCTGCCGCGGCGATCATGGCCATGCCGGCAAGCGTGGGCCCGTCCGGGACCTCGGCGAAAATCAGGAAACCCCAGAGGGCGGCGAAAGCCAGATAGGCAAAGTCGAAAGTCGCGACCATCGACGCGGGTCCCGATTGATAGGCGATGGCCGCCCCCACGCTGCCGATGATCACCGCGGTGGCGAGCAGAGCCAGCCCGAGCATTTCCGCCGGTCCCATTGCAGTCCAATGTCCCACGAGGAAAGGCGCGCGTTCAACCGCCAGGCCGGAGGGCTCCCAGAGGGCGAGGATCAAGGTAGCGAAGGCGCCCAGGCCGATGAGCGCCAGATTCAGGCTCAAAGACAGAACCAGGGGGTTCTCCTCCCGGCACTTCGTGCGGGTGAGAATCATGGCCAGCGCGTAAAGAACCGCGGCGGCCAGCGGCAGCAACGCATAGCCGTTGAAGGCGCCGGCCTCGGGCCGCAGGATCAAGAGCACGCCGCCAAAGCCCATGATAACGGCGACCCAACCGCGCCCACCCACTTCCTCGCCAAGGAAGAGCGCGGCAAAGAGCGTGATAAAGAGCGGCAAGGTGTAGTAGACGGCGGCTGCCACCGAGAGTGCCAGGTGCGGCAGGGCCGCGTAGTAGGCCACCCACATGGCGGCGAGCATCGCGCTCCTGAGGGCGGTCCAGCCGAGATGGCGCGGCATCAGTTCGACGCGCTGAGAGCGGATCCTGGCCAGCGCGATCAAGACCGGCAGGGCGAGAAGCGAACGTAGTACGAAGAGCTGCCAGAGCGGCAAGTCGGCGCTGACCAACTTGACAACGGCGTCTCCCAGCGAGAGCGCAAGAACGGTAAAGAGGATGGCGCCGACGGCAAGCTTGATGTTGTCACCGCCTGCCGCCCTCCCCTGCGGCGCCGGCCGGCCATGGCGCAGGCCAGCCTGACCGCTCACGTCGCCTTGTACCGGGGCATCTGGTCGAAGTCCGGCTGTTGCGCGAAGACCACATCTTCGGGGGAAAAGCGCACCCAGGGCTGGGCGTGCTGGGTCCAGGCATGGCAGCCAGGACGCAGCCAGGATCTATCCGCCAAGGTGCCGGGCTTCACGCTCAAGAAGGGATAGTCGCCCTCCTCGGTGAACCACTGATGATAAAGGCGGGTGCCGCAGTCCGGGCAGAAGTAGCAGCGGAAGTTGCGCCCCTGCCCCGGTCTGACGAAGTGCGCCGGTTCAATTCCGGTCGTCGTCAGAGCGGCGCTATCGAATACCGCGGCCATCCCGAAGGCGCTGCCCGATTGGGTCTGGCAGATGGTGCAGTGACAGGCATAGGTCATGATCGGGTCGGCGGCGATACTGTAGCGGATCGCGCCGCACTGGCAGCCGCCCTGGTGTGTTCTCGTCACCTGTCCCTCCCTTTAAGTCTTTCAGCCCAGCCCGCGACTGGCCTTGGCCGATCTTCATAGACCAGAGGCAGTGATCGTGGTAGGAGGCGTAATTCAATGTCATTAATCAAACAAATTGAATAATGGATCAACTGCCGATCAAGGCCCTCGAAGTCTTTCTGGCCATCGCCGAGCAGGGCTCGCTGCGCGCGGCGGCCGACGCTCTCGGCGTCGGTTCGCCCGCGGTCAGCTATCAGCTGAAGTCCCTGGAAGACCGCCTGGGCACGGCGCTCTTCATCCGGACCACGCGATCCATCCAGATGACCGATGCCGGCCGGGCGCTTCTGGCCCGGGCCCGGCCGGCCGTTTCCGAGCTGGGCGAGGCGCTGGAAGAAGCCCGCACGGCGGGCGGCGCCCGCAAGGGCAGCGTCAGGCTCACCCTGCCTTACGTGGCCTACCGCCTGGCGATCGCCAAAAAGCTGGCCGCATTCCAGGAACGGTTTCCCGACATCGAAGTCGAGCTGTCGCTCAGCGAGGCCTTCGTCGATATCGCCGCCGACGGTATCCATGCCGGCGTCAGGCTGGGCGACCACATCGCCGAAGACATGATCGCCGTGCGCCTCGGCCCGCCGATGCGACAGGTCTTCTTCGCCGCGCCCTCCTACCTCGAGCGGAACGGCCGCCCTAAACGACCGGACTGCCTGCTGCGGCACAATTGCATCCGCTATCGCTACATCGCATCGGGCCGCTTGGCCGACTGGCAGGTCCAGGGCCCGCAGGGCATCGCCACAATCGATGTGAAAGGCAACCTGATCGTCGACAGCACCCAGGCCCTGATCGGCGCGGCCTGCGATGGGCTGGGCATCGGTTGGCTGTTCCGTCCGGCCGTGGCGGAGGAACTGCGCAGCCGACGACTGAAATCCGTGCTGGACAGCTATGCCATCGAAAGCCCGGGCTACTTCCTCTATTACCCCAGGGCCAACGCGCGGATCGAGGTGCTGCGCGTCTTCATCGATTTCATGAAGGAGCCTGGCGGCGGCAAGGGCTAATATGCTCCACCAGGTGACGCTATGTTCCGCCCGGGGCCGCCCTCACTTCCCCTTGAAGTTCGGCTCGCGCTTTTCGGCGAAGGCGGTGATACCCTCGAGGGCGTCTTCCGACTTTAGCATTCGCCGGTAGTGTGGCAGGTCGCCGTAGATCTTCGACCGGGTCAAGTTCATGATCTCCGGAACCGGCAGGGTTTGGGTCGCCTGCAGAACCTCCTTCAAGGCCTGCAGGGCAAGCGGCGCACCCATGGAAATCTCCGTGGCAAAGGCCAGGGCGCGGTCGCGCAGTCGGTCGAGCGGCAGGACCTCATGCACCAGCCCCCACCTCAAGGCTTCCTCGGGTTCCATGCGGCGGCCGGTCAGCAGCATCTCCCGCGCCACGTTGTAGGGTATGAGCCGCGGCAGCTTCTGAACCGCCCCGCCGTCGGCGAGGATGCCGCGCTGCATCTCCGGCAGGGCAAAGAAGGCGTTTTCGGCCATGAAGACCACGTCGCAAGCGATCACGACCTCGAAACCGCCGCCGACGGCGGCGCCGTTGACCGCGGCGATGACCGGCTTCTTCAGGTCCCAGAACTCCGTGATGCCGGCAAAGCCGCCCGGCCCGTGATCCTCGCCCTCGTAATCGACCTCGCCCGCCTCGGCGACCGCTTTCAGATCCCATCCGCCGGAGAAGATGCGCTCGCCCTGGCCACGGATCAGGCCGACGGTCAGATCGGGATCGTCCTGTAGCTCGCGCAGCGCCTCATAGACCGCCAGGCTCAGCGCCTGATTGATCGCGTTGGCCGGGGGCCGGTTCAAAACGATCTCCAGGACCTTGCCGATCCGCTGGGTCAAAACAATATCGTCGCTCATGGCTCTTCCTTTGTGTGGGTTTCTTGGAGGACTTGTGCCACCACCAGGGCATCGACCGCCAGGCAGCCGGCGGGGCCGGCGATCAGGGGATTGACGTCCAGTTCGGCGATGGCGTCGCCAAGACTGGCGGCGAGCTGCGAAAAGCCGCTGATCGCCGTGGCCAGGGCCACCCTATCGACCGCGGGCGCGCCGCGATAGCCGGCCAATAGACGGGCAACCTTCAGGCTCTCCAGCAGGCGGTACGCTTCGTCTTTCCCGAAGGGCGGCAGGGCGAAACACCGATCCTCCAGCAGCTCGACCAGGGTGCCGCCGGCCCCGACCATGACCAGCGGCCCGAACTGCGGATCCTGAACCAGCCCCAGGGCCAGTTCGACCCCCGCCGGAGCCTGGCGCATGACCAGGACCCGGGGTCCGAGCCGGGCCGCCAGATTCTGGTAGGCGGTGGCGAGGGCTGTCTCGTCCTGCAGGTTCAGGACGACACCCCTCGCCTCGGTCTTGTGGGCGACACCCTCCGCGGTCTTGAGCACGACCGGCCAACCGAGGGCGCGCCCGGCCGCCAGCGTTTGCGCCAGATCCGCCGCCGGCCGCATTGCCACGGCCGGGACGCCGAAGTCTGCAAGCAGGGCCAGGGCCTCCTCGTCGCGCAAGGCACCCTGGGCGAGACGGCCGCGCCAACGCGCGACCGGCGCCGGATCGGCGGTCGTCAAACTCTCGTCAGGTTCGCGCAGGCCGAAATCGCGATAGGCGAAGGCGTGGCGGATGGCCTGCAGCGCCGTCTTGCCGCCATCGAGGACCGGCACGCCCTGGTCATGCATCGACAGCAGGACCTCGGGATGGAACTGGCGCGCGGTGTGGCTGACGCCGATCACCGGCTTTCCGGTCTCGACCTGCAGCTGCCGGCAAAGATCGCCGGCCATCTGCAGGTACTGGTCGCTGGGCTTGGAGCCGAACTCCGTGAAAAAGACCCCCATGGCGCTGTCGGGGTCCTCGATGATCGCCTTGAAGCAATCGCGGTAAACCTCCGGATAGTCCGGGTCCCCACCCCAGGCATCGACCGGGTTTTCCACCGGCAGGCCGTAGGCCAGCCGGCCCCGGAGACCCGCGGTGGTGTCGCGGTTGATCCGCGACCAGGGCAGGCCGAGCTCGCTGGCATAGTCCATCAGGAGCGAGCGTTGACCGCCCGAATCGAGGATCGCGGCGACCCCACCCGGTCCGGGCCGTGGCTCGTGGGCCAGCATCTGCGCCGTGGCGAACCACTCGTCCATGGTCTCGCAGCGCATCACGCCGTAGCGCTCGAAGACCGCCTCGCAGCCGGCCTCGCTGCCGGCCAGGCGGCCGGCATGACTGGCGACGCCGGCCCGGCCGGCCGCGCTGCGGCCCGGCTTGATCGCCACCACCGGCAGGCCGCGCGCCTTGGCCTTCTCCAAGACGGAACGAAACCCCTCAGGGTCGCGCAGGGTCTCCAGATAGATCGCCAGAACCCGGGTCTCGGGCATGTCCAGGGCATAGTCCATGTAGTCGGCGATGGTATGGGTCGCCTCCTGGCCCGGCTGCACGGTCAGGGAAAAGGCGAGCCGCGGGTCGAGCGCATTCAAAAAGCCATAGGTCGCGCCAGACTGCACGATGGCCGCGATGGCCCCCGGTGTCATGGCGCTGGCCTTCATCCAGGTGGCACCGACGCCAGCGGCATAGTTCACGAAACCGATGGAATAGGGCCCGAGAATGGGAATCCCCGCCTCGCGGGCCAGATCGCGGACCCGCGCCAGCAACGGCGGGTCGCCGTCCACTTCCGACGTCGCCGTGGCCAGGATAAAGGCCGCCCGGGCGCCGGCGGCGATGGCCTCTCGCAGATGGCCCTCGATCCTGTCGGTGGCCCCGGCGAGAATGGCCAGGTCGACGGTCTCGGGCAGATCGCCGACTGTCCCGTAACAGGGATAGCCGAGAATTTCCCGGTAGGCCGGATTGACCGCGTAAACCGGACCGGAGAAACCGCTCTCACGCAGGGATTCGACGATGAGGTTGCCCGGCCGGTGGGCCCGGCCGCTGGCGGCGATCACCGCCACGGACCGCGGGTTGAGCAGCGGCTCCAGGGGATGGTCCCGGGTGCCCCGGGCCGCCGAAGAGCCGCCTTGCACGATCAGTCCGTCATACCGGAAAAGGCACCGCCTTTATCCGGCATCTCGGTCAAGAGGAGGCTCGGCGCGAGACCCCGGCTCGACTCCCGGCCCGTCGGGCCGGAAGGCGTCCGGGACGACGAATTGGCGGCGCCTACTCGGCACATCAGTCCAGACCTCCGGCGTAGCGGCGCAGGTGGTGGCTGGGGTCGCCGAAGCTGGCGTTGATCATGGTGATGCGCTTGAAGTGGTGGCCGAGCGGCATCTCGTCCATCATGCCCATGCCGCCGTGCAGTTGAATACCCTCCTTGCCCACGTGATCGGCGGCACGGCCGACCTCGTACTTGGCCGCCGCGGCGGCCCGGCGCCGGCGACCGGGATCGTCACCGCTCAGCGCGTCGGTCACCTCGTAGACCATCGACTGGGCGAGCTGGCACTTCATATAGACATCGACCATGCGGTGCTGGATCGCCTGGAACGAGCCGATCGTCTGGCCGAACTGCTTGCGCTGTTTCAGGTAGTCGAGGGTCTGTTCGTAGACCGCCCAGATCGCGCCGCCGGCCTCGGCGCAGACCGCTCCGATGCCATGGTCGAGCACCGTTTCCAGGACCGGCAGCGCCGCGCCCGGCGCGCCCAACACCGCCTCCGGGCCGACGCGCACCCGATCCAGGGTCAGCTCCGAGGCGCTGCCGCCGTCTTGAGTGCGGTAGTGTCTGGCGCCGAGGCCCGGCGCATCGGCGTCGACCAGGAAAAAGGTGATGCCCCCGGGGTCGCGACGGTCGCCGGCGCTGCGGGCGGTGACGATGATCTTGTCGGCGGTCGCCGCGTAGAAGACCACGGCCTTCTGCCCCTCCAGGACGTAGCCCGCGCCATCGGCGGTCGCCCGGGTCGACACGTCGGCCAAGTCGTAGCGCGAGCGCGGCTCGGCAAAGGCCAGGGCCAGCTTCATCTCGCCGCCGGCCACCGCCGGCAGGACCGCCTCCTGCTGGGCGCTGTCGCCGGTCAGCAGGACCGTCTGCCCGCCCAGTACCACGGTCGCCAGGTAGGGCCCGACCACCAGGTTGCGGCCGAACAGCTCCATCAAAAGCATGGTCTCGACCGGCGAACCGCCGAGTCCGCCGAGCGCCTCGGGGAAGGGCGCGGCGAGCCAGCCAAGCTCGGCGAAAGACTGCCAGTGGGCCGGGCGGAAACCGTGATCCTCGGCCAGAATGGCCCGGCGCTTGTCGAAGCCATACTCGTCGGCCAGAAAGCGGCGCACGCTTTCCTGGAACATCGTCTGCTCGTCGCTGAAGGTGAAATCCATCGGACCTACAATCCCAACACGGCCTTGGCGATGATGTTCTTCTGGATCTCGTTGGAGCCGGAATAGATCGCCGTCTTGCGGAAGTTGAAGTGGGCGCGGGCGGAAAAGCGCGCCTGATCGGGGCCGACCGGCGGCTCATTGCTGCCCGCCTGATGCAGGTCGTCGGGCAGTGCCGGGTGAGCATAGTAACCGAGCGCCTCGACCGTCAGCTCGAGCACGCGCTGTTGCAGCTCGGTGCCTCGGACCTTCAGCATCGAGGCCTCGGCGCCCATGGCATCGGCGCCGCCGGGCCCAAAGAGGAAACGCTGCTCGGTAATCTCCAGGGCGCGCAGCTCAATCTCGACAGCGGCGATCTTGCCGGCGAAGTCGGAGTCCTCGATCAGTGGACGCCCGCCCTCCTCCTGCTCCGCCGCGACCTTTTTCAAGCGCGCCAGACTGGCCAGAGACCGCGAGATCTCGGCGGTGCCGAAGCGCTCCAGGCTCAGCAGGTACTTGGCCAGGGTCCAGCCGTGGTGTTCGTCGCCCAGGCGGTTTTCCACCGGCACCCGCACATTCTCGAAAAAGACCTGGTTGACCTCGAGGGTGCCCTCGTAGGTCATGAGCGGACTGATGGCGATCCCCGGAGTCTTCAAGTCAATCAGCAGAACGGTGATGCCCTGCTGCTTCTTGCCGCTGCTGTCAGTGCGGTAGAGCCCGAAGATCCAATCGGCGATGTGGGCCTCGCTGGTCCAGATCTTGGTGCCGTTGACCAGGTAGTGCTCGCCCTCCGCGTCCTGGCCCCGGACCGCCTTGCATTGCAGCGAGGCCAGGTCCGAGCCGGAACCGGGTTCCGAGAAGCCCTGGCACCAGAAAACCTCGCCGCTCACCATGGGCGGCAGGAAACGGCGCTTCTGATCCTCGGTGCCGAATTCCAGCAGCGTTGGGCCCAGCATATGGAGCGCGTAGATCATGGCGCGTGGCGCATCGCCCAGGGCGATCTCGCGCTCGAAGGCGTAGTGCTGTTCGTCGCTCCAGCCCTGGCCGCCGTGCTCCTTGGGCCAGGAAGAACAGCTCCAGCCCTTGGCGTTCAGGATTTCGTGCCAGCGTTTCTGATACTCGCGCGGCAGATCCATCCGCTCTTCGGTGACCGCCTTGCGGATGTCGGCCGGCAGGGTCTCCTCGATAAAGCGGCGAACCTCCTCGCGGAAGGCCTCCGTCTCGGGAGAAAAAGACAGATCCATGACGCCTCCTGACGCACGCGCGCGACGGTCCGTTGAAGTGCCGAGCATGACCGCCGCCGGCAGCCGGCGTCAAGCGGCGCAAGAACTCTCCAAGGACCCTGTCAGTAGGGCAACGAGCCAGGCGGCGATTGATTGATCCCGCCAACCAGTTGCACTGGCGCGGCGATGGTTAAGAGTTTGCTTCCAGGCGCGCGGGACCCGGCCTTGGCGCTTACCAAGCCTTCATCAAAAGCCATCACTATTGCGAAAGCGGCGATGCCGGCACAGATTCAATCCGGCGCCGCCGGAAAGGACAGGAAATGGCCGCCGTCGAAGCCAGCGAGATGCACTATCTCTATCCCGGCGAATCCGCGCTGTTGAGCGAGGCCGGCGACCGGCACCTGCGTCTGGTCACCTCCTGCATCGGGTCCGAGGATCCCTGCTTCTTTCACGGCCTCCTGATCGAGCCGAGCCGAGTCTCGGACCTGCTGCTGGCCATCGCCAAGGTCGCCCAGTCGCGGTTCTATGTGCCGCCCGCCATGGTGGCGCGGATCCTGCGAGAGGCCGATCCGGTGGTGACCTCCGACGGCAGCGGCCTGCGTTTCGAGGCCTTCTCGCAATGCTGCGGCGTCTATGCCCGGGCCGACCTGCTGCCGGCCGCGATCGACGGCACCTTTCAGGGCCGCGGCACGACCAACGTCGACTTCAACAGCGCCATGCGCAATGCCTTGGCCCAGATCGGCGAGGGCGAAGAGGTCGGGCTCAAGGTCGGCCTCGATGCGGTGGAGCTGGAGCGGGCCAGCGGTAAGGTCGTCGAGCGCAAGGTCGCCCTGCCGGCACGCTGGCTGAGGGGCTTCGTCGAGGTGCAGGCCTATGCCAGCGGTCTGAGCCGCCGCTGCGACCTCGCAGGACCCGAGGCGCGGCGCTTCCTGCGCGGCCTGCCGCGCCAAGCCCGCGCCAAGGACCGGGCCTTCCTGGTGACCGCCGGGGACGGTCTCAGGATCAGCCAGACCGCCAGTCCGGGGGCCGTGCCAGTGGGCGGCCTCGCGCGCCTGCGCTTTGTCGAACCGCTGATCCGGCACATCCAGAAATTCACCCTCTTTGGCGACGAGCAGAGCGGCGTCACCGGCTGGGATTTCGATCTCGGCGGCAGCCACCTGCAGGTGTTGCTGAGCCCGGCCCCGGCGCGCGGCTTTTCCGGCGAAGGCCAGGTCCTCTCGACTCTCGCAAGGACCGGCCTTGCCGACGGCGGCAGGGATGCGCTGGCCCGCACCCGGGCCGCCTTGGCTTGGCAGGCGAGGATCACCCCGGCGGACTTGGCCCGCGACGTCGGCGCCGACGCCTCTTCGGTGTCCCGCGCGCTCGCCCGTCTCGGGTCCCAGGGCCTGGTGGGTTTCGATCTGCGCGAGACCGCCTACTATCACCGGGTCCTGCCCTTCGACCTGTCTGCTGTCGAGCGGTTGCATCCCCGCCTGGCGGCGGCGCGCGAGATTGCCGCCGCCGGCGGCGTCACCGACATCGCGCGTCAGCACGGCGAGGTCGAGGCCTTCGTGCAGGGCGCCACGGTCGCGCACAGGGTCCGCCTTGGGCCCGCGGGGTTCCGCTGTAGCTGTCCCTGGTTCAGCGACAAGCATGGCGCCGCCGGCCCCTGCAAGCACGTGCTGGCCCTGGAAATCGCCCTGGAGACGCAAGGTTGACAGGCGGCAATCCGACCAAGGCACTGGCCGGCCTGGTATCCGACGAGGCGCTCCAGAGCGCAATTCTCGATGGCCCCGACGATGCGGTCACGGCCAGGCTCGCGGCCCTGGACGAGAAGGCCCGCCAGGCCCACGCCAAGGGGTGTTGCGGCCTCCTGACCCAGGCCTGCGACCTGCGAATGGATGCGATCTCGGGCTCCTTGCCACAGTCCAAAAGCCGCGAGCGCCTCGCCGCGATCGAGGCGCGGGCGCTGCTTGCGGTTCTGGGCTGCGCCACTTTTAGCGCGATCAAGAAACTGTCCTGGCGCGCCGAACCAGGCGATGCCGAGAGCGTCCTGGGGGTCATGGCAGACCGCCGACCGGACTGGCTTGCCGATTGGGCGGCCTGGCTGATCGGACGGCACCCTCGGCACTGGCCGGTGGTTCGGTCCCTGGTGCGCGAAGGACTCTGCGCGGCGCCGGGCGACGACAACTATGTGCTGGGTATGGTCAACGGCCTCGCCGGTCACGGGACGGACCAAACGATCAAAACGGCCCTGCTGGCCGACCCGGCGCTGTTGGAAGATCTGGTCTGGCGGCTCTTCGACACACCGGGTTTCGAAGATCACAGCCCGGCGACCCACGACCGCTGGCGCGGCGACGACACCTGGCTGCAAGCCCTCTGCGATCTGACGAAAAGCGCCCACCTGCCGCGCGCAAAGCTGCTCGACGAGGCCCTTGCCGCCCTGAGCCGCGATTTCAATACCACCCAGGCGCGCTGGTTCGCACGCCTTCACGACGCCCTGGAGCCGGACGACAGGGAACGGGCATCGCGGGCCGAGGCCTACCTGGGCCTGCTGTCCAGTCCCATCGGAAGCAGCGTCTCCTTCGCGCTCACCCTTCTGCAGGCCTTGCAAAAAGAAGGCGCGCTGACGCCCGAGCGCTATCTCCCGCACCTGGCGGCGGCCCTCGCCCAGCCGCACAAGGGCAGCGCCCGCAAGGCCCTGAAGATGGCAGCCAGGTTCCTCAAGGCCGACCCCAGCCTGAAATGTCAGGCTCTGCGGTCCGTCGCCACGGCCCTGGAGCACGGCGATGCCGAGGTGCAGGGCGATGCCGAGGTGCAGGGCGATGCCATCGCGCTGCTGGAGACCGCCGGTGGCGCGTTTGGCGACGATCTGCGCCGCGCCATCGAGGAACGCCGCACGGCGGTCTCACCGATCCACCGGGCGCGCCTGGAAGCCCTCCTGGAGCCGGAGACAGAGTCCGGCGGCGGCAAGGGTCGCGACGTCCAAGCTGCCCCCGCGGCCTGTGACGCGGCGGATCTGGCCAGGCGGGCCGGTGCCGTCGCCGCGCCCTGGGCCGCGCTGGCCGGGATCGACTCTGCCTTGCGGGCCCTGCGGGAAGAGAGCCCGGATGTTCCAAGACTGAACCTGGACCCGCTGGCTCTGCCCCGTCTCGATCCAGGCGCCGCAATCGCCCCGCTGGAGACCCTGGAGGCCTTGATCGAAGTCGCCCTCGTTGCCCTGGAGCACCGCGACGACCTGGCACGCATCGAGCAGGTTCTCGACGGGATCAGCCGTCTGCACGATCGCCTGACCGCCACGGACCCGCGGCTGATCGAGCCCCTGCGGCAGCGCGTGCGGAAAAAGGCCGGACAACTCACAAGCTATCTCTTTCAGCTGCAACCAGCCGACGGCCTGACGGTCGTCCTCGCCGCCTGGCTCGCCGAGCCGGTGGTCGCCTTCGACAAGGACCGCAAGGACGAACCCACCATCTCTTTCACGGCAGGCCGCGGCAAGGGCGGCTTCTTCTCAAAGCGGCCCGAGCGCTTCTACCTGGAACACCTGGGTGTGGAGGCCATCCATTGGCTGCGGGTGGCGGGCCTGGTGCAGCGGCTGCAGACTGGCCACCGCGGCCCGCTTCTCAGCGCGCCGACCCATGGCGGGACCTGGGTTTCCGCCCAGGCCCTGGTCGCGCGCACGCTGGTCTGGCAGGAGGCCGCAGCAGCCACGGACCTGGCCGATCAGATCCTGGCCGATCAGATCCTGGCCGATCGGATCCTGGCCCTCTTCCGGCTCGCCCCGGACGATCGCGCCGCCGCGCTGGTCGCGGCCCGTGACTTGCCGGGAGAGTGGGGAGCGGCACTGCGCTATGCGCTGGGCCAGGAGGAAACGGTCGGACCGACGGCGGCGCTCTGGATCGCCGCGTCGCGGGCCCGCTACGGCGCCGAGCCGGACCCCGCGGTCGAGGCGGCCTTCCCGGACTTCGGCGACGATGGCGGCCGTCCGGCACGCTACCGCTCCTCGGTCTACCGCTATGACTGGACCGCCGACCCGGCCGGATCGGGCGAGGAATATCATTCCTACTTTCTCAAGCTGGATCGCGACAACCTGCCGGCGCGTTGGAAGAAGGCAGCCTCGCCGCCAGAGCGGTCGAGCGCCAGCGACCCGACCAAGTGCCACCTTGGCCTGGCCTGGTTTCCCACCCTGCTGGCCCGTTGCTATCCGCGGCCAGCCGATACCTGGGGCGACAGGTCGCGCCTGGTGGGTGCCTGGGCGGGCAGTCTCTGGCCGGCCTGCCGCGAGCCGCTCTATGCCTGCGCCGCGCGGGACTCCTCGCTGTGGAACGACCATCCCCGCGAGGTCTCGGACCCGGTCCCCGCCGCCTTTCGCTGGGCCGCGGAGCGCGACGAAGACCTCGGCCCCTTCGCCGTCGAGATGCTGGTTCTCGGCCTGGCCAGCGGCACGCCCGAGGAACGCGGACTGGCAGTCGACGCTGTTATCGCCGCCATCGAAGACGGCCGTCTCGATGGCGCCGCCCTGGGCACGGCCATGGCGAAGTTCCTCTTCTCCGGCGTCATCCGGCCCAAGCGCTGGCAGACTACCTTGGCCGAGGTCGCGAGGCCCTCGCCCCTACACCGCCAGGCGATCCGCGTCGCTCTGGAACAGGCGCTGACCGGCCCCAGGGACCTGGAGCCGCAGGCCATCGGCGCGCTGCTGCAATTGCTGCAGGTCCTGTCGATCGAGTGCGGCGAAGCGATCACCGATCCGGCGGCCCGCGCCTATCTGGAGACCTTCAAGGGGGCGGGCAAGGCCGCCAAAGCGGCCAAAGCCCTGCTCGCCTTGCAGCCCGGCGATGTCGGCACCCCGCGCCGTGCCGCCGCGGCCCTGGCGCTGCAAGCCCGCATCGCCCGCGCCGAACGCTGGGCCGCCATGACGCTTGGATAGCGGCGTTACAACCGCTAGTCTTCCGGCCATGCCGGACCACGCACCCCTCGATGCCAGCGACCCGCCGCCGCCCGATGTCGAGACGGTCCTGCTGCCTTGTGGCGAAGCCCTGCTGCAGCAACCGCTGAGCGGCGGCCTGGCCTGGCTGGGCAGCGAAATCGACCCCGACGCCTGCGTGATCGCGCTGGATGCCATGGCCAAGACCGAGGTCCTGGCGCTGGCCGAACAGATGGCGGCCTCGCCCCTGCCGCTCCTGCAACGCCGCCCCGATCAGTTCGATCTGCCGGCCCTGACCGCGGTCATGACCGAGGCCGAGCGTCGCCTCGACGAGGGGCCCGGCATCGCCGTGATCGACCGCCTGCCGCTCGACGAGCTGGACCAGTTCCAGGCGGAGGCCAGCGCGACCGCCAAGGCCGTGTTCTGGGTCCTGGGCCAGATGCTGGGCCCACCGGTCGCCCAGAAGTGGGACGGCACCCGGATCTATGACGTGACCGACACCGGCGCGCGCTACGAGTATGGCGTGCGCGGCTCCTGGACCAACGTCGAGCTGGTCTTTCACACCGACAACGCTTTTGCCCTGGCCCCGCCGGAGCGGGTCGGCCTGCTCTGCCTGGCGCCCGCCGCCGAGGGCGGCGAGAGCCGCTTCTGTTCGCTCTACAGCCTGCACAACCGGCTGCTGGAGCGCTTTCCGGACCAGCTTCGACGGCTCTACCGGCCGGTCCTGTGGGACCGCCAGGGCGAGCATGCGCCGGGGGCGCCCAAGACCGCCTGGGGTCCGGTCTTCTCCTACGACGGCGCGCGCCTCTCGGCCCGGGCCAATGTCTCGCTGATCCGCAAGGGCTATGGGGTGGCCGGCCTCGAACCCGATGCCGAGACCCAAGAGGCGCTCGCGGTCCTGGCAGAGGTCGCGGAGGAGTCCGACCTCTGGTTCGAACTGCCGATCGAGCGCGGCCAGCTGCAGTACCTCAACAATCAGGAAATCGCCCACTTCCGCGGCACCTTCCGCGACCACGCCGACCCGGCCCGCAAGCGCCATCTGATCCGCACCTGGCACCGCGGTTGGGGCGGCCCGGCCTACGACGGCTAAGGGCATCGCTGCTCGTGGACCTTCGGAAGACAGCCACGACAGACACCTACTGGGCCGCCTTCACTGAAGCGAACGACACCGCTGACGCCGACTACACGGTCGTGGGCTGCCGTGCGACCACGGAGCCTGTTTCACCGACCAGGCCCGTCGGGAAGGTTTCGAGATGTTCGACAATATTGAAGCCCTGTTCGAGCGCTTCGAGATCGGCTGGCCGCCGGATGTGGCCGACGCGACCGATTAGTCGCGCCGCATCCGCCTAGCCCGGAAGATTCATGAAAGAGTTACCGCCGTCCCTTGTTCTGCGTTATGATTCAGGTGCTTAGACTGGATCGAGCGCAGGGAGACGGCGGTGACGGATTGTAACCTTTCAAAGATTGAATTTCCACGTTGTTGTC
>JAJFGK010000062.1 GCA_021776195.1 Kiloniellaceae bacterium | reverse complement strand
TCGCTTGCGTAGCGAAGCCCATCGCGCCGATAATCCCGGCGAGTGATTTCAGTCCATGGCATCGTGATCTCCATCGTTGTCTAGCAACGCGACGGAATCACATCCTTCTGAAATCACTCAACTCTTTTTCGGTCAGGCTCTGAGAGAGTTTGACGGTTCCCTGTCGACTTAAGGGGTGCCGGGCCGCAGCCCGCACCCCGGCTTTTTGGGGGGCCTCGCCCAATTCTACAGCTGTCGGCCCACGCGGGAGCCGCGCCGAGGTGGGCATCTTGGCCGACCCCGTGTTCTTGGTGCCAGCACCTAGTGTTCTCTCGGACAGCAAATGCTCGTGTCCCCAGAACTCAGAATGCTTTCGGTAAGCCGGCCTGCTTCAGCGTCTCATTGCCCGTGTGTCGGGATATGATCGTTCCATCAACTGTGGGACTGCGCCCGGAAATCGGACTTTACCAAATCTCATGGTCGCCCGTTCCGTTTCGCACGAAGTAGCTACCGCTTTCAACGAGCAGCTTCTTCACACTGCGCGCGTAGGAAGGCATCAGCGATTGATGCGCGTGCTCGTCAACTGTTGCGCCTACACATTAATCGGCAGATCGCCCTGGAACGACGGTTCGAATGAACGGCTCTTCATGGCCGTCTCCCGCCATTTCCCCTGACAGACCGCGCGCTCTGTTTGATTGTGAAGCGGCTCACTGAGCACAACGTTCCGTCTCGCCGCCGCTCTCCCTACCTTTAATGCAGCGAGGCGCCTGCCCAACGACACCCTGAGCTTGCGTCCCGCCAACCCGCGGCGAAAGGATGACAGCCATGGCAAAGAGCAAGGGATTGATGCAGCAGTGGAGGGTCGCTGCGCCGAAGACGGGGGCCAACGACAAGCAGTCGAAAGATTTCAGCGAAGCCTTCGACCCAGGTATTAGGGTGATCGGCGATCACATCGATGCGCTGGTTCCGATCGCCACCGCGCAGGACCTGCAAAAGCTGCGCGAGCGTCACGAAAACCTCATCAAGGCCTACCAGAAGGTCAGGCGGGGGATCGATCCAGCCAAGCCATCGAAGGCAGAAAAGGACATCGACAAGGTTCTCGAGGCACTGGACAAGGCCAAGCAGCAAAGCGGCCAATTGCGTAAGAAGATCGAGACCGCCTATCAGGACTGGCTCTCCTACCAGGCCCTGGCCGAGGACCGGCTTCGCGACCAGATCGACGCCCTGGAAGCCTGGGGCGAGCCCCGCGCCACAGAGCTGCTCGCCGTCCTTGGCAAGGCCGACGATGCAGCCCAGAGCCACTACTGGACCAAGGCGAAGGCGCGTCTGACGGACCTCGACGGCACCATGAAGCCGCTCCACGAGAACTACCTGAAACAGAAATCGGCCAAGGCGCTCTACGACGCCGACCGGGCGGCGTTCGACCAGAGGGTCGAACAGCTCGCCAGATTCGATACGCCGACCGAAGAGTTCGACGCTGGGTTCAAGACAGTTATCAAGGCTCTTGGGCCGCTCGATGTCGCGACCGAGACCCGGGATTTCGTGGCCGCGAATGGGGCGATGAAGAAGATCATCCGCGATCTCGGCTTGCTGGAGTGGTTGGTGGCTGAGATCACCGCGGATAAGACCGCCTTCCAAAAGCGCCGCCAGATCGTTGAAACGGACCTGACCTTTGCCGCGGATCTGTCGCACACCGCCAAGAGTGTCGAGACAAAGGACCTGCAGGCAGCGGTCAAGGCGTTGGACGACGACTTGGCGGCGACCCTCGATTTCGTCGAGGCGAACCTGAAGATGGGACCACTGGAACAGATGGTCGCCGACTACATGGCGCGGATCAAGATGCACTACGACGACGCGCAGTGGATCGGCACCCGCTATCAGGCGCTCCAGCCACGTCTGGCTCGAGCCGACGACGCGCCGGCCAATACCCTCGGCAACGACTACAGAAAAAATTTGGCCCAGTACCGCGGAGAACTCGAGAAGAAGATCGCTGAAGACGACTTTACAAAGGCCCTCGAGGATCTAACCAAGATCGAGGCCGAGCTCGCCGCTTTCGAGAGCTTCATGGCCGAACATGAGACCGAGAGAACCGCCTATCTTGCGCGTTTCGGTGCGGCGTCGACACGCCTCTCCAAGCTCGCCGAGCCAGCGGACGACCGGATGACGCAGCTTTACGAAGTGATCGCGGCTCTACGCACGAAGATTGAGCAAGATGCCGAAGAGTTCGAGTACGGCAAAGCTCTGAACGGTCTCGACCAGGCGGAAAGCCTGATTGTCCAGTACGAGAGTCTGGTGGCGGCGCTGGCCTCCGACAAGGCGGCTTACGAGGCCGAGTACCGGACGCTCGAATCGCGCGTGGCCACCTGCTCGAAAGTGGTGAAGAACGATCCGGATTTCGCTTACGTCAGTGACGTCATTGCCACGCGCAAAGAGGCCGAAGCGGCCGCCGCGAAGGACAAGTATCACCTGGCCCTGGGGCGCCTGGCGGAGCTGCGCGAGTTCCTGGTTCTCGCCGAGCAGACCCGAGAGATGTGGGCCGAGAAAAGCGCGGCCTGTGACTCGCGCTTTGCCGAGCTGGCGTCGCGCATCAAGGCGGCCATGGCACCGATCGAGGGCAGGGAGGGCGCCGCCCTCCAGACCGCCGTCGAGGCGCCGCGCAAGGAGGCCCAATCATCCTACAAAATCGGTGACTATCAAGACACGCTCGACAAGCTGATCGAGCTCGAGGGCGCTCTGGTCGAAATCGAAGCGTTCCGCGACCGGCAGGACGAGGAGCGAAAGCTCTACGCCGCGCGCCACGCGGAGGTCGAACAGCGCCTCCAGGCGCTTGAAGGCGATACCGGAGACGAAGGGATAGCCGGTCTCCAGGCTGCCGCCTGGAACAAACAGCGCGATGCCGAAGAGGCTGCCAGGTTGGCCCAATTCGACAATGCGCTATCCCGTCTGCGCGAGGCCTGGACCGCCACCGACAGTCTTGCCATAGCGCGAAAGGACTTCGAGGCGGAGAAGGCCCGCTACGAAGCGCGCAAGACGGCTCTCGCGCCGCGCATGAAGGAGGCCCTGAAACCTATCGACCGCGACTGGGCATCCGAACTTCAGGCCGAAATCCGCCAGCTCGGAGACGAGAACTCGACTCTCGAGGAGGCAGCTCGCTACGAGCAGGCAGTTGCCAATCAGGATGTCCTCGAAAGCCGGATAGCCTCGCTCGAGGCGGCTAAAGCTATGAAGGACGCGGGGTCGGCGAAGGTAAAGGACCTGATGAAGCAGGTGCAAAAGCGGCTTGCCAAGCTGGAGCCCAGGGTCGATGCCGCTCTCGCCTTACCGGAGAAGGCGATCGACGAAAAGACGAAAAACCGGCTTACGGCATGGCGCGACAGCGCCACGATCGAAGACGGCTCGGCCGAGGACGCACTGGCTGCGATCGAGGAAGGGGAAGCGCTGGTCGCTGGCTGTGAGGTGGCCAAGAAACGCTATGACGAGGCTAAGGCCCAGTACGACAAGCGTTCGGCGGCGCTCGATCCGCGAATCGCCAAGATCAGCATGGACAAAGACGACCAGCTTCATTATCGCGCCGAACCCGCCTACTGGGCGGCTGAGGAGATGCGCAAGCTCGCCGGCGACCTGGACTATCAAAAAGCCTTGGCAATCTCGGACCGGGTCGAGTCCTTCATCACGGTCTACGAGGATTCATTGACTGCTATGAACGAAGAAGAAATTGTCTATCAGGGGCATCTCAAGGCGCTGGCGCCGCGGCTGCGCAAGGCGGTGAGCGCAGACCAGGGGCCTTGGGCGAAGACGCTCATGGAGGACATCCTCGAAGAGAAGGAATCTATGGAAGAAAGTGCGACCGAAGGCTACTTCGGCGACGCAACCGTGTCGGCAGGCAAGCTGGAGCAGCTCCTCGCACGCTATGAAAACCTGGTTGAGAAGCACCGCGCCTTTGAGGTTGAATACCAACGCCGCCTGCCGGTGGCCTTGGAGCGCCTGACCCAAGCGGCCGCGGCACCACGGGTGGAAAAGGGTCAGGTCAAGCTCGAGGACCTAAAGCGGAGCCGGGCCGCAATGGAGGAGTTTGCCAGCACCAAGGATTTCCAGACCGCCTCATCGCTGCTGGAGGATCTGGAAGCGGAATTGGATCTCTACAAAGTCACGGTGACCCAGCAACATGAACTGGTCGAAAGCAATAAATCCCGGCTTCAGAGCGCGGACAAACGCCTGGCCCGCCTTGCGGGGCAGCTCGGCGACAAAACCTTGAAAGCGACCCGCGAGTCCATCGTGGAGGGGGTCAAGAAAGCGCGGGACAGTATACAGGATCCCAGAACCTGTTCCTTTCTCCTGGATGGCCTGGAGGCCAGGCTCGACGGCTATGAAACAGCGGTGCGCGACGTCGAGGATAAAACTCGGGTCGTCTATTCGCGCCTCGGGTCCCTTGAAGAACGTGTCAATGCGGTCGGTGACGTCAAGCCCACAGAGGAGTGGAGCAAGGCCCATGATAAGCTGCTCGACTACGACGCCTATGCTGCCAAGGCCGCCGAGGAGGAGCGCTACGACGACGCCCTCGAGGCGCTGGACGCGGTCGAAGAACTGCTGGGCGAGTGCGAGGTCTATCTCAACAAGGGCTTGAAAGCCGCCTGAAGGGACCAACCATGGGATCGCTTTCAGGCCGCTCCTTGACGCGCGCCTATGATCGCCGACGTTCCAGTGGCCGGCGCGCGGAAGAGCCATGTTTTCCAGCCAGGAGTCGAGCGAGATCGCGACCGTCGTCGACTTCACCCATGCGGTTCTCGACGCGCCGACGGTCTGGATCCCGGTAGACGACCGCTGCCAGAGTTTTCACTCGGTCTGGTTCGGAGTCGATCCGGCTGGCGGCAATGCTGCCGTGCGGTCTGAGCCACGGCACGACGGGTTACGGGCGACCGAGGCAGTTAACGTGTCAATGCCGTCGAGAGCAACCATGTGGGCTGCACTCCCCCGAATTTACGGTTTCTTCACGATGGCGACCACGGCCAGTTCACGCGGGACTGTTAGGTTGGCAGGCCCATGGACTTCCGTGGCGCTACGCTTCGTACTCAATGGTCTTACTCGGAATGTGGGAACCAAATCCATGGCAACACCCACTCTCGTTCATGGCTCAACTGGCGCCGCTGTCGAAACGCTCCAGACAAAGCTCAACAAGCTCGGCGCCAGGCCCGCCCTGAAAGTCGACGGAATCTTCGGCCCGATCACCGAGGGCGAGGTCAAAAAATTTCAAAAGCGCCTCAGACCCCCGCTCAAACCCGACGGCAAAGTCGGCACCGACACCTGGGCTGCGATCGAGTTCGAGCTCAAAGGCGGCTCGAAGCCCAACCTGAAGGTCCCCGACTGGCTGCCCCAAAAGGAACTCGAGAAATTCCGAGAAACCGACCGCCGAACGGCGCAGACCATAGAGAAGAGAATCAAGGGTGCCAGCGCTGCCGCCACCGCCTTCTGCGGCGCCTGCAAGAAGGAGGACGCCGGCCTTCGGAAAACGACGCAGAAGTACGAGCAGACGTGGAAAAAGATACTCGCTCTTTCGGCGTCATCCGAGAAGCTGATTGCCGAGTTCGAGGCCGGTGCATTTCGCAATCCGGTGCGCGTGAAGGCGATACAATCGAAAATCGACCAGATCGTGTCTCAGATCACGGCTTTGTCGGCCGAGATTGAGGCAGCCGAAGCTCTCTTTGCTCACCTAGATGCGGTAAAGGCGGCGCTCGAGAAGCTTCGCAGTTTCAAGTTTTCTTGAGAGACTTAGGTGGTGTCAGGCTAATGCGAACCAGTCTCTGAAATCACGCATGATGCGAGCTTCATGCCGCCAATAGGCGCCATTCGCGGTTTATGGGGACACGGCACTCGGCTATCGGCCAGCCCCGCCCTCGGCGTGGCCCCGCAAGGCACGCCGGGGACTCTAACCATGATCAGCCAAGTATCTTCCTCAGAACTCGAAACTGCTCAGCTCGTTTCCGGCTAGACTCATAGGCGAGCCAGCCATGCCAGATCCCGAATCGTAATCTCCAGGCTCGATCCGCGCCGCCATTCAAGCCAGACCACCGGTTGTGCCGCCGAACCGATGCCTGCCTTGCAGAATCGACCTTTTATGCCTAATTGCTGACCTATCTGGGGAAATCGAAGCGGGAGATTCGAATGGCCAAGACGATGAAGAAGGAAGATGTGCTCTATCGCGCCAAGGCGGGACAGTTCGATTTTGGCGAGTTCAAGAGGCATGCCCAGCGTTCGCCGACGACCACCATCAAGACCGCCATCGGCGATGCGGTGAAGGCCAAGAAAAAGGGCGAGATGAAGGAACCCGAGGCCAAGATCGGTACGATCGATGGCAATCTCTTCCTGCGCATCAAAGACGGCAGCAAGCATGTCGAAGACTTCCTGATCGTCAAGAACTTCGATGCCGGCGCCGCCGATGCCCCGGTTCGCGACAATGCCTACAAGAAGAAGGTCGCCGATTTTATCAGAGACCGGAAGAACCTGCTGAAGGTGGTGAGCGACGGCGAAAGCGAGATCAAAGGCATCTACAACGAGTTGAAGGAAGATCTCCTGCGCCTGCAAGACACGACCCGCGAGGCCGAGCGTGGCATGTTCGGCCACAATGATCTGGGCGCCCGGGCCGACAAGACGGTCAAGGACGCCGAAGGCAAGCTCAAGGCCGCACAGGATGTCTTCGACAAGACCATCCATCCCATTTTCGACACGCACCGCAGCATTCGCAAGCCGGAGGGCGTCGACGACAATGATGTGAGCGACTTTGGCGGGCCTTTCTATCTATCGGTCGTGAAACCGAAGTACCAGAAGGCCGCGGAATTCATCAAGCTCTGCACGACGACGATCGCGCAGATGAAAGTGGCGGCCAAGAACACCCACAACTTTGTCGAAAAGGCGGATGACAAGCTTGAAAACTACCGGACCATGGCCGCCGACCTGAAGACAATCGCGGAAACCGAACTGGCCGAAAGTCCGAAGGTCTTTCCGGCGACCACGCCCATCGCGGACGTCAAGCAATCCCTGGAAAACGACCTGGAGACGATCAAGCGGGTCAAGACCGATCAGCCCGACCTGGAAGGCCTCGATGGCCTGGTCGGCCGGTATCTCGACAATGCGACCGGCCGTCTGGTGGGCGCGAAGAACGGTCTCTCAAAACTAAAGCAGCACACCGAAAAAATGAACGACATCGTGGGGCGGGCCAAGGACATCCCCAAGGCCTACGTCAAGGATCGCGAAATCAAGACATCGCTAAAAGATGTGGTCGACGCGAAGAAGGCGCTCGACGGCTTTGTGAAAAGCAGCAACAAGCACCTGATCGAGGCGGCCAAGGTCTACGCGAAGGTCAAGAAGGAGGCCGCCAAGGTCTGAGTTCGGGGGACTCAGTTTCCAGCAATCCGACTCAACTTTTTGGAGCTCCGCGGCCATGGCCGCATCGGACGGTCGCGGACGCAGGTGAAGGCTGATCGATGGAAGACTGCTCCTGAACGCCAGGGCGCGGTCCACAGGCTGGTTTCTTGCCGCAGCCTATGACGACGGCAGGCCCTCTATCCACCCAAGGTCAGTCTCGCCCTCGAGCCGCGCCGTCCGCCAGCGCCGCAATCGAACAGCAGGATCTCGACAGCCAAAGCCCCAGCCCCTATTGTCGCCAGCCAACAAATGGTTATACCAACGGTCAGCAAGAATGACCGTTGGCCGCTCATCCGCCGCTTTGGCTTTCCTCGCTAGCGCTGCGGGCGCGCGGTCGCGCTTGCCAAAGGACCATGAGACTGTCTCAGGGCCCTTTGGCGATACACCGAAAAACTCAAAAACAGGGGCACTTCATGGCAGGACAAATCGACGCGCGTTTGGCGGAACTGGGGATCGAGGTTCCCGAGGCGGCGGCGCCGGTCGCCAACTACGTCGGCTTCGTAAAGAGCGGCAATCTGGTCTTCGTCTCGGGCCAGGTGACGCTGAAGGACGGCGAGTTCAAGCACGTCGGCAAGCTGGGCGCCGAGATCTCACTCGAGGAAGGCCAAGCCGCGGCCCGGCTCTGCGCCGTCAACATCATCGCCCAGCTCAAGGCCGCCTGCGGCGGCGACCTGGACCGGGTCAAGCGCATCGTCAAGCTGGGCGGCTTCGTCAACTCGACGCCCGACTTCACCCAGCAGCCCCAGGTCATCAACGGCGCCTCCGATCTGATGGTCGAGGTCTTCGCCGACAAGGGCAAGCATGCCCGGGCCGCGGTCTCGGCCGGCGCCCTGCCGCTCGGCATCGCCGTCGAGATCGATGCCGTGGCGGAGATCGAGTAGGCCGCGACCATGGCGCCCGACAAGTCCGGCCTCCCCGCCGCCGCCGCGGCCTACCTGCGGGCCCATCCCGAGCTCGCGCGGATCGACGCCCTCTATGCCGACCTTTGCGGCGTGGTGCGCGGCAAGCGCTTTCCGGCGGCCGACTACGGCAAGCTCATGACCCAGGGCCTGAACACCCCCGGCTCGGTCTTCCTGCTCGATGTCAACGGCGAGAGCCACGATCCCCTGGGACTCGGTTTTTCCGACGGCGATCCCGACTGCTACTGCAAGGCGATCCCGGAGACCCTGCGGCCGGTGCCCTGGGCCGAGGTGCCCACGGCGCAGGTCATGGTGACCTTCCAGACCCTGGAGGGCGAGCCCTATTTCTTCGAGCCGCGCAACGTGCTGGCCCGGGTGCTGGAGCGCTTCAAGGCGCTGAAGCTCCAGCCGGTCGTCGCCTTCGAGCTGGAGTTCTACCTGATCGATCGGGAGCGCACCGCCGAGGGCCGGCCCCAGCCTCCGCTTTCCCCGATCAGCGGCAAGCGCATGCAGGGGACGCAAGTCTACGGCATGGGCGACCTGGAGGCCTTCGGCCCGCTGATGCAGGAGATCACCGACGCCTGCGCCGCCCAGGGCATTCGCACCGGGGCGGTGACCACCGAGTACGCGCCGGGCCAATACGAGATCAATCTGCACCATTCCGCCGACCCCCTGGCCGCGGCCGACCAGTGCGTCATGTTTCAGCGGGTCGTGCGCTGCATCGCCCAGCGCCACGGCGTCGAAGCCACCTTCATGGCCAAGCCCTATCCCGATACTTCCGGCAGCGGCCTGCACCTGCACTGCTCGCTGCTGGACGAGGCCGGCGCGAATGTCTTTGCCGCCGGCGAAAGCGAGAACGAGCTCGGCCCCCGGATCAGGCACGCCATGGGCGGCGCCCTGGCCCTGATGGGCGATGCCATGGCGGTCTACGCCCCGAACCTGAACTCCTTTCGCCGCTTCCAGCCCAACATCTACGTGCCGCTCACCCGGAGTTGGGACCGGGAGAACCGCTCGGTGGCCCTGCGGGTGCCGATCGGCGGCCCCGAGGCCCGGCGGATCGAAAAGCGCATCGCCGGCGCCGACGCCAATCCCTATCTGACCCTGGCCACCTTCCTGGCCGGGCTGCATCATGGGCTGACCCAGGAAATCGACCCCGGTCCGGCGACCAAGGGCAATGCCGGACAGGCCTACGATCCCGACATTCCTTTCCGGCCGAAACGCGCTTTGGAGCGCCTGGCGGAATCCAGGGTGCTGGCCGACTACCTGGGCGAGGACTACGTGAAGGTCTACGTCGCCACCAAGGAGGCCGAACTCGAACGTTTCGAGGCCATGGTCTCGCGGGCCGAGTTCGAATGGTATCTGCTGACCGATTGACTCCACCGCCTGCCGACACCCCCGTTTCCGGCCCACCTCCACGTTGACAAGGACCAACCACCCCAGGGCTGGGCGCTTGACTTCGGGAGGCTGGCCTTTATACCCCCAGACCACGTTTCGCAGTCGTATCGTGTCGTCGCACTGCGCTGGAAACGGGTCGGCCTGGCAATGTCCCGGCCATGGGAGCGTAACACACAGCGGGTCGTCGCCCGTCCAGGAAGCGGCCACCCAGAATCGTTAGAGGTAAGACCATGACTGTCGGAACTGTGAAATTCTTCAACCACACCAAGGGCTATGGCTTCATTCAGCCCGAGGACGGCTCCAAGGACGCCTTCGTTCACATCTCGGCCGTGCAGCGCGCCGGGCTCAACAGCCTGCAGGAAGGCCAGAAGGTTTCCTATGAACTCCAGCCGGGCCGCGACGGCAAGTCCTCAGCCGAGAATTTGAGCCTGGTCGATTGACGCCGCGCTCTGCCACCGAAGGGCTGGCGAGAGACCAAGGGCCGGGCCTGCCATCTGGTCCGGCCACCTTCGCGTCACAGACCGTGGCGGCAGTGGAGTGGGGGGACGCGAACCCGAGAACGCGTGGCGGCCCGGCCGGGGACCATCTCCGCTCGGTGTTTCAACTCGGGACGGGAAAGAGACGACCATGAAACCCAATGACATCGCGCGGGTGCAGTACTATCTGCGCAAGACCTTCGACAACAACCGCCTGCAGATCATGCCGCCCGGCAAGGTGGGCGCGCCGGTGGAGGTCAAGATCGGCGACGAGTTCCTCGGTGTCCTGCACCGCGACGAAGACGAGGGCGAGGTCTCCTTCTCGCTGCTGATCTCCATCCTCGACGAGGACCTGCCGCCGGCCAGCGGCTGACCGCCAGCCCCGCCGACTTTTTGCCCGCACAGATTTGGTGGCCCGAAACGCGCTCCGCACCGCGGCGGCAACAGAGGTCGTGTGCCTCCTTAAGCCAACGAGACGTGACCTGATAACCCCCGACCGGGCCGAGGCACGGCTTTAAGTGTTTGGTAAGTGGCGGGTGATAGTTAACAAACTGCCTAAAAACCACCGACCGCCACGAAATGTCCCCTCCTGTAGATTTAGCCATCGGATCGCCGCACAGCTCCGCAACGGTGAATCTGCTTTGGCGTCATCGCTGGTTCATCGGCGTGATCCTGACCTATTCCGCCGCCGTCGCGCTGATTTTCAGCCTCCTTGACCGCTCCCTGTCCTTTTCTCTTTCGATCTACACCGGTTCCTTCGCCCTGTTGAGCGGTTCCTTCTGCATCGGATTTCTGATCCTCCACCCGATCATGGTCATGGTCCGACGGCGCCCCGAACGCTTGATCGCGACAATCCGCGACGAACTGCGCGGCACCTATCTCACTTACGAACGGCTGTTCCCGGCGGCGCTGGTGATCGTTGCCATTCCGATCTTCATCTCTGCCTTTACATCGTTCAAATCGATCATCCCAATGATCCATCCCTTTTCCTGGGACCCCGTTCTGGCCGATCTGGACCGCTGGCTGCATGGCGGAACAGATCCCTGGCGGCTGCTGCAGCCGCTGCTCGGGACCCCCCTGGTCACGACGATCGTCAATGCCTTCTACAATATCTGGTACTTTCTCTTTTACGGGGTTCTCTTCTGGCAGGCCTTCAGCCTGAGCAACAAGGCCCTGCGTATGCGTTTCTTGCTCTCGTTTCTGCTGGTCTGGGCTCTCCTCGGCAGCCTGGGCGCGGTGCTTCTTTCCTCGGCGGGGCCCGTCTACTTCGGCCGCGTGACCGGACTGGAAGATCCCTTTCGCGAGCTCATGGACTATCTCGCCGCGGCGGATACCCAGTCCCCGGTCTGGGCTCTGCCCATCCAGGAGATGCTCTGGGACAGCTATCAGCAGGACGGCACCGGCTTTGGCAGCGGGATCTCGGCCATGCCGTCGGTTCATGTCGGCCTCTCCGTCCTCCTGGCGTTGCTCGGCTGGAAGGTCAACCGGGTCCTGGGCGTCCTCCTGACGGTCTATGCGATCATCATCGAGATCGGCTCGGTCCATTTGGGCTGGCACTACGCCATCGATGGGTACTTCGCGGCCGTTTTGACCTGGCTGATCTGGCTTCTGACCGGCAGGTTCCTCGACCGCTTCGGCGATCCGGTATCCGAGGCCGCCCCGCTCTCACCGCCCGCGGCCCAGCGCTAGCGCCTTTCTTCGCAGGTCAGGCCGTCTGGCCTTCGGGAACCCAGCTTCTCTCTTCGCCATCGTAGGCCGGGCCGGGGTTGCCCCAGACCGTGGTGCGCCACATCAGCCGTTGATGCGCGGCCTTGTCGAACCAGGTCGCGCTATGGATCAGGTTGCGGTTGTCGTAGATCACCAGATCGCCCCGGGCCCACGCGTGAACGTAGGTGAAGCGCGGCTGGGTGAAGTGGGTCATCAACTCGTAGAGCAGCGCGGCGCCCTCCCCGTCGGGGCCCGGCGCCAGGCCGGCCAGGGGCCCCTCGATCCAGTCCATCTGGCCACCCTCGCAAAGATAGAGCGCCGGCTTGCCGGTCACCGGGTGCCGGCGGACCACGGGCTGGCGCTGCGGGCGCTGGTGCGGTTCAAGCGGCAGGGGCGTTTCCCCCGCGCGCACGGCCTGCTCCGAGCGGCCGGACTTGGGCATGACATGGATGCCCTCCAAGTCCGCCACCCGCCCTTTCAGGGCCTCGGGCAGCGCCTCGTAGGCCGCCGTGCCGTCGGCGAAGAGCGTCTGCCCCTGGCCCGGCGGTGACGGCACCATGGCATAGAAGAGCGAGATATCCGGCGGCGGCCGGCGGAAGCTCTGGTCGGTGTGCCAGCCGCGGCGCTGGGGAAAGCGGGTCGGGAAGTTCCCCTCTTCGTCCAGAAGAGGATCCGGCGGCGGCGGCGGCAGGGTGCTGCAAGGGGGAATGTTGGAGACCAGATAGATCTCCGGCACCGAGGCGTGCACGTTGTTCTTGGTGGTCAGGGTCCGGTGGTAGTTCTCCACCTCGGCGCCGAAAAGGCGGCTGAGCCGCACCAGCAGGTCGGGCGCCTCGGCGATCTCCAAAAGGCCCGGCAGCACGAGCAGGCCGCCGCTGCGGGTCAGGGCGTCGGGCAGCGCCCCGGGGTCGGCCTCCAGGGCCTCGAGGGTTGCGGCGAGATGAGCGGTCCCCCGGAACCGCACCCGACCGCCGAAGGTCGCCCCTGCCAGGGGCTGCAGGTCGAAAAGGGCGTCGGCCGACCCCGGGCCGCTGTCTTGTCCTTGCTCCGCGTTCAGGCTCAATGTCGGGGCACCCCTATTCCGCCGCCTTGCCGGCCCCCGCTGCCAGTTGCCGGTTGACCAGGTGGGCAAAGAGACCGCCACGGGCGAGCAGTTCGGCATGGCGGCCGACCTCCAGAATACGGCCCTGATCCAACACCGCAATCAAATCGGCCTCGCGCACGGTGGAAAGGCGGTGGGCGATCACCAGGGTGGTCCGGTGCGCCATCAGCGCCTTCAGGGCCTTGTGCACCATGCGTTCGCTGGCCGCGTCCAGATGCGAGGTCGCCTCGTCCAGCACCAGGACCGCGGCATCGCGCAGAAAGGCCCGGGCGATGGCGACCCGCTGGCGCTGGCCGCCCGATAGCGCCACGCCGCGCTCGCCCACCGGGGTCGCCAGGCCCTCGGGCAGACGCGAGACGAAATCCGCCAGGGCCGCCTGTTCGATGGCGGCCGTCAGGTCCGCCTCGCTCGCATCGGGCCGGGCCAGACGGATGTTGGCCTCCAGGGTGTCGTTGAACAGATAGGTGTCCTGGGCGACCAGGGCGATCTGCCCGCGCAGATCGTCGACCCGGTAGTCGCGCAGATCCTGTCCCGCCAGGGTGATGCGGCCCTGGTCCGGATCCCAGAAGCGCAACAGCAGGTGCGCCATGGTGGTCTTGCCGGCGCCGGAGGGCCCGACCAGGGCCACGGTCGCGCCGGCCGGGAGCTCGAGAGAGACCTCTTGCAGGGCCGGGCGGGCGGTGCCTGGATAGGCGAACCGGACTGCCTCGAAAGCCACGGGCAGGCCCTTGCCTTTCGCCTCCGGGACCGCCTCGACCCCGTCGTTCACCAGCACCGGCTCGCTGTGCAGATTGTGCAACCGCCGGGTAGACCCCAGCGTATCGGCCAACTGACGCCCGATGTCGGCGATTTCCGAGATCGGCAGAAAGGCGGCCATGGCCAGGAGCGTCAGCAACGGCAGGTAGGTCGCCTCCATCGTCCCCGTCGCGGTCAGCCAGCCGCCGACCAGCACCACGGCCAGGCCGCCCAGGGTGGTCATGACCTCGACCAGGGCGGTCTGCAGGGTCAGGTCGCCGAAGAAGGGCAGGCGCACGGCATGGTGCCGGCGAACCAGATCGAGGAAGGCGGTCTTGCGTTCGCCTTCCTGCTGGAAGGCCAGGATCTCGCCCAGGCCCTGCACCGTGTCGACGCTGTGGGCGTTCAACTCGCCCAGGGCCTCGCGGTCACGCGACGCGAGCCGGTCGAGCCGGCGGCGCAGCAGGAAGGGCGACAGCGCGACCACCGCCAGGAAGGGCAACAGGGCCAAAGCCAGCGTGAGGTTGAAGGCGGCCAGCGCGGCCAGCGCCACCGACGGCACCAGCACGGCGACGAAGGCCGGGGCGATGGTATGGGCGAAGAAGTACTCCACCAGCTCGACATCGTGGGTCGCCATGGCCACCAGATCGCCGCTGCGCCGGCGCACCAGGTAGGCCGGCGCCAGCCTGTCGATCTTCTCGAAGAGGGCGATGCGCATCTGGGTCAGGAGGCGAAAGGCCATGTCGTGGGCGACCCAGGATTCGAGCCAGTGCAGCACACCGGCGGTCGGCGCCAGGACCGCCAGGGCGACGATCAGCGCGAAGACCGGCTCGCCCTGTCTGACCGCCGCGACCGCCAGGGCCGAGACCAGGGCGACACCGATGAAGGCGGCGACCCGGGTCACGCCGAAAAGAAAGGTCAGGGCCAGACGGCCCTTCCAGGGTTTGACGAACTTCATGAGCACGGCGAGGGCGCCGGTCCAACCGAGCCCCTCGGCTTGCAGGATGGCCTCCTCCTGGACGATCTCCGGGCCCGCGCCGTCGGCCTCCGCCGCCTCCCAGGCACCGAGCCCCTCCGCCGTCCCGTCGATCAGGACACTCGCACCCCGGGCGCGCTCCTCGGCCTGTTCCGACATCAGGCGGTGATAGGCGCCGCCGCCGGCCAGAAGCTCGCCGTGCGAACCGGACTCGACCACCCGGCCCTCGTCGAGCACCAGGATACGGTCGGCCTCGATGACACTGGAGAGCCGATGGGCCAGGATCAGCGTGGTGCGGCCGGCCATAAGCCGGTCGAGGGCGTCTTGAATCACCGCCTCGTTCTCGGCGTCGACCGCCGACAGCGCCTCGTCCAGAACCAGGATCGGGGCGTCGCGCAGAAGGGCGCGGGCGATGGCGATGCGTTGGCGCTGGCCGCCCGACAGTTTCACGCCGCGCTCGCCGACCAGGGTCTGGTAGCCTTGCGGCAAGGCGGCGATGAAGCCGTGGGCGTTGGCCGCCTTGGCCGCGGCCTCCAGCTCGTCGTGATCGGCGCCGGGCTTGCCGAGGCGCAGGTTGTCCTCGACCGTGCCGTGAAACAGGGTGGTGTCCTGGTTGACCACGGCGAGTTGACCGCGGATCTGCGCGAAACTCAGATCGCGAAGATCGCGGCCGCCGATCAGGACTCGGCCCGCCTGGGGGTCGTAGAGGCGCAGCAGCAGCTTCACGATCGAGGACTTGCCGCAGCCGCTGGGTCCCACCACGCCGATGCGCTCGCCCGGCGCAACCGAGAAGGACAGCTTGCGGTGGGCCTCGCCACGGCCGCTGGGATAGGCGAAGGTCACCTCCTCGAAGGCCAGGCCCGGCGCCAGATCGAGCGCCGGTTCGGCGGCAGCGGGGGTCCCGACTTGGATATCGGCGATCGCCGGCTCGCGCTCCAGCAGGCCCATGATCTGGCGCGCCGCCGACTGGGACAGCATGCCCTCGTGCAGCAGGCTGCGCAGGTCGCGCAGGGGCCGGAAGACCTCGATGCCGAGCAGCAGCACGACCAGCAGCGCCTCCAGGCTCATGGCGCCCTGGCCGACCCGGTAGGCGCCGACCGCCAGCGCCGCCGCGGCGCCGACGGCGATGCCGGTATCGGTGATGCCGCGGGTCAGGGAATTGGTCGCCAGCACCCACATGGTCGAGCGAAACAGGGCCTCGGCCTTGGCGCTCAGGATCTTGGCCCGGGCGCGGCTCTGCCCGAAGGCCTTCAGGGTGGCCAGACCCTGGATCGAATCGAGGAACTCGGCGGCGAAATCGCCGTAGGCCTTGGAGCGCGCGAGAGCCGCCTCCTGGTCGAAGCGGTGAAAGCCGACCGGTGCCACCAAGGTGACCAGCGCGGCGGCCAGGAAGACCAGCGCCACCGGCAGGTCGAGCCAGGCGACGAAGGCGAAGATCAGGACCGGCGTGGCGGTGGCGACGAAAAGCTGCGGCAGGTACTTGCCGAAGTAGGTCTCCAGGTGCTCGACGCCGTCGACCACCGCGGTGATGACATCGCCGGTCCGGGTCAGCCCGAAGTAGGCCGGCCCAAGCGCCACCAGCTTGTCGTAGAGCAGCGCACGCAGGTGGAGCTGAACCTTCGCCGCGGTACCGTGGGCGACCATGATGCGGGCGTACTCCAGGATCCCGCGCCCCAGGATCACGGCGACCGTCGCGCCACCGGTCCAAAGCAGTTCCTCCCAGGGCGCGCCGGCGAAGATGCGGCCGAGCAGCCAGCCGAGCAGCGCCAACCGGGCGATCCCGAAGACCGTCGCCAGAAGACCGAGGCTGACGGCGCCGACAATTCGGCCGCGCAGGCCGGCGGTGAAGATCCAAAGCTTCGGATTGAAATACATCGGCGGGTCCTCGTGGAAGGCTCTATTGTCATTATCTGCCAAGAGTCCTACACCCAAAACTTGCGCATGGCTTTCCAAGAATTTTTGATTCTGCTATACAAATACGCATAGCCGAATCTGGAGGCATCGCACCATGACCAATTGGGACGATTTGCGAATTTTCCTGGCGGTGGCGCGCGGCGGCAGCCTTTCGGCGGCGGCTCGCGCCTTGAAGGTCACCCAGCCGACCGTGGGTCGCCGGCTGAAGGCGCTGGAGGCGGCCATGGGCACGCGCCTTTTCGACCGCCTGCCCGACGGTTTCGTGCCGACCGCGGCCGGCGACGAGCTGCGCCCGCTGGCCGAGGCCATGGAGTCCTCCGCCCTGGCCGTCGACCGCCGTCAGGCCAGCCTGCGCGACGGTCTGCGCGGCACCGTACGGGTCTCGCTCTGGGAAAGCTTCGCTCCCTTCCTGACCGACTATCTGGGCGAGCTGAACCAGCAGTTACCGGAGATCGAGATCGAGATCGGCGTGAGCCACAACGACGCCGATCTGGGGCGGCGCGAGGCCGACCTTTTGATTCGCGAGTGCCTGCCGGAGAATCCCGACCTGATCGCCCGCAAGATCGGTTCCTATGCCTATGCCGTCTATGGCGCGCGCGACTATGTGGCGGCCCACCCCGAAGCCCACGGCGAGGGCCGCTACCGGGACTGCCAGTGGGTCGGCTATGACGAGGCCCACGCCTACTTCCAGAACCAAAAATGGCTCCTGGTGCGGCTCGAAGGGCGCCTGCCCCATGTCCGCATCGACGACGGGCTGGTGCTGCATCAGGCGGTGACCAAGGGCAACGGCCTGGGCGTGCTGCCCTGCTTTGCCGGCGACGCCGACGAGCGCCTGATCCGCCTGACCCCGCCCCTGGCCGAGGTGACCCGCGACTTGCACATGGTGGTCCACCGCGACCTGCGCCGCTCGCCGGCGGTGCGCGCCGTGATGGACGCGCTGATCGCGATCTACCGGCGCGAGGCTCCCCGCCTGCTGGGCCGGATCGAGAAGGCGGCGTGAGGGCCAAACGAAATCGCCCGATCACAAAATCGCCTCAATTCGGGCACGGCGCAGCCGCAAAGGCCCCCTACCTTCATAAGCACGGAGACTTCCCCTCTCTGTACGAGGCGCCCCAGCCCGCCTTGACCCTATTGCCCCCAAGCAAAGGCTGGTGACCTGGAGGGGGCGGCCCAGTTCCCCCGACGTTTCGCGGCCGCCCCCCTCTTTCTTCGACGCGAACAGCAAGAGCGCCTCTCCCCCCGGGGCGCTCTTGTTGCGTTCGGGTCTGTGGGCCGATGACTCCCTTTCGAGACCGGCGGCAGCGTCCCACCCCCACCCCTGCGCTGACGCGCCCGACCTCCCCCGTCGAGGTGGAGGTAAGCTGGGGGGTCCAACCCGGATAGATGGGTAACAATTTGGCCCGGAGACATGGGTAACAGTTTCCATGGTTTAGTCGCTTTTGGGGCTTTGGCCGCGATCTCGATTTCGGCCCCAGCTTTTGCAGTTTTCCCTTTCCCTTGATGGGAGGCTTGCTTCACTTCCCCGTCCCCCTTGACGGGGGAGGGCTGGGGTGGGGGTGGGGCCACCGCGAATTTAACCTCCTCATCCCTCCCCCACGCCACCTGGACCGCGCGCCAAAACGCCCTCGGGGAAAGAGCCGCCCTAGTCGGCCGCCGCTGCTCGGCCCCGACCCGGCCTCAGTCGTAGGCGTCGAAACGCGGCAGGTCGTCGGCGATCTCGTAGGACCGGCCGCGATGCGCCACGAAGATATGGCGCGCCGTGACGATGCCGCTGTCGTCGTCGAGCGAGCCCGGGGTGAAGTAGACCAGCGGGTCGTCCTGGAAGGAGGCGAAGAGCGCCGAGCCGCAGGTGCCGCAAAAGCCGCGCCAGCCCTTTTCCGAGGACTGATGCCACTTGAGGCCCCGGTCTTCGGTCAGGCCGAAGTCCTCGCGCGCCACCCGGGTGAAGGCACCGGGACTGCCATGCAGACGGCGGCACTGATGGCAATGGCAGAGCGACACGGGGCCGGGCGCCGCGGTCACTTCGTAGCGCACCGCCCCGCATTCGCAGCCGCCCTGTCTCGATGGATCCGGCATCACCGCCTCCTGTTCCTTCAGTCCGGGTTTCGCCGAAAGCCAGTCCCGGGCCGTGCCTTGTCCGGCTATACGCTACCGCTCTCCTCCGCCCGGGTCTCGCTCAAGGCCCTGTGATAGGCTAGCAGCACCTCGCTCTCGTGGGCCATACCGACCAGCAACATGGAATCGCGGCTGTCGACAACCGGCACGTGGGCCTCGTCGGCGGCATGGTAGACCGCCAGCGCGGTTTCGAGATCGTCGTCCATCGCCAGAACCGCCGGCGCGTCGTGCGACAGGTTCGCCGCGCAGAACTCGTGGTCGCGGCTGGTATCGAAGGCGGCGGCCGAGAGGTCGGCGAAGGACAGGATGCCGCGCAGCCTGGCCTCGGCGTCGACCACGAAGAGCAGGCCCCAGGGGCTCTTCTGCAGCTTCTCGCGCACCTCGGAGAGGCCGGCCTCGGCCTGGATCGTGGGATAGTCGCGCTCCATCAGCGCGTCGATCCTGATGGCCCGCAGGGAGCCCATCTCGCGGCCGTCCTTGATGTTCAGGCCGCGACGCTCGAGCTGAAGCGCGAAGAAGGAGCGGATGCGGAACTGCTGGGTGATGACGCTGGCGATGGCGGTGGCGATCATCACCGCGATGGTGATCTCGTAGCCGCCGGTCAGCTCGAAGATCATCAAAGCCGTGGAGATCGGGGCCCCGAGCACCGCGCCGGCAACCGCCCCCATGCCGATCATCGTGTAGGCGCCGTAGCCCGACGAGAGGTCCGGAAAGACGCTGGTCGCGATGGCCCCGAAGGCGCCGCCGATCATGGCGCCGAGAAAGAGCGACGGCGAGAAGACCCCGCCGGCAAAGCCGCTTCCGAGACAGATCGCCGTGGCCGCGGTCTTCAGTACGATCAGGGTCAGCAGCAATTGAAGGCTGTACTTGTTCGACAGCGCCGCGTCGGTCGCCTCGTAGCCGACCCCCAAGAGCTGAGGAAAGAAGATCGCCAGGCCGCCCAGCAAAAGCCCGCCAACCGCCGGACGGCCCCAGGCCGGCAGCAGCGGCAAGCGCTTGAAGAGGTCCTCGGTGAAGAAGATCGAGCGCATGAAGATGATCGCGCCGACGGCCGAGACGCCGCCCAGGATGGCAAAGGCCGGAAACTCCCAGAAGGACACGATGGACCAGGTCTCCGGCAGGATGAAGGCCGGAAAGTCACCATAGACGGCGCGGCTGATCAGGGTCCCGGTCACGGCCGAAATCACCACCGGGGCGAAGGCGGAAAGCCCGTAGTGGCCGACCACCACCTCGAGCGCGAAGAAGGTGCCGGCGATCGGCGCGTTAAAGGAGCAGGCGACAGCCGCCGCGACGCCGCAGCCCAGCAGCGTGCGCGAGACCCGGCGGCCGAGATGCAGGCGGTCGGCCACCCAGCCGCCAAGCGAGGCCCCGAGATGCACCACCGGTCCTTCGCGTCCTACCGACGCGCCGAAGCCGAGGGAGAGGACGCTGGAAACAGACGCCTTGATGCCGGTCAGAAGCGACATACGGCCGCCGCGCAGCGCCGAGGCCTCGATCACCTGCGCCACCCCCTGGACCTGCCCACCGGGCAAGAGAAAGTGGACGAAGAGACCGACCAGCAGACCGCCGAGGGCCGGCACCAGCATAATCTGCCACCAGGGCAGGGCCGAGACGAAGCTGGCGATGCTTTCGCCGCCAACTCCGTAGGTCACCGTCTGGATCAGGGAGATGCCCTGCCGGAACGCCACCGCGGCAAGGCCGGCGGCCAGCCCCATGAGCACGGCCAGGACCCAAAGAATAAGCTGGTCGTTGCGGGCCAGGCGCCTCAGTCCTTCGATCATGGGCCGACTGCCGCCATTGCCCGATAACTGCCGATCTCCCGTGACACGGGCCTCTTCCCCCTCCGCTCCATCCTTGTAGCGGCCTTTGAACCAACCTGCAGCAAACTATCACGTCTTGGTGAAGGGCGCTCTTGAACAAAATTCAGCCACTTTTCGTTATCTTACTTGCCGTCCTGCCTGGCGCCGGGCGTCGGAACCCGGCGAAAGCGAGCTCAACAGGACCGAAAAGGGAGAGACTCCGATGAATCAGGAAGCCACGACGTCGCGGCGGCGCATCCTCGTCTGGGGCGCCGGCATCGCCGGTTCCAGCCTGACCGGCCTGCCGCTGACAGCTTTGCAGGCCGCCGCGCTCCAGCCCACGCCGCGGCAAACGACCGGGCCCTTTTACCCGGAACGTCTGCCACTCGATTCGGACAACGATCTGGTTGGGGTCAGCGGACGGGACCAGGCGGCGGCCGGCCAGGTTGTGCATCTCTTCGGTCAGGTTCAAGATTTGAGCGGCCGGGCGCTGGCCGGCTATCGAGTCGAGATATGGCAGTGCGACGCGGCGGGCTTTTACCATCACAGCGCCGACCGGGGCGGCCGTGCCGACCCCAACTTTCAAGGCTACGGCCAGATGATCGCCGACGACGAGGGGCGCTACCGCTTTCGCACCATCGAACCGGTGCCCTATCCCGGACGGACGCCGCATATTCACATGGCGGTCAGCGGCAAGGGCATCGATCGGCCTTTGACCACACAGCTCTACCTGAAGGATCATCCGCTCAACGCCCGGGATTTTCTCTTCAACTCGGTGCGGGACGAGGCCGCCCGCGACAGTCTGCTAGTCGACTTCGCGCCGGCGCCCGACATCGAGCCGGACGCCAAGGCCGGCTCCTTTACCGTGGTGCTGGGATTGAATGCCGACGCCGGATAGCCGGCACGGATTCAGGCAAGATCAGTTGCCCGAAATCAGTTACAGCGGCCGATGGAGCCCTCGGCACAGATCGTCTCGCCGTTCATCCAACGAGCGCCGGAAACGTCGGCCCCGGTCAGATCGGCCCCTAAGAGGCGCGCGCCGGTCAAATCGGCGCCGCGCAGAATGGCCCGGTAGAAGCGCGCGCGGCGCAGGTCGGCCTCGACCAGGGACGCGCCGCTCAGGTCCGCCTTGGTGAAATCGGCGCGCTCCAGATAGGCGCGGTCGAGGATGGCGCCCGGCATCACCGTATTGACGAATTTGGCGCGAAAGCCGTTGGCGTCGCTCAGGTTCGCGTTGGTCAGATCGCTGCGAAAGAACCGGCCATTGCGCAGGCGGGCGCCATTGAGGTCGATGCCGTGCAGGTCCAACCTGTTGAAGTCACAGCGTTGCCAGTTGACCCCCGGTCCCGGCGGGTCTTGGCAGGCCGCCTGGGCCGGCGGTGCCGCGAGGCTGAGCCATGCCATCCCCAGCAGAGCGGCCCAGATACTAAACGTGAGAGATTTTGTCGTCATCCGGCGCGTTCCGCCTCCTGGCCTGTCGCCCGAACCAATGTCATCCGCTCGCTCCCCGTCACTTCCCGTTCCTCCGGCCAGTTTCTTGGCCACCATCGCGCGAGCCGGCCCGGCCGGGAAGAGGTGGCTTCAAGATGGCGCGACCCGCCTCGTCTGGCAAGTCGCGCGGGCCTTGCGCCTCGATGAATGCCGCAAGGCGCACCAACAGACGATCCGGCATGGGCGCGACCTTGCGGCGCGCCATATCGACATGGAGCGAAAGGCATTCGATCGTCGCCGCCTGATAGCCGTCGGCGGCATGGTACATGCGGTGAAAGAAGCGCAGGCGTTTTTCGTCGAAGGCGAGAAGCTCGGTCGTAATGCGCAGACCGTCGCCTTCATGGAGTTCGCGCAGGTAACAGATATGCACCTCTGCCGCGAAGGTCGACCCGCCCTGTTCGGCGCGATAGCGCCGGTCGAGGCCGACATGGTCGAAAAACAGATCCGTTGCGTGGTCGAAGGCCACCATGTAGTAGGCCAGGTTCATGTGGCCGTTGTAGTCGATCCAGTCCGACAGAACGACGCCGCGGTAGCGGTCCAACGGGGCTTCGATGGCCGGGCTCATCCGAGCCCTTGGCCTATAAATGCCGGGCTCATCCGAGCCCTTGGCAGGGGGTTCATGGGGTTTGCCAAGATGGGCGTCGCGACGAGGCAGTCAAACACTCTAGCTCTTTCCTACTGTCGATTCGGCCACGCCAGCTTAGTGAATCAATCGGGCGCGTCAAAGGCGCCGACGGCACAATTCGGCCGGCTCACCGCGGGTGTCGGCCGGATGGTGGGCTAGGCCCGACGTGGCGGCGGCGCTCAGACTCCTGGCAAGCCGGGGAACCACCGCCCTTTTCCTCGGCGTTCTGCTGGGCCTGGCCTGGCCGGACCTGGCCGCCTTGTCCCGGCCGCTGCTGGCACCGGTGGTGGGCGGGTTGCTGTTCTTCTCTCTGCTGGCCATCGATTGGCCCGCCGTGTTGGATCATCTCCGCTCGCCGCTGATCCTGGCGGTCTGCCTGGTTTGGGTACTGGTCGTCGCCCCGCTTGGCAGCGCGCTGGTGTTGAGCCGAATCGAGTCGCCCCAGGCGCTCGACAGCGCCATCGTGCTGATGGCCTGCGCCCCGCCGATACTCGGCTCGACGGCCATCGCCCTGCTTCTGCGGCTTGACGGCGCCATGACCCTGATGATCAGTATTGTCGCCACGCTGATCGCGCCGCTGACGATCCCTCCCCTCGCCTTAAACTTGCTGGGCATCGAGATTGCCATCGGACCCGGCCCCCTGATGCTTCGCCTGGCCACCCTGGTCGGCCTGCCCTTCCTGCTTGCCCTGGTTGCGCGGCGCGCCATCGGCCGGCCGGCCATCGCTCGCCGCGCGACCGAGATCAATGGAGTCCTGGTCTTCCTGATGTTGATCTTCGCCATCGCGATCATGGCCGAGGGGGCGGTCGTTCTGCGCCGCGATCCGATCCACTTCCTACACTGGGCCCTGGCCAGTCTGGTTGCCAATGTCCTGCTGCAAGCTGCAACCGTAGTCTGCTTTCGCTGGCGCGGCTGGCGCTTTGCCCTGACCCTGGGTCTACTGACCGGCAACACCAACATGGGCCTGTTGCTGGCCACTTTGCCGGCCGGAACGGACAAGGACATTTTGCTTTACTTCGCGCTGGCACAACTCCCGATGTACATGTTGCCGGCGGTCCAGAAGCACCTCTACAGGCGGCTGATCCCAAATCCAGAAAAGCCCTAGCGCGGTTTCAACCTACCGAAGATTTCTTTTGTTTTTCAATATATTGGCCGCTCATTGGTGAATTCGTCCGAGCCGGCTCCAGGGTTTGTGACAATATTGCATCATTCGATCAATGTTCGTCCGCCCGAAGATTTCCACGCTGGTCATGCCACTTTAGCTGTGTTACGCAGATCTCAGCGTAAAGGATAGGGACATCCGTGCCTTGCAGGATCAAGTCGGGGTCACTAGCGATAGCCAGGGTTCGCGGCGGAAAGCGGATGGTGGCACATTCCGAGTTGGAGAGGCTTGCCCTTCTTAATCATTGGATAAGGGTTTTGAAGGCAAGTAAACGCAGTCTGGGGTAAAGTGGGGAATGATGGTGCGCGCAAGCAAGCTCGGCATCGAGCAAATCCTGGTGTTTCGCCGCTTCCTGTCGATGCTCGCGGTGATTCTGCTTGTCGGCGCCTGCGCCACGGGCACGCCGCAGGGCGACAGTCAGTGGGCGGCCAGCGACAGCGATTCCTACAGCGATGACGACGGCGATCCGCTCGAGACCCCGAATCGCTTCATGTTCGCCTTCAACGAGGCGATGGACACGATCATCTTCCATCCCGCCGCCGCGACCTACCGGTTTATCCTGCCGAACGTGGTCCAGGATTCGGTGCGTAACTTCACCCGGAACATCAAGGAACCGGTGGTCGCCGCCAACGACCTGCTGCAAGGCAAGTCGGCGAGTGCGGGCGACACCTCGCTGCGTTTCCTGATCAATAGCACGATCGGTTTGGCCGGCCTCTTCGATGTGGCCACCGGCATGGGCTATGGCTATCACAAGGAAGACTTCGGTCAGACCCTGGGCACCTGGGGCGCCGGCGAGGGCGCCTATCTGGTCTTGCCGGTGCTGGGTCCCTCGTCGATCCGCGATGGCGTCGGCCTTTTGGTCGACAAGCTCTTCAACCCCCTGACCTATCTGGTCTATTTCGATGTGATCGAGCCGGAGGTGTCGCTTGGCATCTCGGTGGTGGAGGGCATCGATACACGGGCCCGCAATATCGAGACGGTGGAGGAAATCAAGCGCGACGCGGTCGATTTCTATGCGCGCGTCCGATCGCTCTATCGCCAGCATCGGATCGACCAGATCAACGACGGCAACGGTGAGGGTTCGCCTTCTCCGGGCCTCAGCGGCGACGAGTTCCAATCGAGCGATGCGGGCTGGACCGATTAAACAATGCGGCGTGGCCTACCGGCGGTCTTGAGTTCGGTTTCTGTAGCACCGTTCATCGGTTGGCTCCTTCTTGCCTGCCTGGTTCTTGCGGCACCGTTGCGCGCGGAACAGACGCCGCAGATGTTCCTCAGCGACCTTCAGGCCAAAGTCGTCGAGCAGTTGACCGGCGCTCAAATCTCGGAGAATGAGCGCGAAGCGCGCTTCCGCAAGCTCTTCAAAACCCACTTCGATACCAACACCATCAGCCGCTTTGTGTTGGGCCGGCATTGGAAACGGGCCAACGAGGCCGAGCAGGAAGCGTTTCAACAGGTTTTCGAAGACATCATGGTGCAGCGATTCTTGCCGATCCTGGCGGATTCGCCCGATGTTGCCTTCGATTTCGGCGAAGCCAAAAAGGACAGCCGCGCCGAGGATATGTTCCTGGTACCGTCGCACATTCCCCGCCAGGGCGCCGAGCCTTACAAGGTGGTCTGGCGGGTCAAGACCGACAAGGCCTCATACCGTATCCTCGACATCGTTCCCGAGGGGGTCAGCATGGCGTTGACCTTCCGCTCGGAGTACGGGTCCTTCATCAAGGCCAACGGCGGCGATATCGGCAAGCTGGTGACGGAATTGCGCCAGAAGCTCGAACGCGGCGCGTTCAGAACCCCCAACTGACCGGATTTTGCGTCACCGCGTAAGCGGCTTGTACTTGATGCGATGGGGCTGGCTGGCCGCTTCGCCAAGTCGGCGTTTGCGGTCGGCTTCGTAATCTTCGTAGTTGCCCTCGAACCAGACCGCCTGGCTGTCGCCCTCGAAGGCGAGAATGTGGGTTGCGATACGGTCGAGGAACCAACGATCGTGACTGGTGATCAGCGCGCAGCCGGCGAACTCCAGCAGCGCGTCCTCAAGCGAGCGCAAGGTGTCGACGTCGAGATCGTTGGTCGGCTCGTCAAGCAGCAGCACGTTGGCGCCCTTTCTGAGCATCTTTGCCAGATGGACCCGGTTGCGCTCGCCGCCGGAGAGTTGACCGACTTTCTTTTGCTGATCGGGGCCACGAAAGTTGAAAGCGCCAACGTAGGCCCGCGACGGCATTTCGTGCTTGCCGATCTCGATCATGTCATTGCCGTCCGAGATCTCCTGCCAAACGGTCTTCTCGGCGGCCAGACTGTCACGGCTCTGATCGACATAGCCCAGCACGACGGTCTCGCCGACGCGCAGCGACCCGCCGTCGGGCTGTTCCTCATCGGTGATCATACGAAAGAGCGTCGTCTTGCCGGCGCCGTTCGGTCCGATGATGCCGACGATGGCACCCGGCGGAATCTTGAAAGTGAGATCCTCGACCAGCAAACGGTCGCCAAAGCCCTTGCGCAGGTCCTTCGCCTCGATCACCAGGTCGCCCAACCTGGGGCCGGCGGGAACCGTGATCTGGCCGGGCTCCGGCGCCTTGTCGCGCGACTCCGCCAGCATCGACTCATAGGCCTGCAGGCGCGCTTTCTGCTTGGCCTGGCGGCCGCGCGCGCCTTGGCGCACCCAATCAAGCTCTTGCTTGAGGGCGCGTTGCCGCGAGGATTCCTGCTTTTCCTCCTGGGCCAGGCGCTTTTGCTTCTGCTCCAGCCAGGAAGAGTAGTTGCCCTTGAAGGGCAGGCCATGGCCGCGATCCAATTCGAGGATCCAGCCGGCAACGTTGTCGAGGAAGTAGCGATCATGGGTCACCGCCACCACCGTCGAGGGGTAGTTCTCGAGATAGCGCTCGAGCCAGGCGACCGATTCGGCGTCGAGATGGTTGGTCGGCTCATCGAGCAGCAACATGTCGGGCTGCGACAGCAGCAGCCGGCAGAGCGCCACCCGGCGGCGCTCGCCGCCAGATAGCTTGTCCACGGCGGCATCCCCTGGCGGGCAGCGCAGCGCGTCCATGGCGATCTCGACCCGACGCTCCAGATCCCAGGCATCGGCGGCGTCGATCTTCTCTTGCAGTTCGGCCTGTTCGGCGATCAGGGCGTCGAAGTCCGCATCGGGCTCGGCGAAAGCGGCGCTGACGGCCTCATAGCGATCGAGAATCCCCTTCAGTTCGCCGACCCCCTCCATGATGTTGCCCTGAACGTCCTTGTCGGGATCGAGGGCGGGCTCTTGCGGCAGGTAACCGACGCGCACGCCCTCGGCGGCCCAGGCCTCGCCGCTGATCTCCTTGTCGAGGCCGGCCATGACCTTCATCAGGGTCGACTTGCCGGACCCGTTCAACCCGAGGACACCGATCTTGGCCCCGGGCAGGAAGTTCAGGCGGATATCCTTCAGGACCGGCTTGCCCCCGGGGAAGGTCTTGGACACGCCGTCCATCGTGTAGATGTATTGATAGGAGGCCATGAGGTCCCTCTGGATGCCCGGTTGCGTGCCGGCACGGATAACCGTTGCGGCAGGCGCGGCCGGCTTGATTGAAATCAGGGCGCGCTTGTAGCCGATCGACCCGGATCGCGCAATCGAGCATATCTCGCGGGCTGGAGCCTTTCTTTGCTATTGGGCGCTGCGCGCGACCTGACCGATTGCCGTCTCCCCGCCCACCAGCCCTGGCACCACGAAGGCAATGCGGGCGCCTTCGGGTTCGCTTTCTCCCGGCCGCGGCAGGGTCGCATCGCCCTCGCGCGCCACCCAGATCCGGCCGCCGAAAAACTCGATGATCTGGCGGGAAATGGCGAGACCGAGGCCGGTGCCCTGGGGCTTGTCGCCGGCCACTGTTTCAGCTTGGCGGAAACGATCGAAGACGATCTCGCGATTCTGCGGGGCTATACCGGGGCCGTTGTCCGAGACCGCGACCAGCAAATCGCCGCCACGCCGTTTGGCCGTGACCCGCACCTGCCCACCCGGCCGGCGGCAGAACTTCGCGGCGTTGGACAGCAGATTGACGATCACCTGAATAAGGCGGTCGCGGTCGGCCTGGACCGGCGCCAATCCCTCCTCGATTTCGACCTCCAGGCCGATCTCGCCTTCCGGGAAAAGGCCGCTTGCCGCCTCCAAGGCCTCGCGGATGACCTGGCCCGGCTCCAGCCGCTCCAGGTGCCATTCCATGGACCCCGCATCCAGCTTGGCCAGATCCAGGATCTGGTTGATCAGCCGGGTCAAACGTTCGCTCTCGCGCACGATGACCCCGAGGAAGCGCGACCGCTCGGGTCCCGAAAGCGACGGATTGTCGGCGAGGATCTCGCTGAAGGACCGGATCGAGGTCAGGGGCGTGCGCAGTTCATGGCTCACGGTCGAGAGAAAGTCGTCCTTCAGGCGATCCAGCTCCTGGAGTCGCGCGTTGGCCGCTCTCAGTTCCGCCGTGGTCGCCTCCAGCTCGCTCGATTTCTGCTCCAGGGTCTGGCTGTACTCGATCACCTGGGAGGCTTCCTCCAGGATGGCCATGACCTCCTCGATGCCCATCACCTCGCCCTTGGCCACGGTGGCGACCATGACCCGCGCCGAGGCCGCGCCGATGGCGCCGGCCAACAGGCGTTCGGCGAAACTGACCAGATCGGCATCGGCCTCGCGCTGTTTGGCGAGGTCGATCTGCCGGCGCGCGGCGAAGGCCGCGAAGGCCTCGGTCGCGCGCTGGGGCCCGGTAAAGCGCGAGACCATGGCATAGAGGTCGGCCACGGTCGCCGAACCGCGCCAGAAGTGCGTGCCGGGGGCCGTGCTGGCCCAGCGGTTCACATCGACGAAGAGGACGGCCTGGATCCGCTCGATCGCCGACTGGCTGCTCCAGATCGAGACCAGAACGTAGCAGGCGATGTTGCCGAAGAGCGACCAGAAGAGCGCGTGGGAGAGGTTGTCCATGCCCTCGAGGCCGAACAGGGCATGGGGCCGGAGCCATTCGATGGCCAAGGGACCGGCGCTGGTGAAATCGAGCGGCAGAAAGCCCGAACGGGCGAAAAGCGGCAACACCAGGGTGTAGCTCCAGAACAGGAAACCGACCACCAGACCGGCGAAGGCGCCCTTGGCCGAGCCGCCCTTCCAATACATGCCGATGATCATTGCCGGCGCGAACTGGGCAGCGGCGGCGAAGGACACCAGGCCGATCGAAACCAAGGTCTCCTCGCCGCCGAGAAAGCGAAAATAGGCATAGCCCAAGAGCAGGATGACCACGATGCTGGCGCGCCGGATCGCGAGCAACAGGCCGGTCAAGTCGCCGCGGTCGGCCTCGCGCAGGCCACCGAGCCGGAGCAGACCCGGCATGACCAGGTCGTTGCACAGCATGGTCGAGAGCGCCACCGTGGCGACGATCACCATGCCGGTGGCCGCCGACAAGCCGCCGAGAAAGGCAAAGAGGGCGAGGGTTTCTTGCCCCTGGGCCATCGGGATGGTCAGGACGAAGGTGTCGCCGTCGACGCCGCCGCCTGGGAACAGCAGCAGACCGCCGAGCGCGATCGGCAGCACGAAGATATTGATCAGCAGCAGATAGAGGGGAAACAGCCAGGCCGCCGTCTCCAAATGCCGCTCATCGACGTTCTCCACGGCGGTGACCTGGAACTGCCGCGGCAGACAGATGATCGCGGCCATGGAGAGGATCGTCACCGTGACCCAGCTGCCATAGCTGCCGCCCTCGGCAAAACTCAGAAGGTGGCTGGTCTCGCCGGCCACCGCCGCCCGGGAGAAGAGATCGCCGAAGCCGTCATAGAGGCCGAAGGTGACGAAGAGGCCGACGGCCAGGAAGGCGGCCAGCTTGACGATGGATTCGAAGGCGATGGCCGCCACCATGCCCTCGTGATGCTCGCTGGCATCGATATGGCGGGTGCCGAAGAGAATGGAGAAGACCGCCAGCAGGAGGGCCACCAGGAAGGTCGTATCGCCGATCAGGAAGACGCGCTCCGAGACCGGCGGCGGCATGACGATGTCCGGATACTCGAGCAGGACGTGGAAAGAGTTGGAGACCGCCTTCAGCTGCAGCGAAATATAGGGAATGATGCCGAGGACCGCGATCACCGTGACGAAGCCGGACAAGCGCGCCGACTTGCCGTAGCGCGAGGAGATAAAGTCCGCGATCGAGGTGATGCGGTGCGCCTTGGCAATGCGGATTATCTTCCGCAGCACGAACCACCAGGCGACGAACACCAAGGTCGGGCCCAGGTAGACCGGCAGAAAGTCGATGCCGACGGAGGCCGCGTGGCCGACCGATCCATAGAAGGTCCAGGAGGTGCAGTAGACGGCGATGGAAAGCGCGTAGATAGTCGGGTTGTTGACCAGATTGCGGCCCTGCTCGGCGCGTTTGTCGACATAGTAGGCAATGGCAAAGAGCAGGCTCAGATAGAGCAGCGCCGCGAGGACGATGGTCCCGCCCTGCAGCATCTCAAGCGCCGTCCCGGCGCGAGGTTCCTGCCCAACGGCCGGGTTGTCCGGGGCCGGCCGGGTCGCCCGGCTCGTCGCTTTCGCGCGACCGCGCCCGGGCATTGAAGGCAATCAGGACGATGATGCAGCCCCAAACCGAGAAGAGATAGAGATAGAGCAGCGGGAAGCCGAAGACCAGAACCGGCTTGGAGAAGATCGACAGCAGCGGCGGATTCAAGGCAAGGAGGGCGAGACAGAAGAGAATGACGGTTCGTTCGCGGAACTGTCCGCCGGTCTTGGCATAGGGGCCGGACTTCTCGAATGAGCCGGCCTGGGCATCGCGCGGCGGCCGCCGGCTACTCCGCATCGCCACGGGCCTCCCCATTCTCGTCGCCCGGGGTCAAGAGCCGGCCGACCCGCTCCAGGATATCGCGGTTCGAGAAGGGCTTGGTCACATAGTCGTCGGCGCCCAGCTCGAGGCCCTTGCGCCGGTCCAGCTCGCCGCCGCGGGCGGTCAGCATCATGACCTTGATCCCGCTCCAGCCCTCCTTTTCCCTGATCTTGCGGCAGACCTCGAAGCCGTCGCGCCGCGGCAACATGACATCCAGAATCACCAAGTCGGGGACCTGCGCCTCGATGGTCCGCAGGGCGGCATCGCCATCGCGCGCCACACGCACCTGGTGGCCCGCCTGTTTCATGAGGAAGGACAGCGAATCGACAATGTTCGGTTCGTCCTCCACGACCAGGATTTTGTATGCCATTGGCTTGGCCGTCCCTTCTCCTCCCCTCCCCGGGCCCTCCCCGGGCGCTCCCCGAGCACCGCTGACTTGCCAACCAGCGGCGGTGTCCAGGCCCGAGGAAAACCTAACGCGGCGCTCCCTTGTCTGTCACCCCATGGCTATGCCCCGCCGGACCGGCGCCGACCCAGGGAAGGGCACGCTGGCGGCAATCGGGGCGCGGGCAATGCCGGCAGTTGAGCCCAATCGGGCGATAGCCCGCCGGCCCATCGAACACCAGGTCATCGCCATAAACCGTCAGCTTGCCGTAGGTCGTGTCGCAACCCAGCATCACGCTGACCGAACCGCCGCGGTCGCCATAGCCGCGACCGGGACGCGGGATGGCCTTGGCGATGAAGAGGAAGCGCGCCGCGTCCGGCAACTCGACGAGTTGCCGGCAGACCCGGTCCGGCGTGGCGAAGGCCTCGTGCAGGACCCAGCGGGGGCAGAGCCCGCCAAAGCGCGGCAAGGTCAGCCCGGAGGCGGAAAACCGCTTCAGGATGTTTCCCGCGACATCGGCCGTGACCAGATGAAAGGGAATTCCCTCGGCGCCTGGCCGCTGTAGCGTCGTCAAGCGGTGAGCCACCTGTTCGAAACTGCCGCCAAAGCGCCGGGCCAGCCTGTCGATGTCGTAACGGCAGGCGATCGCGGCTTCACGAAAGGCCGCGTAGGGCATCAGCAGGGCCGCCGCCAGATAACCGCCCAGGCCATAGCGATAGAGGTCCTCGGCCTGCAGCGAAGAAAGCCCCGCCTCGGACAGCAGCGTCTCGACGAGTGCCGGCTCGGCCTCCAATGCCAAAAGACGGGCAAGCTGGAAGCGCCGGCTGGCCGGCGCCAGACTGTTGTCGAAGAAGATCGCCCCGGCCTTCCGGTCGAAACGCCAGAGCGAGGCCGCAAGCCCGCGTTCGGGATCGGCCATGATGTCGCCGGATAGACCATCTCCAGTCAGGCCATCTCCAGTCAGGCCGTCGCCGGCTGAACCGTCGGGCGGCGCGGCTGTCTCGCCAAGGGTGACCGCGAGGCCGAAACGGGCCTTCGCGAAACGCACAAGAACATCGAAAGTGAGGTTAGGCTCGTCGCCACCGCCGAGGACTTCGCGACGCAGATCCTCCGCCGCATCCTCCAGAGCGGGAAAGTAGTTGCCCTCGGACTGAAGCGTCTCGTTGACCTCGTCGCGCGGCAGGTCGGCGGCGGTGGCGCTGCCGAGCCCGCCGTCGCCGATGAACTCGAAGAGACCGCGGACCAGTTCGGTCAGGCGCTCGCTTTCGGCTACCAGAACGCCGGCGAAGTCGCGCCGCTTGTCTTCCGACAGGCCCGCATTGTCCTGGAGAATCTCGGCAAAGGACCGCACCGAGGTCAGCAACGTCAGCAACTGGTGGCTGGTTTCCGAAAGATAGGGATCGTCGGTGAGGCGCTCGCTCAGGGTCTCGTGGTCGGTCTTCAGGCTGCGATAGGCCTGATAGAGACTGACGATCGCGTGGCAGAACTCCGGCGCGCTGGCGACCAGTTCGACGAAGCGGACATCGCTCAGGACCCGGCCGAGAAAGAGCGGATCGCCGAAGACCTCGGCCAGCTCGTCGCGCAGCCGGGCCTCCCTTGCCCCGGAGAGCGAGTCCAGTTCCAGTCCGAAGTCCTCGACCAGCCTGGCCCGGAGCGCCGGCGTCAAACTGCGCCGGTTGTGTTCGATCAGGTTGAGATAGCTGGGCGAAATTCCCAGTGCCTTGGCCATCTTGACCTGGGTAAGGCCGCGCTCGTTTCGGAGGCGCTTCAGGGTCTGGCCCAGAAATACCTGTCTCGCCATCGTCTCCCACCAAATTTTTTTACAGATTTACACGATTGTCCCTATCATCACAGGGGCTTTTTCAAACACCGGCCCCTGGGTCGGCAATCGGTGCTTTCTCGAAGCGGCCCAAGGCCGTTAAGGTGGCCCATCCGACGAAGAGGACAGGAATGGCGGACTTCCTTTCGCCGCAGTACAAATACCTCTGGGCCTTGCTCCTGGCGGCCGTGCTCTATCTGCCGCTGCGCAATGTGATTTACCGGGTTTCGCTGCGCCGCGCCGAGCGCTGGGTCGAGGAAGTCGACGCGGAGGAAAGCGCCCGTCTCAAGAAGCGGGCCAGCCTCGTTTCCGCCGTGGTCAGTTGCGTCTTCGCGCTGCTCTATACGCTGCAGGTGGTTGATGGCTGAGCCGCGCGTCGCGGCCCGGCGGTGCGGCCCAGGCTTGACGCCGATCCTGGGGCGGGTCTTGGGCCTGGGCCTGGGGCCGGTCCTGGGGCTGGTCCTGGCCCTCGGCGGCTGGACCGCCAGTGCCGCCGGCGACCCCTCCCCCATCGCCCTTGCCCTGCCGCTCGACTGCATTCCCGACAGGGACTGTTGGGTGACCAACTACGTCGATCTCGATCCCGGGCCCGGCGCCCGGGACTACGCCTGCGGGCCACGGTCCTACGACGGCCATGGCGGCACCGATTTCGCGATTGGCGATCTGGTTCGCATGGCCGAGGGGGTGACGGTCCGCGCGGCGGCGGCGGGCCGGGTGATCGCCACGCGCGGCCAGGTCGCCGACCGCAACGTCAAGGACATCGACGAGGCCAACCTGGAGGGCCGCTTCTGCGGCAACGGGCTGCGGATCGATCACGGCGGCGGCTGGACCACCCAGTACTGCCACATGAAGCAGAACAGCCTGCTGGCCGCCAAGGGCGAGACCGTGACCCGCGGCCAGGCCCTGGGGCAGGTCGGGCTGTCGGGCAAGACCGAGTTTCCCCATCTGCACCTGACGGTGCGTTTCGAGGGACGCAGGGTCGATCCCTTCCGCGGCCTGACGCCGGGCCCGGATTGCGGTACCGGGCCGCAACCGCTGTGGCAGGCCAAGGCGCTCGCGGCACTGCCCTATCAGCCGGTGACGCTCCAGGCCGCCGGCTTTGCCATCGAGACCCCCGACGGCCGGGCCATCCAGGCGGGCCGCTACCGGGCCGCGACACTCCCGGTCGCGGCGCCGCTGCTGGTTTTCTGGTACGACGCCTACGGCGTCCAGACCGGTGACGAGATCAGCCTGACCCTGACCGGCCCCGAGGGGATGGTCGCCAGCGCCACCCAGACCATGCCCAAGGTCCAGGCCCGGCGCTGGGGCTACAGCGGGCGCAAGAGGCGCGGCGCGGCCTGGCCGGCCGGGCTCTATCGGGGCGAAGCCCTGCTGCGCCGGAACACGCCCGAAGGCCCCATCGAGCGCCGCATCGAAGCCACGGTGGAGCTGCGCTAAGGCGAATTTGAGCTACCCGTCGTCCCGGACGGGATCCGGCCCTCGGCCGGAGATCGAGCCGGGACCTGGTGCAGCGGGTTCGGTCCCGCCGAGATCCCGGACAAATGCCTTCGCATTTTCCGGGATGACGCACTTGAAGACTGTTCTCTAAGGCAATCTCGCCTCGATCAAAGTCGGGCCGTCGCCGGCCAGGCCGCGCTCAATGGCCTCGCTCAACTCCTCGCCGGTCTCCGCCGCCGAGGCCGGCACGCCGTAGCCCTTGGCCAGGCTGACCCAGTCGACCCCCGGCCGGTCGAGCTCGGTCAGGGACTGGGCATTGGGGCCGGGCCGGTTCAGGCCGGCGCGCTGCAGCTCGACCTGCAGGATGTTGTAGCGCCGGTTGGAACAGATCACCGTCACCACCTTGCAGCCCTCGCGGGCCTGGGTCCAGAGCGCCTGGGAGGTGTAGAGGGCGCTGCCGTCGGCCTGCAGATTGATCACCGGACGGTCCGGCGCGCCGACCGCCGCGCCCAGCGCCAGGGCCGGGCCGAGGCCGATGGCCCCGCCGGTGATCTGCAGGTGCGAGAAGCGCGGCGCCGCCTGGGAGAAGCCGTGGTAGAGCCAGCCGGTGGTGATCGCCTCGTCGACCAGAACGGTGTCCTCGGGCTGGGCGCAGGCGATCGCCGCGCAGACCGCCTCGGGGGTTAGGGCGCCGGTCGGGCGCGGCGGCAATTCGGGGTCCGCGGCCGCCGCCAGCGGCCCGGCGCCGACCGCCTCGGCAAGCGCCTCCAGGGCGCCGACGATGTCTTCCTCGGGGTCGGCCATCGGCACCACCTCGGTCCCCTCGGGGACCATGGAGCTTGGCATGCCGGGCCAGCCGAAGAAGCCGACCGGCGACAGCGCGCCGGCCAGCACCATGACCCGGACGCCGGTCAAGGCCTCCAGCGCCATCTCGGGCAGGTAGGGCAGCTTCTCGAAGGCGGGGACCCCAAGGCCGCGCTCGGCCCGGCCGTTCGAGGTCTGGCTCATGATCCGGCAGCCGGTCGCCTGGGCGATGCGCCCGGCGGCCTTCAGTCCGGCCTCGCTGAGGGCGGCGTTGCCAAGGAAGAGCAGCGCCCTGTCGCCCTTCAGGGAGGTGGCCGCCGCCGCGATCTTGGCTTCCTCGACCGCCGCCCGGCTGCCCCGTGTCGGGGTCGGCACGGCCCCGCCGCAGTCGGCGAGCTGCAGGTCGTGCGGCAGGATCAGGGTCGCGATGCCGCCCGAGCCGCTGGTCGCGCAGGCGAAGGCCTCGACCATGGCGGCGGGCATGTCCGCGGCGCTATCGCAGCGCCGCACCAGGGCCGAGACCGGCCGCGCCAGGCTCTCGATGTCGCTGGCCAGCGGCGCGTCGGCCTGGGCGTGCCAGGTGGCGTGTTCGCCGATCAGATTGATGATCCCGGTGCGCGCCCGGCGCGCGTTGTGCAGATTGGCGATGCCGTTGGCGAAGCCCGGTCCCAAGTGGACCATGGTCAGGGCCGGCTTGCCGGCCATGCGGCCATAGCCGTCGGCGGCGCCGGTCACCACGTTTTCCTGCAGACCGAGCACCGCGCGCAGGCCGGGCTGGCTGTCGAGGCCGGCCACCATCGGCATCTCGGTGGTGCCGGGATTGGCGAAACAGACCTCGATTCCGCCGGCCAAGGCAGCCGCATAAAGACCTTCCGCTCCGTTCATCGCGTCCCTCGCAAGTTTTGATTTTATGAGGCCCTAGGCTGTAGCCGCGCCAGACGGACAAGGCAAGGGAGGGGGCCCCTCTCGGGACGCCCTGTCGTGTCTTGTGACTTGTACCAACGGTCAAAAGGAGTTGTCGTTGGCTGCTCACTCGCCGCTGAGGCTGTCCTCGCCATCGCTGCTGGCGCGCATTCTTCCAGACACCAGGTCGCGCTTGCCAAGTGAACATATAGCAAACTCAGTTTCGCTCGGTATCAGACCGTCGCCTCGCTACTACTTCGACCGCATCACGCACTTAGCGAGCAAGAACGGTCATGAGGGCCTGATTCTATATACTCAGCATATGTTGGTTTTCATATTATTGTTGAGAAAGAAAACTTGGCAACCAGCCTTGGCGATTGCGACCCATCTAATCAAATTTCCATAGGTTGCATAGCTTAATACAATTAACTATTGTTGTTCATTACCCTCAAAATGGGACTTCTATTCGCCGATTTTATCTTGAGATTCCTGGAGTACCTCGGAGGATAATATCATCATGCTGATTGGAACACTGTTCGCCGTCATTTTGGTGTTCGCCATTCCGGCATTTTTTCACAGTACCCCACTCCCACAGAATCTTGTTTGGGCCGCCGTTGCGGCAGCTTTTCCACTGTCATTGATCACCCTAATACTGATCAATCTAAAGGGTACGCTGAAGACTCGGCTCAACTACATATTAGAGACGATCGATGGGTTCGCATTATCCTTGGAGGCGAAGAGGAATGAGGAACTGGCTGCAAACCCACAGAATGCGGGCTCCGAATTGGCGAGAAAACTACAAGTCCATATTAGTGGCGTCCGAAAGCTCAAAAGGCAATTGGCGACCAACTACCAGCTGAAGCGTTACCAGGGAAGCTTTGCATTTGTCGCCGCGGTTTACTCGTTTCTGTTTTTCTTCGCGTTCAACAAAATCTTACCAATCACCGAGTTCGGAACCCTACAAACCACGTTGGGCAAGTTCCCAAATTCTGCGACCGCCGCCCTACTCGGTGCCTGGGCCTATGCGCTTTATTCCGTAATCTCGCGCATCACGTCGGCAGACCTCTCGCCAGAATTCTTACTGAGACTGAGTTACCAGCCGATTATTGCGATCGCATTCGCGTTTTTTTCGACCTTCATGTTTGCCGAAGACTTTCTCATATTCATCTCATTCGGCATCGGCTTCCTCCCTTATCCGGAAATCGTTCGCTACATCCGTGTGAAAACACAGCAGAAAATGAACGCCGATTCCAACGCGGCCGACAATGCCGAGAGGCAATCTAATCTTTCAGAGATCGAAGGAATCGATTTTGACGAGATTGAACGGTTGCATGAGGAAAACATCAAGAACATCCAGCAACTGGCATTCTCGAACCCGTTGGAGATACACTTTTCAACGGCTTATCCCCTCAAGACAATAATCGATTGGAACGATCAGGCCCTGTTGCGACTCTATGTGAACAAGGCACAGCTTCAGGCGCTAAGGCCGATAGGCATCAGAGGCGCGATTGAGATGGCCCAGGTTCGGAGACGAATTCGGGAGTACGAAACCAAACTGCAAGAAGCCCTCGACGCGGGAAACACAGACCTCGCGGCCAAAATCAAATCGGACTCAGAGACATTGCTCACCAGTATCACAAGCGCCCTCGGCACCCAGCCAACCAACATCAAGTATCTTGCTTATCAACTGGGCGAAGACCCGCATGTTGAGTTTGTTTACTTCCTGTACGATGAGCTTGCTTCGCCATAATTCCTGGCAACGAGTTTCGCATTCGTCCAGATTGCCGGCGCCCCATTCCCCACCCGATTGCCCGGCTATGGGAAACTCCCAAGCGGAGCTGTCCAGAGTATTTCGCACTTCTGATTTTGGCCTGTCGACTGACCTACATACCCCTCGCCCGCGTCGAGTCGTCTCTGTATAGGGATTAATCGACTCGGCCAGCGCCCCAAGCCACGAAACCGCGGGACCCCCACAATGTCATTTCGCAAACTGCTCAAGAAGCCGGGGCCGAAGATCGGCACCATGGTGGCCGAATTCGCCACGCCGGGCATCGGCCACATCCTCAAGGCGGCCAGCCTCGACTTTGCCTTCCTGGACCTGGAGCACAGCGGCTTCGGCATGGGCGACCTCAAGGCGCTGCTGGCCTACTTCGACGCCGCCGGCCTGCCGGTCATCCTGCGGCCGCCCTCCAAGGCCGGGCATCATATCTCGCGCGCGCTGGATGCCGGGGCCGGGGCGCTGTTGCTGCCGATGGTCGGCTCGGCCGGCGAAGCGCGGGATCTGGTCCGGGCCATGCGCTACCCACCCGCCGGGCGGCGCGGCGTGGCCTTGGGCATGGCCCATGACCGCTATAGGACCGGCGAGCCCCGGCGCAAGCTGGCCGCGGCCAATCGCGCCAACGTCATGGTGGCGCTGATCGAAACCGTCGATGGCCTGGAGGATGTCGAGGCGATCGCCGGCACCCGCGGCGTCGACGCCCTCTGGATCGGCCACTTCGATCTGTCGGCCAGCATGGGGATCGCCGGCGCCTTTTCGGACAAGCGGTTCAAGGAGGCCATCGCGCGGATCGACGCGGCGGCGGCGGCGGCCGGGGTTCCGGTCTGCCAGCTGGTCGCCACGCCGGCGGAAGGCGTCGAGCGTTTCGCCGAGGGGGTCGAGTTGATCTGCTATGGGATTGACAGCGCGCTGCTGCGCGACAGTCTGTCTGCCGGCGCCGCCACGATCCGCGAGGGCACCGCGCGCGCCGGCAAAATAACGGCGGCAGGGAGAAAGAAATCATGAGCGAGCGCTTTCGCATCGGCCTGAGCCCGGCCCTCGACCCGGCGCGCGGGCCGCTCCGCTTTCCGAGCTACGACCTTTCGGCGCTGGCCAACGATCCAGCCTTCGACATCGCCTACTTCGAGGGAACCAAGACCCTGGCCGCCGCCGATCTTGGCGGTTTCGATGCCTTGGTCCTGTTGGGCGAGCGGATGGCCGCCAGCAGCTTTCCCGGCGACGACCGCCTCGCCCTGATCGCGCGCATGGGGGTCGGCTACGACACGGTCGACCTGGCCGCCTGTACCGACCATGGCGTGGCGCTGTCCATCACCCCGCCCTCGGTGGCGCGGCCCATGGCCATCGCGACCTTGACCCTGCTGCTGTCCCTGGCCACCAACTTGCTGGTGAAGGACGGGCTGACCCGCCAGGGGCCGGCGGGCTGGGCCGAGAAGACCCAGCATCACGGCATCGGCCCGGCCGGCCGGACTCTGGGCCTGGTCGGCCTCGGCAACATCGGCCGCGAGGTCCTGGCCCTGGTCCGTCCGCTGGAGATGCGCGTCATCGTCCACGACCCGGCCCTGTCGGCCGCCGACGCGGTGGATCTGGGCGTCGAACTCTGCGCCCTCGACGATGTGTTTCGCCGGGCCGATTTCGTCAGCCTGCACTGTCCGCTGACCGAGGAGACCCATCACCTGGTGAATGCCCGCCGCCTGGCCCTGATGAAACCGGAGGCTTTTCTGATCAACACCGCCCGCGGCCCGATCGTCGATCAGGCGGCTCTGGTCCACGCGCTGGAAGAGGGCCTGCTGGCCGGCGCCGGGCTCGACGTGTTCGAGCCCGAGCCGCTGGCGGCCGACGATCCGATCTCCCGCCTCGACAATGTCGTCCTGACCCCTCATGCGCTGGGCTTCAGCGATCTGATGTTCGGCTCGATGGCCGAAATCCACATCGCCGCATTCCGCGCCGTCGCCGCCGGTCGTCCGCCAGCGCACGTGGTCAATCGGGAGGTCTTGGACAAGACGAGCTTTGCCGCGAAGCTGGCCCGCTATGACGGGGCTTGAGGTGAGCCTGAAGGACTCAACAGCGCCTCGCCGCCCCTGCCGCCCGCCGCCCTCCGCCCTCCCGCCATGCCGCCATGCCGCTTGAGGCGCTCGCCGTTCTGGTCCTGGGCGCCCTGGTCTCCGGCTTCGTCAATGGTCTGGCCGGCTTCGGCACCGGACTGGTGGCGCTGGGCTTCTGGCTGCATGTGATCGAGCCGCAGCAGGCCGCCCCGCTGGTGGTGGCCTGCTCGCTGGTCGGCGGGGTGCCGTCGCTCTGGAAGCTGCGCGGCCACATGGACGCCGGCCGATTGGCGGTTTTCGTGATCCCCGGGTTGGCGGCGGTGCCGCTCGGGGTGGCCGCCCTGACCCTGATCGACCCGGGCCCCTTGAAGGCCGCCTTGGGTGTGTTCCTGGTGGCCTATGCCGCTTTCATGCTGCTGCGGCCGCGTCAGGTGGCGATCGCCTGGGGCGGCCGGCCAGCCGATGCGCTGGTCGGCCTGCTCGGCGGCTTCCTCGGCGGCATCGCCGGGCTGTCCGGGGCCCTGCCGACCCCCTGGGCGGCACTGCGCGGCTGGCCCAAGGACGAACGGCGGGCGCTCTACCAACCCTTCTCCATGGCCATCCTCGGCCTCGCCTTCATCATCCTGCTGGCCCAGGGGAGCATCGACGCCGATCTCTGGTGGCTCATCGCGGCCTGCTTTCCGGCCACGGTCCTCGGCAGTTGGCTCGGGCTCGCCTGCTATGGGCGCATCGGCGAAGCGCTCTTCACCCGTCTGGTGCTGATCCTGCTGATGATTTCCGGGCTGGTACTGGCGGGCGGGCGGTTCCTCTCCTAAGCTGATCCGGATTGATCGAGACAAGGACGATGAAAATGACCGACGAGACCGACCTGCCGCGCGCCGACAACCCGATGACCGCGCCGCGCTATTCCCAAATCGCCACCTTCATGCGGGCGCCCCTGGCGAGCGATCCCGGCGAGGTCGATATCGGCATGGTCGGCGTGCCCTTCGACGGCGGCGTCACCAACCGGCCCGGCGCCCGTCACGGGCCGCGGGAGATGCGCAATTCCTCGAGCCTGATGCGCTCGATCCATCACGTCACCCGGGTCGACCCTTACAAGCTCTGCCGCATCGCCGACCTGGGCGACGTGCCCTTCCCCCGGATCTTCAGCCTGGAAGACTCGGTCGAGGACATCGCCGCCTTCTACCGGGTCCTGCACAAGGCCGGCGTGGTGCCCCTGAGCGCCGGCGGCGATCACGCCATCACCTTCCCTATCTTCCAAGCCATCGCCGCCGAACGTCCGGTCGGGATGGTCCATATCGACGCCCACACCGACACCTGGGACGAATTCCTCGGCTCCAAGTTCACCCACGGCGCGCCCTTCCGCCGCGCCGTCGAGGAGGGTCTGCTCGACCCCAAGCGCACGGTGCAGATCGGCATCCGCGGCGCCCAGAACTCCGACGAGGGCTGGACCTATTCCCTGGAGAGCGGCATGCGGGTGATCTTCATGGAGGAGTTCACCCAGCTCGGCGTCGAGGCGGTCATCGCCGAGGCGCGGCGCGTGGTCGGCGTGGGGCCGACCTACATCTCCTTCGACGTCGACGGGCTCGACCCGGTCTTTGCCCCGGGCACCGGCACGCCCGAGGTCGGCGGCCTGACCACCGTCGAGGCCCAGCTCCTGCTGCGCGGCCTGCGCGGGCTCGACCTGATCGGCGGCGACGTGGTCGAGGTCTCGCCGCCCTTCGATCCCAGCGGCAACACCGCCCTGGTCGGCGCCACCATGATGTACGAAATCCTCTGCCTGCTGGCCGAGGCCTTCGCGGCCAGGCGCCAACGCGCGGGTTGAGCGTCCCGCTGGAGACAGGCCGGACCACCGGCAAGACCGGGCTGGCAATTGCGCCTGAATTGGGTAATCCTCGCGGCAAGCTCCGGCGCGCGGGGCGGTCCTGGTCAGTCCGTCACGCCCCTCTTTTGCGCGCCCGGGAGCAATCCTGCCCGCTTCAAGGGCTGTTAGACAGGGGAGTCGTAACCATGATCCACGCCAAAAAACTTCTTGCCGGTTCGGCGCTATCGCTCGGCCTGGCCGTCGCGGCGCTGTTCGCCCAGGTGCCGAGCGCCGCCGCCGAAGAGGGTGTCATTCGCTGTGCCTATCCCTACTGGTTCGGCTTCGCGCCGGTGCCGGTCGCCAGCAAACTCGGCTACTTCGCCGAGGAAGGCCTGGAGGTGACCACGGTGTTCGACAACGACCGGGCCAACGTGATGCCAGGGCTCGAGATCGGCGATCTCGACTGCACCATGCGCACCATCGGCGAGCACATGTCGCGGCCCCTGGCCGATGACTCCGACCTTGTCGTGATCGGCGTGATCGACGTCTCCGTCGGCGCCGACGGCGTGGTCGGCGCGCCGGGCATCGACAAGGTCACCGATCTGGTGGGCAAGATCTTCGCTGGCGAGATCAATCACCCGGGCACCATCATGACCGCCCATGCCCTGAAACAGGCGGGCTACGACTTCAACAAGGACGTCGAGGTGCGGCTGATCGCGACCGACGACGGCCAGGCGGTCTTCGAGGACGAAGAGGTTGCCGCGGTGGCGACCTGGGAGCCGATGCTGAGCGAGATCGTCGCCAACACCTCGCGCAAGGGCTCCAAGATTTTGCTGTCCTCGGCCGATTTCAACGGCTTGATCACCGACGTGGTGATCGTCAACAAGACCGACTACGAGGCCAACCGCGAGAAGTACGCGACCTTCATGCGCGGCATCTACCGCGCCGTCGACCTTTACAACAAGGACCCGGAAGCCTTCCTGGCCGCCGCCGCGCCGCACTACGACGTGACGCCCGACCAGATGAAGGCCGACCTGGGCGGCGTCTACTATACCTCCTACGAGGACGCGCAGGAGTTCTTCGGCGTCGGCCAGCCGGCCAAGCTGGTGGAGGTCATCGACGGACTGAATGCCATCAACGTCGACCTCGACCTGATGGACGGCCCGCTGTCCTACGAGTCCATGGTCGATCCCACGCTCACCGAAGGCCTCTTCGACGGCAAGACCCGTTGATCCGGAGCCAAGCCTACCGGGCGCCTTTGCCACCCGGCAGAGGCGCCCGCTGGCTTTCCCGTGACCCTATCGGATAGATCAGCCCCGTGAGTAGATTGGCCCCGTGAGTAGATTAGCCCCGTGAACCGTCGCGCCCTCTTCGCCTATCGCGGCACCAGCAGCGGCCGCTTCAACCTGGCCGCCCTGGTGGTCGGCTTCATCGGCCTGATCGCCATTTGGTACCTGATCTCGGCCTGGGAGCTGGTGCCGCAGCGCTTCCTGCCGCTGCCCTGGAAGGTCGTGGAGGCGCTCTGGTCCCTCTTCGCCGAGCGAAACTTCCTGGACGACATCGCGATCTCGGTCAGCCGGGTCTGGGGTGCCTTTTTGCTGTCGGTGGTCATGGCGGTGCCGATCGGCCTGTGGATGAGCAGTTACCGCCTGGTCGGCGCGCTGATCGAACCGATTGTCGATTTCATCCGCTATCTGCCGGTGCCGGCCCTGGTACCCCTTCTGATCATCTGGTTCGGCATCGGCGAGGCCTCGAAGATCGCGGTCTTGTGGATGGGGACTTTCTTCCAGCTCGTCCTTTTGATCGCCGACGACGCCAAGCGGGTGCCGCGCGAGTTCATCGAGATTGGCCACACCCTGGGCGCCAAACCGCGCGAGATCACCCGCGACATCGTGCTGCGCGCCATGGCGCCCAGCATGGTCGACAACCTGCGCATCACCCTGGGCTGGTGCTGGACCTGGATCATCGTGGCCGAGATCGTCGCCGCCAACAGCGGCATCGGCCACGTCATCTGGTCGATGCGGCGTTTCGTCAAGACCCCCGAGGTGATGGCCGGCATCCTGACCGTCGGCATCATCGGGCTGATCACCGACCAGGCGATCCGCTACCTCCACCGCCGTTACTTCAAGTATCTGTAGGCCACGAGACGATGAACCAATCAGCAGCGTTCCTGCGGGTCATGGGGGTCTCCAAGCACTTCGAGCCCGAGCCGCCGACCCAAGAAGCGATTTCGGTGATCGACAACGTCTCGATGGATCTGGGCCCCGGCGAGTTCGCGGTCTACCTGGGCCCATCGGGCTGCGGCAAGACCACCCTGATGCGCATTGCCGGCGGCCTCGAGACCGCCAGTAGCGGCGAGATCCTGCTGGCCGGCGCGCCGGTCACCGGACCCGACCGCAAGAAGGGCATGGTCTTTCAGACCTACACCTCCTTTCCCTGGCTGACGGTGCTGGAGAACATCCGCTTCGGCGCCAAGTACCGCGACGATATCGACGCCGCCGAGAAAGACCGGGTGGCAAGGCGCTACCTGGATCTGGTCGGCCTGACCGAATTCGCCGACTTCTATGTGAACCGCATTTCCGGCGGCATGCGCCAGAGGGTCGCCATCGCCCGCACCCTGGCGGCCGGACCCGACATCTTGCTGATGGACGAGCCCTTCGGCGCGCTCGACGCCCAGACCCGCGAGTTTCTTCAGTACCAGCTGCTGGAGATCAACCGGATCGAGCGGAAAACCATCATCTTCGTCACCCACGACGTCGAGGAGGCCGTCTTTCTGGCCGACCGTATCTTCATGTTCTCGGCGCGTCCGGCGCGGATCGTCGAGGAGATCAAGGTCGGCGAGACGATCCAGGGCAAGCGGACGATCTCGACCAAGGAGACCAAGGAATTCTTCGAGCTGCGCAACCAGGTGCGCGATCTGATGCGGGCCCAGTCACAAGACCACGAAGCGGCCCTGCAGGGCATGGAGGCCTGAGAATGATCCAGGATCTGGAGGGCAAGCGCGTGCTGGTCACCGGGGCCAGCCGGGGCATCGGCCTGGGCATCGCCCGCGGCTTCGCCCAGGCCGGGGCCGAGCTGACAATTCTCGCCACCGGCGAGAGCGTCCACGCCGCGGCGGACGGCCTGTCGGAGGCCTGCGGCCGTCCGGTCAAGAGCCTGATCTGCGACATCACCGACCGCGCCGCCGTGGCCCGCGAGGTCGGCGGCCTCGGCGAACTGGACGTGCTGGTGAACAATGCCGGGCTGGAGCGCATCACGCCGATCCTGGAGCCCGGCGACGAGGTCGAGGCGACCTTTCGGCGGATCATCGAAATCAACGTGATCGGCACCTACTTCGTCACCCGCGAGGCGGTCAAGTCCATGCGGGCCGGCGCGCGCATTGTCGTCACGGCGTCGGTCTGGGGCCGCACCTCGGCGCCGGAGTTCAGCGCCTACGCCAGCTCCAAGCACGCCAACATCGGCTTCATGCGGGCCCTCGCCGCGGAACTGGGACCCCGCGGCATCGCCGTCAATGCGGTCTGTCCCGGCTGGGTGCGGACCGATGCCTCGATGCTGTCGCTGTCCAAGATGGCGGCCCGCGCCGGGCGCAGCGAACAGGACTGCCTCGACGAGATCATCGCGACCCAGGCCCTGCCCGAGCTGATGGAGCCCGACGACATGGCCAGCACCTACCTGTTCCTCGCCTCGGACGCGGCGGCCAACATCACGGGACAGACCCTGAATGTCGACCGTGGCGAGTTGATGGCGTGACCGGGAGTCTTGCAGGCAAGGTCGCACTGGTCACCGGCGCGGCGAGCGGCATCGGCAAGGCCACGGCACGGCTGCTGCTCGAACAGGGTGCCCAGGTGGCCAGCCTGGACCGTCAGGCCGGCTACGGCGACGGGCCGGCCTTGATCGCCGACATCGCCGAGGAGGCGCAGGTGGTCGCGGCCTTCGCCGAGTTGGACCGGAGCCATGGCGCGGTCGATATCCTGGTCAACTGTGCCGGCATGATGGTCGAGCGCCCCCTGCTGGAGATGTCGGGCGCCGAGTTCGACCGGACCATCGCGGTCAACCTGCGCGGCAGCTTTCTGGTCGGGCGCGAGGCGATCCGCCGCATGCGCGATCAGGGCCGTTCCGGCCGGGTCATCAACGTGGCCTCGGATCTGGCGCATATCGGCCGGGCGGACTATTCGGCCTACTGCGCGTCAAAGGCCGGCGTGATCGGCCTGACCCGGTCCTGGGCCCACGAGTTCGCGCCGGAAATCCTGATCAACGCGGTGGCGCCCGGCCCGGTCGACACACCCCTTCTCGATCCCGCCAAGATGTCGCCGGCGGTTCTCGCCAGCGAAAGCGACAACCCGCTCGGGCGCATCGGCAAGCCGCAGGAGATTGCGTCGGTGATCGCCTTTCTCGCCGGTCCCGGCGCCGACTTCATCACCGGCCAGACCTTCGGGCCCAACGGCGGTTCGGTCATGACCTGATCCTCATACCAACGGCCACAAAGAGTGACCGTTGGTCGCTCACTCGCCGCAGGGGCTTTCCTCGCTTGCGCTGCGGACGCGCAGTCGCGCTCGCCAAGGGCCCATGAGTCAATCTCATGGCCCTTGGTTTCAGGCCTCCGGAGCCCCGAATCATAAAGGGCCGCGGCGGTGCCGCGGCCCTCCATGAGCTGGTGTGTCTCTGGATCCCGGTTGGGGGATCCCCCACCGAAGGAGTTAGAAGACCGACGAAGGCTGCTCCGTCAGACCTGCTGTACATCCAAGATCCTTCGACTCCACCATAATCTCATGAGACATTGGATCACCTCCTTTCGCTGGTTGAACACTGATACCACTATCGCGTCGGTCTTGAGTCGTTGCAAGCGTCTTGGTCGAAGACCAGTCGGACAGCCCAAGCCCACCGCCGTCCGGGGATCACGGTCGTTTCAGTCGTTGGAGCGGACGAAGGCGCAGCTAGGACGCTTCCGTCACGACCCGGTCCGCCGGCCAAAGCAGGCTGACCCGGGTGCCCTCGCCGGGAACCGAGCCGATGGATAGCCCGACGCCATGCTGCTCCACCATGGCCCTGACCAGGGGCAGGCCGAGGCCGGAGCCTTCGTATTCCCGGCTCAAGCTGCTGTCGACCTGCTGGAAGGGCGAAAGTGCCAATTCCAACTCCGTCGGCGTCATGCCGATGCCCTGGTCTTCCACCGTGATCGTGACCGACCCGTCGTCCAAGCGCGTGGCGCTGATCCTGACCGGGCTGGGCGGCAGCGAAAACTTGCAGGCGTTGGAGACTAGATTGACAATGATCTGACAGAGCGAGTGACGATCGGCGATAAGGACGAGCGGCTCTTCCGGCAAGATTACGTCGATACGACGCTTGGCAAAGGCGCGCTGACCCTTGATCAGGCGCAACGCCTGTTCGACCTGCACCGCGAAATCGGCCGATTCGAAATGCATCTCAAAACGTCCGGCTTCGACCTTGGAAAGGTCGAGCACGTCGTTGATGGTCTTGAGCAGATGTAGGCCGCTGTCGCGAATGTCGGCGACATAGTTTCGGTAGCGTTCATCGCCGACCGGTCCGAAGATCTCTTCTTCCATGATTTCTGAAAAGCCGATTATCGCATTGAGCGGGGTGCGCAGTTCGTGACTGACATTGGCCAGGAATAGCGATTTGGCGTCGCTCGCCGCTTCGGCGGCTTCCTTGGCATGGAGCAGTTCGCTTTCGACAGTCTTGAAATTCGTGATGTCCTGGACCACACCGACCGCCCGGCCGACCGCCCCACTGAAATCGCGGATCGCCTCGCAGGTCTCCCGCACCCAAAGCCGCCGGTCGTCGGCGCAGCGTATGCGATAGAGAATGTCGAAATGGGGTGTGGCCTCGAACTCTTCGATATAGACCTCGCGCAAGCGGGCTCTGTCCGATGGATCGACAAAGCGCTCGAGATAATCCTCGTCGGTCACGACCAGGCCCTTATCTGTCGGCAGACCCAGCATGCCCATTAGTTCCGGTGACAGGAAGGTCTCGTCGCGACGGCTGTTCCAGATCCAAAACCCGACCCCGGCCGCCTTCTGCGCGAGACGGATGACGGCCTCGTTGTCGCGTAGCAAGAGCTCGGTCTGAAGCCGTTTAATCACCGGGCCCAGCACCGCAGCCGACCTCACCACCGCCTCGCTTTCGAAGTCCCCGACACTCTGCGTGTCGCTGGTGAAGAGCTCGAGGATCGCCGCCACCTTGTCGTCGACCACGATTGGAAGGACGAAGGCCGCCCGAAGGCCCGCTTGCCGGGCTGCCTCGAGCCGACGACCCGCCCCTTTCGGCGAGATCGCCAGGACGAGTTCCGGTTCTTTTGTCTGCCAGACCCGCCCGACAATACCCTCGCCGCGAATCACCGGACCGGCCTGGGTCGCCGCCATCAGCTTGGCGAAGCGGGCGCTGTCTTCGTCGCGCCATTGCCCCTCGCAACGCCACTGGCCGAGCGACACCAGTTCGGTGCCGGCCATGCTCTCGGCAAGATAAGCGTGCCCCAGGGGCCAGCCGGTGAAGTCGCAAAGGGTGTCAAGACAAGCCTCGATGGCGGTTTTGGCGTTTTCCGCCCCGTTCGCCACCCGCGCCACCTTCTCCAGCAACTCGATACAGGCCGCTTGTTTGGCGGCGAGCCGCTGCAAGTCCTGTATCTTCGCCCGGTCGGCGCCGGTCGCTTCGCGGGCGTGCGATGGCGCGGCGGCGGTTGCCATTAACACCGTCCCTTCGGTTCGGGCCCGACCAACCGGCGTCGACCGACGGGCCGCTGGCATCGACCGCGGTGAAGGGGCGCAAGGGTTCCTGTTGGTCGCATGGCCAGCATCCGCATGACAATCATGGATCGGTTAGCGTCAATTATCACACAATTTCAATTATTAAGGTTAAGTCAACATCTATGAACGAATGATTAATGCCTAATACAAGAATTTAGACAAATTTTTCTTGGCGGGGTTGAAGACTGACGCGCGGATCATCAGGCCCCGGCGTGCCGGCCCCTCCGCGCTGCCGGTGAGGACCCGCGGCGCAGGCAAGCACCCGTCGAACGGCCTTTGCGGCACCGCCCATTCCAGTCTTTCCGATCCCCAGAAATTAGTGGCCGCCGCCCGCTTCTCTTGGGGGCGGTTCGGCCGACAGCACGGTCAGGCCTTGCGCCTCTCGCGTTCGCGTGACCTTACGCTACCCGCCAATCGTTTTGAGTCCGAAAGCCATTTGAAGAGTGGGTAGCCGACCAAGATGGCCATGCAAACGACGATGAACGTCAGAAAAAAATTTCCAACCATCGAGCGTTCCTCCCTCTATCATTTTCGAAACCTCGATTGCCCTACACACCGGAGAATTCTAACACGGCACCCTACACACGGAAACTAAGATTTTCTTTCTTGAACACTCGTTCAGGTTTCGAGAGAAATGCCAATTCCTCCAATCGTTTGCCGGCGATCTTTCATGAACCAGGCCATGCAACACCTGAATGAACAAATCCAATTCGACACCAAATGAGCGAAGCGCCCCTTCCCATTTGCCGTCCTTCGTCCCCGAGTCGCGGGCTCTCTTAAGGTCTGCTTAACCCAGAACTTTAGGGAATAGTTATGCTTTAACGGGAAAAATAGCCGAGGCTGACAGGACGGCAACCAGCCGGTACTGAGTCTTATTGGCGCGGAGCAGTAGACCCGTGAAAGACCAGTTTGAAGAGTTCGAGGACGATCTCGACCTGGATCAAAGCCAGGGCGTCCTGAACGCGACTCTGCGCAATGTCGGCATTATCCTGATCGTTTGCATCGTCCTTGCCGTGGTCGTCGGTATCAGTAGCGGCAACGACGACAGCATCCAAAGCAGCGCAACCCAGCCCAGCCAAACGTCGTCCGCCGCCGCCGCGAAACCCGCCGCGGCCGCCAATTTGGCGGCACCGAGGGCCGCGGCTTCGCAGTCTGGAGCCTCGGAAATCGTCATTCCCGCCGGTGCCGGCGGGCACTTCAAGTTGACTGCCGAGATCAATGGCGATGCCGTCGATTTCCTGGTCGACACCGGGGCCAGCCATATCATCCTGAGCCGTGGCGCGGCGGAACAGGCCGGGATCTTTTTGAGCGAGGCCGACTTTACCCAGAGCTATCAGACCGCCAATGGAATCGCCAAGGCCGCGCCCGTGGTCCTGCGCTCACTGCGCATCGGCGAGATCGAGATGTACGATCTCGAGGCCTCGGTGATGGAACGCGACATGACGGTGTCCCTTCTGGGCATGTCGTTCCTCAACCGCCTGGTGAGCTACGAAGTGCGCGACCAGAAACTGGTGCTCGCCTGGTAGCGGTCCTTACGCCGGCCATCTCACCTCTCATCAAAGCGACGGAAACCTCCAGGGCGCCGCGCTCTCGTAGGCCCGTGCCGCGCGCAGGACCGTCGCATCGCCATAGAGTGGCCCGACGATCTGCAGGCCGACCGGCAGACCCGCCTGGGTCAGACCGCAGGGCACCGAGCAGGCAGGTTGTTTGGTCAGGTTGAAGGGATAGCTGAAGGGCGTCCAATCGCACCAGCGGTCATCGCCGTAGTCGGACGGATACTCGATTCCGGCATCGAAGGCCGGGATCGGCAAGGTCGGGGTCAGCAGCAGGTCGTGGTCCTGGTGAAAGAGGCTCATGGCAAGCTGCAGGTCGCGGCGCCGGTCGGTCGCCGCCACGTAGTCGAGCAGCGCGATCTGCGCGCCCTGGGCGGCGATCTCTTGCAGCCCGGGGTCGATCAGACTGCGCTGGTCGCTATCGAAGCGGGCCAGGAGGTTGGCCGCACCGACAAACCAGTGAGTCCGAAATATGTCATCGAGCTCGGGAAGGACAGGCTCGGCCTCCTCCACCGTCGCGCCCAGCTCGGCGAACTTCTGCGCCGCCGCCGCCACCAGGCCTGCCACTTCGGGATCGACGCGCTGCCCACCCAGGGTCGGCGAAAAGGCGATGCGCAGTCCGGACAGGCCGTCGTCCAGGCCGTGGGTGTAGTCGGCGCTATCGGCTGGCAGAGGGTGCCAGTTGCGGGGATCGGGCCGCGACATCACGGTGAGCATCAACGCGGCATCGGTCACGCCGCGGGTCATGGGACCGAGGTGCGAAACCGTACCGAAGGGGCTCGCCGGAAAGGCCGGAACCCGCCCGAAGGAAGGCTTCAGCCCGAACACCCCGGTGAAGCCGGCGGGAATGCGGATCGAGCCCCCCCCGTCGGTGCCGACGGCGAGAGCACCGAGTCCAGCCGCCACGGCAGCCGCGGCCCCGCCCGACGAACCGCCAGGGGTCTTGGCCAGGTTCCAGGGATTGCGCGTGATGCCGGTGAGCCGCGAGTCGGTCACCCCCTTCCAGCCGAACTCCGGCGTGGCGGTATTGCCGAGCAACACGGCCCCGTGCTCGCGCAGACGCGCGGATACTGGCGAATCAACCGTTGCCGGCGCCTCGGAGGTCACCAGGGAGCCCTTTCGCGCGGGCCAGCCGACGGTATCGACGATGTCCTTGATCGTGGTCGGGACGCCATCGATGCGACTTTTCGGGGCCTGAATATGCCAGCGTTCCTGAGACGCCAGGGCAGCGGCCTCGGCCGCCTCGCGATCGATCACGACGAAGGCGTTGAGCTGCGGATTGAGCCTATCGATCCGCGCCAGCACGGCCGCGGTCACCTCGACCGGCGAGAGCGTCCCGTCGCGAAAACGCCCGGTCATCTCGACTGCCGTCATCATGGTCAAGTCATCTGTCATCGGCGTTTCCCCAACTTCCTGGGCCCCAGGCCCGTCCTACATTAACCCCCGAGGCGTCGGCCCAAAAGGCCTCACAAGCCTCTTGCCCATCGCACGGCCGCCGGCCAGACTCCGCCGATGGCAGAGATCGTCAACCTTCGCCAGGTTCGCAAGCGCGCGGCACGTGCCGAGAAAGAAGCCCGCGCCGAACAGAACCGCGTGACTCATGGCATGACCAAGGCCGAGCGCCGCAAGTCCGAGGACGAACGGGCGCGGGCCAAGGACCGGCTCGATGGCAAGCAAATCGAGCGCGAACCATAATTTCGCCATGATCACCCCCTTGATTGCGGCGGGGGTCGAAAGGTTGCGGGACCCATCGGGCCGAGGGGGATGAACTTTTTGGCTTGAACCGGGCCCCATCCGGGACGAATTCATATGGCAGGTACAAGGAGTCACCCGATGCCCAACCCCTTTGAGCCGATTCGGTGCGTCGTCCGGCCGATTTTCTTCTCGCTGGCCCTGGCCCTTCCATTCGCCGCCCCGACCGCGGTCACGGCGGGCGAACCAGAAGACCCGCAGGAACTGGCCCGTCAGGGCATGGAGCAGATGCTGCGGGCGATCGAGCTGATGATCGAGATGATCCCACAGTACGACGTGCCCGAAGTCAACGAACAGGGCGATATTATTATCCGGCGCCGAAATCCGGCCACGCCGCGCGACGACGACCCGGCCGATGACGAGCCGGAGGAATCGCAGACCTAAAGCCCGCCGCTTTACGGCAGGCTGCCCTCTCATCGCCAACCGCGTCATGAGCCTCGGACGAGAACGCTCCCCACGAAAGCGTGATTATTGGATCGCTTGCATCGCCGGGCGCCTCTATCATCTAGATTAGATAATCCTAGGGGGGGAGCAGCGCCATGGAAACCATGGTTCCGGATTTCGTGATCCAGTTGGCGATCGTGTTGGCCGTCGTTTTCATCGTCGCGGTCGGCCTCGGCGTGCTTCTCGTGGTCGGCCTCTATGTCCTGGATGTCACGCAAACCCGCCAGGCGATCCGGCGCAACTACCCGGTGATCGGCCGCTTCCGCTACTTTTTCGAACACATGGGCACCTTCTTCCGCCAGTACTTCTTCGCCATGGACCGCGAAGAGCTGCCCTTCAATCGCGAGCAGCGCTCCTATGTCTACCGGGCCGCCAAGAATCTCGACACCATGGTCGCCTTCGGCTCGACCCGGGATCTGCGGCCGGTCGGCACGCTCATCTTCGCGAACTGCGCCTTTCCCGGCCTCGATCAGGACTCCGCCCCGCCGCAAGCCGTCACCATCGGGCCGCACTGCGCCCAACCCTACACCACCGCCAGCCTCTTCAACGTGTCGGCCATGAGTTATGGCGCCATCTCCAAGGTCGCGGTCAGGGCCCTGTCGAACGGCGCGCGCAAGGCCGGTTCATGGCTCAACACCGGTGAAGGCGGCCTCTCGCCCTACCACCTGGAAGGCGGCTGCGACATCGTCTTTCAGATGGGCACCGCGAAGTACGGCGTGCGCGACGCAGCCGGCAATCTGAGCGACGAGAAGCTGCGCGAGGTCGCCGGCCACGATCAGGTCAAGATGATCGAAGTGAAACTGAGCCAGGGTGCCAAGCCGGGCAAGGGTGGTATCCTTCCGGGCGACAAGGTGACCGCGGAGATCGCCACCATCCGGGGCATCCCCGAAGGCGAGGATTCGCTCAGCCCCAATCGGCATCTCGACGTTGACAGCGCCGAGGATCTCCTCGATCTGATCGACCGCGTCCGGCGGGTCACCGGCAAGCCGGTCGGCTTCAAGTGCGTGATCGGCAGTGTGGATTGGCTTGCCGGGCTCTTCGCCCTGGTTCACGAGCGAGGCCTCGAATCGGCGCCCGACTTTATCACGGTGGACAGCGGCGACGGCGGCACCGGCGCGGCGCCCCTGAGCCTGATGGACAACGTCGGCCTGCCCCTGCAGGAAAGCCTGCCCCTGGTGATCGACAGCCTGATCGCCTGGGGCCTTCGCGACCGGGTCAAGGTCATCGCCTCGGGCAAGCTGATCAATCCGGCCGAGGCCGCCTGGGCCTTTTGCGTCGGCGCGGATTTCGTGAACTCGGCGCGCGGCTTCATGCTGGCGCTGGGCTGCATCCAGGCCATGCAGTGCAACAAAAACACCTGTCCGACCGGCATCACCACCCACGATCCCGTGCTGCAGAAAGGTCTCGATCCGATCGACAAGGCCGAGCGGGTCGCCCACTACGTCAAGAACATGACCCACGAGATCGAGGTCATCGCCCATTCCTGCGGCGTGCCCGAGCCGCGTCAGCTCAGACGGCACCACGCCCGCATCGTCGTCGACAACGGCCGCTCCAAAGCGATCGACGAGATTTATCCGGACCAGATTCCCGGCAACATTCTGACCAGCCCGGCCACGGCCCAGGACCAGACCGCAACGGTCGGGACGATCTAACTGGTTCGACCCCGCCATTTCGACGTTAGAGGAGCCAGCCGATGACCAAACACCCGGGCGAGGCGATCAAGGCCTCGGACCTGTTCGTGCAATGTCTCGAGCAGGAGGGCGTCACCCATATCTTCGGCGTGCCGGGCGAAGAGAACGCCGACCTGATGATCTCCCTGGAGGACAGCGCGATCCGCTTCGTGCTCTGTCGCCACGAACAGGCCGCCGCCTTCATGGCCGACGCCCACGGCCGCCTGACCGGCAGTCCGGGAGTTTGCCTGGCGACCCTGGGTCCCGGCGCCACCAATCTGGTCACCGGCGTCGCCGACGCCAACATGGACCGCGCGCCGCTGGTCGCCATCGTCGGCCAGGCCGACACCGACCGCCTGCACAAGGAGAGCCACCAGAACATGGACGCCGTGGCCATGTTCAAGCCGATCACGAAGTGGGCGCGGTCGATCGCAAACACCGAGGCCCTGCCCGAGGTGGTGCGCAAGGCCTTCAAGATCGCCGCCATGGAAAAGCCCGGCGCCTGCCTCATCGAGCTGCCCGAGGACATCGCCAAGGAGACCGTTTCACTGCGGCCCCTGATGCCGCGCAAGCTGCGCCGGCCGGCCGCCGACCACAAGGCCATCGCCCAGGCCGCCCAGATCATCGCCGAGGCCGAGGACGTGCTGATCCTGGCCGGTAACGGGGCAATCCGCAAAGACGCGGTCCGCCAGTTGCGCCGCCTGGCCCACAAGACCGGCATCGGCGTGGTCAATACCTTCATGGGCAAGGGCGGCATGCCGCTGGACGATCCGCACTGCCTCTTCACCATTGGCCTGCAGTCGCGCGACCACATCTCCCTCGCTCTCGACCGGGCCGATACCATCATCGCCGTGGGCTACGATCTGGTCGAATACGCCCCGGAGTTCTGGAACAACGGCGTCAAGAAGCGGATCATCCACATCGATTTCGAACCGGCGGAGATCGACAGGGCCTATCAGCCCGAGGTCGAGATCGACGCCGATGTGGCCGACGCCCTGTGGCACCTCAACGAGGAACTGAACGACCGCTTCGAGGATCGGCTGCCGCTGTTCGATATCGCCGGCCGCCGGGACCTTCACCAGACGATCGCCGACGATCTGTCGGCCGAGGCCGAGGACCGGGCCTTTCCGATGAAGCCGCAGCGGATCCTGAGCGACCTGCGCCGGGCCATGGACCGCGACGACATCCTGCTGTCGGACGTCGGCGCCCACAAGATGTGGGTCGCGCGCTATTATCAATGCTACGAGCCCAACACCTGCCTGATCTCCAACGGCTTCTGCTCCATGGGCTTCGCCCTGCCGGGCGCGATTGGCGCCAAGATCGCGTTCCCCGAACGCCGGGTGGTGGCGGTCTGCGGCGACGCCGGCTTTTTGATGAACCTGCAGGACCTGGAGACCGCTGTCCGGCTCAATCTCAACATTGTGATCGTGATCTGGGACGATGGCGAGTATGGCCTGATCAAATGGAAACAGCAGTCCCAGTTCGATGGCCGGCATTCCGACCTCGCCTTCAGCAATCCCGATTTCGAGGTCTTGGCGCAAGCCTTCGGCCTTTGGGGCCGGCGCATCGAAAGCGCCGAGGCATTCGGGTCCGCGCTGGATGAGGCCTTTACCCAGCCCGGCCCGGCCTTGATCGCCGTTCCCGTCGACTACAGCGAGAACCTGAAGCTCACCGAGCGCCTGGGCAGCCTGGTCTGTCCGATCTGACGACACATACCAATTGGTCCCAATTGGTATGGTATTGCAGACAATTGGACTGAAATCGGCTTGACGGTGGTTGGGTGCCTCTGTAGCCTCCTTCTCTGTGGAATCAGGGGCGAACAATAAGAAGCGGACCGAGAGCCCCCTCGATCTGGGCGAGCCTGCCCAAGACCGAGACTGCCCGGTCCAACTCAAGGGAGCCAACTCACGTTGAACCAATCCGCGGAGAATCCGGGACAAGTTGAACCCTTTCGGAGGGCTTCAATCGAGAACTCCGGGTCTCATGCCTAGGGAGGAATCCGAGGTCGCAGAAGCGCGCCCGCTCAAGCCGGCGCGCCTCTGCGGACATCGGGACGTTCTGGTACACGAGCGGTCAGTGCTTAAGGCCTTCGCAACCGGCATCCCGACGATCGCATGCGTCCGCACCTCAGACCACCCGGAAAAACCGCGGCGATCCGTTCCCGGCACGCCAAGGGCTTCGGGCAGATCGCCACCATGCTGTAACCGTTACCAAACCAGGCTCGCAAGATTTACCGGTCGCGGGAGTAGATCAGGAGAAAGAATCCGCCCCGCAACTCACCACCAAAAGCAATCAACCATTTGAACAGGAGAAAGAGATGCGTCTAGGAAAACTGAAAACCACGGCCCTTACGGCCGTCATGGCTGGCTTTGTCGGCTTCGGCGGCACGGCGTTCGCCGCCGACAGCAGCGAGCCGATCAAGATTCCCATCAAGAACTGGTCGAGCCAGATCGTCATGGCCCATGTCATTGGCGGAATCTTCGAGAGCATGGGCAATACGGTCGAGTATGTCCCGGTCGACAACCAGGCGAGTTTCGAGGCGGTCCGCGCTGGCGACATCACCCTCGTGCACGAAGTCTGGCAGTCGACCATGCAGAACGCCTACTACAACGCCATGGAAAAAGGCGGACTGATCGATGCGGGAACCCATGACGCCGAGACGTTGGAGGAAATGGGCGTTCCGAACTGGGTGATCGAAAAGGGCCTGTGCCCGGGGCTGCCGAAGTGGGAAGCCCTCAAGGATTGCTCCGACAATTTCGCCACGCCCGATTCCGGCGGCAAGGGACGCTGGCTCGAAGGCCCGCAAAGCTGGCATGGCGACGTGATGCCCAATCGCGTCAAGGGTTTGGGCCTGGACGACAAATGGACCGTCAAGTTCGCCGGCGCTGCCGACGCGCTGTGGGCTGAACTTCAAGCCGCGGAAAAGGAAGGCCGCGGCACGATTATCTTCAACTGGTCGCCCAACTTCACGGATGCATCGGGCTTCACCTTTATCGAGTTCCCGCCTTACTTCGACGGCTGCAGAATTGCCGATGGCGGCGATCTGTCGACCACGGGATGTGGGTCCCCGAAGGGCTGGCTGAAGAAGGGCGCATTCTGGAAGTTCCCGAAAACCCACCCGAACGCCTATCGGGCCTTTTCGCAGTTGTCCTTCACCACCCCTCAGATCGGCTCGATGGCGGCCTTGGTCGATGTCGACAAGATGACCCATGCCGACGCGGCCAAAAAATGGCTCGCGGACAACGAAGAGGTCTGGAAGCCCTGGAGCATCTCCGTCCTGGGCGAGGGGAACTAAACCACCCATCGTCCGCACGGCCCTTTTGACCGTGGTTTTCTAAGCGCTTGGTTCCCCCCTATTCGGGGGGAACCTCGTTTAGAGCCCGGCGAAGGCGCGGGGCCAATAGAAATATAAAGTTGACCCGCGAACCGCATTCGCCAGAGTAAGGGTCAAGACCTGAAGGCCAACAGGTGCGGGAACTTAGACGAGTGGGGGGGCAACCATGTCTTATCAGGGCGCAGCCGCCGGAGACGAGCAGGCCGTCATCAAGTGCGAATCGGTCTTCAAGATCTTCGGAAAGAATGCGCAGAGTCTGCTGGAAAGCGCCAACGGCACGATTGATGCGGACGCGGCCAAGGCGGCTGACTGCATCGTCGGCGTCAACAACGCGTCCTTTGAAGTTCGCGCGGGCGAGCTGTTGGTCATCATGGGATTGTCCGGTTCCGGAAAATCCACCTTGCTTCGCTGCATATCGAAACTGACCGATGCGACGGCTGGCCGGATTCTCGTCGAAGGCCAGGATCTCCTGACCATGAGCAATAAACAGCTCATCGAGCTTCGGCGAAGCAAGATGGGCATGGTGTTCCAGAGCTTTGGGTTGCTGCCCCACAAGACGGTCGTCGAGAACATTGCCTTCCCGCTGCAGGTGAAGGGCAGCAGCACCCGCGAAAGCGTCGAGAGGGCCATGGAAATGGTCGAGCTCGTCGGCCTTCATGGACGCGAGAACTACTTCCCGAGACAACTGTCCGGCGGCCAGCAGCAACGCGTCGGCATTGCCCGCTCGCTGGCTGTCGAGCCGGATATCTGGTTCCTGGATGAACCTTTTTCCGCCTTGGATCCCTTGATCCGAAAGGAAATGCAGGACGAGTTCTTGAGACTGCAGAGCGTTTTGAACAAGACGATTTTGTTCGTCACCCATGACTTCGACGAAGCGCTTCGCCTTGCCGACCGCATTGCCATCATGAAAGGCGGCGTCATCGAGCAACTGGATACGCCGGCCAATATCGTCCTCAATCCGGCCACGGAGTACGTGCGCAAGTTCACCGAAGACGTGCCACGAGAGAAGGTCCTCAAGATCGAGTCGGTGATGGATCCGGTCGACAGCGCGGAAGAATTCGGTGACCTGCAGGTCTCGAAGGACACCATCATCGAAACGGTTGCGGAAGCGATCCTAAGCCAGAACAAACCGGTTGCCGTCGTCGATGCCGACGGCACCGTTGTCGGCAGCCTGCACGCCTCTCACGTGATCAAGGTGTTGTTTGGAGGCGAGTCCCACAGGCCATCGCCGGATTGATCGCGCCATCATGTCGCCCTCATTGAAACTCACGAAGCCAGTTCAATTCGCGATTCTGTTGATCGCGTTTTTCCTGCTGTGTCTCTTCGTCGCGCCGTCGGATAGCAACTTCTTGTGGCGATTGCCGGCGCTGCTGAAGGACTTGCCCTTTATCATCAACGACACGGTCAGGGGCTTGATGTTCGATTGGATGCCGATTCAGGTCTACGATCCGACCGTCGACGATTATGAATCGAAACCCCTGTTCAGAGAGATCACCAGGGCCATCTCAAGCTTCGTCCTGATGATCATTGTCTTTATCAGGGAAGTCGTGCTTGGCGGCGTGAAAACCATCGTCGCCTTCACCAGTTGGGATTTTGTCGGCGAGAACCCCTGGGCACGTTGGCCGGCGCTGCCCTGGACGGTGATCTCGGGCTGGGCCATCCTGCTCGGCTACAAGCTACAGGGTAAGGGGCTGGCAGCGCTGGCCGCCATCTCCACGGTCTACATCGCCTTGTTCGGCCAGTGGGAACCTTCGATGCAGACCCTGTCGTTCGTTCTGATCGCCGCGCCGGTTTCGGTGGTTTTGGGACTGGCCTTGGGGATCTGGAGTTTCAAGAGTCAGGCTGTCGAAGCGGCGATGAACCCGCTCCTCAATGTGGCCCAGACGATGCCGCATTACTCCTATCTGGTCCCGGTGATCGTCCTCTTCGGGGTGGGCGATCATGCGGCGGCGATCGCGACCATCATCTTCGCAACGCCACCGATGGTACGTCTGACCCTGCTGGGGCTGAAGAACGTGCCGGCCGACATTTTGGATGCCGGCATGATGAACGGCTGCACCAATTTTCAGCTGATGTTCCGGGTGCTGCTTCCGACGGCAAAGCGCGACGTTCTCATCGGCGTCAACCAGGTGGTCATGCAGTGCCTGGCAATGACCGTGATCGCGTCCTTCATCGGCGCGCAGGGCCTGGGCTCCAACCTGATGATCGCCTTGAACTCCCTGAAGATCGGGACGGGCATTGAAATCGGCGTCTGTATCGTCTTGCTCGCGGTGCTGATGGACAAGATGTCCCTGGCCTGGGCGCACAAGCAAACCGACTACTTTGCGGACCTGACCTTCGTTCAGCGCCACATCTACGCCCTGCTCGCGCTTGTCATATTCCTGGTGGGCGCCGTTCTGGCCTACGCCGGGACCTTCATATTTTCCGAAGGGTTCAACTATCTCTACATCGTGCCGCACAACAAGGGCCTGACGACGGCGCCCTTCTGGCAGGCCTCCGTGGACTGGATATGGGACACCTTCTTCTACAGCCTGAAAAGCTTCAACGAGTTTCTGATCACGCAGGTCCTGGTGCCCATGAGGGATGCCTATCTGGCCATGCCGGTTGTCGCGACCTTCCTGCTGATGATGGGCACGGCCTACATCCTGGATGGTGTCAGGTCGGCGCTGATCGTGGGCGCGTTCTTGTTGTTCATCGCGTTTTCGGAGTACTGGGACCGGGCCCTGATCACGGCCTACATGGCCTCCTTCTCGGTGATCGTCTCGGCGGTCATCGGCATCACCGTCGGTTCCCTGTGCGCGCAGAGTTCGTTCGCCAGCAAGGCCATCCTGCTGTCCTGCGATTTCTTTCAGACATTCCCGTCCTTCATCTACCTGATCCCGGTGATCATGCTGTTCGGCATCACCGACACCTCGGTGATTATTGCCGCGGTGGTCTACGCGACCGTCCCCGCGATCCGCTACACGGTCGAAGGGTTGCGAAGCGTGCCAGCCGTTCTGCACGACGCCGGAACGATGTCCGGTGTCTCGCGCATCCAAAGATGGGTCTCGATCGAGCTGCCGCTTGCCTTCCCGCATATCATGCTCGGGGTGAATCAGACCGTGATTTTCGCCTTGTTCATGGTGATCATCGGCGCCTTCATCGGCACCACGGATCTGGGGCAGCTCATCTTGAAATCGATATCGGAGGCGCAAGGAACCGGAATCGGCATCATTTTGGGGCTTTGCGTGGCCTTTATCGGCCTGGCCGTCGACCAGATCATTCGGACCTGGGCGAACCAGAGAAAGAAGATGCTGGGCCTGGCGTGATTGCCGCCGGCTATCTCGGCAAGTGCGGTTTCGCGGATCCGCCCGCTCTTGTCTATCGCTTTGAGTCCGGAGCCGGTCCCTGGCACCATAGCCAGGAACCGGGCAGCAGATCCCGGCCGGCGACTAGAGCACTTCTTTGTTACATGGAAGTGCTCTGGCGAGTGACAAGACATCACACCTCTGGGGGCAGGCAATGAGCCAAGACGTCAAGATTTCCTGCCGCAATCTTTGGAAGATATTCGGCGCCGCTCCGGAAGGCTTTCTGGCCCGCCACGACCGGCACCCCTCCAAAGAGGCCCTGGAGGCCGAAGGCTACATCGGCGCGGTTCGCGACGTTTCCTTCGATGTCACGGCCGGCGAAATCCTGATGATCATGGGTCTGTCCGGATCCGGGAAATCCACCCTGATCCGCTGCCTCACCCGTCTGATCGAGCCGACCGCCGGGACCATCGATTTCGAGGGCCGCGACATCCTGACCCTCAACGAGGCCGAGTTGATCGACGTGCGCCGCCACCGCATGGGCATGGTGTTTCAGCATTTCGGCCTCCTGCCGCACCGCGATGTGCTGTCCAACGTGGCCTTTCCGTTGGAGGTCCGCGGGATGGGCCGGCCCGAGCGCGAGGCCGCGGCGCGCGAGATGATCCGGCTCGTCGGCCTCGAGGGGCGCGAGGGCTACTTCCCGCGCGAGCTTTCAGGCGGCCAGCAACAGCGCGTCGGCATCGCCCGCTCCTTGGCCGTCGAGCCCGAGGTCTGGTTCCTCGACGAGCCCTTCTCCGCCTTGGACCCGCTCATCCGCCGCGAGATGCAAGACGAGTTCCTGCGGCTCCAGAAGATGCTGCACAAGACCATCGTCTTCATCACCCATGACTTCGACGAGGCGGTTCGGCTCGGCGACCGCATCGGCATCATGAAGGACGGCTATCTGGTGCAGATGGCGACGGCCGAGGAGATGGTCTCCAATCCGGCCGACGACTATGTCGCCGCCTTCGCCAAGAACGCGCCGCGCGACCGCATTTTGTCGGTGCGCGCTGTGATGCAGCCCTTGGGCGATGCCGCGACGGGCGACCCGGGGCAGGCTGTCGAGGCCTCGGCCAAGCTCTACGAGGTGGCGGGCCGGGTTATTGCCAGCGAAAGCCCCGTCGCGGTGCTGGACGAAAACCGCCAGGCGGTCGGCGTGATCACGCGCGACGATATCGCCGCCGCCCTCTACGGCAGCGACGCGGCGTGACCCTTGCTGGCGACCGACGGTGGCCTGCGGGCGCCGGTGGCCTGCGGGCGCCGGCCGGCCCGATCAGCCGTCGCCGTCGCGGCCGCGGTCTTCGCCGCCGTGTCCTGCGTCATCGTCTCGATCCCGGCCTCGCCTCTGGCCGCAGTCCCCGCCGGGGCGAACGTGAAACACGTCGCGGGCCAGCTCCCGGCCGATGGTGGTATTGCGGCGAATGATATCAGACAGGCGGGTCCGTTCCATGCGCCGCGCCTCCCTGGCCGACAGGACGTTCTGATACCAGAAACGGTCGCCGTCGCGCAGCAGGCCGAACTGCTTCTTGAGGATCGTCCCAAAGAGCCGCCCGACCTGGGCCCGGCGCCAATGGTCCTCGGCCAGACCGCCGACCCACAGGTCGATCTCCTCGACCGAATCGTAGGCTGCCGCCAGGCGATCCTGGATCGCGGGATCGGAGGTCAGATCGGCAAAATCCAGGGCGGGGCTGAGACCGAAGGCCAAGCGCGCCTCGTTGTAGCTCGGCAGGCCGTGATCGCGGCCGCGTTGAATGTTCAGCGCGGCGAGATCGAATCCGCCGGCCCCCGGCGCGCCGAACAGGAAATTCCGCAGATCGTCCACGACGTAAACGTCGATGGTTTGCGCGACCTGACCCGCGAGCCCGCGAAGCAGCGGCTCGATGCCGCCTTCGTCCCGCAGTCTATGGGGCGCGAAAAAGGCGTCGCGCAGTGCCAGGTGGCCCTCCGGGATCTCCCGGCCCGCCGCGTCCAAGCGCAGCAGATGGGTCCCGATCAGCGAATGGCCGAAGCGATAGGCCGCGGTTGAGAAGATATTGGCGATCCGGGCATCGAGACCCGGATCGTAGCCGCGGTAGCGGCCCAGGGCGTGCCGGCCGAGCAGGATCGGCAGGAACTCGCGGTAGGTGATGACCTGCACCAATACGCCGACCTGGAACCGGGCGCGCTGATAGATCTCCTCGCCGCTCAGTCCCGGGTCCCGCGCCGCGATGAGCGCCGCCAGGCGGTTGTGCTCGCGCACGAAGAGGGTGTGCAGCGCGGTCAGGCCGGCCTGTTCGTTGGCGCGCAGGTCGCCGGCGAGAAAGAGCGTGGCGCTGGCCCCGCCGGCGTTGGGCAGGCCCGCCTCGTTGTAGGGCAGCAGATCGCCCGCGCTGGTCCGCAGCCGCCCGGAGCCGTCATTGAGGCGCAGGGCCTCGGCCCGCTCCGGGTCCGAGCCGTAGACGTTCGAGGCATCGATCCAGCCGGTGATCTGGTTGAGCTGCTGGCGTGGGGTCGCCGGGTCGCCGCCGGTGGTCTCGTCATAGACCGAACGGTTGAACGCCATCTCGGCGCTGCCGGTGGCGTCCGGATCGAACTCGGGATCCCCTGTCGGCACCGCGATGTTCGCGGGCTCGGGTGGATCGGTTCCGTCGGTCAGGTCGATGTCGTGATCGAGAAACTGCCCCCATTGCCAGAAAAAATCGCTGACGCAGGCGCGGTTGGGCCGCGCCAGGACTTGCGCGTTCACCAAGTTACTGATCATCCGGGGGCTGGGCCGGCCGGCCTCCACCATGGCCGCCGTGCCATCGTCGTAGACCGGCGGCGCCCAGCGGTTCAGGGGCGTGAAGGCGGACCCCATGGCCGGTTCGTAAGGGTTGTTGTCGCGCCCGTCGATGCGGCGCAGCGACGGCTCGAAGACAATGAAGCGGTCGCGATCGGGCTTTTGCTGATTGGGCCGGATCTTGCGCACGGGCGAGACCTCGGACTCCTCCGGCCGGTCCGCGGCAACCGGCGCGCCCATCAGCAGGGCGCAAAGGATCAGGACAAAACCCGTGGCAGTTTTCGGCGCGCGTAGCGATCTTCTCGATCGGTGTTCCATCCTGGTCACCTTTTTTACATAACCTTAATGATAGTATGTTTGAAATGTAATATATGTGTAACGGAATAGATTGAAAAGCCCCTTTTTTGGAGGGCTTCACTTCTTTTTGACCCTTCGGGCCGATAGTCGCCCGACACCCCGGTCATCCGGTACAAGGATGACACCAAGGGAGAGGGGGCCCGGGTCTTGCGCATCAGAGTTGGCGGACGACGCCATCGGGAAGTCACCACCGATCTCGATCACCTGCCGGTCACGGTGACCCGCAGGAACGGGCCGTTGATGGGCTGGTTCATCTGCCTCTTTGCCCTGGTCTGGGGCGGCTTTCCGGTGGCCGCGTTGATCGGCGGCGCGGACCACGACGAGGGTGCGGTGTGGATCGCCGGGTTCTTCCCGCTGATCGCCCTTGGCCTGTTCCTCTATGGCGTCTTCCTGATCCGCCACAGCAAGACCATCACCATCGGCCCGGACCGGATCGGCGTCGACGAGCAACGTCTCTTCAAGCGCCTGGTCTGGGATGAGCCCTTCTCGGCCTATCGCGGCGTCTTGGCCCGCACCAAACGGGTCTCGCGCGGCTCCAAGCACGGCTCCTCGAGTTACACGGTCTATCTCGTCGAGCTGCACCACCCCGACAAGGACAAGACCATCACGCTCTTTTCCTCGACCGACCGGGGCTCCTGGCGTGGGCGCTGGGAGCGCGCGGCGCGGGCATTGGGCGTGCCAGCCATCGAAGAGTCCGCCGACGGCCTGGTGGAACGGGACATCCAAGACCTCGACAAGTCGGTCTCCGAGCTGCTGGAGGAAGGCAAGCTCAAGATCGACTACGACAGCCTGGGCCAGAAGGCCGAGGGCGTCGCGGTCGAGGTCGAAGGCGACGAACTCGTGGTGACCCGCCAGGGCCCGCAAAACTCGCCCGCCACCATGATCTTCTTCCTGGCCTTCCCCTGGATCTTCATCGGCGTCGCCTACTTCAGCGGCTCGGGGGCCGACCGGACCGGCGCCTGGCTCGCCGGGGGCTTTGGCGTTCTTTTCGAGGTCATTCTGATCTGTGTGGTGCTGTGGGACCTGCTGTCGCGCGAGCGCCTGCGCATCGGCCCGTACGACCTGACGACCTGTTCGATCAGCCGCTGGGGCGAGAGCAAGGGTCGCAGCCTCTCGGTTTCCGCCGTCGAGACAATCAAGGTCGGCGGCCCCGAAGGCGGCGCCAGAAACACCAAGCTTCAGCCCGCCCTGGTCATGGTCGCCGACCGCGGCAAGCTCGCCTTCGGCAAGCGCCTGCCTCGCGAAACCCTGGACTTCCTGCGCAACCTCATCCTGGCCAAGATCGAAAAGAGCGCCCAGTAGGTCGTGAAGCGGCCGAATGGACGCCGTGGCCAAATAGCATCTAAACTTTGGGCTCCAGCATCCGGGATTGATGGAGCGCCTGTCATGTCGTCCAGCAAGCTAGCCAAGATCGTCGACCTGCGAGCCTACGTCCTCGATGACAGCGAGCAGGGTGCGGACTATCACGCGCGCGCCGGGGGTCATTGGATCAACAGCAGCGTCATCGCCAATCCCATGAGCAAATATCCCGCCTATCATGACGACCGGGTCTCCTGGGGTATCGACATTCTCGGCAGCGTCATGATCGAGGCCGAGGCCGCCGACGGCACTGTCGGCGTTGCAGTGACGACGGGCGGGGTGCCGGCGGCCTATCTGATCGAGAAGCATTTCCGCCGTTTCGTCGTCGGCCAATTCGCCAACAACAGCGAGCTGATGTTCGACCAGATGTACAATGCCTCGCTCTACTACGGCCGCAAGGGACTGACGATCAAGGCGATCTCGGGTGTCGATTGCGCCATATGGGATCTACTGGGCCGGCTGCGTCAGGAACCGGTCTGGGCGATGATCGGCGGCAAGATGCGCGAACGCCAACCGATGTACGCCACCGGACCACGGCCGGACCTGGCCCAGAAAATGGGCTTCATCGGCGCCAAGATTCCCCTGCCCTATGGTCCGGCAGAGGGCGAAGCCGGTCTTCGCGAGAACGTCGCGCTGGCGCAGCGCTGGAGAGAGGTCTGCGGTGACGGGTTCATGCTCGCCTTCGACTGCTTCATGGCTCTCGATACGCGCTATGCCTTGCGGCTCATCGAGGCGCTCGAGCCGCTTCGCTTCCACTGGATCGAGGAATGCCTGCCGCCCGACGACTACCGTGGATACGCGCAACTGGTTCAACAGCGCAGTCATTCCATACTGATCAGCACCGGTGAGCATGAGTACACGCGCTGGGGCTTCGAGCAGCTGCTGGAGACCGGCGTCGACATCGTCCAACCGGACGCCTGGTCCGGCGGGCTTACCGAAATGCTCAAGGTCCGCGCGCTCGCCTCGGCCAAGAGGCGTCTGGTGATCCCTCACTGTTCTTCGGTTTACAGCTACCACTTTTCCATCACCAGCGATGTGACGCCATTCTCTGAGTTCCTGATCATGTCGCCGCAGGCCGATAGCGTCGTGCCGATGCTCGACCCGATTTTCGCGAACGAGCCGGTGCCTCTCGACGGCGCCATGGACGTTCCCGACCGACCGGGTTTTGGCGTCGATCTCAACCCGGAACTCACCTGGATCCGGATGGGGTCTATACAAAATATGCAATGAATGGCTATCCTGGCAGCGGATCGGGAGCACGCTTCTCTGTGCTGGCAGTGGTCAATCATCATTGGCCAACGCCCGAATTGTCCAGGAAGCGCCGAGCCCAAAAGGAAAAAAAAGGAAATCTTAGAAGTACGAAATGGCAGATAGTTTTAGGGAGGAGCGTGACATGACATTGCTTGGTAAAATTCGCTTTGTACCTTTGATTGCCGCGGTAGTGGCCTTGGGTTTTGCGGCTGATTCAGCCAGGGCGGAAACGACTCTTACGATCAACGGGTATGGCGGCGCGCCTTGGGAGGCCATCGAAAAATACATCCACGCGCCCTACACCGAAGCGACAGGCGTCAAGGTCGTCAACACGACCCAGCCCAACCTGGCCCAGTTGAAGGCCATGGTCGAGAACGGCGACATGATCTACGAGGCCCTCGAACTGGATGGCCCGCAGTATGAGACGGCCGTGAAGAACGGCTGGCTCGAGGAGATCGACTACGGCCTTGCCGATCCCGAGGGCAAGCAGCCGTCCGAGGCCAAGAAGCCCTATGGCATGGTCTTTGCCACCTATTCGACGATCCTGGCCTTTCGCACCGACAAGTTCCCCGAAGGACAGGGTCCGGCGAACTGGGCCGATTTCTGGGATGTCGACAAGTTCCCCGGTGCCCGGTCCATGCAGAACTCGGTCGCCACGAACCTGGAATTCGCCCTCATGGCGGACGGCGTCAAGAAAGAGGACGTCTACGGCGACCTGGCGACGGACAAGGGCATCGAGCGGGCTTTCGCGAAGCTCGACGAGATCAAGCCGCATGTCGTCAAGTGGTGGAAGGCCGGCGCCGAGCCGATCCAGCTCCTCGCCGACGGCGAGGTGACCATGTCCCAGGCCTGGAACGGACGGGTCTACAACCTGACCAAGACCAAGCCCGTCAAGGGCGTGTGGAACCAGGGCATGCTCCACGTGGCGATCCTCGCCATCCCGAAGGGCAACGCCCTGGCCAGGGAAACCATGGAGTACTTCAACGCCTGGCATCACCCCGAGCGGATCGCCGAATTCGCGAAGGTCACGCCCTATCCGGGACTGCTACCCGGCGTCGAGAAGTACCTGCCGCCTGAGCTTGCCTCGGAGATCCCCGGGGCCAACGCGGCCGTGCAACTGGTGTCGGACGATCTGTTTTGGGATCCGATCCGTGAAGATCTGACCGAACGCTGGAACGGCTGGCTACTGGAGTAGTCATCCCTCCGCCGGCATCGGAGTAGCAGGATCGACAGGCAGACGGGTCGCCGGACCCGTCTGCCGTCGCGTCCGCAAGCCCCTATGCATCCGAGGCAATCACCGCCACCCGACCGGAAACTCGGCACAGGAGACTTGTTTTGTCAGGCCGGCCCCTCCGTTTTCTAGGGAAGTACAAGGCAGTCCTGCTGATCTTGCCGGCGATCCTGTTGCTGCTGTTCTTCTTCGTCTATCCCCTCCTGGAGGTTCTGAGCACCAGCCTGTTCGACCCCGCCTTCACGACCAAGCATGTCGAGCACTTCATCGACAAGTCCGTCTACCTCAAGGTCTTCTATCGGACCCTGAAGGTCTCCTTCGTCGTCACATTGAGCTGTTTTCTCGTTGGTTATCCGGCTGCCTATTTCCTGACGCGGGTGCGCCCGAAAACCAGGATCTATCTGATATTCTTGATCCTCCTGCCCTTCTGGACGAGCCTTTTGATCCGCACCTATTCCTGGATCGCGGTGCTCGGAAGTCAGGGGGTGGTCAACGGTATTCTTGTCCAGACCGGCATCACCGACGAGCCGGTTCGGATGCTCTATACGACGGGCGCCGTCTATCTTGCTATGACCCAGATCCTGCTCCCGATCATGATCCTGACCTGCTACAGCGTGATGGTCGATATCGATAAGGACCTGATCAGGGCGGCCCGCGTTTTGGGGGCAGGCCCTTTCCGAGCCTTTATCAGGATCTTCTTTCCCCTGAGCCTGAACGGGGCGACGACCGGCGCGATCATCATCTTCATCCTCTCCATGGGGTTCTTCGTGACCCCCGCACTGGTCGGCGGGCGCAAGGACCTGATGATCGGCAATCTCATCGAGTTCCAGATCAGCGAGATGGTGAACTGGGGCTTCGCATCGGCCTTGGGTGTCATCTTGCTGCTGGCCACCACGGCCATCGTTCTGGTCTTTCGGTTCCTGACCAGAACGAAATCGCTGCAGGGCCAGACATGACCCGCCGGCGCCTGCTCCAACGCGGCTTCGACATCGCCTTTGCCGGCTACTTCGCGTTGGTTCTGCTGTTCCTCCTGCTGCCGCTTCTGATCGTCGTTCCGGTGTCCTTCAATGACGGGCGCTGGCTGCACTTCCCGCCTGAAGGCTTTTCCTTTCGCTGGTACGAAAACTATCTTTCGGACACCGCCTTCGTGGACGCGACGATCACGAGCTTCTGGATCGCGGCGGTCGTATCGGTCATCGCGACCATTTTGGGCACCCTCACGGCGTTGGGTATGGCCCGCATCGAGTTTCCCGGAAAGAGTATCGCCTACGGATTGATCATTGCCCCGCTGATCATTCCGATCATCATCTTCGCACTGGCCGCCTTCATCTTCTTCAGCAAGCTCAAACTGATCGGCAGCGTGGCGAGCCTGATCGTGGCCCACGTCATTTTGGCCCTGCCCTTTCCCGTGCTCATCGTCTCGGCCACCCTGCAGCAGTTCGACACCACCTTGGAGCGCGCCGGGCGGGTACTCGGCGCCGGACCCTTGAGCGTGTTCTATTACATCACGCTGCCATTCATCACCCCTGCCGTGCTGGCCTCGGCCGTCTTCTCGTTTTTCGTCTCCTTCGACGAGCTTGTCATCGCCCTTTTCATCACCGGACGTTGGGACACGCTTCCCAAACGAATTTGGAGCGACCTGCGGCTGGAAATCGATCCGACGATCGCCGCTGTCGCTTCAATCCTGATCGGGATCACTCTGGTCGGGATCACGGGAGGAGAACTCCTGAGACGCAGGGCCATGCGCCGTTACTCTCAAGACGTGGCGGAGGATTAGGATCGCTATGAACAGGGCGGGGGATAGCCGGGGCGGCAGCGTCGAGTTTCGGGACATCGGCAAGACGTTTGGATCTGTCACCGCGGTCCGCGGCTTCACGATGGACATTGGCGCGGGGGAGTTCCTCACCCTGCTCGGACCCAGCGGCTCGGGCAAGACAACGGTGCTCAACATGGTGGCGGGGTTCCTCGACCCCAGCGCGGGCGACATTATGATCTCCGGCCGTTCGATCTCCTCCTTGCCGACCGAAAAACGCAATGTCGGCATGGTGTTCCAGGGCTACTCGCTCTTTCCCCATATGACCGTGTTCGAGAATGTGGCCTTTCCCTTGAAGATGCGCCATGCCAAGCGCGAGGTGATCCGCGAACGGGTCCGCTATGCCCTGGAGCTGGTGCATTTGGGCGATATGGAAAGCCGCATGCCGAATCAGCTTTCGGGCGGACAGCGCCAGCGCATCGCCTTTGCCCGGGCCATCGTGTTCGAACCCCAGGTGCTGTTGATGGACGAGCCCCTGGGCGCGCTCGATCTCAAGCTGCGCGAGCACATGCAAATCGAGATCAAGCACTATCAAAAACAGATCGGCTGCACGGTCATCTATGTGACCCACGATCAGGGCGAGGCGCTCACCCTGTCCGACCGCATCGTGATCATGAACGAGGGACGCATCGTTCAAACCGGCAGCCCCAAGGAGATCTACGATTTTCCCGCCACCCGCTTTGCCGCGGAATTCATCGGTGAAACCAACATTCTCAAGCTGAAGCCGACGGAAGACGGCGGCGGCAACTATCTCATCGAGGAGGCCGGCGTGGCCTTTTCACCGGCGGCAGCTGGGAAACTTCAGGACGGCGCCGGGGCCCACCTGTCGGTCAGGCCTGAAAAGATCGTTCGCCTCGACGCCGAGGCTCAAAGCCAGCACGTCAGGTTGGACGCCGTCATAACGGAATCCGTGTTCCTGGGCGACGTGGTGCGCTACAGCGCGAAACTGCCCGGTGGCACGACCATCAGCTTTAAGGAGCACCGCAGCGGCGCGACCGATATGATCGCGGTTGACGAGCGCATCCAGTTGGGTTTCCTGCCGGGCGATGCCGTCGTACTCGCCGGGAACCACCGACCCGAAGGGACGGCGTCTTGAAGATCACCGCTTGCGAAATCACCGTGATCGGCGATGGCCGCAACATCGATCCGGACCAGGGCGGCGTCGAGCCCCTCCCTCTCCTCAGGGTCACGACCGACGCCGGCCTGACCGGGCTGTCGGAACTGTTCCGGGTTCCCCCCGGTGTTGCCCGCAGCGCCCTGGAAGGACCGGATTCCTTCTTTGGTCACAGCGTCATCGGCGCCGAGTTGATCCACCCGGAGGCCATCTGGAACCGGCTCTACGAAGGAATGCTCCACTCCAACCGGCGCGGCTGGGCGGTGCGCTGCCTCGGCGCCCTGGATGTCGCGCTGTGGGATATCTATGGAAAGGCACAAGGCCTGCCGGCTTTCGAATTGTTGGGTGGCAGCGAGCGCAGCCCCTTCCAGACCGATCCGGAGAAGACCGACCGCGCCCGGCACATCGTCCCCTACTGCACCGTCGTCTCCGACGATTGGCAGCCCGAGACCATTCTTCGCCAACAGGTCGAGCGCTGCGAGCGGCTCGCCGCCGACGGCTACCGCGCCTTCAAGATCGAGCCCATGCATTCGGCGCCGGAGACCGTGGTGGAACTGGTCAAACTGACCCGCGAAGCCCTGGGACCCGAGCCCATGCTGGCGCTCGATGTGGGCTACGGGTTCAACGACTACCCGACGGCGATCTGGATTGCGCGCCGGGTCGAGCCCTACGACCTCTTCTTCTTTGAGACCCCCTTTCCGGTGGACCGGCCCGACGCCTATGCCCGGCTGGCGGCGAGCAGCCCCATTCCCCTGGCCATGGGCGAGCACGCCGCCACCCGGTTCGAGTTTCTCCAGATGATGGATCGCGGCAGCGTCACGGTTTGTCAGCCCTATGCGAACAACTGCGGCGGCCTGACCGAGGCAAAGCGTATCGTCGACCTGGCAAAGCCCCGGGGTGCGCTGGTCATTCCGGGCAACTGGTCCACGCAGATCCTCGGCACCGCGAACGCCCATCTCGCTGCCCATTCGCCGATAACCCCCTATGTCGAATTCGCGCCGGCTGAAATCTATGCCTCGCCGCTCCGGCGCGACCTCCAGGCGCTGGGACTGCCGGTGGCCGACGGCGTCATGACTCTGCCCTCTCAACCCGGTATCGGGTACGACCTGCCGGACGAGTTGATCGCCCGGTACCGTCTAGACCTTTAGGAATACAGGTTCCGTGAAAATCACCGCGGTCGAAGCTTATGTCCTGCGGCTCCCCACCGTTACGGCCGCCTGCGATGGAAGCCAGGACACCTGCGTCATCCGGGTCGATACCGATGCGGGGATCACCGGTTGGGGCGAGGTCGATTCCGCGCCGACCGTGGTCAAGGCGATCATCGATGCGCCACTTTCCCACGGGCTCTGCCAGGGCTTTCGCGAAGCCCTGCTGGGGATGGACCCGCTGGCCATCGATGTCTGCGCCGCGCGGCTCGATCGCGCCGCCAACTACTACGGGCGCACGGCCGTCGGCCGCCACGCCATGGCGGGGATCGATATCGCGCTCTGGGACATCGCCGGCAAGCACCACGACTGCCCGATCCACGGCTTGCTGGGCGGACCGCATCAGACCCGCTACCGGGCTTACTGCTCGCTGCTGTTCGGCGACACGCCGGCCGAGACCTACGAGCTGGCGCGCCGCCACGCGGATCGGGGCTTTACCGCCATCAAGTTCGGCTGGGGGCCCATGGGCCAGGACGAGGCGATCGATATCGCCCTGGTGCGCGAAGCCAGACGGGGCGCCGGCGATGACGTCGACATTCTGATCGATGCCGGCCAGGTCTGGGACTGGAAGACGGCGCTGAAGCGCGCCAGGCAGTTTGCGGAATTCGAGCCCTTCTGGCTCGAGGAGCCGTTGCACCCCGAGGACGTGAAGGGCTATGCCAAGCTCTGCCGCAACAGCCCGATCCAGATCGCGGCCGGCGAAGCCGAGGCCCGCTTCGAGGATTTCGCCCTTCTCATCGAGGAAGCCGGGCTCGACTGGATCCAGCCGGACCCGGCGCGCTGTGGCATCTCGACCATGGTCGAGGTCGGCCGTCATGCCCGCCGGCATCGCTGCGGATTCGTCAACCACACCTTCAAGAGCGGCATCAGCATCGCCGCCTCGCTTCATGCCCTCTCGGCTGTTCCAGGCGCGGAGCTGTTCGAGTTCTGCATGTCCGACTCCCCGCTGCGTCACCGCCTGACACGCGAACGCTTTGAGATTTCGGACGGCTTTGTGGAGGTTCCGGACGGCCCCGGCCTCGGCATCACGGTCGACGAGGAGGTGCTCGGCGAGTTCCTGGTGGGCTAGATGAGGAGCCTCAGGCGCGGCCGGTTGCCTCGCCGTCGGCGAAGAGGCGGTCGCCCTGCTCGTCGATGATCTGATGGCCCTTGCGCACCGCGAAGCTCTCGGCTTCCTCGCGGCTGGCGAAGGTATCGGCCCGGGTGAAGTGGCGCTCGAGCGCTCCCTCGTCGGTCTCCTTGATGATGACCCCAGCCAGGCGCCACTGGCTGCCATCGGGTTCCGGCGCGGCGCAGATGACCAGGTCCTTATAGGCGACCGGTTCGCCGCGCTGGGCCGGGGCGGCCTCGGCCGGGTCCTTCCCGGACAGGCCGCCGAATATGCGTGAGAGAAAGGATGCCATGGGCGCTAATCTAGCACGGGCCGGCCGCACTTCAATCACCTGTCTTGACCGCCGGAGGCGCCTGGGGTCGGGGGCTTGCCAAAAACAGCCACTTGGGCGACCACTGGGGCGAAACCTTTTTCGAGGACAGTTCTCCAGGGACCTTTGGCCATGATCGATCCCACCCTCTTTCTCGCCTTCTGCGCCGCCACCGCGGTGCTGATCATTCTGCCGGGCCCGGTGGTCAGCCTGATCATCGCCAACACCATGACCTACGGGACCCGCGCGGGACTGACCACGGTCGGCGGCGCCCAGACCGCCATCGCCATTCAACTGATCGTGGTGGCGCTCGGGCTCTCCTCGGTCATGGCGGTGCTCTCTGAGTGGTTCGAATGGCTGCGCTGGGCCGGCGCCGCCTATCTGATCTGGCTCGGCATCCAGAAGTGGCGCAGCCAGCCGTTGCTTCCCGAGGAACGGCCGACCCGCAGCCACCGCGCCGGGGTCATTTTCACCCAGGGTTTCCTGGTCGCGCTGACCAATCCCAAGTCGCTGTTCTTTTTTGCCGCCTTCTTTCCGCAGTTCATGGATCCGGCCCTGCCGGCCGGCCCGCAGCTCGCCTGGCTCTGCCCGGCCTTCCTGATCATCGCCGGCATCTTCGACGGTTCCTGGGCCCTGGTCGCCGGCCGCGCGCGCCTCTGGCTGAAGGAACGCCGCCACCTGCTGATCGGCGAGCGCCTGGTCGGCTCCATCCTGATCGCCGCCGGCGCCTGGCTCGCCTTCGCGCGGCGCGCCTGACCCATCCGAAAAGGAGAAACACCCATGCCGGACTTCCAGCCCTTTGTGATGGAAGAAATGATGTCCCGCTTCGAGCAGACCGTGGACTTCAACCTGTCGGAAAGCGGCGTCCATCCCATGGTCCTGAACGAACTGCTGGGCGACGACCCGGCGGCGGTCCAGGCCCTGCTGACCAGCGATCTCAACTACCCGGAAGTCAACGGCAGCGTCGAACTGCGAAAGACCATCGCCGGGCTCTACAACTGCGCCGGGCCCGACAACGTGTTGGTCACGGTCGGGGCCATCGAGGCCAACTTCCTGGCCGTCACCTCGCTGCTGCAGGCCGGCGACGAGATCGTCGTCATGCGGCCCAACTACATGCAGATCTGGGGCGTCGCCCAGAACCACGGCCTGACGGTCAAGGCCTTCAACCTGGTCGAGGCCGAGGGCTGGGCGCCGGACCTGGCGGAACTGGCGGCGGCGGTGACGCCGGCCACCCGGATGATCGCGGTCTGCAACCCCAACAACCCGACCGGCCGGATCATGAGCGAGGCCGAGATGAGCGCCATCGTCGCCCAGGCCGAGCGGGTCGGCGCCTGGATCCTGGCCGACGAGGTCTATGCCGGGGCCGAGCGCGAGGGCGATGCCGAGACGCCCTCCTTCTACGGGCTCTACGACAAGGTGATCGCCATCGGCAGCCTCTCCAAGGCCTACGGCCTGCCGGGCCTGCGCATCGGCTGGGCGATCGCGCCCCAGGAGGCCATCGAAGCCTGCTGGCGGCGCCACGAGTACCTGACCATCTCGGCGACCCGGCTTTCCAACCGGCTGGCCGAAATCGCCCTCTCGCCGGAGGTCCGCCCGCGCATCATCGCGCGCACCCGGGGCTACATCCGCGCCGGCTATCCGATCCTGCAGGACTGGCTGGCCAACCAGGGCAACACCTTCTCGCTGACCCCGCCGGGCGCCGCGGCCATCGCCTTTTTGCGCTACAATCTGGCGATCAACTCGACCGAGCTCGCCGACCGACTGCGCAACGATAAGAGCGTCCTGGTGGTGCCCGGCGACCACTTCGGCCTGGATCATCACCTGCGGGTCTCCTACGGCCTGCCCGACGCCTACCTGCGCGAGGGGCTCGAGCGCCTGCACGACCTGTTGCTGGAGCTCGGCGCGTGAGCCTCGACCTGCCATTCGACCTGCTGGCCGAGGCACGGACCGCCGCCGAGCGGATCGCGCCCTTCGTGCGCCGCACCTACCTCGACCCCTGCCCGAGCTTTTCCGCCCTGACCGGGGCCGAGGTGCTCTGCAAGCTCGAGAACCTGCAACCCACCGGCTCCTTCAAGGTGCGCGGCGCGACCAACAAACTGCTATCGCTGAGCGAGGCCGAGCGGGCCCGCGGCATCGTCACGGCCTCCAGCGGCAACCACGGCGCGGCCACCGCCTTCGGACTCGGCCGGCTCGGGTCCAAGGGCGTGGTCTACGTGCCCGAGGTGGCCTCGGCCTCCAAGATCGCGGCGATCCGGCGCCTCGGCGCCGAGGTCCGCATCCATGGCCACGACGGCGGCGTCACCGAGGTCCATGCCCGCAAGACGGCGGCGCAAGAGGGCGTGAGCTTCTTTTCGCCCTACAACGACCCGCAGATCATCGCCGGCCAGGCAACCATCGGCCTGGAACTGCTCGAGCAGGCCCAGGAGATTGCCGGGGACACCGGCGGGGACATCGACGGGGGCATCGATGCGGTCTTCGTGTCGGTCGGTGGCGGCGGCCTGATCGGCGGCATCGCCGGGGTCCTGAAAAGCCTGGCGCCGGGCATCGAGATCTATGGCTGCTCGGCGGAGAATTCCAAGGTCATGATGGAGTCTGTCAAGGCCGGCGAGATCCTCGACCTGCCCTCCCTGCCGACGCTGTCGGACGGCACCGCCGGCGGGGTCGAGCCCGGTTCGATCACCTTCCCGCTCTGCCGCGACCTGGTCGATCACCACGTCGCGGTCAGCGAGGCCGAGATCGCCCAGGCCCTGCGGATTTTCCTGGAACAGCACCACATGCTGATCGAGGGCGCCGCCGCCGTCGCCCTGGCCGCCATGCAAAAGGTCCGCGACCGAATCGTCGGCAAGCGCGCGGTCGCCATCATCTGCGGCGCCAACATCGGACTGGACGATTTGAAGACGGTCCTGGAGGACGGGTAGCGCGGACCGGTTCGCGGGTTAGCCAGAAGTAGGCATATTGACTGCCCGCAGCCGGACCCTCTCCGTGGATTTCAGATGGCAATCACGATCGCTCCGCGGCGTTGCTCGGTCTCGACCTGGCGATGGGCATCGGGGATTTGCTCCATTCGATAGACTTTGTCGACGATTGAGACGATCCGTCCGTCTTCGATCATGTCTTTGAGCGCTGTCAGCTCCTCTTTCGTTTCGCGAGCAAAAGCAAAGCTGGCAGTCTTGTTCGTGAATCTGTTGGTGAGGACGGCGCGAACCATGTCCGAGAGGCGCGGATTGGCCATGAGGTAGCGTCCGCCGGGGTTGAGAACTCCGACGCAGGCGGAAAAGGAACTCCCGGCAACCATGTCAAGAACGACGTCATAGAGTTGTCCGCTCGCCGCGAAGTCCTGCTTTTCATAGTCAATGAAGTCGTCGGAACCGATTCGGCGTAACAAACCCTCCTTTATCGCGCTGTCGACGGCGGTGACATGCGCACCCATTGACTTGGCAATCTGCACTGCATGGGCGCCGATGCTGCCACCCGCGCCATTGACCAGTACCTTTTCGCCAGGCTTGATTCGCGCGCGTCGCATGAAATGCAGCGCGTTCAGCCCACCGAGAGGAACCGCCGCAGCATCCTCAAAGCTCATATTGTCTGGCATGTCGACGATCGTGCTCTTTGCCGGCAAGGCGATATACTCGCCATAGGCGCCGAAGGTGAGCCCAGTAGCGCCGAAAACCCGATCGCCGACTGAATAGTCGGTGATGTTCGCTCCCACCGACGCGATTTCACCGGCGAAATAGCCACCGAGGATCCGTCTCCTTGGCCTGCGGATTCCAACGGCCAGTCGGAGGGGCAGCCAAAACCACTTCACCGCGAACTTGAAGCCGCGCATTTCGCAGTCGGATTTGGTTACCTCGGCCGCTCGCACCTTGATGAGGATTTCATTGCGACCCGCATCGGGGTTGGCAACTTCTTCGACTTGAAGAACATCGGGCGGCCCATACCGATGATAGGTAATGGCTTTCATAGAAATGCAATCTCCTGGACGGCCCGTCGCCTGGTTCGGCCCGGCAATGTGACGGGCGAGGATAGGGGCGAAAGCTGCCCGTTCGAGGTTTTAGGTGTCCGAGGGCAAGTCAGGGCCGTACCAGGAGGAACGCCCAACCCGGATCGAATTCAGGTCCCCGAAGCAATCCGGACAGGGGTACTCGGCTCTGGCCGCGCATTCACGATCGCACGGCCTAGGCCCGGACCGGCGACTCGATCACGTCCCGGCCCAGCGCGGCCAGCGCCGTGGCCACGATATCGGCGGTGGTCAGGCCCGCCATGGCGAGCTGCTTGGCCGGCTTGTCGTGGTCGATGAAGACGTCGGGCAGGGCCATGGGGCGGAACTTCAGGCCGTTGTCGAGCAGGCCCTCCAGGGCCATGAACTGCATGACCTGGGCGGCGAAGCCGCCGACCGAGCCTTCCTCGATGGTGATCATGACCTCGTGCTCGCGGGCCAGGCGGCGGATCAGGTCGTGGTCCAGCGGCTTGGCGAAGCGGGCATCGGCCACCGTGGTCGAGAGGCCCCGGGCGCCCAGTTCCTCGGCCGCTTCCAGGGCATCGGCCAGGCGCGTGCCGTAGGAGAGGATCGCGACCTTGGTGCCCTCGCGCAGGACCCGGCCCTTGCCGATCTCCAGGACCGACCCGCGATCCGGCAGCACCAGCCCGGTCGATTCGCCGCGCGGAAAGCGAAAGCCCGAGGGCCGATCGTCGATGGCACAGGATGTCGCCACCATATCCATCAACTCGGCCTCGTCCGCCGCCGCCATGAGGACGAAATTGGGCAGGCAGGCCAGGTAGGCGATGTCGTAGCTGCCCTGATGGGTCACGCCGTCGGCCCCGACCATGCCGGCGCGGTCCATGGCGAAGCGCACCGGCAGCGACTGGATCGCCACATCGTGCACGACCTGGTCATAGGCGCGCTGCAGGAAGGTGGAGTAGATCGCGGCAAAGGGCTTGAAGCCCTCGCAGGCCAGACCGGCGCAGAAGGTGACGGCGTGCTGCTCGGCGATCCCCACGTCGAAGGTGCGATCCGGGAAGCGCGCGCCGAACTTGTTGAGGCCGGTGCCCGAGGGCATCGCCGCGGTGACCGCGACGATCCGGTCGTCCAACTCGGCTTCGGCGATCAGGCCCTTGGCGAAGACGTCCTGATAGTTCGGGGCCTTGGGCGCCGGCTTGTCCTGCTTGCCGGTGACGACGTCGAACTTGGCCACGCCGTGGTACTTGTCGGCGGCGTTCTCGGCCGGGTCGTAGCCCTTGCCCTTCTTGGTCACGCAGTGAATCAGCACCGGGCCGTCGTAGTCGGTGTCGCGGGCGTTCCTGAGCACCGGCAGCAGGTGATCCAGGTTGTGGCCGTCGATTGGGCCGACATAGTAGAAACCCAGCTCCTCGAACAGCGTGCCGCCGGTCAGCATGCCGCGGGCATACTCCTCGGCGCGCTTGGCCGCGGTCTCGATGGGCTTGGGAAAGCGGCTGGCGAGCTCCTTGGCCAGGTGGCGCACCGACTGGAACGATTTGGAGGAGATCAGCCGCGACAGATAGGCGCTCATGGCGCCGACCGGCGGCGCGATCGACATGTCGTTGTCGTTCAGGATGACGATCAGCCGGCTGTTCATGGCCCCGGCGTTGTTCATCGCCTCGTAGGCCATGCCGGCGCTCATGGCGCCATCGCCGATGACAGCGATTACATGGTTCTTGTCGCCCTTGAAATCGCGTCCCACGGCAAAGCCCAGGCCCGCCGAGATCGAGGTCGAGCTGTGCGCCGCGCCGAAGGGATCGTACTCGCTCTCCTTGCGGCTGGTGAAGCCGGACAGCCCGCCGCCCTGGCGCAGGGTGTGCATCTCATGGCGCCGGCCGGTGAGGATCTTGTGCGGATAGCACTGATGGCTGACATCCCAGATCAGTTTGTCGCGCGGCGTGTCGAACAGATAGTGCACGGCGGTGGTCAACTCGACCACGCCAAGGCCCGCCCCCAGGTGCCCGCCGTTCAGGGACACCTTGTCGATCACCTCCTGGCGCAGCTCGTCGGCGAACTGCCGCAACTGGTTTTCCGGGAGTTTACGCAGGTCCGAGGGATCCTGGACCTGATCGAGCAGCGGCTTGGGCCTGTTATGACCGATTTGACTCACGGTGTTTGTCTCCATTCCCCAACATGGATGAACGAGCGGTATGCGTGTGCGGCATTTTGTCGATTAATTTTTCTGGGCGCGATCATGGATCCCCCTCACGACCGACGCTCGACGATGAACTTTGCCGTCTCGATCAAAAGGTCGGCCCTTTCGCCAAAAAGATCAAGGCTTGTGCAGGCTTCCTCGACCAGCTCCCGGGCCCGCCCGCGAGCGCCTTCGATGCCCAGCTGACCGACGAAGGTCGCCTTGTCCAGGGCCGCATCCTGCCCCGTCGGCTTGCCGAGTTCCTCCGGTGTGGAGAGCGCATCGAGCAGGTCGTCGGCGATCTGAAAGGCCAGACCGATCGCCTGGGCATAGACCTGCAGGGCCGCCCGCTGGGCCGGTGCCGCCCGGCCGAGAATAGCCCCCGCCTCGCAGGAAAAGCGGATGATGGCGCCGGTCTTCAGGCGCTGCAGCTCGGTGATCCCGTCGAGATCGAGACCAACACGTTCGGGCGACATGTCGATCATCTGGCCGCCCACCATACCGGCCGCGCCGGCGGCCTCGGCCAGGGCCAAGACCAGGTCGGCCCGCACGGCGGGATCGGCGTGGGTTTCCGGTGCCGCCAGCACGGCGAACGCTTCGGTCAGCAGGCCGTCGCCCGCCAGGATCGCGGTCATCTCGTCGAAGGCCTTGTGGACGGTCGGCCGGCCGCGCCGCAGGTCGCTGTCGTCCATCGCCGGCAGATCGTCGTGAACCAGGCTGTAGCAATGGATCATCTCGACCGCGGCCGCCGCCTGCAGCGCGTTGCTTTCGGCCACCTCGAAGAGCGCCGCCGTCTGCAACACCAGGAAGGGCCGCAGGCGCTTGCCGCCGGACAGGGCGCTGTAGCGCATGGCCTCGATCACCCGGCCACGGGGCCCCTCGCAGGGCGGTAACAGGCTGTCGAGCCGGGCGGCGATCGCCGCGCCGCAGGACTGGAGGCTGGATTCGAGACCGCTCATGGCTCAGGCGTCGTCCAGCGGCTCGCTGCCGACCGGTGCGCCGCCGGCGAGCGAGATCTTCTCGATCTTCTCCTGCGCGTCGCGCAGCTTGGCATCGCAGTGGCGCTTCAACGCCGCCCCGCGCTCATAGGCCTCGATCGCCTCGTCGAGCTTGCCCTCGCCGCCCTCCAGGCGCTGCACGATGGCTTTCAACTCTTCCAAGGCGTCCTCGAAGGACATGGCTGCGATATCCGCGGGAAGCTCTTTCTCGGCCATAGCCTATCCCCTGTTGTCGGTTGTTTTGCGTCCGCCTGTTGACTGGCTAGGCCGCCATCATCGCGCGAAGATGGGCCGCGCAGCTGCGCCCCAGCGCATCGTGGTCGTAGCCCCCTTCCAGGGCCGAGACCAAACGCCCGTCGCAGCAGTCCTCGGCCACTTCCAGCAGCGCCTCGGTGACCCAGGTGTAGTCGGCGTCCTGGAAGGCGAGCCCGGCCAGGGGGTCGTCGGCGTGAGCGTCGAAGCCGGCGGAAACGATCAGAAAATCCGGATCGAAGGCGCGCAGGCTGGGCAGGACCCGATCGGTCATGGCCTGGTGGAACTGCGCCGAGCCGGCGCCGGCCGGCAGCGGGCAATTCACGATGTTGTCCGCGACGCCGCGTTCCTGCTCGCTGCCGGTCCCCGGGTAGAGCGGAAACTGATGGGTCGAGGCATAGAACAGGTTGGGGTCGTCCCAGAAAGCCGCCTGGGTCCCGTTGCCGTGGTGCACATCGAAGTCGACCACGGCGATACGCTCGGCGCCGTAGGACGCGCGCGCCTGCATGGCCGCGACGGCGACGTTGTTGAAGACGCAAAAGCCCATGGCGCGGTTGGGCTCGGCATGGTGGCCCGGCGGGCGCACCGCGCAGAAAGCGTTCTTGGTCTCGCCGGTGAAAACCGCATCGACCGCCTGGCCAAGGGCGCCGATTGCCCGCAGCGCCGCATCGCCCGAGCCCGAGGAGAGGATCGTATCGGGGTCGAGCCCGCGGTGCCCGCTCTCCGGCACCATCGCCAGCACATGTTCGACGAAGCCCTCGGGGTGCACGCGGACGATCTGCTCGACCGTGCCCAGTTCGGCTTCACGTCGTTCCAGCGCCGCAAAGGACGGATTATCGATCTGCGCCGCGATGGCGCGCAGCCGCCCGGGATTCTCCGGATGCATTCCTCCCGGATCGTGTCCCTCGCAATCGGGGTGACTGAAGAAAAGCGTACTCATGGTGGTCGTCGCTGCCAGGAAATTGTGGTCAAAAGTGAGGCAATCCAAGCCTTGTAAACTGCCCAGGGAGCGAAAACCAGGATCATTTGCGGCGCTTTCGCCGCCGGGGTCTTGCGCAATCCACCGCGCCGGTCCAAGTGATCCGAGAGAGACCCAAATCTCGCCAAATCGTGATCTCTAGAGGGCTGGTCATTTAGGTGCAAATTTGCATATAATTAAGACGATCATGCGATCCTCTCGACGAGCTAAGCCTGGCGCCAAGGACCACCTGCGATGCGCGGACCACTGCGACAAACCCTGATGATGGCCGGACTTTGGCTTGCCGCCGGCCTGGCCGCGAGCCTGCCTGCCGCCGCGCAGCAGGATTCGCTCGTGCGGGTCGACGCCGTGCAGCGCGAGCCCTTGGCACAGACCGTGCCGGTCATTGGCCGTCTGGTCGCCCGCCAAGCCGGCGAGATCGCCGCGCGCATCGCCGGCCCGGTGGCCGAGTTCTTTGTCGAGGTCGGCGACCGGGTGGACAAGGACGAGGTCATTGCGGTCCTCGATTCGAAGCTTCTGAAGGCCCGCCGCGACCTGGCAACCGGCCGGTTGAACGAAGGCCTGGCAGAGCTGAAGACCAGCCGCGCCGAGGTGGCCTTGGCGCGCCAGGAACTCCAGCGCATGGAAGGCCTGAAGTCTTCCGCGGCCTTCTCCCAGGCCCGTTTCGACGACGCCAACCAATCGGTCGCCATCGCCGAGGCCAAGTCCAAGCGCGCCGAAGCCGGCGTGGCCAGCGCCAGGGCCGAGCTTCAGGTCTATGAGATCAACCTGACCGATGCCATGGTGTTGGCACCCTACCCGGGGGTCGTGATCCAGCGCATGTCGGAGGCCGGCGCCTATGTGCAGATCGGCGCCCCGCTGGTTCGCCTGATTGCCGATCGGAGTCTCGAGGTCGAGGTCGAGGTCCCCTTTCAGCGCCTGGGCGGCCTGACCGACAGGCGGGTTGTCCAAATCGCCCTGGACGACGGCAGCACCCATGAGGCGACGGTGCGCGCGGTCCTGCCGTCGGAGAATCCCTTGACCCGGACCCGCGTCGTCCGCCTCACCCCGCGCTTTTCCGAAACCACCATAGGGCTCGCCGATTCCCAGTCGGTGACCGTGCTGGTGCCGGCCGGCGCCACGCGCGAGGTCTTGACCGTCCACAAGGACGCCCTTCTGCGCCGCCAGGGCGGCGTCATCGTGTTTGTTGTGGTGGACGGCATGGCGGAAGCCCGCACGATTACCATCGGCGAGGGTCTGGGCAACCGTGTCGAGATCCTGAACGGTCTCGCCGACGGCGATGTCGTCGTCGTGCGCGGCAACGAGCGCCTGCACCCAGGAGCCAAGGTCCGGATCGCCGGAGAGTCCTGATGGACCTGATCCGCCTTTCGATCCAGCGCCCCATCGCGGTCATCGCCGCGGTGCTGATGGTCGTGATGTTCGGCCTGGTGGCGCTGGAGACCATCCCCATCCAGCTCGCGCCGGACGTCAACCGGCCGATCATCACCATCACGACCGAATGGCCGGGCGCCGCCCCCGCCGAGATCGAGCGCGAGGTCGCCAACCGCCAGGAAGAAGTGCTCAAGGGGATCACCGGCCTGTCGGCGATCACCAGCCGCTCCGAGCAGGGACGGGCCCGGGTCACGCTGGAGTTCGACGTCGGCACCAACATGGACCGCTCGCTCCTGCTGGTCTCGAACCGCCTGGACCGGGTCTCGGACTACCCCGACGAGGCCAGCGAGCCCAGCCTGAAGACCGCCGGTTCGGAAGACAATGCCATCGCCTGGTTCATCATCACCCGGCAGGAGGGTAACGAGCGGCCGATCCACGAGTATGGCGATTTCGTCAGAAACTTCGTCCAGGACCGCCTGGAGCGGGTCGCCGGCATCGCCCGGGTCAATCTCTTTGGCGATTCGGCGCGGGAACTGCAGGTCACGATCGATCCGACCCTGATCGCGCGCTATAGCCTGACGGTCAGCGATGTGGTGCTGGCCCTGCGCCAGGCCAACAACTCGGTCTCGGCCGGCGACGTCAAGGAAGGCAAGCGCCGCTACGTGGTGCGCAACGAAGGCGAGCTGAACTCGGTCGAGGCGATTCGCGACGTGGTCTTGCGCTCGCAGCAAGACCCGGTGACCAACCGCCTGGCCCGGGTCACCATGGGTGACATCGCCGAGGTCAGTCTGGACTACAGGGAGCCGGTCTCCACCATTCGCATGCTCGGGCGCGCCGCGCTGGCCATGAACGCCCAGCGCGAGACCGGCGCCAACGTGATCGAGACCATGGCCGGGGTTCATCAGGCCCTGGAGGAGATGAACGCGACCCTGATCCCCGAAGCGGGCCTGGAGCTGCGCCAAGTTTACGACGAGACCTTCTACATCAACTCGGCCATCGCCCTGGTGCAGCAGAACATCTGGATCGGCGGCATCCTGGCCGCGATCATCCTCCTGCTCTTCCTGCGTTCCCTCCGGGCCACCCTGATCATTTCCATCGCCATACCGGTCTCGGTCATCGGCTCCTTCGTCGCCATGGCGGCCATGGGGCGCTCGATCAACGTGATCTCCCTGGCCGGGCTGGCCTTCGCCGTGGGCATGGTGGTGGATGCCGCCATCGTGGTTCTGGAGAATATTTTCCGGCTGCGCGAAATGGGCAAGCCGACCTACGTCGCCGCCTACGAAGGCGCCAAGCAGGTCTGGGGCGCGGTTCTGGTCTCGGCCCTGACCACGGTCATGGTCTTCATCCCGATCCTGGTCATGGAGCTGGAGGTCGGGCAGCTGTTCCGCGATATCGCGGTGGCGATTTCGGTCTCGGTGCTGCTGTCCTTGCTGGTCTCGGTGACCGTGCTGCCGGCGTTGTCCAACCGGGTGCTGCGCAGCCGCGGCGAAGCCCAGGGCGAGCTCCTGGCCCTGTCGCGGGCACGCAAACAGGCCGACGCCCTGGACCGCCACGAAATCGCCGCCGAACATCGCCCGGCACTGGCCGGTCCCGGCGGCGCCGGGCCGCGCGGCCTGGTCGCGGCGACCGCCGGCGCCGGCGGCGTCACGCTGGACAACAACCCGCGACCCCGGCCCCTGGCCCTGCCCGGCATCGATCACTTCGCGCGCGGCTTCGTCGCGGTGGTGATGGCCTTCGTGCGCCTCGTCGCCCGCAGCCGGATTTTGGCCCTGGGCGTCGTGCTGGCCCTGACCGTGACCGCCGGAGCCAGTGCCTGGTTCTTCCTGCCCAAGCTCGAGTACCTGCCCGAGGGCAACCGCAATCTGATGTTCGGAATCGTCATTCCACCGCCCGGCTACAACCTGAAGACCATGACCGAGATCGCCCAGCGCATCGAGGAGGCCACCAAGCCGCTCTGGGCCGAGGTTTCCGGGCCCGATGCCGCCCCCGACGAACCGCCCAAGATCGACCGCTTCTTCTTTGTGGCCTTCCGCGCCACGACCTTCATCGGCGCCGCGGCGGTCGACCCGAGCCGCGCGGCCGGGCTCGAGCCGGTCCTGAGCGAGCCGGTCTTCCGGGAACCCGGCACCTTCGCCCTGATCCGTCAGCTCTCCCTCTTCGGGCGCGGGGTCGGCGGCGGGCGCAAGATCGAGCTGGACATCTCCGGCCCCGATCTCGAGGCGATCCTGGAGGTGGCGGGCCGCGCCGCGGGCAAGATTCAAGCCATCCTGCCGCGCGAGGAGGACAACCAGTTTCGGCCCAACCCGGGCCTGGAGCTGGGCGCGCCGGAGGTGCGGATCCGCCCCGACCGCCTGCGCCTTGCCGACAACGGCGTGAGCGCCCGCCAACTCGGCGAGGCGGTCGATACCTTCAACGACGGCCTGCGGGTCGCCGAGGTCACCGTGGGAAGCGAGCGGATCGATCTGGTGCTGAAAGGGCCGACCGACGACGTCACCGAAACCCAGGGCATCGAACAGCTCCCGGTGGTCACGGCCGACGGCCGAATCCTGCCGGTGTCATCCCTGGCCCAGATCGAACTGACGGCGGGGCCGACCGAGATCCGTCACCGCGAGCGCGAGCGGACGGTCACCCTGGAAGTTATCCCGGCGGCCCAGGTCGCCTTGCAACAAGCCCTGGAAATGATCCAGACCGAGGTCATCGCCCCGCTCAAGGCCGAGGGCGTCCCGCCCGGCGTGAAGCTCCTGATCTCCGGGACGGCGGACAAGCTGACCGTCACCTGGCAGGCCATGGTGACCGACCTGCTGCTCGCCATCGCCATCGTCTATCTGGTCATGGCGGTGCTGTTCGAGAGTTTCATCTATCCCCTGGTGATCCTGCTGTCGGTGCCGGTGGCCGCGGCCGGTGGCGTGGCCGGCCTGGCGATCCTCAATCTCTCGACCTATCAGGCGCTCGACATGCTGACCCTGCTCGGTTTCGTCATTCTGATCGGCATCGTGGTCAACAATGCGATTCTATTGGTCCACCAAACCCTCTTCCATCTGCGGGTCGAGGACATGAGCCCGGCGGCGGCGATCGAAGAGGCGACGCGCAACCGCATCCGGCCGATCTTCATGTCGACCCTGACTTCGGTCTTCGGCATGCTGCCGCTGGTCATGGTGCCGGGCGCCGGCTCCGAGCTCTACCGCGGCCTGGGCTCGGTCGTGGTCGGCGGCCTGGCGCTCTCGGCGGTGCTGACCCTGGTCATGATCCCGCCGGTCCTCTCGGTTCTGGTGGCGCCGCTGGAGGCCCGCAACCAGGCCCGGCTGGCCGAACTGGGCGGCCGTCAGCCGGCGCCGGGCGAGTGAACCGACCGGCCGCCCACTTTCATTACTGTTCCTCGAGCTGGGCGCGACGCCAGGCCAGGGCGGCGCCCAGGCCGGACTCCTGGGTGATGCGCTCGAAGGTCGCGTTGATCTCGGTTTCGGCCGCGTAGAGCGGCGCCAGGACATCGAGCCCGGCCTGTAGGGCGTTGCGAAACCCTGCCGCGTCTGCCCCCCGGTTGACCGCCAGCTTGGTGGCGTAGAGCGTCTCCGGCCCGATCCGCGACAGGCGCCGGGCGTAGGCAAGGGTCGCCGCGCGCAGGTCGTCCGGCGGCAAGACCCGGTTGATCATGCCGAGCTGCAGGGCGCTTTCGGCATCGATCATATCACCGAAATAGAGCAGCTCGCGGGCCTTCTTGTAGCCGATGATCCAGGGCATGACGATGCCCGGGCCGGTCTCGCAAAAACGCGCCTCGGGCTCGCCGAAGAGCGCGTCCTCCGCCGCGAGGGTCAGGTCGCAGAACATCGCCAGCTCGCAGCCGCCGCCCAGGGCATGACCCTGGACCGAGGCGACCACGGGCTTGCGCATGTACCAGGGCATCATCTCGAAGCGCAGCACCTCGGCCAGGTCGTGGTGCCACTTCAAGGCATCGTGGCGCCAGCTTGCCCGGTCCCGGTTGCCGCCGCCGATGTCGTAGCCGACGCAAAAGCTGCGGCCCGCGGCGCGCAGCACCACGACGCAGGTCGCCTCGTCCCCATCCGCCCGCTCGAAGGCCGCGGTGAGCTGCTCGCGCAAGTCTGGCGAGATGGCGTTCAGCTTGGCCGGCCGGTTCAAGGTGATGACGCCGACCGCCTCCTCGACCTCGTAAAGCACCAGATCCTCAGCCATCCCCTCCTCCTTCCGGCGGGCCCGCCCCGCGCAGTACGATCAAGGCATCCACCAGGCGGCAACCCCGGCCCTGCGGCAGGACCTTGATCGGATTGAGATCGATCGCCTCGATCAGGTCGGCCTGGGCCACGGCGAAATCGGCGAGCCGGTAGAGGCAGTCCGCCAGGCTGGCCACGTCGGCCGCCGGGCCGCCGCGCAGCGGGCCGAGCAGGGCCGCGCCGCGGATCTCCGCGATCATGGCCTCGGCATCGCCCGCCGCCAGCGGCAGCATGCGCAGCGCCACGTCGCGCAGAACCTCGACCGCGATACCGCCGATGCCAAAGGTCAGGGTGAGGCCGAAATCGGGGTCGCGCGAGACGCCGGCAAAGACCTCGACACCGCCCGCGACCATTTCCTGAACGAGGAAGGCCGCCGGGCCCGCCCCATCGCTCTCGGCCGCGCACCGATCCCGCATGGCGTCCCAGGCCGCCTCCAGCGCCGCCGGATCGGCGATGTCGAGCCGTACCAGGCCCCGGTCCGTCTTGTGCGGAATCCCGTCGTCGAGCGCTTTGAGGGCCACCGGGTAGCCGATCTCCCGGGCTGCCGCCAGCGCCGCCTCCCGGCTGGCAACCGCCGCTTCCCTGGTGCCGGGCAGGCCATAGGCCGCCAGGGCCCTCTTGGCGTCGTACTCGTGGACCGCCCGCCGCGCCGGCGTGCTGGCCAGCAGGCCGGCCAGGGGTTGCCCGCCGGTCGCGGCCGGTGCGCGCGGGCGGCGCTGCCAGGTGACGTAACGGGCCAGGCGGTCGATGGCGAGCAGGCCCTGGCGGGCGCCGCCGAGGGTCGCCAGGCCGGCCTCGGCCAGCCGGGCGGCCACGACCTTGTCCATCAGACCCGGACGCATGGACATTTGGTAGTGCGGCCGCTCGCTCTCGGCGGCACTGGCGCGGAGGATATCGGCGCAGATGCTCTGCGGCGTCCGTTCCATGGGGTCGTCGTCGTGGCCGTCCATGCAGAACACGATGGCGTCGTTCTCAGGGCTCCGGCGCAGCACCGCCAGACTGTGGGACAGATTGGGGCAGTAATCGCCGTTGCCCCACATATCGGTCGGGTTGCCGTCCCCCGTGAGCGGTCCGACCACCGCCTCGATGGCAGCCCGTTCGGCCGGCGGCAAGGCCGGCAGTTGAACCCCGCTCTCCGCCGCCAGATCGAGTATCAGCTCGGCCTGGCCACCCGACGCGGTGACCACGGCCTGACGCCGGCCGCGCGGCCAGCGCGCGCCCTGACAGGCCGCCAGGACCTCGGTCATCTCGTCGAGGTCACGTACCTCGATGGCCCGGTGCGCCCGCAGCAGCGCCGAGAAGACCTCGGCCTCGCCGGCCAGACCGCCGGTGTGGCTGACGATGGCCTGCCGGGCCCGTTCGCTGCGCCCGACCTTCAGGACCACGACCGGCTTGCCGGCGGCGGCGGCACGGTCGAGCGCCGCCACGTAGCGCTCCGGCTCGTTGACCGTCTCGGTGAAGGTCGCGATGACCTTGGTGTCGGGGTCGTCGACCAGAGTGTCGATAAAGTCGGCGGTGGTGACCACGGCCTCGTTGCCCGACGATATGACATGGCTGAAGCCAAAGCGCCTGAGGTCCGACAGCAGGCCGATGCAGACCGAGCCGCTCTGCGAGACCAGGGCGACGTTGCCGGCCAGTCCGGCGGGGTCGCGCAGCTTGGCCAGGTAGGTGGTCGCGCGCCGCCAGGGACTGAGACTGCCCATCGAGTTGGGCCCGAGAAGCGCGATCCCGGCATCCCGGCAGATCGCCACCAGCTCGGCCTGGCGCCGGCGGCCCTCGGCGCCACTTTCCGCGAAGCCGGCGTCGAAAATCACCGCGGCCCGGGCGCCGCTATCGGGCAGGCGGCGAAAGTTCTCCAGAATCCGGGGGCTGGCGAGACAAAAAGCGACAACATCGGGCGCGGCGGGCAGCGCCTCGAGGCTGGCGTAGCAGGGCAGCCCCTGGACGTCGTCGTACTTCGGATTGACCGGATAGACCGCGCCGGGAAAGCCCAAGGTTTGCAGCGATTCGACGATCGAGCGGCCGACCGAGGGTCGCTGCGACGCCCCCAGAACCGCGACCGAGCGCGGTTGGAGCAGCGCATCCAGGGTCACCGCGGGGGGCACCTCGGCCGCCGTTAGCTCATATCGCCCAGATCGAAGATCATGCCGCTGGAATCGAAGCCGCCGTCCACGTTCAGGGTGTGGCCGGTGACGTAGGCCGCGGCCTCGGAGCAGAGATAGACGATCGCGGCGCCAACCTCGCGGGGCTGGGCATAGCGTTTGATGGCCAGGTTCTGCGCGAAGGCCTGGCGGGTTTCGGCGGTGTGCATGGCCATGACCATTTCGGTATCGACCGGGCCCGGCGCGACGGCATTCACCGTGATGCCGTGGCCGCCCAGTTCGGCCGCCATGACCTTGGTCATCATGGTGATGCCGCCCTTGGCCACCGCATAGGCGCCGCGCCCGACAATGGCGCGCTGCGCGTTGATCGAGGAGACGTTGACGATGCGCCCGGCGGTGCCGCGCTGGACCATGAATCGAGCCGCCGCCTGGGCGCAGAGGAAGTTGCCGGTCAAATTGATGTCCATAACCTGACGCCACTCGGCCAGGGTGAGTTTCAGGAAGGGGACCACCTGGGGAATCGCCGCCGAGTTGACCAGAATGTCGATACCGCCGAGCCGCTCAACGGCGGCGGCGATCATCGAGCGGATCTCGGGTTCCTTTTCGAGATTGACCGGCCAGGCCTGGGCCCGCCCGCCGGCCCCGACAATTTCGGCGGCCACGGCCTGGGCCTTTTCCGTCTGCAGGTCGGCGACCAGCACCGCCGCGCCCTCCTCGGCCAGTTGCAGCGCCGCCGCCCCGCCTACCCCGCCGCCACCGCCGACGACGACGGCGACCTTGCCCTCAAGGCCGGTTTTCATAGGCTTCCTCCCCGTCTCAGTGCGGCTCGAGTCAAACCGCGCGACACCAACCGAATTTCCAGACCCGCGCTTCTTTTCTGTTGTCGGCCGGGGAGAGATGACCCCAGGCCCAAGATAGTCGCCGCCCGCTCGGTTTGGAGATTATCGGGTCAAGCCGGGCAACAACAGGGCAATCGGCACCCGATGCTCACGCATTGTCTTACGGAAGAGCTTGGGCCGCGTCTGGAGTTTGATCCCTTTTGGTCCGGAAAATAGCGCCCATGGGCAGCAGTTCCACGAATGCTGAGGTTTGACGAATTACTATTATATAGTATATATTGGTAGATTAGTTCTCAATTGAACGAGGAACTCGATGGCAAAAACAACAAGCATTTCCTTGGGCGACCACTTTTCCGCCTTCGTTGAGCGACTGGTCTCGGAAGGTCGATATGGTTCGGCCAGTGAGGCTGCGCGCGCAGGCTTGCGGATGCTCGAGGAGCATGAAACCAAACTTGAGGTCTTGCAAAGGGCCATCACAGAAGGTTTTAACAGCGGCATTGCCGAGAACTTCGACATGGGCGCGCTGCAGCGGCAAATGGATGATGAGTAGTGCTGGTTTTCGCCTCAGTAGAGCAGCGGAAGCCGACGTTCGGGGCATCGCCCGATACACTCAAACCCAATGGGGCAAGGAGCAGCGGCGGAGTTATCTGGCCGGATTGAATGCCCAGTTCGTGGCTCCTTCAGCAGCCCCGACGATCGCCGCCGAGCGGCAGGATTTGGAACCGCCGGTGCGGATCTATCCCTATCAAAAACATCTGATTGTCTATGTCATCGATAGCGGCGGAATCCTGATAGTTCGGGTTCTCCACCAGAGCATGGATGTTCCGGCGCATCTCTGAGACGAAATCACGCGACACCCCCTTGCGGCCGATCTAGCTCAAAAGGATTTGGCAAACTGGGAAGGCCGCGACGTTCGTGGTGGGGATTCCCAATGCACCGCACCACCAAGGTCTGGGCGCTCAGGCGCCGTCGGAGAATCGGTAACCGGCGGCGGCCAACTCGCCGGCCTGGGCCTCGCGCGCCGCGGCGTCGAGGGCGACCAGCGGCGGGCGCAGACGGAGCCAGGCCTCGTCGCCGTGGCCGCGGGCCAGGACCGCTTTCAGACTGGGGATCATCGGCCGTGACTGGATCACCGCGCGGGCCGCCGTCGCCTGGTCCTGCAGGGTTCGGGCCCGGTCCTTCTCGCCCGACTGGTAGGCGTCGTAGACCGCCCGCAAGCCGCTGGGGTTCACGTTCGCCCCGGCTGTGATGGTGCCGGCACCGCCGATGTCGAGCATGTCGAACAGCAAAGTCTCGGTACCTGGGAAGACCGCCATCTGCGGAAAGGCCTTGATGAAGGCGGCACAGCCCTCGGCCGAACCCGAAGAGTCCTTCAGGCCCTTGATGACGCCGGGGTAGGCCGTCAGCAGGCGCTCGATCACCGCATGGGTGATCGGCACGCAGGAAAGCTTGGGGAAGTGATAGAAATAGAGCTTCAGGTCGTCGCTGCCGACCCGCTCGATAATCTCGGCGTAGGAGGCATAGAGGCCCTCGTCGCAGATGTCCTTGTAATAAAAGGGCGGCAGCGTGAGGACGGCACAGCCCGCCGCCGTGGCATGGGCGGTCAGGCGCACGGAATCGCTCAGCGCCGCGCAGCCCGAGCCGACCATGAAGCGATCCGCCGGGATCCCGGCCTCCAGGGCGGCGTCCAGCAGGGCGATGCGCTCCTCGACCGAAAAGGAGGTCGCCTCGCTGGTCGTACCCATGATCGCCAGGCCGTGGCAGCCGCCGTCGAGCAGCCAGCGCATGTGGCCGACCGCGCGCGGAATGTCGATCTTGAGATCGGCGTCCAGGGGCGTCACCGGCGGCGCCCAGACGCCGCTCGCCAAACCGCTCCGTTCCCCAATCGCGACCTGAGATGCCACGTCGTCCATGTCCCGTCTCCTCTGTCATTTTCGGACCGCGATCGAAGCCGCATCGCCCGGTGGCCGTGATGGCGCGTCACTCTAGACCGCCAGCAAGGCCGCTGCCAAGGAGCGCGGCTAACTGTCTCGTCACCGGTAACCGCCTATGCTAGCATTGCCGGCAAGGGTAAGGTTCATTGTGGGAGATCTCGGTTCCTTTGCACGCCTGATTCGGAGACCTCCATGAGCGAAGCAAGAGAACACCCCTATATCCCCGTGCTGAAGGATCAACTGGCCGACGGCAAGATCGGCCGGCGCGCGTTCCTGCGCAGCACGACCCTGCTGGGCCTTGCCGCGGGCGCGGCCTATGGTTGCCTCGGCAGGGTCACCGGCGAGAGCTTGATCGCACCGGCGCGCGCGGCCCTGCCAAAGGGCGGCACTCTGCGCATCGGCATGAAGGTCCTGGACGTGTCCTCGCCGCACAGCGTCAGCCGGACCAGCGCCAGCAACATCCTGCGCCAGGTCAGCGACTACCTGACCCGGACCGGCCATGACAACATCACCCGGCCCAGTTTGCTGGACGCCTGGGAACCGAGCGAAGACCTGCAAACCTGGACGCTGCACCTGCGCCAGGACATTGCCTGGCACAGCGGCCGCGCCTTCACCGCCGAAGATGTGATCTGGAACCTGAAGCGCGTGCTCGATCCGCAGACCGGCTCGTCGGTGCTGGGCCTGATGCAGGGTTACCTGCTGAAGGAGGTCCAGGAAGGCGGCGAGACCAAGACCGTGCTGTGGGACGCCAACGCCATCGAGAAAATCGATGACCACAGGGTCCGCCTGAACTGCAAGCTGCCGCAGCTGGCCGTGCCCGAACACCTGTTCCACTACCCCCTGGTCATGCTCGACCCGGAAGAGGGCGGCCAATTCGAACCCGGCTCGAACGGGCTCGGCGCCTTCGAATTGACCGACCATGAGATTGGCAAGCGGTCCCTGCTCAAGGCCCGCAAGGACTATTGGGGCGAGGGCCCCTACGTCGATTTCCTGGAGTTCGTCGACCTGGGCGACGACCCGACGGAGGAGATCAACGCCATGGTCACCAAGCGTCTGGATGGGATCGACATTGTCGACATCATCCAGCGCGAGGCCTTCGAACTCATGTCGCACCTCCAGCTCTACGAGACCCCGACCGCTTCCACGGCGGTGGTGCGCGGCAAGGTGACGATGAAGCCCTTCAACGATCCGCGCGTCCGCAAGGCTCTGCGTCTCGCCGTCGACAGCAAGCTGATCCAGGGGCTCATCCACGGCGAGCGCGGCCTGCCGGCGGAACACCATCACGTCTGTCCGATCCACCCGGAGTACGCCCCGCTTCCGGTCATGCAGCGGGATGTGACCGAGGCCAAGCGGCTCCTGGCCGCGGCCGGCTACCCCGAGGGCCTCGATCTCGGGACCATCGATTGCGTCGCCGCCCCAAGCTGGCAGTTCAACGCCGTCCAGGCCATGGTCGAGCAGTGGAAGGACGTTGGCCTTCGCGTCGAAATCAACCTGATGCCCTCGGCCGACTACTGGCAGATCTGGGACACGACCAGGTTCGGCTTTACCGAATGGAGCCACCGGCCGCTCGGCGTCATGACCCTGGGGCTGGGCTACCGCTCCGGTGTGCCCTGGAATGAGTCGGGCTACGCCAACCCGGAGTTCGACCGGCTCCTGACCGAGGCCGAGGGCATCCTCGATCCGGACAAGCGCCGCGCGGTCATGGCCCAGATCGAGACCATCATGCAGGAAGACGGCCCCATCGTGCAGCCGCTCTGGCGCTCGGAGCTCAGCGTCATGGACAAGCGGGTCAAGGGTTTCAAGATGCATCCCACGACCTATATCTTCGGCAACGAACTGGCGATTGAGACGTAACGGCGCGTCGCCCGCCCTCAGGTTCGTCACCCCGGACCGCCCGCCAGGGTGGAGCCGGGGTGACGGCCACTTCAATGGTTCATCCAGTCAGGAAGAAGATCCCTCGTCCGCCGCTTCCCGGTAGAGGAAGATCGGGCTGGACCAGGCGTTGAAGCCGTCTTCGGTGGTGACCCGGACCCAGATCGGGTTGTCGCCCCGCGGTTTCAGGGCGACTGTCGCGCTGCGCTCGAGTGTCCGGCAATCGTTCTCGGCGGGCAGCCGGAAGGCCCGGATGCGCCGCTCCAGGCCGCCGGCCTCCAGGACCTTGTCCTCCAGGGCGATATCATTCAGAGCGAAGCCGCCGGAGACGTGGTTGGTCTCGATGGTCAGGCGGCCGTCCTCGGCCTCCTCGAGCCAGGCATCGAAGCCGCCGAAGTTGCCGGTGGTCAGGGTGTCCCAGATGACCGCGTTCTCGCCCTGCCGTTCGATCGGGCGCTCATGGTTCCAGGCATTGATCTTGGCCATGCGCGTGACCCGGCAGCCCTCGAAGACGGCCTTGCCCTGCCAAAGCGTTTGCCGTCCACGGCCGCGGTACTCGGCGCCCTGCCAGATGACACGGATGCGCTGGCCCAGATCCGCCGCCTCGAAACCGCGCAGGGTCTCGACCACCTCGGCACCATTCAGGATGTCGATGCGCTCGATTGGCGCCTGGGCGATGCACTCGACCACCAACTCGACCGCTCCGTCGTCGGTCTGGGCGATGTCGCCCATCATGACCTCGCTCGCCGGTCGGCCAGCGACATCGAAGTAGCGCGGGTCGCGCTCGAAGAGGCGGCCCTCGGTCGCAAAGCGCGCCCGGACATCGAGATGCAGACGGTTGCCGGTGGTGCCGTAGTGGTGGCGCCGGCGCTGGCAGTCGAAGAGGCCGTCCCGGGTCAACTCCTCGGCGAGAAAACAGGTAAGCCCGCCATAGGCACCGAAACTGGCCGCGCCGGGATAGCTCGCGCCGGGCCGGCCCTTGTGACCGTCGCTGTTGCAGACCACGCCCGAGCGGTGGCCGAGCGGGAAACCATCGGTCAGCAGCCATTCGAAGGTGCCCCAGGCGGAGTGAATCTCCATGGCCGTTTCGAGCCGCGGGTCGTGGGCCTGGGCGATATCGGCATAGCGGCCGCCGACATGGGCATAGACCACGCAGTCCTCCTCCTGCAGCGCCTCGAACAGCTTGGCCGCCGTGTTGGCGTCGGTCTCCAGGTCGCTCCGGTCGGGCAGCAGGGCATGGGACGAGCGCCGGATCTGGCGCCCCTCGGTGCGAAAGTAGACATTGCGGTCGCCGCCGACCGCCGTGTTGCCGGACCACTCGTAGCCCGAGTAGGTGACGAAGCGGTGGTCCTCCAGATAGTCGGCCGAGAGCTTGTTGATCAGCTCCCAGAAGGCGTTGTTGACCTGGAAGTCGTTGGCCTGATGGCCGGTGGCGTCGAGAAAGGCCATGTTGCGCGCGAAGTCGAAGTAGGCCTCGGCGGTGTTGATCCCGACCGACTCGCCGCTTTGCCCGTGCATGTCGCCCCAATAGCCGGAAAAGGAACCGGCCCGGATCACCAGCGGGTTGGACTCGGCCAGTGGGGCGCCGCTGTCGTCCTGCAAGGCGATCCGCAGGACCCCCTCCTCCTGGCAACTCAAACCGTCCAGCGTCACCGCGCGTTGGTCCGGGCCGTAGGCCAGCTCGCTCGGAAGGCCTTCGACCGGCAGAGTCGATTTTAAAGTCAGGCGCGCCGCCGCCTGTCCGGTCGGATTGCCCCAGAGGTCTTCGGCCTTGATGCCGAGGCGAAAGACCTCGCCGGGCCGGCGCAGGCTGGGCAGCACGGCCTTCCACCGGTCCGGCGGCCCGGGCACGATGGAGATCGCCGGGGTGTCGGGAATCGGCACGAAGTGCCCGGTGGCGCAGACATCGGCCAGCACCTTGAACTCGAAACCGCTCTCGCAGAAGGTCTGCAGCTTCAGCCCGGGCGAGCCGGCGGAACGGTCGCCGAAGACGATGGTGACGGTGTCGCCCTCGCGCAGGCAGCCGCCCTTCACCTCGACCAGCAGGGCCCGGTACCAGGGCCGCTGGTGCCCGTCGGAATCGTAGCGCGGGCGCAGCGGCGTGCCGTTGCTGGCGCGGGCCGTGACGTAGTTGTGGCCCTGGGGATCGTCGGTCTGCAGGCGGCCCCAGTCGTTCGGGTAGCGGTGCACCACCTTGATCGCCCCGGTGTCATCGAGACCGAAACGCCCGACGGTGTAGACCAGTGTAAAACTCTGCAGGCTTCGGGCCTCGAAGGCCCCGGTCGGGGTTAGCTCGGCACTGCCATAGAGGACCGGATCCTCGCCGGGCTCCGCCGCCGGCCAGACATCGCCGACAAAAGTGCTCTCAACGCGTGTCATCGTTTGGCCTCCGACCCGTTACCCGGCTCACAGCGATTGCGCCGCTTCGCAGAGGTTTCGCAGTTTCTGTCGCGTCAGGTCGCGGCCCAGAAGGCCCAGACCGCAGTCGGGTGCGGCAATCAGGCGGGCGGCGTCGATGTGGTTCAGGGCGGCGGCCAGACGCGCGCGGATCTCCTCGACCGTCTCCAGGCGGCTACGCGCGATCGCCACGGCGCCGAAGATCACCGTGGTGTCGGCAAAGCGCTCCAGCAGGCGCAGGTCGTTATGGCGGTGCGCGTCCTCGATGGAGACGGCGGCCACGCAGGAGCGGTCCAGCGCCTCGGCGATGCGGCCGTAGGCGCCGGGGTCGGCCTTGGGGTAGTCCTCCTCGTCGATAAACCCGGGATAGCCGCAGCACATATGCATGCAGGCCGTGACGCCGTCCGGGATTCCCTGGAAGCAGCGCTCCAGGTTCTCGACGCCGTAGGCCAGGGCCTCGTCGGGCTTGCGGGCAAAGAGCGGCTCGTCGATCTGGATCCAGCGGCAGCCGGCCGCGGCCAGGGCCAGGACCTCGGCGTTGAGCGCCTCGGCGAGGGCCGCGCCCAACGCCTTGGGGTCGTTGTAGTGCAGGTCCAGGTTGGTGTCGCCTACCGTCATGGGACCGGGCAGGGTGATCTTGACCGGCCGGTCCGTGCAGGCCTGGGCCTGGCGCCAGTCGCGGACCAGAAACCCCACGTCGCGGGGCCGTACCGGACCCGTGATGGTCGGCAGCGCGGCCATATAGACCCCGCGCACGTCCTTTTCGCCCAGGGTCTCGAAATCGAAGCCTTCCAGGTGACGGCAGTGATAGTGGATGTAGTTCTCGCGGCGGATCTCGCCGTCGGTCGGAATGTCGATCCCAGCCTCGATCTGGTCGGCGATGGCCTCGCGCGTGCCCTCGTCGAAGCGCGCCTCGGCGGCGTCGCCCATGCGCGCCAGGGCCTCGTCATAGCCCGCCGTCGGCGTCGCCGTGCTGGTGCCGCCCTCCATGGTGAACCAGTCGGGCAGGGCCACGCAGTCGGGCTTGGGGTAGGCCCCGATGGTGGTGGTCAGGATCGCCATGGGTGTTTCCTTCCTTGAGCAATCGGCAGGATCGCGCATAGCATCGCCCCCAAGCCAGGGCAATTGAATTGAGCGGGAGAGAGGCGATGAGCGAGCAGGGCAATATCCTGGAGGTCGACGGCGACCGCCTGTGGCAGACCATCATGCGTTCCGGCGAGATCGGGCCGGGGCGCACCACCGGGCTCTGCCGCCTGGCGCTCAGCGACGACGACAAGGCGATGCGCGACCTCTTCGTCGCCTGGTGCGAGGAGGCCGGCCTGACGGTCTCGGTCGACCGGGTCGGCAACATCTTCGCCCGCCGCGCCGGCCAGGACGACAGCCTGGCGCCGGTCCTGATCGGCAGTCACCTGGACACCCAGGCCGCCGGCGGCAAGTACGACGGCATCCTGGGGGTCCTGGCCGGCCTGGAAGTGGTGCGCTGCCTGAACGACCGCGGCCTGGCCACCAGGCGGCCGATCGAGATCGTCAACTGGACCAACGAGGAAGGCGCCCGCTTCACCCCGCCGATGATGGCCTCGGGGGTCTTCGCCGGGGCGCTGGAGGAGGACTTCGTGCTGGCCCAGAAAGACGACGATGGGCTGACCTATGGCGATGAGTTGGCGCGCATCGGTTATGCCGGCGAGACACCGGTGGGGGGCCGCGACATCGACGCCTACTTCGAGCTCCACATCGAGCAGGGCCCGCTGCTGGAGGAGGAGGGCATCGACCTGGGCATCGTCGCCGGCGGCTACAAGACCGTCGGCATGCACATCGATGTTCACGGCGAGACCGCCCATTCCGGGCCGACCCCGATGGACAAGCGGCGCAACGCCCTGGTCGGCGCCGCCATGGTCATCGTGGCGGCCAACGAGATCGGCTGGGCCTACCACCCGGCGGGCAAGTCGACCGCGCCGCGCCTGACCTGCTGGCCGAACAAGCCCGGCATCCTGCCCGACTACGCCCAGGTCACCATCGACTTCCGCAGCCCGGACCAGGAAACCACCGACAAGATGCTGGCCGACTTCGAGGCGGCGCTGCCCGACTGCGCCGCCCGTGCCCAGGTCGAGATCGAGATCGCCGCGCGCTGGACCTTCGGCTCCGAGGCCTTCGACGAGGCCTGCATCGCCACGGTCAAGGAGGCCGCCGACAGCCTCGGCGTGGCCTACCGCGAGATGCTGAGCCAGGCCGGGCACGATGCCTACAACATGACCCGGATCTGCCCCACGGCGCTGCTCTTTTCGCCCTGCAAGGAGGGCATCACCCACAACGAGGGCGAACACATCGAGCTCGGCTACACCCTGCCCAGCGTCAACGTGCTGCTGAACGCCGTGGTCGCCCGGGCCAATCGGTAAGGAACCTGTAGAGAAGCGTCATCCCGGCCCCCGAGCCGGGATCTCGGGCCGATCCTCTTCTGCCCGAGATCCCGGATAAAACCTCACGGTTTTTCCGGGATGACGTTACTGGAACCCCAGTCCTCAGGCCGGGGTCCAGGCGCTGCACTTAAGCCAGCGGCCGTCGCGTTTCTGCCAGGTCGCGCCGCAGGAATAGTCGCAGGCCTCGCGGCGGCTGGCGTCGCCGCAGCAGTGCCGCACCTCCAGCCCGTCGGCCGCGCCCCCGCCCTCCAGGTCGAAGGCCTGCACCACGGTGCGGGGAAAGACGCCGGGCGGCAGGGCGTCGGGCTGAAGCGAAAGTTTGCGCGGCGCGCTTGGCCCCGGCGGCAGGATGACCCAGAGATCGGGGCTAGCGGCGTCCAGATTTTCGGGGAGGCCCGCGGGCTCGTCCGCCACGCCGAGGGTGGCGTCCCAGGCGTCGTCTTGGGTCTCGCTGGGACGGCTGCCGGTTACCGCCGCGGCGAAGGCGGCCGCGCCCTCGGCCGTCAACACCCAGGCCTTGGTGCCGGGTTCGGGACGCGTCGGCAGCGACCAGGCGGTGACCACCAGGGCACCCGATTGACGGCTGAGATAGCCGTTGGCGATGGCGCGGCGACAAAGCGCGGGCCGCGGCGACTGATGGGCCGCGTGGTCCGGCCGGGCGGCGATCAAGGCTTCGAAATCGGCGGCCTGACCCAGGGCCCGCAGGCCCGCCTGGTCCCGGGCCTCGGGGTCGGCGCCGGCCAGGAGCAGGACCTCGGCGGCCAGCAGGTGGCCGGTCCAGACCGCCCAGAAGAGCGCGCCGCGGCCCTCCCGGTCGCGCGCCTCGACGGTCGCCCCCAGGTCGAGCAGGCGGCGCGTGGTCAGGGGATGGCCGTGCTTGGCGGCCAGCATCAGGGGGGTCAGGCCGAAGCCATCGCCCCGTTCCAGGGCGGCGCCGGCTTCGACCAGGGCCATGGCGGTCTTGGGGTGGCCGAAACGCGCCGCGCGCCGCAGGGCACGGTCCTTGGCGCTCTGGTTGGGGGCCTGGTCGAGGCTCAGCAGCCGCGCCACCACCGGCAGCCGCCCGTTCATGGCGCCGTAGGTCAGGGCGCCGTCGCCCGCCCCGACCTCGACCAGGGGATCCGCCCCGGCCGCCAGCAGGGCATCGAGGATTTCCAGATAGCCCTGAGACGCGGCCATCATCAGGGCGGTCTGGCCGGAGCCGGGACTGCGCGCATTCACCTCGGCGCCTTTGGCGATGAGCTCTTGCGCCGCCGCCAGATGACCGTCCCGCACCGCGATGGATAGCCGGTATTCCGGCGAAGCCAGCCAGGCCGCCCGCTCGTCGAGCTGCGCGGCGGCGGGCCAGGCCAGCAGCGCGAGAATCACGATGACCCGGCCTGGCCTCAATAGCCCAGGGCCTCGGCCAGATCCTCGATCGACTCCACGACGATGTCCCAGTCCTCCTCGGCGGCGAGGTCGGCGCTCTGGTCCGGGCCGTATTCGCGCGGCCTGCGAATGAAGGCGGTGCGCATGCCCAGGGCCCGGGCGTGGCGCAGGTCGCCGTTGTGGGCGGCGGCCATCATGACCTGCTCGGGCTCGGGACCGAGACAGCGGATCGCCAGCTCGTAGGTCTCCGGGCGCGGCTTATATTGCTGCACCAGATCGGCCGAGAGAATCACGTCCCAGGGCAGACCGGCGCGCTTGGCCATGTTCGCCAGGCAGGGCACCGAGCCGTTGGAGAGCGTGGCGATCAGGACCCGCGCCTTCAGGCGCTGCAGGCCGGCGACCGCGTCGGGCCAGGGCCGCAGGCGATGCCAGGCGTTGTTCAAATGGTCGCGCGCCGAGGGCGGCAGGGCGGCCAGCCCGTGGCGCGGCAGGATTTCGCCCAGCCTTTCGCGGTGGATCACGTCGACCGGCACGTAGGCGCGCTTGCCCTCGCGGATCGGCGCCATGCCCGGGTCATAGCCGGCGCGCCAGTCTTCGGCGAAGGCGGTCCAGTCGGCGACCTCGGCCAGGCCCCAGACCCGGGCCAGGGCCTCGGCCTCGGCGGCGACCGAACCGCGCCAGTCGACCACGGTGCCGAAGACGTCGAAGGCAATCCCCCTGACCTCGCCAAAGCTCATCGTCGCCCTGCCCTTTCCTGCAAAGTCCCGCCGCCGTCGAATTCTATCAAGCCCGAATTCTACCAAGTCCGGGCGACTCAGGCCAGGCGGGGCCGGCCGATGGCCGTCGCGGTGACCTCCAGTTCCACGAAGAGGCTGTCGCCCTGGGGGCTTTCGGCGATCTTCTCCTCCAGGCCGACCTCGACCTGGGGCTCGCCGGCTCCGGCCTCGCGCGCCAGGGTCTCGGCCCGCGCGCGCGCCGCGGCCACGGCGACCTCCCTGGCCGCCTCCAGGCTCCCGTAATCGCTCACCCCCTCGGCCCCATGGACCCGGTAGCGGCCGTCTTCCGGCGAGGTGACCAGGATGTGCACGCGCTGCTCGACGCTGCCGGCGACGGCGCCCACGGCATTGCAGACGGCGGCCTGCTCGGGCAGCACCAGACGGGTGCCGAGAC
>JAJFGK010000061.1 GCA_021776195.1 Kiloniellaceae bacterium | reverse complement strand
GCCCCGTCGGGCGCGCAGGCCTTCAGCATCCTATCGTAAAGTTCGCCGGCGGTGCTGGCCCCACCGGCCCTGAGATCTTCCCGGCCAGCCTTGGCGTAGCCATCGACGACGAGGAAATGAAGCTGTTGCGTCATGCCTGGGTCTCCGCTTGTCGTTAGGAGGCGGCCAGCTGGGCGATGATACCCGGCAGGTCGCTGTGGCGCTCGCAGATTGCATCCGCTGTCGTGCCGTCCTTCTCGTCCGGGCGCGAACCGGTGAAGAGCACGGCCTTGGCGCCCAGGGCATGGGGTCCCTTCACATCGTTCTGGTCGCGGTCGCCGATATGGACGATCTCGCTGACATCGACGCCCAACTGGCCGCAGGCCGTATCGAACATCGACCGGTGCGGCTTGGAATGGCCCACCTCATCGGAAAAGGCAAAGGCGCTGAAGTACCGAAGCAGGCCGTGCTTCTCCAGGATGCCGCGCAGCCCGGTCCCCGGCGTCACGATGGAGTCCGAGACCACCGCCAGCTTGAAGTCCTTTGACAGCGCCGCCAGCGCCTCGCCGATGCCATCGATGGGCTCCGGCGGGATATCGACTTCCATGACCGCGGTCTGGTCATGGACGCGCTGAAAGAGGGCCGCCGGCAGGCCGCGCCCCAGCCCGGTCAGGATGACCCGCAGGCGCTGTTCCAGGGTCCAGTTGATGTGATTTTCCTTCCACACCAGGTTGAACCCGCTGTCGGCCACATCGTAGGCCAGCACCACCTTTTCCAGGTCGATCGGCTCGACGGAGTTCACCGCCTCCCAAAGAAGATGGCGGCGCTCGTCGCGTTTGCTCCGCAGGCCCCGCGCGGCGCGGGTCGGCTCGTCGGAATCGTCGTGCACCATGGTGTCCCAGAGATCGAAGGTGACGGCCTTGATCATGGTTTTGAGCTCTCTTGTTACCTGGAGGTCGGAAGGCCGCGACATTAGGCAAGAGAAATAGGGGAAGCAAGAGAGCTTTGTGCCCGATAGGCGGGCAAGAGCCGTCCTGCCGTCCCAATCTCATAGTACGATGGGCCCAGTTGTGCGGAACTCGCCCAGGTGGTCTACTATCCATGTGCTACGACCTTTAAAATCTGGCCTCGCCGGTCGGGGCGCATCACGAAGCGTGGTAGTCCCGACCGATTGAGAGCCAAGCGCAGGAGCGAGGCTTCGAACATGACCAACACCTTCATTGTCGGCATCGATGGCAGCGACGGGGCGACTCGCGCGGTGGAATTCGCGAGCAAACGCGCCGAGGCGGGTCAGGCTAAAATTGTTCTGGTCTATGTGATCGAGTGGTCGCCTTACTCCTTCAACACGCCGGAAGAGAACGATCAGCGCCACAAGCGGCGCGAGGAAGAAATCGAGCGGGCTCAGACTCAGGTCGTCAATCCCATGGTGGAGTCTTTAAACGGCCGGGGCCTGACGGTCGAAAGCATGGTGCGTCACGGCCATGCCGCGGAAGTTCTTTGCCGGCTGGCTACAGAAGAAAGCGCCACGCAGATCTTTGTCGGCCGGCGCGGCGAGTCGAAACTGGCGACGCTGCTGTTCGGCTCGGTGACCGGCAGTTTGGTGCAGGCATCACCCGTTCCGATCACGGTTGTTCCTTGACGGCACCTGTCGATAGGCCGGTCCATTGAAGGTCTTGCCTTGACCGAAACATCCAAGCAAGCCGCTCCAGGCGGCCTGCGTTACTTGGGGGAGGTTTCCATGAAGAAGTTTCTAGCGGCTTTGTTGGTCGCGCTGCTCTGGGCGCCGGCGGCCTGGGCACAGGAAGCGGTGTCCATCGACCAGCGGATCAACGAGATCATCTCGCCGATTTCAAACTTCATCGTCGGCATCATCTTCTACTCGGTTCCCGTGTTCGGAACCGCCATGCCGCTGATCGTTCTCTGGTTGGTCATCGCGGCCGCCATCGCCACCTTCTATTTCAATTTCATCAGCTTTCGCGCCTTCAAGCACGCGATCGATCTGGTCAAGGGCGACTACTCAAACCCGAAAGACGCCGGCGAGGTCACGCACTTTCAAGCCCTGGCCACCGCGCTCTCGGGCACGGTCGGTCTCGGCAACATCGCCGGCGTGGCCATCGCGGTTTCCATCGGCGGCCCGGGCGCGACCTTCTGGATGATCCTGGCCGGCCTGCTCGGCATGTCCTTGAAGTTCGCCGAGTGCACCCTGGGTGTGAAGTATCGCAATGAGTACGCCGATGGCTCGGTCTCGGGTGGCCCCATGTACTACATGAGCAAGGGCTTCGCCGAGAAGGGCATGGGCGGCATCGGCAAGGTGCTGGCGATCTTTTTCGCGGTCTGTTGCATCGCCGGGGCGCTCGGTGGCGGCAACATGTTCCAGGCCAACCAGTCTTTCCAGCAGTTCGTCAACGTGACCGGGGGCGAGGGCAGCTTCATGGCCGACAAGGGCTGGCTGTTCGGCCTGATCGTCGCGGGTCTGGTCGGCTCGGTCATCATCGGCGGCATCAAGTCGATCGCCAAGGTGACCGAAAAGATCGTGCCTTTCATGGCGATCATCTATGTGGCCTCGGCACTTGTCATTATACTGATGAACATCACGGAGGTTCCCGCGGCGATCTCGGCGATTTTCGTGGGCGCCTTCAACCCCGAAGGCGTTGCCGGTGGCGCTATCGGTGCCCTGATCCAGGGCTTCAAGCGCGCCGCCTTCTCTAACGAGGCCGGCGTCGGCTCGGCCTCGATCGCGCACTCGGCGGTTCGCACCAAGGAGCCCATCACCGAGGGTCTGGTGGCCCTGCACGAGCCCTTCATCGACACCGTGGTGATCTGCACCATGACGGCCCTGGTCATCGTGATCACCGGGTCCTATTCGAACGAGGCCGGCATGAGCGGCGTCGAGTTGACGTCCTCGGCCTTCGCGACGGCCTTTCCCTGGTTCCCCTATATCCTGGCCGTGGCGGTGATCCTTTTCGCCTTCTCGACCATGATTTCCTGGTCCTACTACGGAACCAAGTGCTGGGCCTACCTGTTCGGCGAGAGCCGCACCATGGACCTGCTGTTCAAGCTGCTGTTCTGCATCTTCGTGGTGATCGGCTCATCGATGAACCTGGGCCCGGTGGTGGACTTCTCCGATTCGGCGATCTTCGCCATGGCGATTGCCAACATCATCGCGCTCTATGTGCTGTTCCCGGTGGTCAAGGAGGAGCTCAACTCCTACTGGTCGCGGCTGCAGAGCGGGGAGATCAAGCGCTACGTGGACCGCGAGGGGGGGACCTGACCGCTCCGGCGCGGATGGCCTGGCTGAACCTCAGGTTCCCGCGTCCCGGCGGGGGCTGAGGAACCAGGCCACTGCCAGGGTGATCGTGGCGAGCAGGGCGAGGGCCAGGGCGAACCAAGACCCGGCGGCGGCCAGGGCGGCGGTCCCGGCCCAGAGGATCGAGGACAGCGCCTCCGCCAGTGTCGCCACACGGGACGAGGTTTGGCGGCGCCGGAAGTTGCTGCGCTTGGCCTGGGCGCGGAACCAGATCTGGATGGTCGTGCCGGACGCCGATGAAACGACCGAGCCCAAGAGGGCGACCAAAGCCAGCTTGGGCGAGGCCAGGGCCAGGGCGGCGATCAGCGGGGCGATCACCAGGACCACGGCGCCGATGACCGCCTCGACCTTGGCGCGGATCACCGCGCCCGCCGGGAGCGGCGCCGAGGCCACGAGGTCCGGTGCGTCCTCGCCGGAAACCGCGAGCCAGGCCAGACCGCCGGCCAGTTGGCCGGCGGCCATGACCAGGATCGGCACGATGATCAGCAACGCGCCGGTGCCGACCCCGAAGTTGACCCAAAGCAGCAGCGCGGGCGGGAGCAGGTAGAGAATCTGCATCAGGGTCTGCGACATCAGCCAGGGATCGCGCAGCAGCAGCGTCCATTCCTTGCGACGCAGCACGCTCGCGGTCGAGGCGGTACGAAAGCCGCTGCGCTGCCGCCCGGCCTTGCCGCCCTCATGGGCGACGCCCGAGGCGGCGATCACATGGTCGCCGAAGGTCCCGGAGAAGACCGCGATGACCAGGGCGAGAAGCCCGAAGCTGACCGCCATGACCGCGGCCAGGGCCGGCAGGTCTCCCATGGCGGCGCGCGCCGGCCACCAGAGCAGGCTGCTCACATCGGGCGCCGCATCGACATAGCCGGCGGACTGAAAGACCTCCACGCGGGAGAAGGTTCCGGTGGACAGCACCGCGGCCACCTGGACGCCGATGACAAATGCCGCGCCGACCACGGCCGAGAGGATCTGCGATATGGTGCGCGTGCGCTTGGGCCCGAGAGTTCGAAACAGAAAGAAGGTCAGAACCAGCGCCAGGGCGGTCGAGAACGCGCCCATCGCCGCCAGCACGCCATAGGCCGCCAACCAGTGGGGCCCGTCGTTATAGGTCAAGGCGTTGATGAAGGGACCGGCAAGGACCGTGGTCAAGGCCGCCGTCGAGACCGCGATGGCGATCATGCGCACCGTGAAGACCCGCCGCGCCGAGGTCGGCGACGACAGAATCAGGTCGAGGTCGGCGCGGGCGTAGAACGCACGGGTGACCGACTCCATGACCTGGGAGACCATCATCGAAAAGGACAGGAAGGCGCTGGAGCTGACCACCACCAGGGTGGTTTTGTCGAGGACGAGCCCGTCTGCCGTGAGCGATGAGATGATGACATGGGCAAAGAGATGGATAATGCCGAGAAGCACCACGGCCCCGACCGCGAGCAGCCCTTCGCGGCTGCGCTTTCCGGCGGTCCAGAGCGACACCCATTCGCGCCACAGCAGCCGCACCTCGTGCCGACCGAACCAGGCCAGGCTGCCGGCGCGGGCCGTCATCCCGAACGACCGGGCGATTGCCACGCGCGGCGCCGGCTGGGTCGCGAGCTGACTCACGCCGCGCTGTCTCGTTGCTTGTCGGGTGCCGGCGCCTCGATCAGTGCGCTTTCTTCAACCAGGTCGAGGAAGATCTCCTCCAGGCTGGTCCCGCCCTTGCCCGCCTGGAGTCTGAGCTCCTCCAGGGTGCCTTCGGCGATCAGGCGGCCGCGGTCGATGACACCGATGCGCTCGGCCATGCGCTCGGCGACCTCCAGGATATGGGTGGTCATGATGACCGTCGCGCCGTCGCGGACCCGCTCAGCGAGGACGTCCTTGACGCGGCGCGCCGAGCCCGCGTCAAGGCCGGTCAGGGGCTCGTCAAGAATGATCAGGCGTGGATCGTGAACCAGCGCCCCGGCCAGCGCGACCTTCTGGCGCATCCCCTTGGAAAAGCCCTGACAGCGTTCGTGCGCATGCGGGGTCAGGCTGAGCCAGTCGAGCAGTTCCCGGCCACGGGTTTCGGCCGTCGCCGCCTCGATGCCCCAGAGCCCGGCGACGAACTCCAGATACTCGAAGGGCGTCAACTTGTCATAGACCAGGGGCTCGTCGGAAACCCATGCGATCAAACGCTTGGCGGCGATGGGGTCTGCCAGGGCATCGATGCCGAAGACCGAAACGCTGCCGGCATCGGGCCGCAGCAGGCCAGCGACGATCCTCAAGGACGTGGTCTTGCCGGCACCATTGGGGCCCAACAGCGCGTAGAACTCGCCAGGTCGCAGTGAAAGGTTAAGGTTTTCGAGGGCCGGCTTGTCGAAAACCTTGGTCAGTCCCACGATCTCAAGGGCGGCCGTTGGCGTGCTCATGCGATTTCGGTCCGCTCCAAGCGTCTCGGCTGTGGCGATGACGTCACGAGTTTGTGACGGATCCCCGCCTCAACCCTTTTATAGGGCTCAACCCGCTTATAGGGCCACATAGTTGCAAAGTCTTAAAGGACATGAATCAACCAGCGCGTTCGGGATAGAGGCGACCTTCTCTTTGCAGTTTCGGAAGGGGTCGAAGTGGAGGTTTCCGGACTTGTTTACATTAACGAGTTCCTAGGATCGAGCTGTCAGATTCAGCCCGTCGACCATCGTAGGGCCCCTCAACTCTGATGTCAGCCAAGCCTGCCCTCGGCCAGCACCTCGCCGGCAAGGAGGACACCGACCGCATCGTCGTCGCCAAGCGCGTCGGGCAAATCTTGTCGGCGGACGATTTGCCCGCGGCCGAGCGCCTGGCCGCCGAAGGCTTGGCGCGCGAATTGGTCCGCGATGCGATCGAGCGTGTCCGGACGGCGCTGTCCGAAGCGGTCAAGTGCGCGAAGTTCCTGCCCCGGGATGTGGCCCTGAAGATAGCCCACGATGTCGATTCGGTGGCCTGTCCCTTTCTCGAGGTCACCGAGGTTTTCTCTGACACAGACTGGCGCCAGCTGGTCATGACAATCTCCCGCGGGGCCCGTATCGCGGTCGCACGCCGAACCTCCATGAGCGAAGGGTTGGCGCTCGCTCTTGCCGAGGTGGGCGACTCTGTGGTTGCCGATGTCCTCGTCGACAACCAAGCCGCGCCAATGGCCGCTCCGGTCTGCTACACCCTTATCGAGCTCTTCGAAGATTCGTCCTGGATCCTCGACCGCCTGGCGGAGCGGGGCAGTCTGGACGAGGAGGTTGTCGCCAAGCTCATCGTCAAGGTCTCGGCGACAGCGCGCGACAAGCTGACCGCCACATATGGTCTGCCGGATCATGTCGCGTCGGTCGTCTCCGAGGCGGAGTTGCTCGCCCTTCAGGGCCTGATCCGCGAAGCGCCCGAGAACAGTCTCTTGGTGCTGGCAAAGCGGCTGGGGCGGGAGAAGAAGCTCACACCCCTGATTGTCTTGAGCCTCTTTCGGGAAGAGGGTTTCCCCTTCTTCGAGGCGGCCCTGGCGGTGCTCTCCGGTGCGCGACTGGAACGGGCGCGTACCGTGGTGCGCTATGAAGGGCCGGAGGCGGTGGCCAAGCTGCTTGAACGGGCATCGATACCCCCTGCGATGTACGACGACTTCTGGGGCGCCATCCAGGCGGCCAGGGATTGACTCGGTAGAGTTACCTCTCGGCCGCGCGGTGTGGCCGTTCGGTTGACCTGTTCGGCTTCAGACCCTCGCGATGGAAGACGTAGAGACCGCTCGCCACGATGATCGCCGAGCCGGTCAGGACCCATCGGTCCGGCCAGTCGCCCCAGACCAGGATGCCGGCCAGCATGGCCCAGACCACCGAGCTGTACTTGTAGGGCACCACCAGCCCGGCCTCGGCCTGGCGCAGGGCTTCGAGCATGAGAAAGTGCGCCGCGGCGAAAAATACGCCCGACCCGATAAACGACAGGTAGGCCGTGGACGGGACCGGTTGCCAGCCGAAGGGCAGGGTGCAAAGAGCCGCCGCCATGAGGCAGGCGAAGGTGAAAATCATGGTGGAGAGTGAATCCTCGGTCAATGCCATGTGACGCGTCAAGAGATCGCGGGCGCCGTCGGTCGCGGCGACCGCCAGCGGCAGCAGGAGGGCCCACTGCCAGGCGGTGCCGCCGGGGCGTATGATCACCAGGATGCCGATGAAGCCGATCAGGATCGCCGACCAGCGCCGCCAGCCCACTTTTTCGCCCAGGACAGGCGCGGCCAGGGCACCGACGAAAAGCGGCCCGGCGAAAGTCAGGGCAATCGCATCGGCCAGCGGCAGCAGTCCGAGGGCCGTGGCGAAGAGAAAGGCGCCGCTGATCGAGAAAAGCCCACGCAGGACCTGCTGGCGCCAGGACCGGATCCGCAAACGCGCGAGGCGACCCGAAGCCGCCGCCAGCATTACCATCAGCACGAGGGCGACGCCGGAGCGAATGAAGATAATCTGGCCGACCGGATAATCGCTCCTGAGCCACTTCACCATGGCGTCGTTGCCGGTCAGGAAGACCATGGCGATGCACATCAAAGCGACGCCCATCACCGGGCGATGCAGTCCCCCCGCCATGATCTGTGGTCCCCCGATTGCCCCTGCACCCATGCCCTACTGCGCTTCGGCTCTGTTGTCACGGCACTTGGCCCTGCCTACCATCGGAGCCAGGGCCGGACGATGACCAGGGAGAGCCGATGCGATTGCAACTGAGCGACCTGGAGGGACAGTCCTTCGACGTGGCGGTGATCGGCGCCGGGGTCAACGGCGCCAGCGCGGCCCAGCATCTCGCGGCCGCCGGGTATCGCACGCTGTTGGTGGACCGGGGCGACTTCGCTTCGGGCTCGTCGAGCCGCTCGAGCCGGCTGCTGCACTGCGGCCTGCGCTATCTGGCGCCGGGCAGGTCGATGATGGATTTCCTGCTTCATCCCGGGCGCTTCAAAACGGCCTGCACCATGGCCCGAGCGGCCATGGCCTGCCGCCAGCAGTTCGCCCTCGAGAGCCCCGAGCGGGTCAAGCCCTTCGACTTCTATTTCCCCATCACCAGGCGCCTGCCCTACAAGCCCTGGCAGATCGCGCTTGCCTTCCGGTTGCTGGCCGCCCTGGGCCCCAAGGAGGTGCCGCTGGACTACAGTCTGCTCGACCCGGCGACGGTGCGGCGTACGCCCCTGATCGGCGGTCTCAGGGATCTCGACAGCCTGCTCGGCGTCGCCAAGTTCCGCGAGTATCGCTTCGAATGGCCCGAGCGCATCGTCATGGACACGATCCTCGACGCCGAACGGCTCGGCGCGGTGGCGCGTAACTACACCGCGGTGACAGGCCTGGTGCATCGTGATGGCGCCTGGCGCCTGCGGCTCGAAGACCAGATCGAGACAGGCCTGCGCGCCGAGGTCACGGCGCAGACGATCGTCAACATGGCCGGCATCTGGATCGACCGGGTCAACGGGCTCGCCGCGCAGCCGGTCGGGCGCAAGATCACCGGGACAAAGGGCATGCACATCGTTGTGCGCCTGCCGCCCGACTGTGCCAATGTCGGCATCGCCACCCTGCATCGCGGACAAGAGCCGTTCTACTGCGTGCCCTGGCGCGGCCTGCACTTCTTCGGCCCGACGGAAACCCTCTACGAAGGCGACCCCGACGGCATCGTGCCGACCGAAGCGGAAATCGAGTGGCTGCTGGGCGAGGCCAACCACCTGTTGCCCGGTCTGGGTCTGACCCGCGGCGCGGTCATCTCGGCCTGGGCCGGCGTGCGTCCGCTGACCTATGACCCGGCCCAACCGCGCGGCGCGCGCGCCCGGCAGCTGCGCGACCTGACCGCCGAAGGCATGCCCGACGCCCTGGCCATGACGGCGGGGCCCATCATGACCCATCGCTCTGCCGGCGCCGAGGTTCTGTCGGCCTTGGCGGCGCGAAGGGAGCCGAGCGGCCCGCCCGGCCGCCTGTCCTACGCGGCCCGTCCCTATGGCCAGGACCCGAGTTCGCCGGCGCTCTTGAACGAGTGGCCCGAGATCCGCCTGTCCGACCTCAAGACCATGGCCGAGACCGAGCAGGTCACCGGCCTGACCGATCTCCTGGCGCGCCGCGCCGGCGTGGCCTGGACGGAAAGCGCGGGCGCCGGTGTTGCCGAGCAGGCGGCGCGGGCGGTCGCCGAGACGCTCGGCTGGGACGAGGCCCGGGTGGCCCAAGAAGTTGCCGCCTACCGCGCTTACCTCGCCCGGCACCACGCGGGTCCCTTTGCCGCCCGGGACGCCTGACGGGGCCGCGAACGAGGTTTAGGGCTTAACAGGATTTCATGGTATCTTCCGTTGTAGGACTGGGGTTCTAGAAGACAAGAAACCGAGGCATAGATGGTGGGGATCATGCCGGTTGCGAGTATGCCTATGTACGATATCCCCGAGGTACGGGGGGCTCTGGACGCGCTGTGGCGCGGCTTCGCGCGTCATGCCCGGGCCGAGGGTCTGGCCGATGTTCCGGACGCCATGGTCCATGGGAAGAACTCCATCGACCTTTGGGACGATCCGGACCTGTGGCTCAGCCAGTGCTGCGGCTATGACATCGTCAATCGCTATGCCGGCCGGCTGCGGCAGGTCGCGACGCCGCACTACGGCGCGCTTCAGTGCAGGGGCAGCGACTACACCAGTCTGGTGATCGTGGGCGAAGGCGTCGAAGGCGACGATGTCCTGGAGATGCGGGGCCGGGTCTGCGTCGTCAATGGGATGGAATCCCATTCCGGCATGTCCGCCTTGCGGGCCCTGGTCGCGCCCAGGAACCAGGGCGGGCGCTTTTTTTCCCGGGTCCTGGTCAGCGGCAGTCACGTCGCGAGCCTCGCCCTGCTGCGCAACGGCAAGGCCGATGTCACGGCGATCGACTGCGTGACCTATGCCCTGCTCGACGCCTACCGGCCCGTGGCCCTGACCGGCACCCGGGTGCTCGGCACCACCGACTGGGCGCCGGGTATCCCCTATGTCACGCGCACCACCATGAACGAAGCCAAGGTCGCGCGGATGGAAGCGGCAATCTACCGGGTCTTCGCCGATCCGCACCTGGCCACCGCCCGTCACAACCTTTATTTGAAGGACATCGCCACCCTGGGTCCGGACGCCTATCAGCGGATTCGCGACTTTCAGGACCTTGCCGTCTGTCATGGCTTCCCGGTCTTGCAGTAGGGCAGACAAGTCATCGAAGGGGTCGCATCGGTCCGGCAAAGATTATTGTTGTCGCCCGTTCGATTGACGCGCAGTTTTCTCGAACGAATGAGTAGGCTTCTATCTCGTCTCGGGAACCGTGGAGGCTCGAGAGATGCGCAATGCCATGGAGTGGGATCTTCGCTGCGACCTGGCGGCGGCCCATCGGCTGGCGGTCCGGGATGGCCTGAACGAAGGCACCTGGAACCACTTGAGCGCCGTCCTGCCGGATGATCCCGCGCGGATGCTGATTTCGCCCGGCTACACCCACTGGAGCCAGGTCCGTGCCGGCAACCTGGCACTGGTCGATGATACCGGGCAGTTGGTCGAGGGACCGGCGCCGCCGACCCGGGCCGGCTGGATCATTCATGGTCCGCTGCACAAGGCGCGTCCCGATGCGCTCTGCGTCATGCACGTACACGCACCCTACATCACGGCGCTGTCGATGCGCGCCGACAGCAGCCTCGACACCTGCTCGTCGCAGCAGGCGGCGCAGTTTCACGGCGACGTGGCCGTCTACGAAGTCTATGACGGCGTCCTGCAGGACGAGGCCGAAGGTTTCCACATGGCCGAGGTGCTGGGCGACAAGCGGATCCTGATCCTGCGCAACCACGGCGCCCTGGTGGTCGGACCCTCGGTCGGGCGTGCCTACCTCGACCTCTACCAGCTCGAGCGCGCCTGTATGTATCAGCTCCTGGCCCTGGCCGGCGGTGGCAGGCTGCAGCGAATCCCCGAGAATATCGCCGCCGAGATGAGCGCCATGGCCAGGCGGGGCCACGCCGACCCGCATTTCGGTGGCCTGCGGCGGTTGCTCGACGAGAAAGAGCCCGACTATGCCCAGTGAGGCGCCCCGCCGGGGCCGGCGGGCCCGCCATGCCGAACATGCCGCCCCCCTGCCGCTCGACGAACGACCGGTATGGCGCGGCCTGCCGGGCGGCCGCTACAAGCCCCTGAGCGATGCCGAGGTGGCGCGGGTCCACGAGACCGCGCTGACCCTGCTGGACGATATTGGGCTGGCCTCGGCGATACCGGAAATGGTCGACCTGGTCGGGGCCAGGGGCGGCCGGCTGACCGACCAGGGGCGCCTGCTCTTTCCCCGCGCCCTGGTCGAGGAGGTCATCGCCGGGCTGCGCCGCGACGTGGTGCTGCACGGCCAGCGACCCGGTCAGGAGCTCGACCTGTCCGACGCGCGGGTTCATGTCGGATCCGGCGGCGCCTCGCCCAACATCGTCGACCTGGAGACCGGCCGCTATCGCGAGGCCACCCTGAAGGATCTTTATGACGTGGCGCGTCTGGTCGACGCCCTCGATCACATCCACTTCTACAACCGTTCCCTGGTGGCGCGCGATGTCGCCGATCCGGTCAGCTTCGATGTCAACACCGCCTATGCGATCATGTGCGGCACCTCCAAGCCCCTGGGCACCAGCTTCAGCGAGCCGGAGAGCGTGCGGCGGGCCTTCGCCATGTTCTGTCATGCCGCCGGGGGACGGGAGCGCTTCCTCGCCAAGCCGTTCTGCACCCTGCTGTCCTGTCATGTGGTGCCGCCTCTGCGCTTTGCCGAGGACGCCTGCCGGTCCCTGGCCGAGGGCGTGCGCCTGGGCCTGCCGGTCCAGTTGGTCGCCGCCGGCCAGGCGGGCGCCACGGCGCCGGCGCCGCTCGCCGGCTCGGTCGCCATGTCGGTGGCGGAAACCCTGGCCGGGGCGGTCTTTTGCTATCTGATCGACCCGCGCGCCCAGGTCATCCTCGCGCCCAAGCCCCTGGTCTCGGACCTGCGCACCGGCTCGATGAGCGGCGGCAGCGGCGAGCAGGCCGTCCTGATGGCGGCTTCGGCCCAGATGATCAATCACTACGGCCTGCCCAGCTCGGTCATGGCCGGGATGACCGATTCGAAGATCCCCGATGCCCAGCACGGCTACGAGAAGGGCTACACCGTGACCCTGGCGGCCCACGCCGGCGCCAACTACATCTCGCAGTCCTGCGGCATGCAGGCGAGCCTGCTCGGCTGTTCCTTCGAGGGCTATGTCATCGACAACGACATGCTGGGCGCGATCCTGCGCACGGTGCGGGGCCTGGAGGTCAACGACGAGACCCTCTCAATCGAGACCGTGCGCGAGGTGGTGTCGGGGCCCGGTCACTTCCTCGGGCACCCGCAGACCATCGCCGGCATGACCCGGGACTATCTCTATCCCCAGGTCGCCGACCGCGCCTCGCCGTCGGACTGGGAAGACCGGGGCGCCAGCGATATTCGCCAGCGCGCGATCGTCAGAACCAGGGAGATCCTCGGTGGGCACTTCCCCGACCATGTCCCCGAGGCTGCCGACAAGTTGATCCGCGACATCGAAGACATCGCCCTGCCGCGCCGGGCCATGGGCCCGGCGCTGGCGGCGGAATGAGCGCCGGGGCCGATCCCATGGCTGCCAAGGCTGCTTTTCCCCATTTGCTGTCGGAGATCGCGCTGGGCCCGACCCTGCTGAAGAATCGCATCGTCTCCACCGGTCATCACACCAACCACGCCCAGAACCTGATCAGCGAGCGCCTGATCGCCTATCAGGAGGCGCGGGCCAGGGGCGGGGCCGGTTTGATCATCGCCGAGGTCGCGGCGGTCCACGAAACCGCGGTCTTTTCGACCTCGGTCCTGGTCGCCACCGGGCCGGACTGCGTGCCCGGCTACCGCCGATTGGTCGAGGTCTGCCGGCCCCATGGGGCCAGGGTCTTCGGCCAGTTGTTCCATCCCGGCCGCGAGATCATGGCCACCGCCGACGGTTTGCTGCCGGTGGCCTATGCGCCCTCCGCGGTGCCCAACGAGCGCTTCCACGTTATGCCGGTGGCCATGACCGAGGCGCTCATCGCCGAGGTCGTGTGGGGCTACGGCCGCGCCGCCGGCTACCTGGCCGAGGCCGGTCTCGACGGGGTCGAGATCGTGGCCAGCCACGGTTACCTGCCGGCCCAGTTCCTCAACAAAGTCTGCAACCTGCGTCAAGACCGCTACGGCGGCGACTTCGAAGGACGCCTCACTTTCCTCCGTGAGGTCGTGGCGGCGGTCCGTGGGGTGGTCGGGACCATGACCCTGGGCCTGCGTATCTCCGGCGACGAGATGGAGCCCGGCGGGCTCGCCAACGACGAGGTGTCCGACGTCTGTTTGGCGCTGACCGGCCCCGGCGGGTTGGACTACGTCAGTGTCGTGGCCGGGTCCTCGGCGACCCTGGGCGGCTCGGTCCATATCGCCGCGCCCATGGGGCTGGAACATGCCTACGTCGCGCCCTTCGCGGCGACCATCAAGGCGCGGATCGACAAGCCGGTGCTGGTCACCGGCCGGATCAACCAGCCCCAGGTCGCCGAGCAGGTCATCGCCTCGGGCCAGGCCGACCTCTGCGGCATGACCCGGGCGCTGATTTGCGATCCCGATATGCCGCGCAAGACCCACGCGGGCCGCCTCGACGACATCCGCGCCTGCATCGCCTGTAACCAGTCCTGCATCGGGCGGGCCCACAAGGGCGTGCCGATCTCCTGCCTGCAATATCCCGAATCGGGCCGCGAGCTGGAGTTTGGCGAGCTGGCCCCGGCCGCGACGCCACGCCGGGTCATGGTGATCGGCGGCGGGCCGGCTGGGATGAAGGCGGCGGCGGTGGCCGCGGCCCGCGGTCATACCGTCACGCTCTACGAAAAGGATAGCCGCCTGGGCGGTCAGGTTCTGCTCGCAGAGCGACTGCCGGCCCGCGAGGAGTTTGGCGGCCTGGTCACCAACCTGATACGCGAGATGGGACTGGCCGGTGTCGACGTCTACACCAGCTATGCTGTCACGCCGGAAATCGTGGCGGCCGACGCACCCGACGCGGTGGTGTTGGCGACCGGGGCCCTGCCATACCGGCACGCAAGCCTGAGCTTGGACGGAGCCCACGCGGTCGAGGCCTGGGACCTGCTGCGGAGCCGGGCCAACGTCGGCGCCTCGGTGGCGATCGCCGACTGGCGGGCCGACTGGATCGGCCTGGGCCTGGCGGAGAAGCTGGCCAAGGCGGGCTGCCGGGTCCGGCTCTGCGTCAACGGGGCCATGGCCGGCGAAACCCTGCAGCTCTATGTGCGCAATCACTACGTCGGCCGGCTCCACAAGCTGGGGGTCGAGATCAGGACTCATCTCCGGCTTTTCGGCGCCGACAGCGACACGGCCTACTTCCAGGACACCCTGACCGACGAGCCGGTGATGCTCGAAGGTGTCGATACGCTGGTGCTGGCGCTCGGTCAGGTCGCCCGGGACGACCTGTCGGCAGCGCTTCACGGAAGCGGCCGGGAGGTCATCGCCATCGGCGACTGCAAGGCGCCGCGCAGCGCCGAGGAGGCGGTCTACGAAGGCCTCGTCGCGGGCAGCAGGATTTAGGATCGGGATAGATGGCGGCAAGGATAACCGGTGGTGCGGCGGTGGCCGCGGTCCTGCGCGAGGCGGGAGTGAGCCAAACCTTCGGCCTGCTCGGCGGGTCCATGCTGGAGCTGTTCGATGCGATCCAGGCGAGCCCCGAGATCGACTATATCGGCGCCCGCGACGAGCGGGCCGCCGCCCATATGGCCGATGCCTACGCCCGGGTGACCGGCGGTCCCGGGGTCGTCCTGGGGGCCCAGGCCGGCCCCGGCGTCGCCAACCTGGTGACCGGCATCGCCGAGGCCCACCTCGCCTATTCGCCCCTGGTCGCCATCGCCGGCATGATCCCGACCGAACACCTGGGCCGCGACACCTTTCAGGAGATCGATCAACAGGCGCTCTTCGCGCCGATCTGCAAGCGTTCCATCGTGGTGCCCCAGGCGGCGCGGCTGCCCGAGCTGCTGCGCGAGGCCTTGCGGCTTGCCATGAGCGGCCGACGCGGCCCGGTGGTGTTGCAGGTGCCGCGCGACATGATGGCCGCCGAGATCGATTTCACATCCGGCGCGTCGGTTCAACTCCCCGAGAGCGGGGTGCCCGATGCCGCTGCCGTCGCCGAGATCCTGGAACGCCTGAAGGCGGCCCGGGCGCCGGCGATCGTCGCCGGCGGCGGCCTGAAGTGGGCGCGCGGCGGCGCGGCCCTGGTGCGTCTCGCCGAGCGCCTGCAGATCCCGGTGGTGGCGGCGACCGGCCACGCCGATGTCATGTCGGGGGACCATCCGCTCTTTGCCGGCCAGGCCGGACCGCGCGGCAACGCGGTGGCCAGCGGCCTGACCCGCGACGCCGACCTGCTGCTGGTTCTGGGCAGCCGGCTGGGCTTCAACTCGACCTTCCACAGCCCCGACTACGTGACCGCGACCGGGACCATCATCCAGGTCGATATCGAACCGGCCGCCATCGGCCGCTACTTTCCCGTGACCCTTGGGCTGGCCTGTGACGCCCGGGCCACCGCCGAAGTGCTTCTTGCTGCGGCGGAGGCCGCCGATCTGGACGGCGACGGCTGGCAGGCCTGGCTCGGGCGGTTTCGTACGGACCGCGCGGCCTTGCTGGCCGAACGGGAGGCCGAGGCCTCATTGGAGGAGTTCCCGCTGGCGCCGCTGCGGGTCTTCGGCGAGCTGCGCGCCGGACTGCCGCGCGACGCCATCGTGACCCTGGACACCGGGGCCATGTGCCTGCAGGCCGCCGACCGGCTGGCGCACTACCAGGCCCCGGGCCTGATCACGCCGCTCGACTTCGGCCTGGTCGGGTTCGGTTATGCCGCGGCCCTCGGGGCCCAGGCCGCGGCCCCGGAGCGGCCGGTGGTTGCGGTCATGGGCGACGGCGGCTTCGGCATGACCATGACCGAGATCACGACCGCGGTGCAGCACCGGCTCCCGGTCGTCGCCGTGGTCCTCGACAACGGCGCCTGGGGGGCCGAGAAGGCCTATCAGCGCGATTTCTTCGGCGGGCGCTACCTGGGCGCCGACCTGGTGAACCCGCCCTACGACCGGGTTGCCGTACTCTGCGGCGCGCGCGGCTATGCGGTGGACCGGCCGGGCGAAACCGCCGCGGCCCTGACCGAGGCCCTGGCGGCGGATGAGCCGGCGGTGATCCACGTGAAGGTCGACCCGATGGCCTTCAAGTCCCTGCGCAAAGATCTTTTCAAGAAACCGACCTAGAGCCCTTCTTTGTTACATGGAACCATTTGATGGGTCATAGGCGATCATTCGGGAAGGCGCGCTGTGCGGCGCGATGCTAAAGCATCGGGCAAGCAGCGGAACGCACCCCCATTGGGAGAGGGGGCTCGTCTATGGCCCACCGAAGGCCGGGTTCTTTTGCCTTCTGGCCGCGTTCCGCTCCTCTACCGATACGCGTATCGCCCTTCGAAGCGCGCCTTGCCAGAAGACAAAGTAATCCCGGTCAAATGCTTCCATGTAACAAAGAAGGGCTCTAGCCGGTCTTTCAGGGCCCCAACGCCGCCAGGCCGGCCTGTTTCATGAAGAGCGAAAAGAGTTCGGACTGGGACGAGATGTTCAGCTTGCCGTAGGCTCGCTTGCGGTGGGTTTTGACCGTGGTGATCGAGATCCCGAGATTGACGCCGATCGATTCCGAGGAATGGCCCTTGAGTACCAGCTGCACGACCTCGCGCTCGCGCGCCGACAGCTCGCCGAGGCCGAACTGCTGCAAGGTGTCGTCGGCCCGGCTGTCGGCCGGGAGCGTGCTGAAGCGCGCCCGCTGGAAGGCCCAGTGTTTGCGCAGGGCGGCCGAGACCAGGGGCCGCCAGCGTTCGAGCTCGTCGAGGTGGGCTTGCGTGAATCCGCCGTGACGCATGGCGCGCAGCAGGCAGATCTCGACCGTGACCCCGGGCTCCAGCGGGATCGCGATCTCGACCTCTTCCATGCCCTTGGGCCAGTGGTCGGTGATGAAGCCGAGTTCTTCCTGTTCGGTGTAGGTGACCCTTGCCCCGTCGGTGCCGGCGGAGCGGAAGTAGGCGTCGGGCGGCAGGCCGCGAATGCGGTAGACGCCCTCGCTCAAGCCCTTCAGGTGTGCCTGATAGAAGGGATTGAGGACGTAGGTCGCCTCGATGTAGTTGCGCAGGCCGTTCCGCGCCCGCTTGGCGGTGAAGGAGTTGCCGAGGCAGAGTGGGCGCGAGCGGCCGCGATAGAGGAACACGGCCGCCATCTCGGCCGGCAGGACCCGGGCCAGGCTTTCGATGACCTGTCCGGCCAGGCCGTCCTGTTCGACCACGGCCAGGATCTTCGCCGCTTCGCTCAGCCCCTGATCTGTTGCCTTCGGCATCGGCGTCCTCGCGGCCATCACCCGGCGGGCCAACCCTTTTGGCCCTGTCCTCCCCCAGGAGGATATACGCTTGGCGAAGCGGGCGGATAGTCTTTCCTCCAGCCCGCTCCCGGGTGCCCCGATCACGTCATGAGGCCTAGTTACCGTGTCGAGTTCCGCCGTCGATCTCATTCGTTCCCGTTTTCCGGCCCTCCGGCCGAACGGCTGCGGCGAACCGCCGGTCTTCCTCGACAATCCTGGCGGGACCCAGGTGCCGCAAACGGTCGTGGACGCCATGAGCGATTGTCTGATCCACAAGAACGCCAACCTCGGCGGTCTCTTTGCGACCTCGCGGGCGGCGGACGCCGTCTATGCCGAGGCGCACGAGGCCATGGCCGATTTCTTCAACGCGCGCTCGGCCCGCGAGGTCATCTTCGGCCAGAACATGACCACCTTGACCTTTCACATGGCGCGCGCCATCGGTCGGCGGTTGGATCCCGGGGACGAGATCATCGTCACCCGCATGGAACACGACGCCAATGTCGCGCCCTGGCTCCTGATGGCCCGGGACCGCGGCCTGGAAGTAAAGGTGCTGCCCTTCGACCTGGAGTCCTATGAATTCGACCTGGCCCGGCTCGAGGAATTGCTGAGCCCCCGAACCCGGCTGCTCGCCATCGGTCAGGCCAGCAACATGATCGGCACCATCAACCCGGTGAAAGAGGCCGCCGCCCTGGCCCATGGGGTGGGGGCCCTGGTCTATGTCGACGCGGTGCAGTACGCGCCGCACGGCATCATCGACGTGCAGGATCTCGACTGCGACTTCCTGGTCTGTTCGCCCTACAAGTTCTATGGGCCGCACATGGGCGTGCTCTGGGGCCGCGAAGAGGTTCTGCTGGCGCTTCAGCCCGACAAGCTGCGCGCCGCCGCCGACGGCCTGCCGGACCGCTTCGAGACCGGGACCCTGAACCACGAGGCCATGGCCGGGACCACGGCGGCGGTCGAGCATTTTGCCTGGATCGGCCGCGAGTTGGCGCCGGAGACCAACCGCATCGGCCAGCAGGCCTCCACCGGACGGCGCCGGGACCTCCGTGCCGCCATGGAGTTTCTGGGCGATCTCGAAAGACCCCTGACCCAGCATCTGATCGCCGGCTTGGCGGCGATCCAGGGTGTGCGGATCCTCGGCATCACCAATCCCAACGCCCTGCACCGGCGGGTTCCGACGGTCTCGCTGACCGTGGCGGGCCAGGCCCCCGGCCCTCTGGCCGCGGCGCTGGGCGAACAGGGGATCCAGGTCTGGAACGGTCACAACTACGCGCTCGATCCGATCCGCGCGCTGGGCCTCATGGACAGCGGCGGGGCGCTACGCATCGGCCTGGCCCACTACAACACCCGGGCCGAGGTCGACCGCACCCTGACAGCCCTCGGCACGCTTATCGCGGGCGCTCGCTGAAGCGCCTTGTCCTACTCTGGGGGGACATACAGTTGATCTCGCTGGCCGCATACTTTTTGCTGTAACATAATGCGTTCAAGATGCCTGTTCGCAGGTTTTCCAAGAACTTGCGGTGGTTTTGCCGCTGACAAAAAAACGTTCGATCCAAAGGGAGGTCCTAAAATGCGAAAACTTTTTCTCTCGTCCCTCGTCGCCGGGGGCCTGGCTGTCGCCGCCTTCGCGGGCGGCTTCGTTCAGTCGGCCCAGGCCGAAAAACTGCGGGTGGGTATGGAGTGCACCTACGCGCCGTTCAATTTCAAGAACGCCGCTGGTGAACTCGACGGCTATGACGTCGATGTGGCCAAGGGCGTTGCCGGCATCATCGGCGCCGATCTGGAGTACGTCTGTCAGGAATGGGACGGCATGATTCCGGCTTTGCTGGCCAACAAGTTCGACCTTGTCATTGCATCCATGTCGATCACGGACAAGCGTATGGAAAAGATCGATTTCTCGGGACCCTACAGGTTTTCGATAGGTCAACTCGTTGGTCCGAAAACACTAGATGTGAACCTGTTCGATGACGCGGGGGACCCCATTTCGGCCAATTTCGAGGGTCTGACAGTTGGAGTGGAGCGCGCGACGACCTATTCGCACTGGTTCGAGGAGGTGTTGCCGGAAGCAAATATTTCTCTCTATGACAGTAACGAGGCGCTCTATCTCGACCTGCGCAATGGCCGCACGGACCTCATCATCACCAATCCGATGAAGGCTTATCTTAGGTTCCTGTCCAAGGAAGATGGCAGCGCCTTCGAACTCAAGGGCCCGCCAATCGACGAAGAAGAATACTTTGGGATCGGTGTCGGCATCGGGCTGCGTCAGGGGCAGCCAGAACTGAAAGAACGTCTCAACGGCGCTCTCAAGCAGCTGATCAATTCCGGAGAGTTGGAGGGCTACGCCAAAAAATACTTCCCCTTTAAATTGCATAAAGAGGAATGGGGACAGTAAGCCTGCATTGCTTGAAGGGCGGCAAGCTCCATGACAGCCCCATGACAGGGGGTTGCCGCCCTTCGACTTCCGATATGCCGCTGGCCGCGCGCTACGATGGCGGGGGAGCCACGATGTGGATGTGATAACCGGCTGGTGGGACGATTATTTCTGGGGCTCGCTGGTTGTCGTTCAGGTCTTTGCCATCGCATTGGGCTTGACGGTTCTGTTGGGCTTGATCGGTGCCGGCGCGAAGCTGTCGAATAGTCGGATCGCCCAATCGATAGCCGCCGGTTACACGGTGGTTTTTCGCGGTACCCCGGAAATCCTGGTGCTGCTGTTGTTCTACTACGGCTCGGCCCTCCCTTTGACGTCATTGGCCCAGGTCTTCGATCCCGAAATTCAATTCGTCGACATCCCACCTTTTTGGGCCGGTTCCGTCGCCATCTCCCTGATCGTCGGCTCCTACGCGACCGAGACCTTTCGCGGCGCGTTCCTGGGCGTCGAGGCGGGACAACTCGAGGCCGCCCGGGCCCTGGGACTGTCGAATCTGCAAACCTTCGTTTACGTGCGCATCCCCGCGATGTGGCGCATCGCCTTGCCGCCCTTCGGCAACCACATGCTGTCCCTGATCAAGGACACCGCGCTGATTTCGATTATCGGCCTGCAAGAAACCCTGTTCGTCGCCAAACAGGCCATCGGCACCACCGGCAAGCCCTTTACCATGTATATCGTGGTCGGATTGATCTATCTGGGCTTCTCGACGATCATCACATTGACGGTCATCGTACTCGAAAAGTACGCCAACCGCCATTTGGAGGTCGGGCGATGAGTTTCGACTTGCCCCTGATCGCCGACTCCATTCCCAAGATGCTGATGGGCATAGGCCTAACCTTCGAGCTGTTGTTGTTGTCGGCTCTGTTGGGCACGACGCTCGCCATCATTCTGCTATTGATGCGGATCAGTGGTCGCTGGTACCTGGCCGCGCCGACGATGGTCTACATCTATGTCTTCCGTGGCACCCCGATCCTGGTGCAGATTTTCATCATCTACTACGGCTTTCCGCAGTTCGAATTCATTCGCGACAGCATTTTCTGGCCGATATTGCGAGAACCCTTTGGCTGCGCGATCCTGGCCCTGACCTTGAACACCGGCGCCTATGTCTCGGAGATATTTCGCGGCGGCGTCTTGGGTGTCGAGCGCGGACTGCTGGAGGCCGGCGCGGCCTTGGGCCTTTCGAAACGGCATCGCTTTATCTACATCACCTCGCCCATTGCGATCCGCCTGGCGCTTCCCGCCTATAGCAATGACATCATCAGTTTGATGAAGGCGACCGCCCTGGCCAGCACGATCACGCTGCTCGACATGATGGGCATCGCCAGAACCATCGTGGCCGAGACATACGCGCCCTATGAGATTTTTATCTCGCTGGCGGTGATCTACTTGATTCTGACCTGGATCATTCAACGAAGCTTCGGCTGGGTCGAACGACGCATGAGCCGGCACGTCAGACTGTGAGGCAGAATATGAGCGAGAGTGACGAGGCCAGTATTATCCGATTGGAGAATGTCGATAAATTCTTCGGCGCCTTCCAGGCCCTCAAGAACATCAGCTTGTCGATAAACAAGGGCGAACGGATTGTCGTTTGCGGCCCGTCCGGATCCGGTAAATCGACCATGATCCGCTGCATCAATCGCCTCGAGGAACATGACAAAGGCAAGATCGTGGTCAATGGTCACGAGCTCACCAGCGCGGTGAAGGATATCGATGCGGTGCGCAGCGAGGTTGGTATGGTGTTTCAATCCTTCAATCTGTTTCCCCACCTGACCATCGTCAAGAACCTCATGCTGGCGCCCCGGCTGGTGCGTAAGATCTCAAAGCCCGAGGCCCATGCCATCGCCATGAAGTATCTCGAGCGGGTGAAAATTCCCGAACAGGCGGACAAGTATCCAAGCCAGCTCTCCGGTGGCCAGCAGCAGCGGGTCGCCATCGCCCGCGCGCTCTGCATGAACCCGAAGGTCATGTTGTTCGATGAGCCGACCTCGGCGCTCGATCCGGAAATGATCAGCGAAGTGCTCGACGTGATGACCGATTTGGCCCGTGAAGGCATGACCATGATCGTGGTGACCCATGAAATGGGTTTCGCCCGGTCGGTGGCCGATAAGGTCGTTTTCATGGACCAGGGCGAGATCGTCGAGATGAACCCACCGGCCGAGTTCTTCGGCAACCCGCGCAGCGAGCGCACCAAGCTGTTCCTGAGCCAGATCCTGTCCCACTGAGGAGTTCCGCACCAATGTCCGAAGCCCTGACCCAAGAACTCCTGGCCTTCGCCGACGGTCTTGCCGATGAAAGCCGGACCATGCTGCAGGCCGCGGCCGGGCAGCGACTCGAAGTCGATATCAAGGGCGACGACAGCTACGTGACCGCCTTCGACCGGGCGATCGAGACCCGCCTGCGCGAGCGGATCGAGGCGCGCTACCCGACCCACGGCATCCTGGGCGAAGAGCACGGCTCGCGCGACCTGGATGCCGAGTTCGTCTGGGTGCTCGATCCGATCGACGGCACGGCGCCCTTCGTCGCCGGCATCCCGGTCTACGGCACCCTGATCGGCGTGGCGAAGGCGGGCCGGCCCTGGATCGGGGTCATCGAGCATCCGGCCTCCCAAGACCGCTGGCTCGGTGTGTCGGGGGAGAGCGCCAGCTTCAATGGCACGCCGGTGCGCACGCGGCCCTGCGACGCCCTGGCGCGCGCCCTCATGACCAACTCCAACCCGGATTTCTTCTCGGAGGGCGAACGCCAGGCCTTCGACCGTCTGCGCGCCGGCGTGCAGTACACCCAGTACGGCGGAAGTTGCTATGCCTTTGGGGTTCTGGCCTCGGGCCGCACCGATCTGGCCATCGACGGCGGCCTGGACCCCTTCGACATCTTCGCGCCGGCGGCGGTCATCGAGGGCGCCGGCGGCGTCGTCACCGACTGGGCCGGGGATCCCATAACGATCGACTGGCGCAACCTGGTCCTGGCCGCCGGCGACCCGGCTCGTCACGCCGAGGCCCTGGGAGTCCTGGCTGTCGGCTAACGGTCTGTCAAGTGGGCCCTGCTATCCATTCGGTCGTGGAGAACCCTGATCACGTCGATGCCGTCGCTCACTGCGATATAAAATATAAGGTGCCTGCCTGAGCGGTAAACCCTCAGTCCCTCGGCAAGCTGCTCCTGCCGCCGTCCCAAGGCCGGCTGTTCGGCTAGCGCCTCGAAAGACCGGTTGAGATCTCGAATATACTGCCGCGCTCGATCGCGGCCCCAGCGGGCGTTCGTGTAGTCCCAGATTGTTGCCAGATCCGACCGGGCTTTCGGCCGCAAGCCGATGGCCGTCATTGAGGCTTCCGGCTGTCCATCTCTTCAAGAAATTCCTCGATATCGAAGGCGGTCGCGGGCCCACTCGCCAAGCCTTCGGAAATGGCGGCCCGAAGAGCTGCGCCCTTGGCCTCCTGGTCTTCGAGGAGGCGTAGGCCAGCGCGCAAAACTTCACTGGCGGAGGCGTAACGACCCTCTGAGACCTGCTGCTCGATAAAGCCAGTGAAATGGTCGCCGAGCGCGACGCTGGTGTTTTTCGTCATGACCCATCCTCGCTCCTTCGGCTGTACATTACCAAAAATTGGTAAAACTGGATAGCAAAACCGCTGTCCTATGCCAAGAACCGCCGCAGCACGTTCTCCAGCATCTTCGAGATATTGTTGTCGAAATCGTTCCAGGGCAGGGACCCGCAGAAGGTGATGGCGCCGGTGGCGAAGACCGCGCCGCCCGAGGGCGTCTCGAAGTAGGTGATATCGGCCCGGATCAGGTCGGCCTCGGGCTCGCCGCTCCAGGTCGCGGTGTGGGTCAGCTGTTCCTCGGGGACCAGCACGAAGTGGTCCTGGTGGCCCTCCGAGGAGGCGATGACGATAGCGTTCTCCGGGGTGCCGAGACGGGTATCGGCGCGGTCCAATTCGAAGCCGGCCGCGCCCCCGCCGCAGAAACCGAAATCGCCGAGAATCTCGTCTTCGATGCCCTCGAGAATCCAGGCGACCCGTGGATCCGCCGCCTCCGGGCGCCTGCGGTAGTAGGAGCCTTCGAACAGCCCTTGCGCCGAAAAGCCGATCCCGGCCAGCTTCTGCGGCGGCCGCCCGTTGCGCCGCCAGAGGCCGCCATAGTTGCCGTCGAAGGCGTTGAAGTATTCCCCGGGCTCGGCCGCCCAGGCCCGGATGCCGCCTTCGCCGCGGCGGATCTCGATGGCGCCGGGCTCTTCCTGGTGCAGTGCGACGCGCCAGTAAAAGCCGTTGCCGCCGAGATAAAGCAGGTTGCCGCCTTGGTCGCGGTAGCCTTGCAGCGCGTCCAGGGTTTCGGCGGTGTGATACTCCGGATGGCTGCCGGTGGTCACCGCGTGATAGCCCGCCAGGACCCCCGCGCCCTCTTCATGCAGTTCGCGGTCGGTCACGATATCGTAGTCGATGCCGAGCTTCTCGAGCCAGGCGATCAGGTGGCTGTCGGCCTGGAAATGGCGCAGGCCCGAGACCGCGGAGTCATCGCCGAAGGTGATGTAGCCGGGCCGCAGGGTCATGAGCGGTCGTTGGTCCGAGGCGTGACAGATGCCGCTGCCATCGCTGTGGAAGTTGTAGGTCGAGCAACCGTATTCCCGGTGTTCCGCCGGGTTATAGGGATACCCGCCCCAGGCCTCGGTGCAGCGCCGCCAATGCGGGCCGAAGGCGGGTCGCGCATGATTGCCGTAGACGACATAGGTGAAGGTCGAGGCCAGCACGCAGAGCCTGGCCTGGCGTTCGCCCTTCGGCGGGCAGACGAAGAAGGGCATGGTGTCCTGGTGGTCGCCGCAGGTCAGGCGAATGCCGTAGATGGCGCTCTTCAGATCTGCCGGGAGCTTGACGGTGAAGTCGGTCTCCCAGGCGAAATCGTAAATATCGTCGTCGTGGAAATGGATGGCGCCGTAGTCTTCGGGCGCATGGCGCCAGCAGGTCTCCCGCCCGGTCCAGGAGGCGCCGGTCATGGCCCGCGCGGGCAGGTTGACGAGGTGGCCGTGCAGCGCGTGGGGCCCTCTATCCTCGATCCGGGTCGAGGAGATGTCGCGGGAGAAGTCCCAGTGCGCCACCAAGCCCGCGGCGATCTCGCCGGGACGGCTGCTGGCCAGCTCCTCCGGGCTCAAGGCGCGGTCATGGATCGTCGGCGCCTCGATCTTGCCGTTGAAGTGGCCCGCGACGGGATCGCCATCCTTGGCGGCGATCGTCACCGGCCCGCTTTCGGCCAACCGGGGGGGTGCCGCCGCCCGGTGTTCGGCGGTCTCCGCCTGATCGGCGGCCAGGGGGTCGTCTATTGGCAACTGTCCCACGGCCAGGCGGCCTGTCGCGCCATCGAAACTGGTCCAGACGCGGACCCATCGACGGGGCCGCAGGGTCTTTGTCAGGGCAATCTCGGCGGCGGCGCCCGCCGTGCCGAAGCGGGCTGTCAGGCAGCCGTCCGCGCCAATCGCCAGGGCAAAGCCGCCGCCGGTGTTGGGATCGCGCTGGGCCAAAATGACCTGCTTGCCCTGGCCCGGCAGCGTGGGCCAGATCGTGGCCGTCAGGGTGATGGCGGTCAGGCCGGCAAGCGCGCCGCCGGCGTCGCCGTCGGTCCTGGCATAGGAGCCCGGGTGAAAGGGCTGGTTCCGCGAGGGACAGCTCTGCTGGAAGACCGCGCTCAGATCCTCCTCGATCCGGCCCGGTCCGGCCGGGTTCGGGTCGGCGCAGACGATGCGCACCAGATGGGCCTCGTAGGGCCGGTCGAGCTGACTGCTGACCTTGAAGGAAAGAGTCTCGCCGGGCCGCGCCGAGAGCCGGTCGGCGTAACCAGTAAGCGGTATCATGCAATGTTCCCCTCGAATGACTAAGCCAAACCCGAAGGGCTTGGACAGAAGAGTCGGGCCGGATGCGTTATGCCACCTTCAGGCGGCAGAGGCACGAGGCCTTGATCGGCACATCGGCGCGGGCCTGGGCGAGCGCCAGGCGCGGCGCGACGATGGCGGCCTCATTGGTCTTGCCAAGGCGGACCAGGCACTCGTGAAATCCGTGCAGGCCCCAGACGTTCTCGGGGTGCCGGCAGGCCCGGATCAAGGTATCGTCGAGACCGAGATCGGCGCGGTAGACTGCCTCGGCTTCTTCCACCCGGCCCTGTTCCAGCAGCAGCGCCCCCAGGGCGTGACGGGCCGGCTGCATCCAGCCCCAGGGCTCGTCGTAGGGCAGATTGTCGGCCAGCGCGACGGCCTGGCGCAGCTCGCCGAAGGCCTCGTCATGGGCGCCCTTACGATAGGCGATCTCGCCGGCCAGCATCCGCGCCGCGATCGCCAGTATATCGACGCAACGGTTGTTGAAGACGGTGCGGCTGGCCGGAACCATGGCGGCCGCCGCGGTGAAGCGCGCCTGTTCGGCGTCGGCCGCGGCGGTGTCGCCCAGCACCGCCTGGGCCAGGCCCTTGGCATAGTGCAGCAGGGCCGTCGTGGTGCAGTAGAGCGCCTGGTCTTGGGGCAGCGGCAGGGCGAGGATCTCGCGCCACTTGCCAAAGCGGATGCGGGCGTGAACGTTCATCGCCACATAGCCTTCCAGCCAGTCGGCCATGGGCGGCGATTCGACCCGCAGCAGCGCCTCGGGGATGGTCTCGGTCAGGCCTTCAGCCGCCTCCTGGGCCGCCTTGAACTGGCCGAGGAACATGGCGCCATAGAGCTTGAAGTGGAAATTGTGGGCTCGCGACAGCGCCTGAAAATTCATCTTGCCCTCGCGCGCCAGCATCTTCTTGTCGGCTTCGATAGCCGCGGAATTGGAGGCCACCACGTTGTGATAGTGGCCGCACTGGGCATCGATGTGGGTCGGCATGTGCCGCAGGTGCCCCGCCTCCGGGGCCAGGTTGCGCAGGGCATCGGCCGCGCGCAGCGCCTTTTCCGGGTGCGGCGACATTTCCATCAGGTGGATATAGAGGTGCAGCAGGCCGGGATGCTCGGCTTCGCCGGCCTGGGCCATCTTCTGGATCTTGCCGTCGACCACCGCGATGGCCTCCAGGGTATCGGCGCCCTTTTCGACCTCGCCGGTCTCGAGGTTCCACAGGGCCCAGGGGGTGCGGTTCATCATGGCGTCGGCGAAGATCGTGCAGACGTCGGGATCGTCGGGGAACTCGCGGTGGACGGCGCGCATGGCGTCGGCGTAGTCGTCGTTCCAGGTGGTGAAGTCCGGCGGCGGCTGGTCCGACTGGAAGCGCCGCGCCAGGGCCTCGATCAGCGCCCGTTCGACCGGACTGGCGCCCTCGATGCGGGCCACGGCCTCTTGCGTCGCGGCGTAGGACTTGGCCAGGGTCTGGCGCAGGTCCAAGTCGTCGAAGCGGTGCCACTGCTTGTTGTAGTAAGGCCCGATGGCATAGCCCAGGCCCCAGTAGGCCATGGCGCAGTCCGGGTCGGCCTCGGCGGCCTTTTGGAAGCAGCGCGCCGCCTCTTCGAAGCTGAAGGCGTAGCACCAGAGCAGCCCCCGGCTAAACCAGAGCCGGGCCTCCGGCGAGGCCGTGGAAACGTCGCGGCTGTAGCCGCCGAGATCGTAGTAGTCGTCCATTGCCGCACCCCTGTCGCCGCTGTCTTCTTTGGCGCTAGGCTATCGCACTCGGCCAGGGGCGACGAGCCTGAATATTCGCACCGGACGGGGCCCAGGGTGAGGACCTGGCTCTTGCTTGATGGGGCGGAGAATGATGCTATCGCGTGCCTTGCCATTGCGCCGGTCGGTCGGCGTCGGGCGAAGCCGGGAGGACCGTCTATGGGTCGCGTTGCACACAAGGTAGCCCTGGTCACCGGGGCTGCCACTGGAATCGGTCTGGTCACGGCCCGCCGCCTGATCGAAGAGGGCGCCCGGGTCACGATCACCGATCTCTCGGCCGAGGCGGCGCGGGCCGCCGCCGCCGAACTCGGCGCCGGTACCGCCCATCACCAGCACGATGTGCGCCTGGAGGCGGACTGGGACCGGGTCATGACCGCGGTCTCTGCCGCCGAGGGCGGTCTCGACATTCTCGTCAACAACGCCGGCATCCTGACCACCGAGGTCAGCCAGACCATCGAAACCACAGATCTGGAACAGTGGCGGGCGGTGCAGGCGGTCAATGTCGAGGGCGTGTTTCTGGGCTGCCGGGCCGGGGTGGCGGCGATGAAGGCGCGTGGCGGGGCGATCGTCAATCTCTCCTCGATCGCCGGGATCATCGGGACCCCGCATATCGCGGCCTACGGCGCCTCCAAGGCCGCGGTGCGCCAGCTCACCAAGTCGGTGGCGGTGGACTGCGGCCGCAAGGGCTACCGGATCCGCTGCAACTCGGTCCATCCCGGACCCATTGCCACCGCCATGGGCACGGCGCTTATGCAAAGCTACGGCGGCGACGTCGATGCCAACTGGAAGGCCCTCTTGGAACGGACCCCCTCGGGCGAGGTCGGCGAGCCTATCGACGTCGCCAACTGCATCCTCTTCCTCGCCTCCGACGAGGCCCGCCACGTCACCGGCGCCGAGCTGGTGGTCGACGGCGGCATCACGGCGGTTTAGGGACGGCGCGCTCCTTCGAATACGGTTGGGGTTGCCCGCTCAATCTGGGCGTCACCCCGGACCGCCCGTCAGGGTGGAGCCGGGGTCTCGGGCCGACCGAGTACGATTGGCAAAAAGACCCCGGATAAGCCTTGGCAGGCTTTCCGGGGTGACGACCAGAAGAGTGACCCCAGTAACTACAGCGCCTGTCCTAGAAATTCATCAGCAGGGGCAGGCCGCTGATCAGGGCCGGCATCAGGAGGGCGCCCATCTGGCGCAGCTCGTCCAACGGCCGGAACTGGAGGCCGCGCTGCTGCAGCCAGGTCTCGGCCTCGACCGCCTCATGGCCGGCCATGGCTTCCTTGGCCAGGCGGACGATGCGCTGGCGCAGCAGCAGGGCCGGCGGCAGGTAGATGGCGGCGATCGAGATCGTGTAACCCACGCCCTGAAGGATCGCCGAGCCGATCACCAACTGGTGATAGTCCGACCGCGCCTGGGCGCCGTCGAGGAAGGGCAGGGGCCAGAGCATCCAGGAGATCATCGCGATGATGGCAAAGACGTAGGCCGCCGATCCCAGGTAGAGGTAGCGCCGCAGGAGGGCGACCTTGCCGGCCAGGAATTCGGCCTGGACGGCGGCGACGGCGGAATCTCGCGGTCCGGCGGCCTCCGGCCGGGTCAGGGTGAGGATCGATCCCGCGGCAATCAGCACCAGGGCGAGGGTGCCGAGGAACTTGAGCGCGACCAGAGCCGACTCCAGCCGCGCCAGGGCGGAGTCCTCGAAGTCCGCGACCGGAACCGCCAGAGGATCGGCTGTGATCGGAAGCCGGCCCAGGGTTTCCTGATAGAGATCCTTGCCCAGGGATTCGTACCACCAATCGTTTTGCAAGGCACCGCAAAGCCCCACGGGCGGGCCCTCTCCCTGCGGTGTGGCGCAGCTGACGCCATAGCCCTCGTAGAGCGTGATGACCCCGACGATCAGGGCGATTAGCGACCAGACCAGGCGGCGGTCCCGGCGCGGTGTCTGGGCGAGGAGCGAGAAACCCGCCGCCGCGATCACGGCGACGGTGACGGCGGCCGAGACCAGGAACGCGCTGACCCAGAGGTAGCGGTACTTGGTCTCGCTGGCCGCGACCTCGACAAACTGGAAGGCATGGATGGTGCGGAACTCGATCCCCATGTTCCGCATCGCCTCGATGGACAGATAGAGCAGGACATAGGCGCCCAGGGGGGCCAGGGCGAGGAGAATGTAGCGCCGGTCGAAGCGTTCTCGGACCGCGCTTGCGCCTGGCGCCTCCGGCTGGTCGTGGCTGTCGTCGAACACGCCTCAAATCTCTCCCGGCAAGGCTCAGACTCCCCCGCTGATCTGGACTCGGGCGTCGGGCCGCTCCCACAGGCCCGGCAGCAGTTCCTGGCCGAGGCCCGGGCCCTCCGGCGGGCGGACCTGGCCGTCCATCATCTCCGGCACCGCGGTCACCAGTTCCTGGTACCAGCCGGTGTAAAAGGCGCGCACCGATTCCTGGATGATCGCGTTGGGCGCGCTGACCGACAGGTGGGTCGAGACGGTGTAGCCGACCGGGCCGGTGCAGTCGTGGGGGGCGACCGGCAGGTGATAGGCCTCGGCCATGGCGGTGATGGCCTTGGCCTCGGTCAATCCGCCGACCCAGCCGATGTCGAACATCACGATGTCGACGGCGCCGCGCTCCATCAGGTCGCGAAAGCCCTGGCGCGTGGCGATGGTCTCGCTGGCGGTGACCCGGGCGCCGGTCTCCTGCTTGAAGTCGGCCAACGAGCCCAGGGCGTTGGCCTGGATCGGGTCTTCGATCCAGTAGACGTCGAAGGGCTCGACCGCGCGGGCGATCTCGACCGCCGCCGGCAGCGACCAGAGGGAATGCAGCTCCAGCATGATCTGCATGTCCTCGCCGACGGCGTCGCGGATCTTGGCGAAGGGCTCGCAGCCCTCGCGCAGCTCGGCCTTGCTGATGTGAAGACCGTGAGAGGCTTCGGCGTAGCGGTCGAAGGGCCAGATCTTCATGCCGCCGATGCCGCTTTCCAGCAGGCTCTTGGCGACATCGTCGGCCCGGGTCAGGAAGCCCTCAAGGTCCTCGTAGGGGCCCTCGGCCGCCCCGCCGACGCCCCAGTTGGAGGAATCCTGACCGCGCCCGCCGCGCACGTAGCGGTAGCCGGCGCAGGTATTGTAGGTCCGCACCCACTCACGGGTCCGTCCGCCCAGCAGTTGATAGAGCGGCTGGCCGACGACCTTGCCGAAGAGGTCCCAAAGCGCGATGTCGATGGCCGAGTTGCCGCGGATCTCGGCGCCGGGCGCCTGGTGGCCGACATAGGGGCGCAGTTTCTTGCGCAGGTGCTCGATGCGCAGGGCATCCTCGCCGAGCAGCAGCGGCGCGGCGTAGTCGTGAATATAGGCCTCGACCGGGGCGGCGATGAAGAAGGTCTCGCCCAGGCCGATGGGCCCGCCGGCGCAATGGAGGCGAACCCAGAGCACGTTGGGGAACTCGTCGAGCCGCAGGGTCTCGACCTGGGTGATGGTGCTGTCCATAGGGTCGCTCCCTGGTAGCCTTCCGCTGGGCAGTCAATCCCTTGTACGTGCAGACGCCGCGCCGAACCAGAGCTTTGGGCGCAACAGGGTCAAGAGCAGAAAGACGGCCAGCAGGCCGGCGGCCAGGCCGGCGCCCTGGGACAGAGCGGCCGTTGCGCCATCCGCCCGGTCGGCGGGCAAAAGCCCGGACAGCAGGCTGGCGCAGGCGACCAGACCGAAGGTGCGGGTGACCAGCTCCAGGGACCCGGCCACGCCGCGCTCTGTCGCCGGCAGCCGCGCCACGAAGAGCGAGGTTGTGGCGGACTGGTAGAGGCCCTGGCCGAGGCCGATGAGGAGAAATGCGCCGAGCAGGGCGGCAATGCCAAATGAATCCGCGAGAAGAGCCGTGACGCCCAGGCCTAGCGCGGCCAGAAGACAGGCCACGAACGCGAGGCGGGCCGGGTCCTGGCGGGGCATCATCCTGGCGGCCGCCAGCGCCCCAGCGACGAAGCCCAGCGGCGCGGCGGCCAGGGCCAGGCCGACCAGGGGTTGGCCCAGGGGGGCCAGGGCGAAGGGCACGAGCAGCGGCAGGGCGAAGACCGCGAAGTTGAGCAGCAGGTTGCCGCCGGCCAGCAGCGCCACGGCGGGATCGCGAAAGTGGATCGGGCGCAAAATCGCATCGGCCTTGCGCCGGGCCCGCCGCGCGAAGATCCAGAAGGCGGCCAGCGCAACGCCTGACAGGAGCCCGGTGGCCAGGGGTCCGAAGCCGCGGCCGGTGGCGCCGTCCAGGGCCAGCAGGGCGCCGGCCAGGCCCAGCACCAGCAGCAGGGCGCCGGCCAGGTCGGCGCGGCCGTCGCCGGCCGGCGGCCTGGCCCGAGGCAGCCCGGCGACCAGGACGAGCGCCGCCAGGGCCAGGGGCAGGCGAAACCAGAAGACCGCCGGCCAGCCCCAGTGCTCGACCAACGCGCCGGCGATCAGGGGGCCGAGGCCCATGCCGAGCCCAAACAGCAGGGTGTAGAAGCCCAAGGCCTGGCCGCGCCGGGCGCCGGACATCAGGGCCGTGGCCAGGGCCGCGCCGCAGCTCAGCACCAGGGCGCCGCCGAGGCCCTGCAGCAGGCGAAAGACCAGGAGCCAGGCGAAGCTGGTGGCCGTGGCGCAGAGAAAGAAGGCCAGGGCGCTGACCAGCAGCCCGGCGGTGAAGACCCGGCGGTGTCCGATCCGGTCGCCCAGATGGCCGCAGAGCAGCATCAGGCTGGCATAGGTCAGGACGTAGCAGATCACCACCCAACGGATCGCGCCGGGTGCCTGGCCGAGATCCGCGACGATCAGCGGGAAGGCCACGTTGACGGCCGAATCCAACGGCACCAGCAGGACGCCCAGGGCGAGCGCGGCGAAGCCGGCGACTGTCTTGCCTCCCGGTCGGCGCGCGGTCGCCGTCATTGCTGGCCTTTCCCCCCTATTGTCCCCTCGACCGGCCGGCCCCTTGCCAGCAAGATGGCCCAGGATAGATCGCTTCGAAAGGACCGTCATGATCATCACCGGGATCAAGAGCCACGTGCTGGGCTACGACCTGGGTGAGGAACTCGGCTACTCGCAGCAGTACTACAGCCGGCGCAGCGCCCATCTGGTGGAGGTGACGACCGACGAGGGCATCACCGGCTGGGGCGAGTGCTTCGGTCCGGGCACGGTGGCCCTGGCCAACCGGGCGATCGTCGAGCAGGTGATCCAGCCGCTGGTGCTGGGGCGCGATCCGCTGGACCGGGAGGTGCTCTGGCACTTCGTCTACAACCGGCTGCGCGACCACGGCCAGAAGGGCATGCCGGTCCAGGCGCTTTCCGGCGTCGACATCGCGCTCTGGGACATCGCCGGCAAGGTCGCCGGCCTGCCGCTGCACAAGTTGATCGGCGGCGCTTTTCGCGCGCGCATCCCGACCTATGGCTACGGCATGATGCTACGCAAGGTGCCCGAACTCGCCGCCGCCTTCGCCGAGGAGGCCGCGGCGATCAAGGCGGCCGGCTACCGTGCCACCAAGATGAAGGTGGGTCTGGGAGTCGGCGAGGACATCAAGCTGGTCGAGGCGGTGCGCGGCGCGCTGGGCGACGATTTCCGCCTGATGGTCGATGCCAACCATGCCTACGACGCCCGGGACGCGCTGGCCGTCGGGCAGGCCTTGGATGCGCTGGGCGTCTACTGGTTCGAGGAACCGGTGGCGCCGGAGGACCGCGCCGGCTATCGCCACCTGCGCAACCGCCTGCGGGTCAACATCGCCGGCGGCGAGGCCGAGTTCACCCGCTGGGGCTGGCGCGACCTGATCGCCGGGGGCTGTCTCGACATCGCCCAGCCCGAGGTCTGCGGCCTCGGCGGGATCAGCGAGTACCTGAAGGTGGTCACGCTCTGTCAGACCCACTTCCTGCCGGTGGTGAACCATGTCTGGGGCTCGGCGGTCTCGCTGGCCACCAATCTGCACCTGCTGGCCGCGCTGCCCGACCTGCCCGGCGGCCTGCACCCGGCCCAGCCGATGTTCGAGTTCGACAGCACACCCAACCGCTTCACCGACGAGCTGCTGACCGAGCCGCTCGACGTCAGGGGTCAGGTCGCGGCCCAGGACGGCACGGTCGGCGTGCCGCAAGGCCCCGGGCTGGGGGTGACGCCGGACCCGGACTTCCTGCGCGCCTTTGCCGTCGAGTGACAGCCGCGGTTCGGGCCGGATCAATCCCGCAGGAGGGAGAGGTTCTCCAGATTGTCGCGCTTGCGCCCGGCGGTCGCCGGGACCTCGCGCCAGCGCTGCAGTTCGGCCTCGTCGTAGGCGGGCTCGCCGGCCAGGTGGCGGTCCAGGTGGGCCAGGGAATCGAAGCCCCAGAAAAGTTCTTCCCCCACCATCATGCTGGGCACGCCGAAGACGCCGCGCGCCACCGCCGCGTCGGTCTGGTCCCTGAGCGCTGCCTTGGTCTCTGGCGCGCCGGCCTTCTCGACCAGGTCCTGAGAGTCGAGGCCGGTACCGGCCAGGGCGACGGCGATGGTCTCGGGGCTGTCGATCGCCCGGCCCCGGCCCCAGACCGCGTCGAGCAGGGCGTCGATGACCTGGGCGCGCGGCTCGGGCCGCTCGACCGCGCTGGTGACACGCAGCGGCAGCAGGGGGCGAAAGGGGTGCGAGGGCGGGCAGCGGAAGGGCCGGTCCAGATCGCGCGCCAGACGTTGGGCATCGCGGAACACATAGACCCGCTTTGCCGGGATCTCCGCGGGGCCGATATTGCCCTGGGCGGTCAGCAGGCCGGCGAAGAGCACCGGGACCGGGGCCAGCGTGCAGCCGTGGCGCGCCGTTATCTTGCGCAGCTCCGGCCAGGCGAAATAGACGTAGGGCGAGATGTAGTCGAAGTAGAAGCTGACGGTTCTCTCGGTCATGGTCGCGGTTTTTCCTCTTGTCGTCCTGCGCCGCCGCGCCAGGCGGCGATGGCTTGTTCGAGCTGGTCCAGGTGGTCGTTGCCCCAGTAGAGCTTGCCCTCGAAAATCATGGCCGGAAGTCCGAAAAGGCCCTTGGCGACGGCCTCCTGCAGGTTGGCGTCCAATCGATCCTTGTAGGCCTGCGCGCCGACCACGTCAGGAATGCGGGCCGGGTCGAGGCCGGCCGCCTCGGCCACCGTCTGTAGCACGGCGATGTCGGAAATGTCGCGCTCCTCGGCCCAGTAACCGCGCATCAGGGCGGTCACGAAGAGCTCCGCCGCGTCCTCGTCGGCGGCGAAGAGCGCCGCCCGCAGGGCCCGCGAGGGCCTCAGGGGATAGGCCGGGTGCGGCCGGTAGGGCAGGCCGAGCCGGGCGGCCTGGTCGACGATATCCTGGCGGTACCAGCGCACGAAGGCGGGGTTGGCCTCCAGCGGCCGGCGCCCGTCGATGGCCGCCATCAGTTTGGCCAGATGGACCGGGCGCCACCGCAACATCCCGCCCTGCCGGCGCAGCAGGTCGCCGATACGCTGGGCCGCCAGGTAGCACCAGGGCGAGTGGAAATCGAACCAGAACTCGACCTCCGGCGCTATCGCGCCGGGCGCGCTTGCCGGGCCGCCGAGGAATTGTTCCAGGGAGACGAGGGCGCGGTTGTGCTGGCCGCGCATCACCGTTCTCCCGGCCTGCTCCACCAGGACCTCGAACAGCAGATGGCGGCCACGGGTGCCGGACAGGGTGGCGGTGACGGCGACCGGCGCGCCGGGCCGGGCCGGGGCCAGGTGATCGACCGCGACCCGGGTGCCGACCGTCGCGTCGTCGCTCTCATAGTAGGGCAGGACGAGATGGTAGCAGGCCTCCTCGATCTTTAGGATCAGCGCGACGGTCGAGACCACGGCGACGCCCGGATTGCCCAGCGCGGCAGCCGTGTCGCCGTCGTCCACGGCAAGGTCGAAACGCCGGGTCAATCCTTCGGGGATGGTCTTCACGCCCGCTGCGCTCCCTCGCTTGTCTTTGTCGCCCGCTTCGACAACTATCGGCCCCGCCGAAACAAGACAAGGGCCGCAAAGCAGGGGCCGGAACCGAACCAGGGGCTAGTAGCGCATGGACCTCGACAAACGATACCCCAGCGTGGCGGTCATGGAGGCCGGTGCGCGCAAGCGCCTGCCGCGCTTTGCCCATGATTTCTTCACCGGCGGCATCGGGCCGGAGGTCGGTCTGCGGCGCAACCGCGAGGTGCTGGACGGGGTCAAGCTGATGCCGCGTTACCTGCGGGACGCCAACGCGGTGGATACCAGCCATACGCTCTTCGGTGTGCGTTACGATGTGCCCTTCGGGGTCGCGCCGATTGGGCTGGGTGGCATTATCTGGCCCCGCGCGGCCGAGATCCTGGCCGCGGCCGCCAAACGCCACAACATGCCCTTCGCGCTCAGCAGCTTTGCCAGTGCCGATCTGGAGGAGATCGCGGCGATCGCCGGCAGTCACGCCTGGTTCCAGCTCTATGTGCCGGTGGATCCCGAAATGGAGCGCTCGCTGCTCGACCGCGCCAAGCAGGCCGGTTATCCGGTCCTGGTGATCACCATCGATGTGCCGACCGGCACGCGCCGGGAACGCGATCTGCGCAACGGTCTGTCGGTGCCGCTCCGCTTCGATCTGGGCACCCTGTGGCAGATCGCCACCCACCCGGCCTGGGCGCTTGCCAGTCTGTCCGCCGGGGTCCCGCGCCTCGAGGTCATCAAGCGCTATCTTCCCGACGGCGGCCGCGGCCCCATCACCCGCGCGGTCCAGTCCAAGCTCACGGTCGGCCACGTGACCCCGGAACGCCTGAAGGCGATCCGCGACTCCTGGCCGGGCAAGCTGGTGGTCAAGGGCGTGCTGTCGGCCGAGGATGCCGAGCGCTGCAAGACCATCGGGGTCGACGGCATGCTGGTTTCCAACCACGGCGGCCGCCAACTCGATGCCGCGCCGGCGCCGGTCGAGGTCCTGTCGGAGATCAAACGGGCCGCCGGCCCGGACATCGCCATTCTGGCCGATGGCGGCCTGCGCAGCGGCCTCGACGCCGCGCGTCTACTGGCCTCGGGCGCCGACTTCGTGCTCGGAGGACGCGCTTTCATGTTCGCCGTCGCGGCGCTCGGCGAGAAGGGTGGCGATCACGTCATGACGGTCTTGAAGGAAGAGCTGCGCTCGAGCATGAGCCAACTGGGCTGCACCGCCGTGGACCAGCTGCCGAGCGCCTTGATGCGGCCGATCGACCTGGGCCAGAACTAGGGAAATCTTTCCACTAGCCCGTCTGGCTGCAGCGATTCGCCACTTCCTGGGCGAGGCCGACCATCTCCTCGATCTCCGCGGTCGTCTTGGCGAGACCGTCCATGTGGATGCCGATCTCGGCGCCGCGCAGGTTCACGCGCAGCTTCGGGAGGCTCGAGGCCAAAAGTTGTCGGCGCAGGGCCTCGTCGAGCAACGCCGCCATGGCGGCCTGGTCCTTGCCGCCAAGGCGAAAGGCCTGATCGAAAGCCGCGTCCCCGGTGGTTGCCTGCCAGTCGGGGGCCAGGGCGGCGACGGCGCCGCGCACGAGCGCCGGGGAGAGCACCGCCGAGGATTCAATCGAGCTGTCGAAGGGCAGGGTCAAGGCCACTGCGGTGAAAGGGCCCGGCGGACCGTTGGCGCCGCCGTTGGGCATGAAATGCACGGCAATGGGACGGCCGCCGGCCTCGAAACGCAATTGCGGATAGGACAGGATCGTGGCGGCGCTCAGGCTGCCGCCGTAGCGCCGGGCGAGGGGCTTCAAGACGGCGGTCAGGCGTCGGCTGTCCTGGCCGTAGAGATAAAACCCGGCGAGCATCGCCAGGGAGAAGAAGGCGAGCGACGGCCAGAAGCCCAGGTCTTCATGGGTGAAGAAGACCAAGAGGGCGACGACCGGGATTGCGAGTAGCCACCATTTCCAGGGCATGGCCTGACCTTTGTGCCGTATCCGACCCGGCGAAACCCTATTGTGGGACCTTTAAGAAACGCCTTATCCGCTTGCGGACCCGGCAGCTTGCCACAGGAGAGCCTATCCATAAAACTTGCCGCCGTTCACGAAGGCTAAGGGGGAGGCGCGCGCCATGACGGCGGAGCCTTTTGCGGGATTGGACCAGCGGGTCGGCGCGGCGCTGTGGCGCTGGGCGGCCGAGAGGCCGGAAGCCGACGCGGTGGTCTGGGGCGAGCGGCGCCTGAACTACCGCGACCTGGCGGCCGAGGTGGCGGCCTGTGCCAAGGGCCTCCTGGCCCTGGGCGTGGCGCCCGGCGACCGGGTCGCCCTGCTGTCGACGCCGCGCCCCGAATTCATCATCGTCCTGCTGGCGGTGACCGAGATCGGCGCGATCTGGGTCGGCCTTCATCCCCGCTACCGTCTGGCCGAGTTGCGCTACGTTGTGGGCAAGGCGCGGCCCAAGGTGATCTTCGCGCTGCCCGAGATCGAAGGCCGGCGCTACGACGAAGAGTTCGCCGCCCTGACCGCCGAGTTCGGCTTTGTCGAGACCCTGATCGCCGTCGAGGGCGCGCTGCCCGGCGCCCGGCCCTACGCCGAATTCGTCGACCGGACCGACCGGCGGGACGCAACGCTGCGGGAGCGCCAGACCACGATTTCACCCGACGACACCGCGGTGATCATCTTTACCTCGGGCACCACCGGCGAACCCAAGGGGGCGATGATCCGGCACTATGGCCTGATGCTGGGCGCCCTGGTCGAGAACGACCGCTGGCCCTCCAAAACGGGCCTGCGACTGTTGCACAACATGCCGATCAACCACATCGCCGGGGTCGGCATGCTGGGGCTCTTCCCGATTATCGTGGGCGGCACCCTGGTCTTCATGGACCGCTTCGATCCCCGGGTCATGTTGCGGACCATCGAGCGCGAGCGGATCACCTTCTGGCTCCAGGGCGCGACCATGTTCCATCTCGCCGTGACCCATCCCGACTTCGAGAATTTCGACCTCTCCTCGCTCGAGTATCTGATCTGGGCCGGCGCCCCCATGCCACGCGATCTGGTGGCCCGGCTCTACGAGCTGCCGGGCACCCTGGCGACGGCTTTCGGCATGACCGAGCTGTCGCTCTATGCCACCTATTCCGATCTCGACGCCGATTTCGAGGTGCTGGCCAATAGCATCGGGCGGCCCGACCCGCGCTTGGATCTGCGCGTCGCCGATGCCGAGGGCCGGGCCGTGGCGCCTGGCGAGGCGGGCGAGATCCAGGCGCGCGGCCGCTGGCTGATGGCGGGCTATTTCGACAACTCTGACGCGACCCGCGAGGCCTTCACGCCGGACGGCTGGTTCAAGACCGGCGACATCGCCCAGGTCCGCGCCGACGGCAATCTCTCGATCGTCGGGCGCTCCAAGGAAATGTACATCTCGGGCGGCTACAACATCTATCCGCGCGAGATCGAGATTGCCATCGAGAGCCATGCGGCGGTGGCCGCGGCGGCTGTGCTGGGGGTGTCCGATCCGGTCTACGGCGAGGTCGGCCAGGCCTTCCTGCAGGCCGAGCCGGGAACCACTATCGTCGCCGCGGAGATCGCCGCCTGGTGCCGCGACCGGCTGGCCAACTACAAGGTGCCCAAATCCTTCGAAATCCTGGCCGAGCTGCCGCGCCTGCCGATCGGCAAGATCGACAAGCAGGCCCTGAAACGAATTCTTGTCGCGAGGGGCGATCCTGCTTGACCGGGAAAGGCTCCAGGGTCTGCTGACAAGTCCTTTCCAGGGAACGTCATTCTGGAACCCGGTTGGCGGTTTGAGCGAGGTATCCCGAATCTCGGGCCGGCGCCTGATCTCAGTTTCGCCGAGATCCCGGCTCGCTGACTTTTCTTTCCAAATCGAAGATTTGCAGAAAAGCCGCGTCCGGGATGACGATGCCATCTCTGACCGAGCCGGGGTCTCGGGCCGCGGCTTTCCCCCAACCAGACCCCGGCTCAAGGCTGTGCCTTGTGCGGGATGGCCGCCATTTATCAAGAAAGCCTAGGCGACGAAGAGGCGGCGGGGGAAGTTCGTCAGGCGTTCATAGCCGCTGTCGGTGATGGCGATGGTCTCGGACATGCCAAAGCCGCGGGCCAGTACGTAGGTGTGAAAGGTCATGCCCGGCTCGAAGCTCCAGCTGCAGCCCGGCGCCGCCTCCAGCGGCTCGCCGCCGGAGGGCGGCAGCAGCAGCCCGACGGAATAGAAGGTCTTGTTGGTGTAGCTGTCGCGCAGTCCGGCCGACAGCACGCCCTCGCGGTAGACGCGGTCGGCGGTCGCGGCCGGCGCGCCCGGGCGCACCTCGGCCAGGGCGGCGTCCTGGATGGCGATCAACGATTCGACCGCGCGGTGGTCTTCGTCGTGCGCCTCGGCGACGCGGATCGGGCGCATGAAGCGGGCGTGATAGTGGCGCACGTTCGGCGTGGTCTCGAGCTGGACGATATCGCCGCGTTCCAGGACCCGGTCGCTATAGCCGCCGTGCAGATGGAACGCGCGCTCGCCCGAGGACAGCACGCCGGGCCCGGGCAGATCGCTGCCGGCGCGGATCATGGCGGCACAGATCTCGGCCGCCAGTTCACGTTCGCTGACACCGACCCCGACGCTGTCGATGGCGGCCTGCATGCCCGCCTCGGCCGCCCGGCCCGCCCGGCGCTGATAGTCGATTTCGGACGGCGACTTCACCAGCCGCAGGGTCGCGGCGAGCCGGCTCTCGTCCTGCCAGACTGCGCCAGGCAGGCCTGCCTTGAGCGCTTCGAAGCGTCCGGCGGACAGGGGCCAGGCCGAAAGCTCGATGCCGAGCCGCGCGGTTCTGCCCAGCCGTTCGGCGATGGCCTGGGCGGCGACGTTCACCGGGGCGTCGCTGTCGGTCCAGAGGGCGCGCTCGGGAAACACGCTGGTGGCGTCGAGATAATAGGCCTCGACATCGCGACAGACGATGGCCGGCTGGCCCTCGGCCGGAACGATGGCGCATTGAAAGCTGCTGTAACCGCGGGTGAAGAACCCGGTCAGCCAAGTCACGGTCTCGGGTTGGAACGCGATAAATCCGTCGAGGCCACTTTCCAGAAGCGCGGCCTGAACCCGGGCAAGACGGCTGGCGTACTCGGATTCATCGAACCAGGGACTGGCGATGCCGGTCATGCCCAAAGCGCCCTTCTCGGGGCTCACGCGGCCGACTTCACCAGATCGGCAAAGCGCGTGAGCATGGTTTTTGCCTCGGTCGCCGGGTCGGCCTGCGCCTTCAGGCGATCCACATCGGCGCCGTCGTCCTCCATTCTCTCGCGGTTCTCCTCGAACCAGATCGGGGCTTGATCCAGTGTGATCTCGGGATGGCCCTGAATGCCCCAGACCGGCTGGTCGCGGTAGCGCCAAATCTGGTTCGGGCAGTCATCGGAACGGGCGATGATTTTCATATCGTCATGGGCGGCGCGCACCTCGTCATTGTGCCAGACGAACATGTGCACCGCTTCGCCCAGACCGCCACAGACCGCATCGCCCCTGGCAGCCTCGGTGACCGGCAGGTCCTTGTAGCCGATCTCGCAGCTGGTCCGGCGAAAGACCTGGTCGCGCCCGCAGAGCGCCGAGGCCAGGATCTGACTACCGAAGCACACGCCAAGCATGGGCATTTCGCGCGCCGCGGCATCGGCGATCAGGTCATGTTCGCGGTGGATGAAGTCGACATCCTCGTAGGCGCCGTGCGGGCTGCCGGAAAGATAGATGCCGTCATAGCCGGCCAGGTCGTCGGGAAAGTCGCCGTCGTAGGCCCAGCGCCGTTCGACCTGGAGTCCCCAGCTCTCGAATCGTTCGTCCAACTTGGCCACGGACTGCAGCTGGCGTCCATTGCCGAGATAGAGAAGCCGTGCCGCCATACCCCGCGCCCCCATCCGTTTGCGGTCCCTTCCAGAGGTATAGGAGTCCTCCCGAGCTGACAATCCCCAGCCCCGGCCCCAGCCCCGGCCCCAGCCCCGGCCCCGGCCCCGGCCGGCGCCATGAGTCCGGTTGACGGGTGAAACACCAGGCCATACCGTCGGGTGAAGGGGAGGATGAAATGCCGGCGCGGCAACCGCGAACAGGGGGTGACTGATGACCGTAGAACCGGGGTCGGCCCTGCCCTTTACCCGCCAGGAACATATGGATCGCCAGGCCCGCCTGCGCGAGCGGCTCGTCGAAAACGGCTTCGACGCGATGCTGGTTTTCGCCCAGGAGAGCCATTTCTGGCTGACCGGCTACGACACCGGCGGCTACGTCTTTTTCCAATGCGCGGTCGTCACCGCCGACGAAGGGCCGATCGTTTTGCTGACCCGTCGTCCGGACCTGATCCAGGCGCGGGTGACCAGCACCATCGAGGACATCCGGATCTGGTGGGACGCCGAGGACGCCAATCCGGCGGTCGATCTGCGCGGCATCCTCGAGGAGCTCGGGCTCAAGGGAAAGCGCGTCGCGATCGAGCTCAACACCCACGGGCTGACCGGCTGGAACCTTTGGCGCGTGCAGCATGCGCTCGAGGGATTCTGCACCCTGGACAACGACGACCACCTGATCCGCAAGCTGCGTTTGATCAAATCGCCGGCGGAGATCGACTACACCCGACGGGCCGGCCGGATCCTGGACCTGTCGCTGGAGGCCGTCATCGCCGCCTGCCGGCCCGGTGTGCTGGATTCCGAAATCAAGGCGGAGTATCTGCGCGCGATCCTGGCCGAGGGCGCCGACATGCCGCCCAATCCGCCCCTCTTCAACTCCGGTCCCCGGGCCGTCTACGGCCGCGGCGTCTCCGAGCCGCGCCGGATCGAGCCCCAGGATCAATTCCTTGTCGAGTACCCTGTCGCCTATCGCCGCTACAACGTGAAGACCGAATGGACGATCCTGTTCGGTCGTCCCGATCCGCGCCAGGTCAAGATGTACGATGCCGCGCGCGGCACCTTGCAGCGGATGACCGAGATCGCGCGCCCGGGCTGTACCCTGGGCGAGATCTTCGATGCCCATGCCGACGGTTTGGATTCCGCCGGCTATGCCGCGCATCGCTATGGCGCCACGGGCTATTCCGTCGGCTGTACCTTCGCACCGACGAGCATGGACGTGCCGCCGATGATCTATTCCGGCAACCCGATGGTCTGCGAGCCGGGCATGACACTGTTCTATCATGTCATGCTGGGCGATTCCGACAGCGGGTTCGGGATGGGCGTGGGCCATACCCTGCTGATTACCGACGGCGCGCCGGACGTCCTGACCGGGCTGCCCGACGAGCTGACGGTCATTGGCTAGAAAACACGCGCAGCGAGAAAAAACAGAGGAGGGTGAGCGAATGAGCGACTTTAGACCGAACCGTCGTCAGGTTGTCTTCGGCCTGGCCGCGGCCGCAACGATACCGGCACTCCGCTTCGCACAGGCGGGAACGCCGAAACGCGGCGGTACGCTGAAGATCAGCCACTCGACCCGGATTGCGACGCTCAACGTGATGCAGCTCTCGGGACCGGCGGAATATCCTTGTGTGGATATGCTCTACTCCGGTCTGACGCGGATCGCGCCGGGCAAGAACGCCGCCGATCCGGATCTCGCGACCGGCTGGGACGCCAACGACGACGCGACGGTCTTCACCTTCAATCTGCGGCCGGGCGTGACCTTCCACGATGGCACGCCCTTTACCTCCGCCGACGTCGTGGCCACCTTCCGGGCCATTCTCGATCCCGACTTCGGATCGCCGGCCCGCTCGGTACTGGACATGATCGAGGGGGTCGAGGCCGTCGACGACCTCACCGTGCGCTTCAACCTGAACGCCCCCTATGCCGATCTGCCGATTTCGACCGCCCATGCCAACGCACGGATCGTCTCGGCCGCGGCGCTGGCCGGCGATCGCAGCGATCTGGAGACGAAACCGAACGGCACCGGCGCGTTCAAGCTCGAAAGCTACGATTCGGCCCGGGTCACCCGGTTGGTGCGCAACGACAACTACTACCTGGAGGGCAGGCCCTATCTCGATGCGGTGGAGATGCATCTCTTCCCCGATTTGGCCGCCGAGACCGCCAACTACCTGTCGGGCCAGATGGATGTCATGCTGAACGTGCAGCAAGCCGACTATGCGCGAATCGCGGCCGCACCGGGCAGCAATGCGCTGCGCGTGCCCGCGGGGCGCTATGTCAATGTCGTGATGCGCCAGGACCAGCCGCCCTTCGACGACATCCGGGTCCGCAAGGCCCTGGCCTTGTCGATCGACCGTCAGTTGCTGGTCGATCTGGTCCTGGAGGGCCTCGGCCGCCCAGCCTACGACAACATCCTTTCGCCCGAGTTCCAGTACGCCATCGACACGCCGGAGATCGCCTACGATCCGAAAGCCGCCAAGGCGCTGCTGGCGGAGGCCGGGCATCCCGACGGGCTCGAGCTGACCCTGGTCGCCTCGAACCGCCCGGCGATCCGCGGACAGGTGGCAATCGCCATCAAGCAGATGGCGATTGCCGGCGGGTTCGACATCGAAGTCCAGGCGATGCCCCATGACACCTATCTCGCCAACGTCTGGCGCAAGGGCAACTTCTACATGGCCTATTGGGGGATGCAGCCGACCGAGGACGCGAGCTTCAATCTGCTGCTGACCTCCACCGCCTCCTATGAGGACACGGCCTGGTTCAACAAGGAGTTCGACGACCTGGTCAAACAGGGGCGCTCCACCGCGGACACGGCGGAACGGGCGAAAATCTATGCCAAGGCGCAGGAGATCATCCTGCGCGACACGCCCTACATCATTCCGATGTACCAGGACGTGCTGACGGCCAGCCGCGACGTCGCGGAAGGCTGGACGGTGCATCCGCTCAACCGCGTGTTCTATACCGAGGACGTCTGGCTGAACCGAGGCTGATTTCGTGAGCCCAGCCTACCTGCTGCGCCGCTTGGTGGCGGTGGTGCTGGTGCTTTGGATCGTCACCATCGCGGTCTTCGCGATCACCATGATCCTGCCCGGCAACGCCGCGATCATGATCCTGGGCGAATACGCGACACCGGATCAGGTGGCGGCGCTGGAGCAGCGCCTGGGCCTGAACCGTCCGATTGCCTTTCAGTACTTCGACTGGCTCGTCAGTCTGCTGCAGGGCGACTTCGGGATGTCGCTGCGGCTGTCCCTTCCGGTATCCGAGGTGGTGGGCAAGGCTCTTGCCAACTCGGCACTTCTGGCCGTCACCGCCCTGGTGGCGGTGACGGTCATCGCCGTGCCTCTCGGGATGCTCGCGGCGCTCAAGCGCGGGACACCGGCCGATCTGGGTATCAGTCTTCTGGCCTATGTCGGGACCGCCATGCCCGAGTTCGTTACCGCGACGATGTTGCTGGTGATCCTGGCCGGCCCCACCATCGCCCTGTTTCCCGCCGGTGGCTTCATTGCGCCGGGCGAGAGCCTGTCTGGTTTTTTCGCCCATGTCATCCTTCCCGCCGGCACCCTCGGGCTGATCCTGACCGCTCATATCGCCCGCCAGGTGCGCTCGGAAATGTCGGATGTGCTGGCCAGCGACTACATTCGGGCCGCGCGCCTGAAGGGGCTTCGCGAGGGCCGGGTCATTCGCCGCCACGCCCTGCCCAACTCGCTGGCACCGGCGGTGGCCGTGATCTCGCTCGACATCGGCTACCTGCTCGGCGGGATCATCGTGGTCGAGGAAATCTTCGCCTGGCCCGGCCTCGGGCGCCTGCTGATCTATGCGCTGGAGAACCGCGATCTGCCGGTCATCCAGGCGATCACCCTGTCGCTGGCCATGGTCTACGCGCTGTCGAATCTGGCGTCGGATCTGGTGATCGCCGCCCTCGACCCGAGGGTCCGCTATGAATGAGATCGTGCGCAATCCGACCGGGCTGGTCGGCGTCGCCCTTCTGTCGGTGATTGCGATTGCGGTGCTCTTCGGAACCCTGCTGGCGCCTTACGATCCCCAGGTCTTTCACCCGACCGTCAGGCTGCAGGGACCATCGGCGGACCATTGGCTGGGGACCGACCAGTTCGGCCGCGACCTCTTGTCCCGGCTGTTGCATGGCGCCCATTCGACGGTCCTTTTCGGTCTCGGCGCGACGGCCCTGGGCGTGGCGGCGGGCTCGATCATCGGTGTCACGGCCGGTGTGACGGGGGGCTGGGTGGACAGTGTCATCATGCGCACGCTCGATGGACTGCTGGCGGTGCCGGACCTTCTCTTCACGCTGCTGATCGTCACCATCCTCGGCGGCGGTATCGGCGAGGCGATGCTTGCCGTTGCCGTCGCCTTCACGCCGGGCATGGCCCGGATCACGCGCTCGGCGGTCCTGTCGATCCGGACCCGCGAGTATGTGCTGGCCGCGATCGCCCGCGGCGAAAGCCGGACCTACATCATCTGCCAGGAGGTCATCCCCAACGCCATCGGCCCGATCATCGTCGAGGCGACGATCCGGGTGTCCTTCGCCATCATGATCGGCGCGACGCTTGGGTTCCTGGGCCTGGGCGCGCAGCCGCCCAGCACCGAATGGGGTCTCATGGTCGCCGAGGCGCGGCAGTTCATGTACCGCTCGGCCTGGACCGTCGCGGTCCCGGGTATCGCCATCGCGGTCGCGGCGCTCGGTTTCAACCTCTTCGGCGATGCCCTGCGCGATGCCTTCGACCCGCGGAACCGTCGCTGATGGCCGCGGCGTCCCACAGCGATCCCGACACGCCGGTCCTCGAGGTGCGTGGCTACTCTCTGGCCTACGCCACGCCGGCGGGGCCGGTCGAGGCTCTCAGAAAGGTCGATCTGGCGGTCCGACCGGGCCGCACCCTCGGGCTCGTGGGCGAGTCGGGGTCTGGCAAGACATCGCTGGCCTGGGCGATCATGCGCTACCTGCCCGCCAACGCCGTCGAGCGCGCCGGCGCGCTGATGCTGATGGGCGAAGACTTGAGGGCAAAGACCAGCGACGAGGTCCTCGACATGCGCGGCCGCCGGGTCAGCATGGTCTTCCAGGATCCCGGCACCTCGCTCAATCCCGTCCTGCGGCTGGGCGAGCAGATCTCCGAAGTGCTGGTGCGCCATCGCGGTCTCGCCGCGAAAGAGGCGCTCGAGGCCGGCGAGGCCTGGCTCGCCCGGACCGGCATCAACCGGCCTTCGGACATGATGCAGCGCTACCCGCACGAGGCATCGGGCGGTGAAAAGCAGCGGGTCGTCATCGCCACGGCCTTCGCCTGCAATCCCGAGCTGATTATCTTCGACGAACCCACCACCGCGCTCGACATCATCACGGCGCGGCAGATTCTGGATCTCTTCGACACGCTGCGCGACGAAACCGGCGTGACGGCCCTCTACATCTCGCACGATCTCGGGCTCGTATCCCAGGTCGCGCAGGACGTCGCGGTCATCAACAACGGCGAGATTGTGGAACAAGGGCCGCGCGACCGGATCTTCGAAGCCCCGCGGCACGCCTATACGCGCAACCTGCTGGCGGCCGTGCCGCACCCGGACCATCGCATCGCGCCGCCCGCGCCCGATGCGACAACGAGCCTCCTGGAGCTCACAAACATCAACGTGCGTTACGGCGGCGGCCGAGGGCTTTTGAGTTTTCTGCGTCCCAAGCGCGAGACCGTGCAGGGCGCGCGCGATGTCTCCTTGGCGATTCGGCCGGGCGAAGTTCTAGGCATCGTCGGCGAGTCCGGTTCCGGTAAGTCCACCATCGCCAAGGTCTTGGCCGGGCTGCAGGATTTCGACGGCACCCTGGAGTTCGATGGCGAGGGTTTCGCCGCACGCCGGCAGATTCACCGCGCCTATCGCCGCGCGGTGCAGATCGTGTTCCAGCACCCCGACGCCTCGCTGAACCCGCGCCAGACCGTGGGCAAGATCCTGTCGCGCCCGCTCACACTCTACAACCTGGTGCCTCGTGACGAGCGGCCGCGGCGCGTGCGCGAGCTGCTCCGCAGCGTCCTGCTGCCCGAGGACTTCGCGGGGCGCTATCCGCATCAACTCTCGGGTGGCGAGAAGCAGCGCGTCGCCATCGCGCGCGCCTTCGCCGCCGAGCCGCAACTGGTGATCTGCGACGAGATCACCTCCTCCCTGGACGTGTCGGTTCAGGCCTCGGTGGCGCGGCTGCTGGTGGAACTGCAGCAGCAGACCGGCACGGCATGCCTGTTCATCACCCACGATCTGAACCTGGTGCGCCAACTGGCCCATCGGATCGCCGTGATGCAGCGCGGCGACCTGGTGGATCTGTTCGATACCCCCGAGGCCCAGTCTCCGAGCCGCCATCCCTACACCGCGCAACTTCTGGATGCCGTGCCCGTCCCCGTCGGATGGGCCGAGAACGTCTGAACATACTCCAGGGAGTTTCCCATGACCGATCCCCTGACGCTGGCCCGCGGCATCGACGAGACCGCCTGTCTCGAGACCCTGTCCGAGATGGTGCGTCACAAGAGCTATTCCCAGACCGAGGGAGAGCGCAAGCTCGCCGAGCGCATGGTCGCTGTCATGACCGCTCTCGGATTGGAGGCGGAGCTGCAGCCAGTGGAAGGCGACCGAGTCAACGCCATTGGCGTCTGGCGCGGCAGCGGCGGCGGCAAGAGCCTGCTCTTCAACGGCCACCTGGACACCAACCCCGTAACCGAAGGCTGGACCGTCGATCCCTGGGGCGGCCTCGTGGACGACGATTTCATCTACGGCATCGGCGTGTCGAACATGAAGGCCGGCGATGCCGCCTCGCTTTGCGCCGTGCGGACGCTGATCGAGGCCGGCGTGAGGCCCAAGGGCGACGTGATCCTGAGCTATGTGGTCGGCGAACTGCAGGGCGGTGTCGGCACCCTTGCCGCGATCCGCCAGGGCCTGCGGGCGGATTACTTCGTCAACAGCGAGCCGTCCGACCTGCAGGCGGTGACCATGCACGCCGCCTCCTTCACCTTTATCATCGAACTGCAAGGCGACACCCGGCATCTGTCCAAGCGGGAGGAGGCCGTCGATGCGATACTGGTGGCCTGCGAACTGGTGCCGGAGCTGACCGATCTGACTTTTTCCGATGCGCCCAGCGACGAGCATCGCGCGATCAACCGCCTGCACGTGGGCGTGGTGCACGGGGCGCTTGGCCGCGAGCTGCTCGACTGGCGGCCGCCGCAGGTGGCCGATTTCGTGACGCTGAAGGGCTCGGGGCGCTACGGTCCGGGCCAGACCGAGGCGAATGCGCTCGCCGATATCCGCGCCGTGCTAGCACGGCTAGAGGCGCGACATCCCGGGCTGAGAACCAAAGTCGAGACCGAGCGCGTCGCCGGGCGGCCCATGATGCCGGCCTTCGAAGTGGCCCGGGACGCGCGCATCGTGCAGTCGATCAACGCCGCCTATAGGGCCGTGCGCGGTGCGCCGCAGCCGACCGGCGCCATCACGCCGACCGGCTTTTTCGGCACCGACGCCGGGCATCTCTACGCCGAGGCGGGAATGGAGGGCGTGGTCTGCGGCCCCGGCGGCAGGTACAACACGATGCCCGACGAACGGGTCGACCGCGCCGACTACCTGGACATGATCCGGATCTACCTGCTCACGATCTGCGATATCTGCGGCGCGGACAGACTGTCGGACCTCTAGGGGCGGCGTTCTACTGCCAGCCGGCCACGCCGGTCATGTCCGGGAGCTCGTGGGCGATGCCCTTGTGGCAGTCGATGCAGGTCTTCTCGCCACCGACCAGAAATTCCGCATGGGCTTCGGCCGCCCGGGGGCTCTGTCGCGTGAAGTCCATGAAGCCCAGTTCGTGACAGTTGCGACATTCCAGCGAGTTGTTCGCCTTCAGGCGGGCCCATTCGTGCTCGGCCAGCTCGCGCCGCATGGCGAGAAACTTCTCGCGCGTGTTGATCGTACCGAAGAGCGTGCCCCAGACCTCCTTGGAGGCCTGCATCTTGCGCGCGATCTTGTTGGTCCACTCGTGGGGCACGTGACAGTCGGGGCAGGTCGCGCGGACGCCCGAGCGGTTGGTGTAGTGGATGGTCGGTTTCAGTTCCTGGTAGACGTTGTCGTACATCTCATGGCAGCCCACACAGAAGGTCTCGGTGTTGGTAACCTCGAGGGCCGTATTGAAGCCGCCCCAAAAGATGACGCCGGCGATGAAACCGCCGAAGGTCAGGAAGCCGAGGCTGAAATGGACGCTGGGTCGTCGCACAACACCCCAGATATCCTTGGCGAGCGACCACATGGCTGTTCCCCCGGTTCGTCTGTCTACTAGTTCTGGTCCGTGAGGACCTCATCGATGTCGACGAAATCGCTCTCGACAAGCGGTTCGAGCTCTTGCTGCGTGACGTGGCATTGGGTGCAGAAGTAGCGGCGTGGCGAGACCGTGGCGAGAAACTGGCCGTCCCGGCTCATGAAGTGGGTGATGCTGACCATCGGCGCATTGGAGTCCGCGGTCGCCCGGCGGCTGTGGCACGACATGCACTTATTGGCGTTGAGATCGATCTGATAGCCGCGGATATGGTGCGGAATCGTCGGTGGCTGTTCGGGATAGTTGCGCGACCGGCGCAGGTCCTTGTTGGAGACCTTGGCCATCGACGGCGCCTGGCCCTGCTCGATGAGTTCGGCCGGGCCCCTGAGGGTGGCGACCGGCTCGGCGGCCCCGGCCACCGCTGCGGCCACCGTCAGAAGGATGATACATGTGAAGGTCTTCATGACAGGCCTCATACCGCCTCGATCTTGACCGCGCATTTCTTGTAGTCGGTCTGTTTGGAGATTGGATCGGTGGCATCCAGCGTGACCTTGTTGATCAGCTGGCTGGCATCGAACCAGGGGACGAATACGAGGCCGCGCGGCGGCTTGTTGCGGCCGCGGGTCTCGACCCGGGACCGGATCTCGCCGCGCCGCGAAATCACCCGCACCTCGCTGCCGCGGCGGAGCCCCTTGGTCTCGGCGTCGTCCGGGTGCATGAAAACCACCGCATCGGGAAAGGCCTTGTAGAGCTCGGGCACACGCTGGGTCATCGAGCCCGAGTGCCAGTGCTCGATCACCCGGCCGGTCGCCAGCCAGAAATCGTACTCCTCGTCGGGTACTTCGGGCGCCGGCTCGTAGGGCAACGCGAAGATGCGCGCCTTGTTGTCCTTGTGGCCATAGAACTGGACGCCGGTACCGGCCTCGACGTATGGATCTTCACCCTCGCGGAAGCGCCAGCGCGTCTCCTTGCCCTCGACCACCGGCCAGCGCAGCCCGCGCTCAAGGTGATAGCGCTCGAAGGGCGCCAGGTCATGGCCGTGGCCACGGCCGAACTCGGCGTACTCCTCGAACAACCCCTTTTGGATGTAGAAGCCGAAGGCCTGGGCTTCATCGTTCTCGTAGCCGGCGCTGGCCTCGTCCAATGAAAAGCGGTCGACCGTTCCATTGCGGTAGAGCACATCGAACAGGGTCTTGCCCTTGTAATCGGGATTGGCCTCGAGGAGGTCTTGAGGCCAGACCTCGTCGGTCGTGAAGCGCTTGGAGAACTCGACCAGCTGCCAGAGGTCCGAGCGGGATTCGCCGGGCGCGTCGACCAGTTGGTGCCAGAACTGGGTGCGGCGTTCGGCGTTGCCGTAGGCGCCCTCTTTTTCGACCCACATGGCGGTCGGCAGAATCAGGTCGGCGGCCTGGGCCGTCACCGTTGGGTAGGCGTCCGAGACGACGATGAAGTTATCCGGATTGCGGTACCCGGGATAGGTCTCCTCGTTCATGTTGGCGGCGGCCTGCAGGTTGTTGTTCACCTGGATCCAGTAGGCGTTGATCTTGCCGTCCTTGAGCATGCGGTTCTGCTGCACGGCATGGTAGCCGGGTTTTTCCGGGATCGTGCCGGCGGGCAGCTTCCAGATGCGTTCGGCGATTTCGCGGTGCTCGGGATTCTTGACCACCATGTCGGCCGGCAGGCGATGGGAGAAGGTGCCGACCTCGCGCGCCGTGCCGCAGGCCGAGGGCTGGCCGGTCAGCGAAAAGGGGCTGTTGCCCGGCTCGGAGATCTTTCCGGTCAGCAGATGGATGTTGTAGATCAGGTTGTTGCACCAGACGCCGCGGGTGTGCTGGTTGAACCCCATGGTCCAGAAGGAGACCACCTTGGTCGCCGGGTCGGCGTAGAGCTCGGCCAGCTGGATGAGTTTCTCCTTCGGTACACCGCTGAGTTCGGCGACGCTTTCCGCGTCGTAGTGGCTGACGAACTCGGCGAACTCCTCGAAGGTCATGTCGTCCGAGGCGCCGGCCCTGTCGGCGTTCTTGGCGGCCTGCTGCAAGGGGTGCTCCGGACGCAGGCCGTAGCCGATATCGTCGGCGCCGCGCCGGAAGGTGACGTGCCGGCCGACGAAGTCTTCCTTCACCCGGCCGGTCGAAATGATGTGGTGGGCGATGAAATTGAGGATCGCGAGATCGGTCTGTGGCGTGAAGACCATGGGCAGGTCGGCCAGATCGAAGTTGCGGTTCTCGAAGGTCGACAGCACCGCGACCTTGACGTGGGGCGCGCTGAGCCGGCGGTCGGCGACCCGGGTCCACAAGACCGGGTGCATCTCGGCCATGTTCGAGCCCCAAAGCACGAAAGCGTCGGTCGCCTCGATGTCGTCGTAGCAGCCCATCGGCTCGTCGATGCCGAAAGTGCGCATGAAGCCGCCGACGGCCGAGGCCATGCAGTGGCGTGCATTGGGGTCGATGTTGTTCGAACGAAAGCCGGCCTTCATCAGTTTGACCGCCGCGTAGCCCTCCCACACGGTCCACTGGCCCGAGCCGAACATGCCAACGGCGGTCGGTCCCTTTTCCTTCAGCGCCTTCTTGAAATGGCGCGCCATCTCGTCGAAGGCGCGGTCCCAATCGACCGGCGTGAAGTCGCCCTCCTTGTGGTACTCGCCGTCGCGCATGCGCAGCAGGGGCGTGGTCAAGCGGTCCTTGCCGTACATGATCTTCGACAGGAAGTAGCCCTTGACGCAATTGAGGCCGCGATTGACCTCGGCCTTGGCATCGCCATGGGTGGCGACGACCCGCCCGGCCTTGGTCGCGACCATCACGCTGCAGCCGGTGCCGCAGAACCGGCAGGGCGCTTTCGACCACTTGAGCTCGGTTTTTGTCGAATCGGTCACCAGGTTAGCCGCGGCGGCCGGCGTGGCAATGCCGGCGACGGCGGCGGCCGCTGCGGCTGCCTGGGCCTTCATGAAATCGCGTCGGCGCATTTTCATCGGGACATTCCTAATCGTCTGGGCCCAGGAGTTCGGCCTGCTGGTAGACCAGTGCGGTACAGATGACGCCCGCTGTGCGGTCGACGCGCTGAATTGCGGCCGCCATGTCGGCATCGCCGCCGGTCTCCACGACCACAACCAGTTTGCCGCCGTCGCTTGCATGAACTTCTGCGCCTGGCAAACGCCCCACGGCCGCGGAGACTTCCGCGAGGCGGGAGGGATCGCTATAGACGACGAGGCTGACAACGTGGACTTCGGCGGGCGGAGGTTCGGCGGCGCGAATCTCGTCGAGCCGCCCGGTCAGCAGCGACCGTCGTCCTGGATCAAAGATCGGTTTGCGCATGGCCGGATCTCCCCCTCGAAAATTGGCGGTCAATAGGACGGCGGGCCCTGAATTAGCTGGTACATCCAAATCAGAAGGCCGTAGCCGCCGACGATGGCAACAGCCAGTACCGGCGCGAAAACCACGGTCAGAAAGAGGAAGCCGCGCAACTCGCGGCCTTTGCCCTTATCTGTCGCCTTCGCTTGTGTCATAGTTCAAACCAATTCGGTCGCGGGATGCTTTCGATCAGATTCGAGGGTATCAACTCCATGGTCGCCTCTCAAGCATTGGTAGTTAATCTCGATATCTCTTCGGCGAATGATTGTCGCTGGCGTCACGCCACTCCACCGCCATTCCTCCATCTTTCACTCACCATTAGTCCACTGCCGCGACCTGCTGCCCATGGTCTTCGAGGACAGAACTCAATCTGCGGAACTCAGGTCCGGCCTTGTCGCCGAAGATCGGGTCGTCCATGCGTTTCATCAGGGCGTCGACCGCCTTCCAGTCGTCGGGTTGCAGCATCGCTTCGGCGAGCGGAAAGAAGATCAGATCCTCCGCCTCGATGTGTGCACGGTAGCTGCGTATGAAGCTCTCCAACTGACTGGCGAGGGTCCTGCGGCCGGAAGCGCTGGGCTCGGGAGGTGGGTCGATCGCTTCCGCCAGGCGGCGGGTCAGCGCGGCCAGTTCCTCGTGCGCGGCTTCCATGTCGCCGAGCTGATCCTTACTAGCGCCCCGGCGGATCAGGCGGCGATAAATCTGGTCTTCCTTGGGATGGTGGTAAAGATCGGGGTAGGTCAGGCAGTAGCTCACCAATTCGGACAACAAGCCGTAATCGGGCAGACCTTCGTCGCGCAGCATCTTGCCCTGGCTTTCCAGGATCGCGAGCAGACGCTTCATGTTGCGATGGTCCTCTCGAAGAACCTCCATCACGCGTGCCATTGTCTCCTCCATTCGGATCATTTCCCTGAGAATAGCGGCGGTTCGGCGTGGGCGAATTGATGTGCGTCAAGTAATTCTGGCGAGACGTTCGGCACCATGGGCCCGCAGAACCGCGCGGCAGGCCGGCCCCGGGAAAGCGCTCGGCCAGGTAGACCAGGATGGCACCGGTCTTGAAGATCGGTCCCCCCGGCGTGATCAGGGTCGGAACGCGGCCATGGGGGTTGGCCGCCAGCAGTTCCGGGTCGCGTTGTGCTGGCGGTAGCGACAGGTCGCTCCAGATCGGCTCGTAGTCCAGGCCGAGCTCTTCCAGCACGACATGGGCGGTCATGGCGTAGGATTCGCGCGTACAGAAGAGCTTGTAGGGTTTCTCGCTCAAGGTCCCTTTGGTCGGTTATGTCTTGCCGATATGCTACCTGAGGTTAGCAAAGGCGTAGAATCACCAGGGATCACGATGTCGCGCGTGCGTTACGCGTGTGCGTTAGAGGTCTGAGGCTGCGGGTGCGCCCATGCCGCTGCGGTCGACGGTCGCGGCCTCGGCCAGGTGGAGATCGTGCACCCGGCGCACCGCCGGACGCGCGCATAGGGTCTCGACCTGCCGGTTGATGGCTGGAAAGTCGTCGATGGACCCGGGGTAGATCTCCGGCCAGACCGCCTGGAGGGTAAAGAGATAGTCGATCACGGTGCGGCGGGTGCCGAGAAAGTAGGGACCTGCCGTGAGCGCGGTCTCCAGGGTCGCCAGTACCTTGGTCAGGCGGGCCATGGAGGCTAGCTTGAGGGCGTCCTGGGTCGCGGTGTCGGCAAAATAGAACTCCGGATGAAACTGGATCATCACCTCGGGCTGCAGGGTGGTGGCCAGGTAGTGAAACCACTGGAGGAAGGCTGGACGATCGGGATCGCCGGCCGGCACCAGAAGCCCCGCCTCGGGGTGCCGCTCGGCCAGATAGAGGGCGATGGCGCCAGTCTCGAACAGGGCGCCGTCGGGCGATTCCAGGGCAGGGACCCGGCCGTGCGGGCTGATCCTGGCGAAGTCCGGGTCGAGATCGGCGACCATGATCTTGACCCAGCGCAGGTCGTAGGCGGCACCGATCTCTTCCAGGATCGCATGCACGCCCATGGCGTAGGAGTTGGGCCAGGCATAGAGCCGGTACATTGTTTCGGTCCTCTCTCACTATGTGGAAAATCGAAATCCCGCCCAAGTTACTACAGAATCTAAACTTCTATGAGGAGCGGGTTTTCGTTTCACCGCGTCGGGCCGGCCAAAAAGTAATCGATCCGCAACGCGCGATGAGATTCCGCCTTCCGTTCCCACGCCCACGGGTTTAGGCTTTTGCCCAACGAAGGCCCCATTCCTGTGGCGCCACAAAAAGAACAAAGCCGGAGGGCGCGGGCCCATCCGCGTCAGGGAGAAAACCATGACCTCACAGAAAGACTATTTGGTCCAGCAGCTAACTGACGGTCGCCTGTCGCGGCGCGAGTTCGGCGGGCGCCTGGCGGCGCTCGGGCTATCGGCGGCGGCGATTTCGAGCCTCGCGGCCGGTGCGGCGAAAGCCGAGGCGCCGAAGCCGGGCGGCCACCTGCGCCTCGGCTCGGTCCAGGGCTCGACCACCGATTCCCTGGATCCCGCCACATTGTCCAGCGGATTCGTCAACCTGCTCTGGTATACCATCCACAGCCAACTCACCGAGGTGAACAGCCAGGGCCAGTTGGAGCCGCTGCTGGCCGAGGCCGTCGAGCCGGACGGCGATCCGGGAACCTGGGTCTTCGATCTGAAAAAGGACGTCACCTTTCACAGCGGCAAGACCCTGGACGCCGACGACGTGATCGCCTCGATTTCCCGCCACAAGGGCGAGGAGTCCAAATCGGCGATGAAGTCGGTGGTCGAGTCCATCGAGGAGATCTCCAAGGACGGCCCGCATCGGGTGATCTTCCACCTCAAGGAGCCGAATGCGGACTTCCCCTTCGTGGTGAGCGCCTCGTCGCTGTCGGTCCTGCCGTCGAGGGACGGCGTGGTGGACCTGTCGGGCGATGGCGCCGGCGCCTACAAGGTGAAGTCCTTCGACGCCGGGGTCAGCGCCCATATCGAAAAGAACCGGGACTTCCATTCGGCCGGCAAGGGCCATGTCGACGAGGCCTCGATCTTCGTGATCGCGGACTCCACCGCGCGCACCAATGCCCTGGTCACCGGCGAGTTGGACATCAGCGGCGATATCGAGGCCAGCACGGCGCACCTGCTGGCCAAGCGGCCGGGTGTCGTGGTCGAGGATGTGGTCAGCACCCAGCACTACACCTTCCCCATGCGCACCGACCTGGAGCCCTTCAAGAATACCCATGTGCGCATGGCCCTGAAGCTGGCGATCGACCGCGAGGAGGTCCTGAGAAAGGTCCTGCGGGGGCGCGGCTCGCTCGGCAACGACCACCCGATCAGCCCGGCGAACCGCTTTCACAACGCCGAGCTGCCGCAGCGGACCTATGATCCCGAAAAGGCGCGCTGGCACCTGAAGCAGGCCGGGATGGAGGGTCTGGAGGTCGAGTTGACGGCCTCGGACGGACTCTACTCCGGCGCGGTCGACACCACCGTCCTCTTCGCCGAGCACGCGTCCAAGGCGGGCATCAAGATCACCCCCAAGCGGGCACCGGACGACGGCTATTGGTCCGACGTGTGGCTGAAACACCCCTGGAGCGCGAGCTACTGGAGCGGCCGGCCGACCGAGGACTGGATGTTCACCCAAGGCTACGGCGCGGAGTCCAACTGGAACGAGTCCTACTGGCAAAACGCGCGCTTCAACGAGCTCTTGAAGGCGGCGCGCGGCGAACTGGACGAGGCCAAGCGGCGCGAGATGTATTACGAGATGCAGGCCCTCTGCCGGGACGACTGCGGCTCGGTCATTCATCTTTTCGCCAACCACATCACGGCCTTCCGCGACAACGTGCGCCATCCCGAAAAAGTCGCGGGAAACTGGGAGTTCGACGGCTACAAGATCATCGAGCGCTGGTGGCTCACCTGAGCCACGAAGAGGCAAAGTCACGAGGGGAGCGTGGCGCGGGGCGGGGACCCTAGGGTCCTCCCCCGCATCATCGCGTAGGCTCGCGGGGCGACGGCAAGGAGAGAGCCATGGCGGTTCAGGCATTCAGCGGCTATCACCGCCCCCCGACCGGCGCGATCGACGAGGAACTCGCCCGGGTCGGTCGCGGCACGCCCTGTGGCGAGTACCTGCGGCGCTTCTGGCATCCGGTCGCGATGACCTCCCAGGTCGGGACGCTACCGGTGCCGATCCGGCGCTTCGGCGAGGACCTCGTTCTCTTTCGCAACGGCGCGGGCGCCTATGGGCTGGTGCACAAACACTGCCCGCACCGCAATGCCTCGCTCGAGTTCGGCATCATCACCGATAGCGGCATCCGCTGCTGCTATCACGGCTGGCACTTCGATCTCGACGGCCGCGTTCTGGAGGCGCCGGCCGAGGCCAATCAGGAAATCGTCAAGGAGAAGGTCTGCCTGGGCGCCTATCCGGTGCGCGAGTACAAGGGGCTGGTCTTCGCCTATCTGGGGCCGCCCGAGGCCCTGCCGCCCTTTCCGATCTACGATACCTGCGAGATCGAGGGCGGCGAGCTTTTGCCCTATGAGGTGACTCAGCCCTGTAACTGGCTGCAGATCGCCGAGAACTCGATGGACCCGATGCACGTGGTCTTTCTCCACACCCGGGTCAACATCGTGCAGTTCACGGAAAAGCTCGGGATCTTTCCCGAGATCGACTGGCGCGAACGTCCGGTCGGCTTCTTCTACACCAAGGCGCGCCGGGTGAAGGACTACGTCTGGATCTCGACCAACGACGTGATCCTGCCGAACTTCACCCAGGCCGGCGCGGTCTATGAAAACACCGAGGGCGAGGCCTCGAAGTATTTCGGGCGCGGCAGCTTTACCCGCTGGGTGGTTCCGGTCGACGACGAAAACACGACGATCCTGGCCTACCGCCATTTCAATTCGCGCGCCGAGCGCTCGCGCCCGGAGTGGCGCACGCCCGAGGCCCTGGAGCGGATCGACATCGCCGAGCTGCGCGGTCGCCCCTACGAGGAGCGTCAGCGCAACCCCGGTGACTACGAGGCCTTCGTCGGCCAGGGGCCGATCACCGCCCATCATCGCGAGTTCCTGGTCACCTCCGACAAGGGCGTCGTCGCCTACCGCAAGCGCCTGCGCGAAGAAATCCGCAAGCTGCGCGACGGCCAGGCGCCCCTCCAGCCGGCGGCCTACGCCGACAACCCGATCCCGACCTACGGCAGCGACACCGTATTGCACCTGCCCGGGTTACCGGGACAAGACGACATCGCCGCGTTGAGAGCGCTGCAGGTCAAGGTCGGCGATGTCTACGAGAGCGCCGACCGCACCAAGGGCGAGGCTCGCTATGCCTTGTTGGAAGAGCGGCTGGCGGCGCTGGAGACCTGATCGGCTGGCTTCGATCTTGTTTGCCGCGATGCCGGCCTCTTGCGGTCACTCCGGTGCGATGACATCGGGAAAGCCTTCGCTGCGCAGCGTCTCGCCGGTGGCCTCTTCCATCATCCTGACCGTGTGCGGGGTCCAGGCGTCGCCGCCGTACTTCGCGCGGGCCTCGACATAGAGCTGCTCGACCAGACCGGCGAGCTTCAGCGCAACCCCGGTCTCGCGGCCCAGGGCCATGACGAAACCGAGATCCTTCAAGGCCAGGTCGAGGGTGAAGCCGGTGTTGAGCGAGCCGTTCAGTATCACCGGTGCCCAGTCTTCGAACTCCACCGAGTTGCCCGAAGACGCGCAGATCGCCTCATAGGAGCGCTTCAGGTCCAGGCCGCTGCGCTTGGCCAGCATCAGGGCCTCGCCGGCGGCAATGAGATCGATGGCGCAGAGCATGTTGGTGATGACCTTGATCGTCGAGGCGGCCCCCAGCGGACCCATGGGGACGATTCTGGCAACCATGGCTTCCAGCGCCGGGCGGTGGGCGGCGAGCACCGCCTCGCCGCCGCCGACCAGCATGGTCATCTCGCCGCGTGCCGCGCGCTGAACGCCGCCGGTCACCGGACACTCCAGGGTCTCGATCCCACGTTCGGCGGCGCGCGCGGCCAGCCGCTTGATGCCAGCGGCCTCGACGGTGCTCATCTCGATCCAGGTCGCCCCGGCGGGAAGCGCCGCCAGCGCCCCCGCCTGGCCCAGCATCACCGCCTCGCTGGCCGCCGGCGAGGGCAGGCAGGTGATCAGCCCCCGGACTCCTTCGGCGGCGGCTGCCGGCGTTTCGGCCCAAACCGCGCCCGCCGCGACCAGGTCCGCGCCCGCCGCGGCGTCGCGGTCGTGGACCGACAGGGTAAAGCCGGCCTGCAAGAGGTTTTGCGCCATCCGCCCGCCCAGCCTGCCGAGCCCGATAAAGCCGTACTGCATCCTCTCCATCCCCGCCGTCAGCGAATCTGTCGGCGACCACGGAACAATCATTTCGCGGTCTTGTCACGCCTTCGCGGCAGGTCTCGCGACCCGCACCAAGGATGGGTTTGGCTTGCTCACAACCGTCAGATCGTCAATTGGTCCAACGCCAGGGCTCCGTACCACTGGGAAGCCCACAGCGTCTCGAGGTCCCTCTGCTCCGGCGGCGCCTTCAGAAGCAGCCAAAGGTAGTTGGTGCTGGCGACCCTGCGGACCGCCTGTCCGAAACATCTCTGTTCGCCGGATGAGAGCGGCCTGACCGTTTGATAGGCAACGATCAAGGCCTCGAAGAGATGCGCATCGAAGTCATGACCGGAAAGACAGCCGTGCAGGGCCAGATAGGCCAGATCGAGAATCGGAAAGCCAAGGGTCGCCTCCTCCCAATCGATCAGCGCCACCAAACGCCCGCCATCGAAGAGCGCGTTGCCGGGCCAGGGGTCGCCATGGACGATCGACCGGGGCAGGGCCTCGCCCTCGAGGTCCGTGAGGGCCGCGATCTGATCCGCCAGCCGCGACAGGGGGGCGGTGCCGAAGCGCCTTTCGGCCTGGGTCAAGGCCTTGCCGAGAAAGCCGGACCGCCACCAGGTGGACCTTACGGGCAGGGCGTCGGCCTCGATGAGATGGAGCCTTGCCAGGGCCATGCCTAGAGCTCTGATCCCCTCCAGGGAGATCTGGTCCGAGGCCTTCCCTTCTAGAACCGGCATCACCGCGGCAGATTGGCCCTCTCCTGCGTAGAGACGGCTGCCAGCCCGGCCCGTCAGATAGCGGGGGCAGGGAAACCCGGTCGATGCGATCCGCTCCAGATAGAGCGCTTCGCTTTCCAGCGCGCCGGGTTCATGCTCGCGCAGGATCCTGGCGAGGTAGGACCCCCTGGCGGTTTCAATGACGAAATTCTGGTTGGCATAGCCACCGGCGTCCGCGAAGCCCTCCAACGGCCCCAGATCGAAGTGGTCGCAGAGTTGCTGCAAAAACGCGGTCAAGGAAGAGGGCATTGCGGGCGATTGGACCAGAGGCGGCCGAGCCGGGCGATGCCTTCGGCGATCGTCTCCGGGCTGGCCAGGGAAAAACTCAGGCGCGCGGTGTTGGCGCCTTCGCCGCCGGTGAAGAAGGCGCCGCCGGGCACGAAGGCAACCCGGGCTTCCGCGACAGAACATGCCAATAGCGCCTTGGCGTCCCAATCCCGGGGCAGGGTCAGCCAGACGAACATGCCGCCTTCGGGCCGCTCCCAGGCGACCCCGTCGGGCATATGATCTTCCAGGGCCGACAGCATGGCATCGCGGCGTTGACGATAGGCGGCACGCAGGCGCGGCAACTGGTCGGCGAAGGCAGCCTCCGCCACCCGGTGCATGACCACCTGATTGATGCTGGGGCTGTGCAGGTCCGAGGCCTGCTTGATCAGGACCAGTTTTTCGATCAGCCCACGGGCCGCGCAGACCCACCCGACACGCAGGCCCGGCGCCAGGGTCTTGGAGAAGGTCCCGCAGAAGACGCTGCGCGCGGCATCGATGGCGCCAACCTGGGCCAGCTCCAAAGCCATGAGCGGCGGCAAGGCCTCGCCCTCGTAGCGCAGCGCACTGTAGGCCGCGTCCTCGATCAGCGGGACGTCCAGTTCCTGGGTCAGGGCCAACAGGGCCTTTCGTTGCGCCAGGGTCATGGTGGCGCCGGTGGGATTGGAAAAGTCAGGGACCGCGTAGGCGAACTTGACCCGGCCGCCCCTGGCTGCTGCCCGGGCCCGGTATCCGGCGGGGCTGTTGGCCTGCCGGTCCAGCTCCAGCTTGTCATAGTGGGGTTCGTAGGCATCGAAGGCCTGCAACGCGCCCAGGTAGGTGGGCGCGGTCACCAGCGCCGTGTCGCTCGGCGACAGAAACAGTCGGCCGAGAAAGTCGAGGGCCTGCTGGGAGCCGTTGGTGATCAGGATATTGGCGGTCTCGCAGGGCACGCCCAGGCTTGCCATGTAGCCGGCGATCCACTGTCTGAGGGGCAGGTAGCCCTCGCTGAGCGAATACTGGAAGGCCGCGGCCCGGGCGGCGGGATCGGCGGTCACCGCCTGGAAGGCCCCGGCCAGATCCTGGTCGGGAAAGAGACCCGGGTCGGGGATGCCGCCGGCAAAGGAGATGACATCCGGTTGGGCCAGGAGCTTCAAGAGCTCGCGGATCTCGGAGGCCTGCATGCGTCCGGCCCTGCTGGCGAAGCAGGACTCGAAATCGAAAGCGGGGCTATTCATGGATCCATCCCGACTGGCCGACCTGACGGACAACCACTAGCCGATCTCGTGGAATAGGTCAATAATGCTGACCTAGAAGCTATACCGCGATATTCTCCAATCCAAGCCCCATCGCGGTGACTTGGGTGTAGACTTCCCGAAAGCGGAACCGGAGAGACCTTGTGATGGAACTGCCCGAATTCACCATCGCCGCGTTGCAGGACAATTACCAGCGCGGGACCTGGACGGCGCGCGGCCTCTGCGAGGCCTACCTGGCGCGGATCGCCGCGCTGGATCGCAGCGGTCCTTGTCTGGGTGCGGTGATCGAGCTCAATCCCGACGCCCTGGAGATCGCCGCGGCGCTCGATAGCGAGCGCGCCGCCCAGGGGCCGCGCGGGCCGCTCCACGGTTTGCCGATCATGGTGAAGGACAACCTCGACAGCGCCGATGGGATGATGACCACCGCCGGATCGCTCGCCCTGGAGGGCCACATCGCCCCGTCGGATGCCCATGTGGTCGCTCGGCTGCGCGCGGCCGGGGCGGTTCTGCTGGGCAAGACCAACCTCAGCGAATGGGCCAACTTCCGCTCGACGCGAAGCTGCTCGGGCTGGAGCAGCCGTGGCGGCCAGGTGCGCAACCCCCATGCCCTGGATCGCAGTCCCTCCGGTTCCAGCTCGGGGTCGGGCGCCGCCGTGGCCGCCAACTACTGCGTCGCCGCCATCGGCACGGAGACCGACGGCTCCATCGTCGGCCCGGCTTGCGCCAATGGCATTGTCGGGTTGAAGCCCACCATCGGCCTGGTCAGCCGGGCGGGTATCGTGCCGATCGCCCATTCCCAGGATACCGCCGGGCCGATGACCCGCAGTGTCGCCGATGCCGCCGCCGTGCTGTCCGCCATCGCCGGCCCCGATCCGAACGACCCGGTGACCCAGACCGTCGCCGGTCGCCGGGAAGCGGACTACGGCCGCTTTCTCGATCCCAACGGGCTGCGGGGCGCGCGCCTGGGTCTGGCCCGCGACTACCTCGGGCGCCACGAGGCAGTGGATCGGATCATCGATGAGGCAGTCGCCCGCTTGGCGGCGCTCGGCGCCACAATCGTCGATCCCGTCGAGCTCGGCATCGTCCCCCATTTGCGCGCGCCGGAGCTGGTGGTCCTGCTCTACGAATTCAAGGCCGACCTCAACGCCTATCTGGCCTCTCACCCGACTGCGCCGGTACGCAGCCTGGCGGAGCTCATTGCCTTCAATCGGGCCGAGGCGCCGAGGGCCATGCCCTACCATCAGCAGGAACTGCTGGAAATGGCCGAGGCGAAGGGCGGCCTGGAGGCCGATGACTATCTTGCCGCGCGGGCCGAATGTCTGCGGTTGGCGCGCGACGAGGGGATCGACCGGGTGCTGCGCGAGCACGATCTGGACGCCATCATCGCGCCGACCAAATCCTCCCCGGCCTGGTTGATCGATCCGGTCCTGGGCGACAAGTCCGTGCTCGGCTGCAGCGCGCCGGCGGCGGTGGCGGGCTATCCGCATATCACCCTGCCGGCCGGTTTCGTTCACGGCCTGCCGGTCGGCCTTTCCTTCTTTGCCGGCCCCTTTGAAGAGGGCAAGCTGATCGGCTATGCCTACGCCTTCGAACAGGCGAGCGCCGCGCGCCGCGCGCCGGCTTTTGCCGCCACCGCGTGCTAACTGGCTGTCAACGAGATTGGATGGGGGTTGTGAATGGCCGAGCCCGATGAGCTTCCCGACCGGATGGCTGCGGTCCTGCTGACCGGTCACGGCGGCCTGGACAAGCTGGACTACCGCGAGGACCTGCCGGTGCCGCGCCCGGCGGCGGGCGAGGTGCTGATCCGGGTAGCGGCCGCCGGGGTCAATAACACCGATATCAATGCCCGGATCGGCTGGTACAGCGAGACGGTGACCGGCGCGACGACCGCCGAGGGCGGCCAAGACGGCATGGGCGTCGACTCCGGCGGCATGGGGGCCTGGTCCGGAGACATGCGCTTTCCCTGCATCCAAGGCGCCGACGCCGTGGGTCGCGTCGTCGCGGTCGGGGCAGGCGTGGCGGTGGACCGGATCGGCGAGCGGGTGGTCGTTCAACCGCCCTTTGGCGACCCCGACGATCCCGACAGCCTGGAGAACCCTCGCTACTTCGGGACCGACACCGATGGCGCCTTTGCCCAGTTCACCGTCGTCCCGGCGCGCTACGCCCACCGTGTCGACCCAGCGATCGCGCTCGACGATGCGACCCTGGCGGCGCTTCCCTGTTCCGGCGGCACCGCCATGAACATGCTGTTGATGGCCGGTCTCGGCAGGGGCGACACCCTGCTGGTGACGGGCGCCTCGGGCGGCGTGGGCTCGTTCCTGGTGCAGATCGGCCGCTATCTGGGCGCCAGCGTGATCGCCGTGGCGGGCGCCGGTAAGGCGGACGCGGTCCTGGCCCTTGGCGCCGAAAAGGTGATTCCCCGCGACAGCGCCGATATGGCAAGCGCCGTGCAGGCGGCGACCGACGGCAAAGGCGTCTCCGTGGTCGCCGATGTGGTGGGCGGTCCGGGCTTTCCCGCGCTCTTGTCGGTTCTGCGGCGCGGCGGGCGCTACGTCACGGCCGGGGCCATCGCCGGCCCCCTGGTCGAGCTCGATCTGCGCACGCTCTATCTCAAGAACTTGAGCTTCTACGGCTCGACGGTCTTCAGGCGCGAGACCTTTCCGCGCCTCCTGCAGGCCGTGAAAGAGGGCGCGGTTACGCCGGTCGTGGCCAAGACCTACCCCTTGAGCGAGATCGCGGCCGCCCAGCAGGACTTTCTGGAAAAACGGCACACCGGCAACCTGGTTCTTTTGCCGCCGGCCTGACCGCCTGATAACGGGGCTTGGATCGGGCCGGGCTTTGCGCCAAAGTCGCTCTGAGTCGAGATCGGGAGAGGGAAGACATGACGGCAGAGACCACGGGCTATCGCCTGGCGCATACGATGATCCGCGTGACGGACCTGGAAAAGAGCCTGGAATTCTATGTCGGCCAACTGGGCATGCAGGTGCTGCGGCGCACCGACTATCCCGACGGCGGCTTTACCAACACCTTCATCGGCTACGGGCCGGAGGAGAGCTTTCCCACGATCGAGATCACCCACAATTGGGATCAAAGCGACCCCTACGACAAGGGTAACGGCTGGGGCCATCTCTGCGTCGAGGTGCCGGATGTCTACGCGGCCTGCGCGAAACTGGAAGAGGCCGGCATCAAGATCACCCGGCCGGCCGGCCCCATGAAGCACGGCACCCGGGTGATCGCCTTTGTCGAGGACCCCGACGGCTACAAGATCGAACTGAACGAAACGATCCTGAAGGCCGGCTGACCGGGCCCCCTTCGCCGCATCGGCGATTCTTTTTCGGTTCCCGGGAACCTTTTCCGCGCTCCCCTCGTTACGGCTTTTATCGGCAGTGATGAAGCTTCACGAGGGGATCCCCAACCTTGCCCAAATCGAAATCGGCCCCGTCCCGTTCCAAGCGTCGCCAGAGCGGATCCGGCGGCGGCAAGCTGAAAGGATCTTTCGGCGGTCACTATCCCAAGGGCCGGCGCCTGCGCGATGGGGTCCTCACCGTCGTGGTGGCTGGCGGCCTGGTCGGCTGGCTCGCCTACAGTTGGTGGCAGTGGTCGCAGGAAAGCCGCGGTTTCGAGGCCCTGGCGGCGGCGGGAGAAGGCGCCATCGGCGAGGTCGTGACCGAACGCTCGCTCGGCCGCCGGCATCTGGCCATGGGAGAGGTCTATCGCTACAGCTCGAGCGCACCGACCTCGGGTCCCCATGCCCCGATCTGGACGAACGCCGGATTTTACGAGACGGCCCAGATCCCCGAGCAGCTTGTGCACGCCCTGGAGCACGGTAACATCGTCATCTATTATGACCGGCCGGGCGACGCGGTGTTGGATCGGCTGAAAGCCTGGAGCGACCTCTATGGCGGCCAATGGGACGGCCTGGTGGTCAGCCGCAAGAGCGGTCTGGGCGAGGGGATCCTGCTCACCGCCTGGACCAAAAAGCTGGAACTGGCGGCCTTCGATGAGGCCGCCGCGGCCGCCTTTATCGATGCCTTTCGCGGACGGGGCCCGGAACATCGGGTCCGCTGACGCACCGCCTGGCTCGCGGGGTTTTGATCGAGCGTGTCACCGCCGCTGGGCGCGCCATGCTAGTCCAGCGGGATGAGGCCAAGGCCAGGAGCAAGGAAGGGTCACGAGGTGGGACGATGGTTCGACAGTGCCAGGCGGAAGCGGCGACAGGCCGACTACGCCGCGCTGACCGAACCTCATCTCGATGCCCTCTTCCGCACCGCCCTGCGCCTCGTCGGGACGGTCGAACCGGCCGAGGATCTGGTGCAGGAGACCTGTCTCAAGGCCTACCGGGGCTTCGACAGTTTTCAGGAAGGCACGAACTATCGGGCCTGGCTCTTTCGGATCATGAGGAACCTTTTCATCGATACCCATCACCGGCGCGGCGAGCCGACGGTTGTCGATCTGGACCTGGTGCGCAATGAAGCCCGGGCGCGCAGCGTCACCGATGGCAGCGGCCGGCATTCGCCCGAGGTGCTCTATCTGCACCGGAGCTTTCGGCGCGATCTGCTGCGTGCCCTGGGCGGCCTGGCGCCAGAAACCAGGTTGGTCACGGTCCTGATCCTGGTGGAGGGGTTCTCCTATGACGAGGCGGCGGCGATCGTGGGATGCCCGCTGGGGACCGTGCGCTCGCGGCTTTCGCGCGGGCGCAAGCAGTTGCAGGGGCAGTTGACGGACTATCTTGATGCCGAGGGAGTCGCTGGAGACAAGAGGGCGGGGCTTTGCGATGAGGCCGGATGATACGATGAGTCCGAGGGACTGAGGGAGCCGACCGGTGGAGGATCTGCGGGTAACCTGCGATACGATCGATGCCCTGGCCCTGGGGCAGGAAGGCGACGACCTGTCCCCGGTCGAGCGGGCCGCCGTGGACGCCCATCTGCGATCCTGTCCCGGCTGCCGTCGTCGGATCGGGGAGGCACGGCGCCTCGATCTTCGGCTGCGCGATGACGCCGCCGAGCAACATGCGCCAGCGCGACTCTGGGCAAGAGTAATCGGGCGGATTGAAGTCGAGGAAGTATCTCCGCGCCGGTCGACCCGCCGGCGCTTTGTCGTCGGTGCCGCGGCAGCGGCCGTGATACTGCTGCTGGCACTCACCCTGGCCGGCCCGCTGGATTGGCGCGGCGACGAGGCGACGCCGGTGGTCGTGGCGGAATCGACCAACGATTTCATCACCTATCGCCTGAGCGAGCGCGGCCCCGACGTGCGGGGCCCGGACTATCGGGCGGTGGCGGGCTGGCTGGCGTCGCGGGTCGAGTTTTCCCTCCCGAGAGACTTGGCGGCGCCGGCCGGCTATCGTCTCGCCGGGGCCCGGCTCTGCTCCTTCCTGAAGCAGCGGTTGGTTTCCTACATGTTCGAAAAGGGTGGGGTCGCGGCCTACCTCTACGTCATGGCCGAGGGTGACCGGGCGGTTTTGGGCACAGCCTGGGACGCGACGGCGGAAGGTTTTGTTTCCTATCGCGCGCAGGGTCTGACGATCCTGGTCTGGCGCGAAAGCGGCCTGATCTTCGCCTTGGTCTCCGATCTTTCCGAGGACGATCTCGCGGCCTTCCGGCGCGACATGAGCGCCGGTGCGAAGAGACCGGACGACGGGCGCCCGCCGGAGCCGGTGATCCTGCGGGCCAGCCGGCCGGCAGCCGGGGTCGTTGCCGCGACCTGAAGGTTCCACGGTCCCCGAGCCGGGAATCGAAGGGTCTAGCCGTGCTGCATCCGGCTCGTTTGACAAGCCTTCGCGTCTCTTGGCACAGTCCGGCGGTAAGGGGTGGGGCGGCGATATCTTGGCCATCCGCCGCAGCCGCCCTCCCAGCTCTCCAGCGCAGGAATGTCAGCCCATGTCCGTCAATCCCGATCGCGACGAAAGCCTGCTCGACAGGGCGCACCGCGTCCTGCCCGGCGGCAGCTTCGGCAACACGGCGGCCGAGCTTATCATCAGCCGGGGCCAGGGCAGTCGCGTCTGGGACGCGGAGGGCCGGGAGTACATCGACTACTTGATCGGCTCCGGGCCCATGCTGGTCGGCCACAACCATCCCGAGGTCACCGCCGCCGCGCGGGCCCAGATCGAGCAGGGCACCACCTTCTTTGCCAACAACCAACAGGGTATCGACCTGGCCCAGGCGATCGTCGAGGCCGTGCCCTGTGCCGACAAGGTGCGCTTTGCCAGTACCGGCAGCGAGGCCGATGCCTTTGCCATGCGGCTGGTCCGGGCCTATCGCGGCCGCGACAAGATCCTCAAGTTCGAGGGCGGCTATCACGGCTACAGCGACTATGGCCTGATGAGCCTGGCGCCGAAGAGTCCGGGCAATACCTCCGCGCCAGTTCGCGATTCGGCGGGGATCCCGCAGAACACCACCGAGAACGTCCTGGTCGCGCCCTTCAACGATGCCGAAGCGGTCGCCGGCCTGATCCGCGAGCACAAGGGCGAGATCGCCGCGGTTTTCATGGAGCCCCTGCAGCGGTTGATCCCGCCGCGCCCGGGCTTCCTGGAGGCCATGCGCGCGCTGACCCTGGAGCACGACATTCTGCTGGTCTTCGACGAGGTGGTGACCGGCTTTCGCCTCGCCTATGGCGGCGCCCAGGAACTCTACGGCGTGGTGCCGGATCTCTGCACCCTGGGCAAGGCGATCGGCGGCGGCTTCCCTATGGCGGCCATCGCCGGGCGCGAGGAGGTCATGGCGCTGTTCGACCGCGAGCGGGCCGAGCCCGAGCGTTTCGTGCCCATGGTCGGCACCCTGTCCGGCAATCCGGTGGCCGCCGCCGCCGGCCTGGCGACCCTGGATGTTCTCAGCCGCCCGGGGACCTACGAGCGGCTGACCGAGGTCGGCAACCGCCTCATGGCCGGCCTCGGCCAGTCCTTGGAGCGGGCGGGCCTGGAGGGCCAGGTCATCGGCGCGCCGCAGATGTTCGATGTCATTTTCGCCGACGGCGAGATCCGCAACTACCGCGATACCCTGCGCGGCGACGCGGCGCTGATGGCGCGCTTCAACAAGGAACTGCGCGCGCGCGGCGTCCTGAAGGCCGACACCAAGTTCTATCTGTCCCTGGCGATCGACGAGACCGACATCCACCAGACCCTGGAGGCCTTCGACGGCGCGCTGGCGGCCCTGGCGGCAGCTCGACCCTGACAGGAACCGTCGCCAGTGCCTGAGATCGAGTACTTCTATTCCGCCCATTCGGCCTACGCCTACCTCGGCTCGGCCCGTTTCATGGAGATCGCGCGGGCGGCCGGGCGGCGGATCGCGCACCGGCCGATGGACCTGCGGCGGGTCGTCGCGGCGACCGGGCCGGGGGCGACCAACGGACGCACGCCCGAACGGCGCGCCTACTTCTCGGGCCGCGAGATCGAGCGCTGGGCGGAGTTTCGCGAGGCGCCGGTCATGGCGGGCTGGCCGGCCCACCACGACAAGGACATGACCCTGTGCAACGGCATGGTGATCGCCGGATTGTTGCAGGGCCGGGAGGTCGACCGCCTGGCCCACCGTCTGTTGGAGGCGCACTGGCGCGACGACGCCGACCTGGCCGATGAGGGTAGCCTGCGGCGGCTGGCCACCGAGGTCGGTCTCGACCCCGACCCCCTGGTCGCCGCCGCGCTCTCGCCGGAGGTCCAGGCGGTCTACGAGGCCAACACGCAAGAGGCGATCCGGCGCTCGGTCTTCGGCTCGCCCTGCTATTTCGTCGACGGCGATCTGTTCTACGGCCAGGATCGCCTGGAGATGATCGAGCGGGCGCTGGAGCGGCCCTTCGCCGGGACCTGGCCGCGACCATGAAAGTCAGGCCCCGTCCATGACAGAGAGGCCCCGTCCATGACAGGACTGACAATCGCCCAGGCGCGCGTCGAGCTGGAAGACCCTCACAACTGCACCGACAGCAACGATGTCCTGACCATCTTCGAGGCCCTGTTCGAGGCCCTGGTGCGTTTCGCGCCGGCGGGCGGTTTCGAGCCGGGTTTGGCGGCGCGCTGGACGGTCAGCGAGGACGCCCGGGTCTGGACCTTCTATCTGCGGCCAGGCGTCACCTTCCACAACGGCGAGCCGCTCGACGCCGCGGCGGTCGAGGCCTCGCTGGCCCGCATGGCCCGCCCCGACATGGGTGTCACCTTGGGCGCGCCGGGGGTCTATGCCCAGTATCTCGGCGGCGCCGAACTGGAGGTCCTCGATCGCACCACCCTGCGGATCGCTCTGCGCGCGCCCTTGGCCGACCTGCTGGACGTCCTGGTCTATGGCTATATCCTGCCGCCGCGCGCGCTGGCCGAGGCCGGGGCGGCCTTCGCCACCCGGCCGGTCGGCTCCGGCCCCTATGTTTTCGAGAGCTACGACCCCGGCCTTCAGGTCACGGCCCGCGCCAATCCCGACTATCACGGTGGCACGGCGGCCCCGTCGCGCGTCACCTGGAAAGCCTATCCCAGCGCCGCCGCGCGGCTCGACGCGCTCCTGGCCGGCGAGGTCCAGGTCGCCAACGGATTGGCGCCCGGCGCGGCCGAGAGTCTGGCCCGAACGCCCGGTATCACCGCCATCGGGTACCTCTCGCCGACCACCTACATCTATCTTCTGAACGCGGCCCAGGGCCCCCTGAGCGATCCGCGCCTGCGGCGGGCGCTGAACCTGGCGGTCGACCGCGAGGCCCTGGTGACCAAGGTCCTCCAGGGCGCCGGCCAGCCTCTGCTGGGATTTATCAGCCCGGTCCACGATGGCGGTGACGCCGCGGCCGCCGGCCTCGGGTACGATCCCAATGAAGCGCGGCGCCTGATGGCCGAGGCGGGCTTTGCCGAGGGCCTGACCCTGAAGGTCACCTGCCCGACCCGGTTGCCCGACGAGGCCGAGGCCCTGACGGCGGCGGTTGGGGCGCAGTTGGCGGCAGTTGACATCCGGTTCGATGTCGAGGTCGTCGAAGACCGCACGGCCTATGCCCACCGGGTGCGCAAGAAGCAGATCGGCGACCTCTGCGTCTTCGATTCGAGCCCCATGAGCACTTTTCGGGTCCTACGCGAGAAGGTCGACGCCCGCAGCGAGGGCTCCTGGTGGCAGGGCTATCGCAATCCAGATGTCGAGGCGCTGCTCGACCGGGCCTGCGCGACCGTCGAGCCGCGGGCCCGCAGCGATCTCTACCGGCGCTGTTACGACCTGCTGCAACAGGACCCGCCCTGGCTCTACCTCTACAACCACCGGCAACTGCTGGGCCTCGCCGGGTCCCACCAGGGCTGGACCATGCGCTTCGACGGCCTGCTCGATCTGCGCCGCCTGCCGCCGCTTTAGTCAAAGGCCTGTAACTGGACGAAAAATTCTGCTCAAAATGGAAGAGCGTCAAAGACGCCACCACAAGAAACCGCGCCGGACAGGGGATCCTCTCAGAGCATGACCATCGATTTTGACGAAGCGATCGACCGCCGGGGCACCGGCTGCGCGAAATGGGATGCCATGGAAGGCTACTACGGCGTCAGCCCCGACGACGGCATCGCCATGTGGGTCGCGGACATGGACTTCCGCGCCCCGCCGGCTGTGCAGGACGCGCTGCAACGCATCCTGGACCATGGCGTGTACGGCTATCAAATGGACACCGGCTACTACAAGGGGGCGATCGTCGATTGGATGGCGCGCCGGCATGACTGGAGCGTCGATCCCGACTGGATTGCCACGACTCACGGCCTGGTCGCCGGGGTCGGTCTCTGCATTCAGGCCTTCTCCGACCCCGGCGACGGGGTGATCGTCTTCACGCCGGTCTACCATGCCTTTCACAAGATGATCGCGGCCAACAGGCGGCGCATCGTGCAAAGCCCGCTGCGCGAGGTGGAGGGGCGCTACGAGATGGATCTCGCCGCCCTGGAAGCGCAGCTCGACGGCAGCGAGCGGCTGGTGGTCTTCTGCTCGCCGCACAATCCGGGCGGCCGGGTCTGGGCGGCTGAGGAGCTGCAGGCATTGGCGGCCTTCTGTGCCGCCCATAACCTTGTCCTGCTGTCCGACGAGATTCACCACGATCTCGTCCTTCCCGGCGCGCATCACACGGTCATGTCCCTGGCCGCGCCCGATCATGCGGACCGCATGGTGATCACCGCGGCCGCCACCAAGACCTTCAACATCGCCGGCGCGATGACAGGGGCGGTGATTATCCAGGATCCGGAACTGCGTGACAGGTTCCTGGCGGTGCAGGCCGCCGCCGGTCCCTATCCCAATGGCTTCGGGATTCAGCTTGTCGCCGCGGCCTACAGCGGCGGCGCGCCGTGGCTGGACGCGCTGATTCCTTATCTGGATGAAAACCGCCGCGTCTTCGATGCGGGCGTCAACGCTATTCCAGGCCTGCGCTCCATGGCGCTGGAATCGACCTACCTGGCCTGGGTCGATTTTTCCGGCACCGGAATGGCCCCCGAGGTCTTCACCGAACGCGTCGAGAAGGTCGCCAAGATCGCCGTCAATCACGGCACGGCCTTCGGCATCGGCGGCGAGAGCTGGCTCCGCTTCAATCTGGCGACCCGCCGCGCCACGATCCACGAGGCGGTCGAGCGCCTGCGGTCGGCCTTCGCCGATCTGCAATAGACGATCCAGCACAAGGCAGCGGGGCTTGCCGCGAACTGGGGCTGGAGGCATCCAAAGGGGTGGTGAGATGGACCAAGGGAACCAAGTCAGGGCCAATCGCTGGCGCCGCTTTGTCGAGTGGGATGAGCGGCCCCTGAGACTGGACAACTTCGCCATCGAGGATCCCGAGAACGGGTTCTCGGCCATGCAGGGCGCCCGCGACCCGTCTCCCGGCTTCGAGATCGAGGCCGGGCGGATCGTCGCGATGGACGGGGTCGCGGCGCGCGACTTCGACATGATCGATCTCTTTATCGCCCAGCACCACCTGGACCTCGCGGTCGTGCCCGAGGCCATGGCGCTGCCCTCGCTCGCCGTCGCGCGTATGCTGGTGGACGTGACCGTGCCGCGGGGCGACCTGGTGCGCCTGGCCCGGGGCATGACACCGGCCAAGCTGGCCGAGGTCCTGGCCCATCTCTCGGCTATGGAGCTCTCCTTTGCCTATTCGAAGATGCGCGCCCGCCAGACGCCGGGCAACCAGAGCCACGTGACCAATGCGAAGGACGACCCCCTGCAGTTGGCCGCCGACGCGGCCACGGCGGTTGCCTATGGCTTCGACGAGGTCGAGACCACCATGCGGGTGTCGCGCAATGCCTGGTCCAACGCCTTGGCCTGCTGTATCGGCGCCGCGGTCGGCCGCGGCGGGGTCCTGTTCCAGTGCTCCAGCGAAGAGGCCGAGGAACTCCAGATCGGCATGGCCGGCTTTACCTCCTATGCGGAGACGGTCTCGGTCTACGGCACCGAGCGGGCCTTCATCGACGGCGACGATACGCCCTGGTCCAAGGCCTGGCTCACCGCCGCCTATGCCTCGCGCGGAATCAAGATGCGCTGCACCTCCGGTGCCGCCTCGGAACTACTCATGGGCTTTCACGAGGCGAAATCGCTGCTCTACCTGGAGGCCCGCTGCCTCTGCCTGCAGCGCGCCATGGGCGCCCAGGGGACCCAGAACGGCGGCATCGACGGCGCGCCACTGGCGGCCTCGATCCCCGGCGGCGCCAAGGAGTTGATGGCGGAAAACCTGATGGCCGTCTGGCTCGATCTGGAGTGCGCGTCGGGCAATGACTCGCGCACCTCGGAATCGGAGATCCGGATCGGCGCCAAGATCATGCCCTTTCTGATGGCGGGGTCGGATCTCATCTGCTCGGGATTCGGCTCGATCCTGAAGTACGACAATTCCTTCAACCCCTCGCTCTTCAATGGCGAGGAGATGGAGGACTATCTGGTTTTGCAGCGCGATTTCGAGGTCGACGGCGGCCTGACCCCGGTCGAGGAGACCGAGATTCTGGCGATCCGCCGCCGCGCCGTCGATGCCCTGGCGGCGGTGCTGGAGGGGCTGGATCTGGGTGCACCCACCGCGGCCATGAAGGAAAGCGTGGTCGCGGCCTCGGGCTCCGACGACACCGACAGCTACTGGCCGCGCGACGCGGCGCTGATCAGCGATGCCATTCAAGAACGCGCCATCACCGTGGTCGATGTGATTGGCGCGCTGCAGCGGCGCGGCTTCGAGCCCGAGGCCGAAAATCTGCTCGCCCTGTTGAAGCTGCGGGTCGCCGGCGACTATCTGCAGACCTCGGCCGTGATCCGCGACGGCCGGATCGTCAGCGCCGTCAACGACCCCAACCGCTATGACGGCCCGGGCAGCGGCTACCGCCCGAGCGACGAACGGCTGAAAGACATGGCCGCGATCCGCGACGTCCTGGACCGCAAGGAGGTCCTGCGCACAGAGGCCGCGCTCGCGCCGGCGGAGAGCAAGCGCATTGTCTACCATGCAACCGGGCCGGCCAGCCCCGGGGACCGGCCCTCCGAGGTCGTGATCGGCCTCAGCCCGGCCTTCGGCCTGAAGCTCTTTCGCACCCTTGCCGGCCATCCCCTGAGCAAGGTCCTGGCCGCGCTTGTCGAGGGCATCCGCGCGGGCGGCGCCACGCCGCGGGTCGTGCGGTTCCATCACACCGCCGATACCTCGTTTCTCGGCCTGGCGGCGGCCAGGCTCTCGGGGTCCGGCATCGGCATTGGCATCCAGGCCAAGGGCACGACCGTGATCCACCAGCGCGATCGCCTGCCGCACAACAACCTCGAGCTCTTTTCCAACGCACCGATTACGACGCTGGATCACTACCGGGCGCTGGGCGCGAATGCCGCGGCCTACGTGAAGGCGGAACTGCCGGAGCCGGTTGTGGTGCCGACCCGGGGCGAGGCCATGGGCGCGCGCTACCATGCCCGCGTTGCCCTGATCTATGCGATCGAGACCTCCATGACCGCCCAGGGCGCCGCCGCCGAGACGATCGACATTCGGTTTCTGGGCGACGCCGGCGAAAACGACGAGAAGGAACGAGTTTGAGATGTCGGACCAGGATTTGACGCTTGAAGACTATCCGATCTCGGAACGGCGCCCGGAGCTGGTGCGCGGCCGCCGGGGCAAGGCGCTGGAGGACTTGAGCCTGGCCGGGGTCGCCGCCGGTGAGGTTGCCCTGGACGACCTGCGGATCACCCCGCGGGCCCTGTTGCAACAGGCGCAGATCGCACGCGCCGCCGGCCGGGCCGCGCTGGCGGAGAACTTCGAGCGCGCCTCGGAGATGGCGGAGATTCCGCAGGCCGAAATCATGGCGGTCTACGAACTGCTGCGGCCGGGCCGGGCGGCTGGAAGCGACGAGTTGAAGGCGGCGGCGGACCGCTTGCGGCGGGACCACGGGGCCGAACGTCTGGCCGGCTTCTTGGAGGAGGCGGCCGAGGTTTACGAGCGGCGCGATCTTTTCGCGGTCAGGTTCTGAGCGCCGCGACATTGGCGTAGCGGGTTGGCGTAACATGCATGGGGGTAATGGGGACGATGAGTTGGAAGACGGCCTACCGATCGATCTACTACCAGGGCGCGCCGGAACCCGAGGACCTGGAACTCGACTGGCCGGAAACGGCGCTACTGGTCATCGATATTCAAAATACCTACCTGGAGCGGCCGGACCGCGACAGGCTCCCGGCGGCCGAGCAGGCCCACTACGATGCCTGGACCCCTTTTCACGAGCGCATGCACGGCCAGGTCATTCCCCGCACGGCCGAGCTTTTGGCGCTGTTCCGGACACACGGCCTGGAGCGGATCTTCGCGCGCATCGCCTGTCACGGCACCGATGGACGGGACCGTTCCCTGAGCCAGAAAAAGCCGGGCTTTAACTACCTGCTCCTGCCCAAGGACGAAGATCCCTCGCAGATGGTGCCCGCGCTACAGCCGGCGGGCGACGAGATCGTCGTCATCAAGACCACCGATTCCGCGCTGACCGGCACCAATCTGCGCCTCATGCTGACCAACATGGGCATCAAGACCGTGGTCTGCTGCGGCATCTTCACGGATCAGTGCGTGTCCTCGACCGTCCGCAGCCTCGCCGACGAAAGCTTCAACGTGGTGGTGGTGGAGGACTGCTGCGCGGCCGGCTCCGACGAGCTGCACCACAAGGAGTTGGAGATCATCAACATGATCTATTGTCATGTGGTCTCGAGCGCTGAATTGAAGGACATGATGAAGCTTGTCTGAAGCCGCCAGGCCTTGGATTGACCCAGTGCTGTCAAGTGGGGCGGACCAGATGTCAAGACAGCGGTCTTGATCGGCTTCAGGCTACAAAGGTCGAATATCGGCGTGACGGTACGAATGGCCCGCGACCGTTTGCGGGCCTGGAAGTCTTGCGCCTTTTCATTTTGCTTGCTCCAATCGGCGGGCAAAGCGCCGGTCGAGCGCGATCGAGAATCATGTCCCCAGCAGCCGGGGTCAGCGAAGGGCTGCGAAACAAAGGGAGGACTCCAATGTACAGACAGACACGACGCAATTTCCTGCAGCAAACCGGCCTTTGGGCCGCTGCCGCCGCCGGCGCGGCCGCGGGCGGCTTGCCCTTCAGCGCCCAGGCGGCGCGGGACAAGGAACTCAATATCTATTGCTGGGAAGGCTATAACTCCGATGAGGTGCTCGACCCCTTCCGCCGGGAGTTCGACGCCAAGGTGCGCGCCGAGGGTCTGACCTCGGATCCCGACGCGGTGAACCGTCTGCGCGCCGGCGAAACCAAGGTCTGGGACCTGATCAACGTGAACAATCCCTGGGCCCGGGAGATGATGTATCCCGAGGGCTTGATCCGCCCGATCCCGCGCGACCGCTTCGAGCCGATGATGGAAAAGATGATGCCGCAGTTCCATCCGCCCTATGCCTGGGCCATGGACAAGACCGGCACGGATCTGCTCGGCATGACCCAGCGTTTCGGTCCCTTCTCCTTTGTCGTGAACACCGACAAGATCAGCCGCTCGATGGCGGAAGACGAGGGCTTCAAGCTGTTCCTGGATCCGGGGATGAAGGGCCGCTACGGCGTTCTGACCTACGACAACTGGAACATCTACCACATGTGCATCGCCGCCGATATTCACCCCTTCAAGTCCCACTCCAAGGCGGAGATCGCGGCCTTTGGCGAAACCGCCAAGCAGGTATTCAATGGCGCCAAGCTGCTGACCGACGATCTGGTCGCCATGAATCTGGCCCTGATCAACGGCGAGATCGATGCCTACTTCACCGGCGGCACCTACACCGCCTCGCCGGCGCGCTACGACGGCAACAAGAACGTCCGCGGCATCACGCCCAAGAGCGGCCCGATGGACGGCAAGGGCGGCATCGTCTGGATCGAGCTGACCTCGGTGGTGAACCATCCGGAGGTCTCGCCGCTGGCCGAAGAATTCCTCGCCTATGTGCAGCGGCCCGACGTCTCCAAGAATGTGGCCTTCGCCGAAGGCACCTACAATGCGGTGACCCAGATGGGCTCCAGCGAAGTGTTGAATTCCTTCGATGCCGAGGAGTTGGACGCCATCCAGTGGGATTCCCTGGAAGAGGAAATGGCCAACTCGGTCGACTACGACATCAACCCGGACTATGCGGAAATGTACGACCTCTACTCCGCGGCCAAGCGCGAGCGCGAAGGCTGATATCGCTACGGGTGACTGCCGCTGTTTGACACGAGACGGGTTGGCCGGGGACGTTCATGGGGGAAGAGACAAGGCCTTTTCTTGAGCTCGAGGGTGTCACGAAGTCCTTCGGCAGCTTCGATGCTGTCAGCGATGTGAACCTCGAGATCGTAGAGGGCGAGTTCTTCACGCTCGTGGGCCCCTCGGGCAGCGGCAAAACGACGATGATCCGCATGCTGGTCGGCATGGATCAGCCGACCGAGGGGGAGATGCGCCTGAAGGGGCAGGTTCTGAACGACGTGCCGGCCAACAAGCGGCCGACCTGCATGGTGTTCCAGAGCCTGGCCCTCTTCCCCCACAAGTCGGTCGGTGAGAACATCGAGTTCCCCTTGAAGATCGCCGGCGTCGACCGGGCCGAGCGCCGGCGGCGCGCCGACCAGCTGTTGCAGCAGCTGCAATTGCCCCTGGACTACTACGACAAGGGGGTCAATCAATGCTCCGGCGGCGAGCGTCAGCGCATCGCGTTGGCCCGGGCGCTCGCCTTCGATCCGGAAATACTCTTCTTCGACGAACCCCTCTCGGCCCTGGACTACCGCCTGCGCAAGGCGTTGGAAAAGGAGCTGAAGGACATTCACCGCGAGACCGGCAAGACCTTCGTCTACATCACCCATTCCCTGGAAGAGGCCATGGTGATGAGCGACCGGATCGGGATCATGCGCGAAGGCCGGGTGGTCCAGGTCGGCACGCCCCATGAGATCTACAACAAGCCGCGGGACAAGTTCGTTGCCCAGTTCATGGGCGAGGTGAACACGCTGAAGGTGGAAAAGGCCGGCGATCGTCAGGTGCGCTACGCCGCGACGGGCGCGGTCTTCGAGGTGGCCCATGACCTGGCGGCCTTCACCGACGGTTTTCTCATCATTCGCCCCGAGGTGATGAAAATCGGACCCGCCGCCGAGGGCCTGGCCAACCGCGTCGAGGGCAGGCTGTTCAACGACTATGCCCTGGGATCGCGGGTCCAGTATCAGGTGCGCAGCACCGAGACAGCCGACCACTGGCTGGTGGAGATGCTGCAGGACGACCCTTACGACGGCCGGTTCGATGACGCGGTGACGCTCGGTTGGCGTTCCGAGGATTCGATCCTGGTCAGCGATTGAGCCGCTGATATGACGCCGGGACGGATCAACAAAAAGCCGCGCTGGTACCGAAATCCCGGTGTCCTGGCGGCCGCGCCGGCGACGCTCTTCCTGCTGATCGGCTTTGCCGGACCTCTTTTGATGGTCCTGGGCTACAGCTTCATGCCGCCCAAGACCTTCTCGCTGGCCCAGGCGCCGACCTTGGCCAACTACGCCAAGGTCATTTCCGACAGCTATTACATTTCCTTCCTCTGGTCGCTCTTCCTGGCCAGCTGCACCGTCGTGATCCTTTTCGTGGTCTGCTATCCGGTGGCCTATGGGATGTCCAAGCTGTTCGGCAAGTGGGCCAATCTGGTGACCGTGATCATCGCCCTGCCGCTGCTGATATCGGAGAACATCCGGCTCTTCGGCTGGGTCCTCTTCCTGCTCCAGAACGGCATCCTGGACGGGTCCATGCGCAGCCTCTTCGGTGTCGAGCTTCACGGCTTTCTCTACAGCGTTCCCTCGATCGTCCTCGGCATGGTCTATGTCTATCTTCCCTTCATGCTCTTTCCGCTGGTGATCGGGCTTTCCATGGTCCCTGACACCTTGAAGGAAGCGGCCTCGGATCTCGGCGCGAGCCGCTGGCAGGTCTTTCGCGAGGTCGAACTGCCCCTGGCCATGCCGGGTATCATGATTGGCGGCATCCTGACCTTCATTCTGGTGCTGGGATCGCTGGCCGAATCGAAGATCCTCGGCGGTCAGACCATCGTCATGATCGCCGACGATATCGAATCGTCTTTTACCTTCGCCCAGGACTGGCCCAAGGGCTCGGTGCTCTCGGTTCTTCTCATCGCGCTGTCGGGCCTGATCGTCGTCACGCTGTTCCGGCGGATCGATCTCGACCGCATCATCGGCAGACGGTAGCCCCCGGCCATGACCCAGCGCCGCTCAGCCACGCTTGCCCGCCGACTGATCGTCCTCTGGACGGTCTGCATCGTGGCCTTCCTGTACATTCCCATGGTCGCGGTCGTTTTGGCCTCCTTTGCCAAGCAACGCTATTTTCGTTTCCCGATTACGGCCTGGGACACGCGCTGGTACGAGAAGGCCATGGTGTCGCTCTCGGTGCGCGAGCTGCTCTGGACCTCCTTGACCATTGCCGTCCTGGTCACGGTCTTTTCGGTCGTGCTGGCCTTCTTCGGGGCACTGGCCTTCGCGCGCTACGACTGGAAGGGCCGCAAGCTCTACCAGCGCCTGGTCCTGCTGCCGATCTTCTTTCCCCAGGCGGTTCTGGGTCTGGCCCTGCTCTTGTGGTTTTCGGCGCTCGGTATCACCACCAGTTGGCAGACCGCGGTCTTCGCCCACATGATCTGGATCCTGCCGATCGTGATCCTGATCATGTCGATCCAGGCCTACAGCTTCGACCCGGCCCTCGAGGAGGCGGCCTTCGATCTGGGCGCGACGCGCTTGCAGGTCCTGCGCGAGGTCACCCTGCCGATTCTGTCGCCGGGCATTGTTTCAGGGGCGATCTTCGCCTTCCTGCTGTCCTGGGGGAACTTTCCCCTGTCGCTCTTTTCCACCGGCGCCGATCAGACCGTGCCCGAATGGCTCTATGCCAAGATGGTCTCCGGCTATACGCCCATGGTCCCGACCCTGGGGTCGCTGACCATGTCCGGCGCGGCGCTGGTCGTGGTGGCCTGTTACCTGGTCTGGCTGGCCCTGCGAGCGCGGCGCCGCGCCACCGGCAAAGCCGTCGATTAGCGACGAACCGAACAGATCAATGGACCGCGGATAAGGGAGACTAGAATGCTTACATCCATCGCCGGACGATCGGTTATCGTGACCGGAGCCAGCAAGGGCATCGGCAAGGGTATCGCCAGGGTCTTCGCCAATCAGGGCGCCAAAGTTCTGGTGGTGGCCCGTGGCCTGGAGGGCGCCGAGGCCTGCGCGGCGGAAATCGGCAACGGCGCCAAGGCCTTTGCCGCCGATGTCGGCGACTGGGACAGCTCCCAGGCCATGGCCCAGGCCGCGGTGGATGCCTTCGGCGGCATCGACATACTCTGCGCCAACGCCGGTGTCTATCCGCAGACCCCGATCGAGGAGATGGATCCGGCGGAGTGGGATCAGGTCATCGGCACCAATCTCAAGGGCAATTTCCTGTCGGTCAAAGCCTGTCTGCCGCATCTGAAGAAAGCCGATCAGGGGCGGGTGGTCCTGACCTCGTCCATCACCGGGCCGGTCACCGGCTTTCCGGGCTGGAGCCACTACGGCGCCAGCAAGTCGGGACAGCTCGGCTTCATGCGGACCGCCTGCATCGAGCTGGCCAAGTACGGCATCACCATGAACGCGGTGCTGCCGGGCAACATCGCCACGGAAGGGCTGGACGGTCTCGGTCAGGACTACCTGGAAACCATGGCGGCCTCGATCCCGCTGAAGAAGCTGGGCGTGGTCGAGGATATCGGCAATGCCGCGCTGTTCCTGGCCTCCAAGGAAGCCAACTACATCACCGGTCAGACGATCATCGTCGATGGCGGGCAGATCCTGCCGGAGTCTCTCGAAGCCTTGGAATAGAATGCGCCTGGCGCCTTCAATGTCCGCAGGCGGCGGCGCGGAGCATGCGCGGCGACTGCCCGGTCCAACGGCGCACCGCGCGGGAGAAGGCGGAGAGTTCCGAATAGCCCAAGAGCAGGGAAATCTCCGAGAAGGGCAGGTGGCGCTGCTTGAGGTACATGAAGGCCAGGTCCCGGCGGGTCGTCTCGACCAGGTCCTTGTAGACCAGGCCCTCGCGCGCCAACTCCCGCTGGATGGCGGACTGCGATACCCGCAGGCTGCCGGCGACGGATTCCAAGGTCGGATAGCCCGCCGGCAGGCTCTGCCGCACGAAAGTCCGGATCTGATCGACCAGGGTGACAGGCCGGTCCGGTGTCTGGCCCAATTGAACCAGGCAGTTGCGCATCATGGTCATCAAGGTCAGATCGCGCCCCGGCATCGGCCGCTCGAGAATGTCCGGGCGGAACAGCAAGGCGTTGGTCGGCTGCGAGAAGTAGACCGGCGCCGAGAAGGCTTCCTCGTGCTCATGCCAGTCGGCCGGCTTGGCGTGCTCGAAGTGGACCTCCTCGGGCGCCCAGTTGGGCCCGCAACACTCTCGGATGACATTGAGGAACATGCCCAGCGACAGCTCGGCGTCCTGACGGCGCTCGACAATTTCCGGACTGAGGATCTGGTACTCCAACTGGATCAGCCGGTTGTCGCTTCGGGCACAGCGCAGCAGGGAGGAGTCCTGGTGACAGCCGAAGAGGCCGACCAGGTTCTCCAGCGCGGACCCAAGGGTCGGCGAGGACACGGCGGCATAGCCCCACATGCCCAAATCCCGCGGTGCGAACTGGTTGCCGAACCATAGGCCGAAATTGTCATGGGCGGTCTGCCGGGAGGCCTCCTCGAAGAGGCGGCAGAAGGCGCCCAGTTTGAGCCGCAAGGTCGGTGAACCGGCCAGTTCGGGCGCGATCCCGGTGCGCCCGAAGACGCAGTCCACATCGCCGCCGAACTTTTCGAGAAAATTCACGATACCGGTCGCGGCCGACGCCAGCACGGCAGGATTGGACCCTGCCATATCGTCGACGGGTCGCGCGAAATCCGGGCTTGTGCCGCTCCCTGTCATGGTTGCCAGGTGCCGTTCGCCGGCACTCTCCCACGCTGTAAACCACGACAGTGACACAGATTCCGTCCCGAGATCAAGGAGGCCGGGATCCGCAACGCCTGTTCGGCCCCTCGACCGAAGAGCCAAGTTCCCTTGCCGCACGGGCCCTCCCGCCTGGCGTCCGCGTCGCCGCTCCACGCTCCGGTTGTTTGACTCATTCAGCCGAAGCCGCGACCATTGCTGGCGATCTCGCAAGGGCAATCAGGGCGCCAATGCACCAGCGTCGTGCCCTGGCTCGGCAGATGATTCTTGGAGGGCATGTGCGCAGGCTGGCGGTGGTCATGATCGTGTTGATCTCGGTCGCGCTCGCTCTTTTTATGCCCGACCGGGAACGGCGACGCTTGCGAGAACAGGCCCATTCCATCCTTTACCTGTTCGACGAGTCTGAGTCTGGCGGTAAGGGCACGAGCCAAGATGCCGACAGCCGGCAGATCGTCTCGATCGATCAGTCGGACATCGGCTGGTATGAGTGGCTGGAGTACGATGAGAACTCAGATCTGGTTAACGCCTATACCCGGCTCGATGCCGACAGCCGCAGCCTCGAGGGGTTCGGTGGCGAGAGCTGGGAAAAGCCCCATATCGTGGTGCGCTGCATGGGTGGCGAGACCGCCGTCTTCATCGTCTGGACCCCTTGGATCGAGGGCTTGAGCGAATCCAGCCCTTTTCTGGTTTCGATCGACGGCGGGCTTCCCGTCGAGGTCGACTGGACGCTCGCGGACAATGCCCAGGCCGCCGGCTTCTGGCGTAGCGAAGGCGTCCCCTTCTTGAAGTCCCTCGAACAGGCCCACAGCCTGGTGGTCTATCTGGGCAGTGACGACAGCGATACACAGCGCCAGATGGAGTTCGATGTCTCCGCCATGAGCGAGAAGATCAAGCCGGTGCGCGAGACCTGCAATTGGTGAAACCGACCGGCCGACCTGGCGCCGCCACGTGCCGAGGGTGACAATCCCACCTGCCCCGGTGGCGTTCTCATGGCCATTGACATTCTTCCATTCATAAGTAATCATTTTATTACAAATAAGAACGCCGCCCAGAGCGCCAACAGGGGATCCGATATTGTGACCAGCGAACCGCACGAGCCCTTTTCCATGACTGTGAACGGTGCCGCGGTGGCGGCCGTGCCGGACGATGCGACACTTTTGGATCTGTTGCGCGAGCAGTTGGACCTCACCGGCGCGAAGAAGGCCTGCGACAACGGCGAGTGCGGCAGCTGCATCGTGATGATGAACGGCAAGCCGACAAAGTCGTGCCTGCTTCCCGCGGCGCGCGCCGCCGGCAAGGAAATTCTCACGATCGAAGGCATGGCGCCCGAGGCCCACGACCTGCAGCCCGGCGGGGACTACTCGGTTCTGCATCCGATCCAGCAGGCCTTTCTGGAGAAGGGCGCGACCCAGTGCGGCTTTTGCATTCCCGGCATGATCATGAAGGCGCATACCCTGCTGAAGAACAAGCCCGAGCCGAGCCGCGAGGACATCGTCAAGGGTCTGTCGAAAAACCTCTGCCGCTGCACCGGCTACACCAAGATCATCGAAGCCGTCGGCTATGCGGCGGAACTGATCAAGCAGGGCCGGGACGCCGAGGGTCCCGCCAAGCCGAACGGCCATGCGGTTGGCATCAGCGTGGCCCGGCTGGACAGCCCGGCGACCGTCAACGGCCGCGCCAGGTATGCCGCCGATATGAAAATGGATGGCATGCTCTACGGCAAGCTGCTGCGGGCCGAGCAGCACCACGCGCGGATCGTCTCCATCGATGTCAGCGCCGCCAGGGCGATGGACGGCGTCGAGGCGGTCATCACCGCCGACGACATCCCTGGGACGCCGTTCCTTCCGAACTGTCAGCCCCAGGTCTACGTCTTCCCGAAAGACCGTGTCCGCTTCAAGGGCGAGGCGCTGGCCGGCGTCGTCGCGGTTTCGGAGAAAATCGCCGAGGAGGCGCTGACCCGGATCAAGGTCGAGCTCGAGGTTCTGCCGCATGCCATCGAGGTGGCCGCGGCCGCCCATCCTGATGCTGCACCGCTTTATGACCATTCGCCGCGCGTTTCCGAGCCCGAGGAAGTCTCCTGCGGCGATATCGAGGCGGGCTTCGCCAAGGCCGATGTGATCGTGCAGAACGACTACACCATTCCGGTGCGCGAGCACGCCGCGATGGAGCCCGAGGCGGCCTTGGCCTACGAAGAAGACGGCAAGCTGGTCATCCGCACCGGCCTCTACCATGCCTTCGTGCAGGGAACGCAATCGATCGCCAACAATCTGGCGATGGACGAAAGCGACGTGCGGATCGTTTGCCCGGCCATGGGCGGCAACTTCGGTACCCGCGGCGACACGCTGATTGCCGTGACCGCCGGTCTCATGGCGCAGAAGACCGGCCGGCCGGTGCGCATGGTCTTCAGCCGGGCGGAATCCATCCTCGGGTCCTGCAAGGCGCCCTCGGTCGACATTCGCTACCGCACCGGAGCCACCCGGGACGGGCGCATCGTCGCCGTCGATGTCGAGGTCATGCATGGCGCGGGAAACTGGGCGCCGCACCTGATCGACAAGACCACCAGGGGCATCGAGCTCTGCTACTACGAAACGCTGGGCGCGCTGCTGTCCCACGCCACCGGGCCCTATGAAATCGAAAACGTGCGCGCCCGGGCCTGGGATGTGCTGACCAACGGTCCGCGTTATGTGCCCCTGCGGGGGACCAACGCCAACTACCTGCCGCTGGCTTACGAATCCCAGGTCGATCTCGTCGCCGAGGCACTGGGTCTCGATCCCATCGCCGTGCGGCTGACAAACGCCATCAGGCCAGGCTCGAAAACCCACTTCGGCCAGGAACTGACCGAGCATGTCTCCATGGCCCAGGAACTCGAGCTGCTGCAGCCGCACTATGAGGCCGCCCGCGCCCGGCTGGCGGAACGCCGGGCCGCGGCCGAGGGGCCCTGGCGGCCCGGCCTTGGCGTCGCGGCGGGATGGCGCAACATCGGCTATCTGAAGACGACCATATCGGCCGGCTGCAAGCTGGACCCGGACGGCAAGGTGCACGCCATGGCCGGGACCGTGGAACAGGGTCAGGGACCGACCACGCAATTCGCCCAGATCGCCGCCGACGCCGTGGGGGTCTCCATGGCCCAGATGCGCGTCACCCTGGGGGACACCCAGGCCGCGCCCTATCCGGTGCCGACCTTCTCGTCGATCTCCACCGTCGGCACCGGCAAGGCGGTGCAGATGGCGGCGGAAAAACTGCGCGACAAGGTCCTGGCGGCCGCGGCGGAACTCCTTCAGACCGAGGCCTCCCAGGTTTCCATCAAGGGCGACAGTGCCTTTGTCGCCAAGGCACCCGACACCCGGGTCACGCTGGCCGAGATCGCCCGGCATTTCACCGCCAGCGGTCGGTCGAGCCTGTCCGAGGCAGAACTCAAGTGGAGCGGCGAAGCGCCCACCATTCTCTACGGCTATAATGCCGGTCTGATCGAACTGGACGTGAATGTCGAGACCGGCCAGGTGCGGCTGCTCAAGCATGTCAACGTGACCGACCCGGGTACCAGGGTGAATCCGCTGGCGGTAGACGGTCAGATCGACGGCGCCATCGCCTTTGGCATCGGCTTTGCGCTGAGCGAGCGTTTCCATCCCGACAATCCGGCGACCCTGGAGGGCTACGGCCTGCCCTCGACCCGGGACATTCCGCCGGAAGTGGTTCGCCTCTATGTCGAGGATCCGCTGGAACGCGGCCCCTTTGGCGCGAAGTCCATTGCCGAACACCCCGGTATCTCGCCGATACCCGCCATCATCAATGCGATCGCCAATGCCACCGGCGCCCGCGTTCGCGACATTCCGGCCACGCCGGACAGGGTCAAGGCGGCGCTGGCCGACCTGGCCGCGACTTGAGCGACGAGAAGAAACAAATGGCCCTTGAAGGGGCCGCGGACAAAAACAGGGAGGATAAAATGACCGTTCGATCCAAGAAGAAGCCAACCGGCCTCACGCGCCGGAAGTTGTTGGGCGCTGGTGCCGGTGCGGCCGGCGCCCTGTTCCTGGCCGGCAAGGCGCCGGCCTTTGGGGCAGGCAAGCACAAGCTGCGCTACATCGCCTTCATCAATCGCAACACCGTCTGGGGCAAACCTTACGATTTCCTGGCGGCCGAGGTCGACCGGCTGTCCGGCGGCGAACTGGAGATCGAATACGCCGGCGGCTCCGATGTGATCGGCGGATTCGATGCCCCCGAGGCGATCGCCAATGGGGTCTTCGACATGAGCCATTCGGCGAACTCCTATTTCGCCGGTGCCATGCCCGCTTCGATCTCGCTGGCCAGCGGCAATGCCTCGATCGACCAACTGCGCGACTCCGGCGCGCTGGACGCCTATGCCAAGATCCTCAAGGAGCAGCGCGGCGTCATGTTCCTGGGCGTGCCGCTCAGCGGCGTGGGCTATGTGTTCCAGGTTCGCGGCAATCCGGGCGAGCTGTCCTACTTCAAGGGCAAGAAGATCCGCTCGATCCCGCTCTATGACCCGATTCTTCAGGCCCTGGGCGCGACTCCGGTCACAACCTCGCCGGCGGAGGCCTATACCGCCATGGAGCGCGGCGTGGTCGACGGTCTCGGCTGGCCCGATATCGGCCTGTTGGACTTCAAGTTCTATGAGCAGGCGAAGTTCATCATGATGCCGACCTTCTACCAGCTTCGCACGGCGACCCTGATCAACCCGAATTCCTTCAGCGGTCTGCCCGAGCCGCTCCAGAACGTCCTGGTCGAGGCGTCGCGTTCAGCCGATGCCATTGGGGCGAAATGGGCTAAGGAAAAACGCGACGCCGAACATGCCGAGATGGCCGAGGCCGGCGTCGAGTTCGTCAGTCTGTCCGACGCCGAGGCCAAGCAGTTCGTCGACCTGACCGAGGAAAAACTCTGGGCCAAGATCATGGAGATCGCGCCGGAAGATGGCGCCAGTCTGAAGCCGCTTTTCAGCAAGGCCGGCTAGTTCAATCCTACCAGCAGTAAACTTTGCGGGCCTGCGCTCTCAAGCCCGGTTTTCTCACCGGGAAGGGCTCGTCGCAATGACGAGCCCTTCCCGGTGAGAAAACCGGGCTGGCCAGGCCCGCACTCTTTCTGGCATATGGACGGTTCAACTAGGTCGGTCGCGTGACTTTCACAATTCTCTACCGGGCAATCGAGCGCGTCGCGGCGGGTCTCGCGGGGCTGGCAGCCCTTCTGATCCTCGCCATGAGCGTCTGGATCACCTATGACGTTCTCACCCGCTACTTTTTCGATGCGGCCTCGCCCTGGGCCTTCGATCTGTCGGAATACGCCCTGGTTTGGATTACCTTCCTGGCGGCGCCCTGGGTTCTGATGCAGGACCGCCATGTGCGAATCGAGATCCTCGTGGACGTCCTGCCCGCCCGGTTGCAGCGGGTTTTGGGCATCATCGTCTGCCTGGTCGCGATGGCGGCCTGCGCCGTCCTGACCTGGCGCACCGGGCTCGCCGCGGCCGAGTACCTCGAACGCAATGTCATGATGGCGCGGATCTGGCGGATTCCCCGCTTTTGGCCCTATGGCGCCATTCCTCTCGGCAGCGCGCTTCTCACCATCGTCTTCGCGCTGCGGCTCGGGATCTATCTGAGGGACGCCGATCCCGAGGCGACGCTCAAGGCCAAGGCCTCGGCCGGCCAGGAGACGGGTCTGTCGAAAATCCAGGGGAGTTAGGGTCCGGTGGAGTACGAGTGGGTCTCCACGCTCGCGTTTTTCTTCGGCCTGCTAATGCTGTTGATGCTCAGCGGCATGCCGGTGGCCATCGGTTTCATCACCCTGAACATCGTCGGTCTTTACTTCTTTCTCGGCGGAGCGGGGTCCCTGGCGCTGCTGGCGACCAGTTCCTTTTCCTCGATCGGCCAGTTCGCCCTGATCCCGATCCCCCTTTTCATCCTGATGGGCGAGCTGCTGATGCGCACTGGCCTGGCAGCCAAAACGGTCGAGGCGGTCGATCTTTGGATCGGCCGCGTCCCGGGCCGGCTGTCCCTGTCTTCGGTCGGCGGCGGCACGCTGTTCGGCGCGCTCAGCGGCGCCAGCATGGCCTCGGTGGCGATGCTGGGCTCGACCCTGGTGCCCGAAATGAGCAAGCGCGGCTACAAGCCGGCCATGTCGGTCAGTTCCATTCTGGCCGGCGGCGGGTTGGCGGTGCTGATACCGCCAAGCGCCCTGGGCGTGTTGCTGGGCGCGCTCGCCAAGGTCTCGATCGCGGAGCTGCTGATCGCCGGATTGCTGCCGGGCATCGTCCTGGCGGTGATGTACTTCGCCTACTTCGCGCTGCGGGCCACGCTGCAGCCCGCCCTGGCGCCGCCCTACGACGCGCCACCTACCAGTCTGCGCCAAAAGCTCAGCGCCCTGCTGACCGTCGCCCCGCTTCTCAGCCTGATCGTGGTGGTCACGGGGTTCATCTTCTTAGGGATTGCGACGCCGTCCGAATCGGCGGCCATGGGGGTGGTCGCCACCCTGGTGCTGGCCGCCTGCTACGGCCGCCTGACCTGGGAAGCGGTCCAGCGATCCCTGATGGCGGCCATGACCACCACGGCCATGATGCTGCTGGTGATCGTCGGCTCGACCGGGTTCAGCCAACTCCTGGCGGCGACCGGCGCCACCTCGTCCCTGGTCGCGTCGGTCGGTGAGCTCGATCTGGGGCCGATCCTCACGATCGTCATCATGCAGATCATCGTCCTGGTGCTGGGCTGTTTCATCGATACGATCTCGATCATGCTGGTCGCCATTCCGGTCTTCATGCCGATCGTGCAGGCCATGGGGATCGATCAGATCTGGTTTTGCATCCTGATTCTGGTCCAGCTCGAACTGGCGGGGATCACGCCGCCCTTCGGTGTCCTTCTGTTCGTCATGAAAGGGGTGCAGCAGCACTTGAGAATTCTGGAAATCTACGGCGCCGCCCTGCCGATCGTCGTCATTCAGATCATCCTGGTTGCGATTCTGATGATCTTTCCGGAGATTGTCACCCTGCTGCCGGGCATGCTGAACAACTAGGACCGCTACGACGGAACGAGATGGCCACAAGCGACAACAAATCCCGGGTAAAGCGTGACCCCGCCGCCACCAAGGAGCGCATCTTGCGGGCCAGCATGGCCGAGTTCGGCGCGAAGGGATTCGGCGGCGCGCGGACCGCGGGTATCGCCAAGCGGGCGCGCTGCAACATCCGCATGCTCTACCACTACTTCGGCAGCAAGCAGAACCTCTACATATGCTGCCTGGACCGCGTCTATTCCCAGATCCGGGCCGAGGAGCGCAAGCTCAACCTGCGCCAGCTCGACCCCCTGGAGGCCATCGAGCGGCTCGTCCAGTTCACCTTCGACCATATGCGGGCCAACCCCGACTTCGTGAAGATCGCGGGGGTCGAGAACACCCAGGGCGGCAAGTTCATCAAGATGCTCCCGCTCGTGGCCAATGCCGCCAACGATCTGATCGAGACCATCAGCGAAATCCTCGAGCGCGGCGCGCGCGACAAGGTGCTGCGCGAGGGGATCGATGCTTTTCAGCTCTATATTTCGATCCTCTCCTTGAGCTATCTCCACCTATCCAACCGCCAGACGCTGTCGGTGACCTATGGCCGCGACGTCTCCAAGCCGCGCTGGCTCGAGGCACGGCGCGAGCACGCCTGCGACCTGATTCGCGCCTATGTCCGCGCGGGGTCCTAAATAGGGGCAACAAGCCGGCTGAGTGACAAGGGAGAGTCCTCGAATGGCGACCTCTCCGCCAAGGGCGAAACGGCTGACTTACCTATTCTTTTGCGATCAGACGGTGGAAGGGGAAAGTGCCCCTAGCTCCGGACGCAATAATTTCCTGGCCGGGAGGCGTACTTTTGACCCACTGCTGCCTCCGGGCAATGCGATCGACGAATGGCAGCCATCAGCTGTGAACGGTCGGTCTTGGTGGGCAAAGGGGAGGACTACTTACGGGTGTCTAAGCGTCCGATCGTCCCACTCGCCCGGTGTTGTCGGTATCGACACACGGCGAACGGTGTAAAGAGAGGACGGACGCATGTATCAGTCTGGACTATAGTCCGTGTGGCCCCAGCCTGAATTGGTGATCGCCCTGAAAGCCTCGCGGATAGCGGCAGCCATGGCCGTGACCGCTTCTGCCGTCGCGCGCTTGCGCAGGTACATGACGACGTTGGACGCATCGATGTCGCCGAAGCCGTCGGCCGCGATCAGCTCGCGGCAGCCGGCAGGGATGTTGCTGCGCGACAGCGGTGCGATCGCAAGACCCGAAGACACTGCGAGTTTGAGTCCGCTGCCGGTGTCGCTGCGGTAGGCGACGCGGTAGGCCTGTCCACAGCTCTCCAGTGAACGGATGGCGAATTCCGTGCACCAGCCGGCACTCTCATAGAGCGCCACCGGCAACGGTGACTGTTCGTGCATCCTGTGCACGTCCGACGTTGCCCACACGGTGGGGTCGACCATCAGCACCTCGCCCCGCGGCGCGCGTTCCCACTCGAAGACCACGGCGAGGTCGAGGTCGCCGCGCTCCAGTGCCTCCCTCTGCGCGTAGGAGCCGGCGTACCGGACCATGATTTCGACGTTGGGATGCGCCTTGCCGAAGGCACCGAGCGCGCGGGACAAAACCGGCGCGCCATACTCCTCGGCGATGCCGATCCGCACCCGCCCCTCAAGCGCCGGCGCTGTAAGCGCGGCGGCCGTCTGATCGAGCAGGTTCACGATCCGCCTGGCATTCACGAGCAGTTCGCCGCCCCTGCGGGTCAACGAGACGCCGCGCGGGCCGCGTTCGAAGAGAAGATCGCCGACCAGTTCCTCGAGGCGCTTCATCTGCATGCTGACGGCGGACTGGGTCCGGCCGAGCAGATTGGCGGCCCGGGTAAAGTTCTCCAAATCAGCCACGGCGACGAAGCTGCGCAGCAGGTCGCTTTCGAGCTGGAGGGTCATGAAGAGACATTCCAAAGCATGATGGCAGAGATCATGGATATTCGTTTCTCAAATGTCAAACGTACGCCCTATTGTGGTCCTGCCCCATGTAGATCGAGCCTCAAACTACGGAGCCGCACCACACTTGGAGATGAGATGAAAGTAATCGTTGTCGGTGCAGGTATCACTGGTGTTTCGGCTGCCGAATGGCTGCGTCGCGATGGCCACGAGGTGGTGTTGATCGACCGCGTTTCTCCGGGCGACCCTACGCAAGCGTCCTATGGCAACTGCGGAATTGTCGGACAGAGCAGCGTTGTGCCTGTCTCGGTGCCGGGTCTGATCTGGAAGGCACCCGGAATGCTGATGGATCGGGACACGCCCTTGTACCTGCGCTGGAGTTACCTGCCCCAGCTAATGCCATGGCTGCTGCGCTTCTTGTGGAACGGGCGGCGCGGCAAGGTATTGGAGATCGCGCGGGGGTTGGCACCACTGGTCGGCGACTCGCACGAACAGCATCATTCGCTGGCGCGCGGCACCCCTGCAGAGCGGTTTATCCAGCATGGGTTCTACACGACCATCTACCAGGACCGCGCGGCGTTCGAGAAAGACGCCTTCGGCTATGCGCTGCGCAAGGCACATGGTGCCGAATGGGACGAGTGGGACCGTGCCGCGCTGCGTGAGTACGATCCCGAGCTCTCGGAGAAATACACATTCGCCTTGGCGATAAAGGACAACATCCAAATTACATCCCCAGGGGGGTATGTCGCCGCGCTTGCCGGGCATTTCGAGCGTGAGGGTGGCATCTTTCTTCGAGACGAAGTGGCCGACATCGCTCAGACCGGGGACAGAAGTGTCGCGGTCTCACTGGTCGGTGGCGCCCGACAGGAGGCTGAGCGAGTAGTGCTGGCCGCCGGGGTTTGGTCGGCGAGGTTGGCAAGTAAGTTGGGGCATAATGCGGCAATGGAGTCCGAGCGCGGCTATCACCTGACGCTCACTGGGGTTTCGCACAAACCGCCTGCGGTCATAAATGTCTCGGACGCTGGCTTGGGTGTGTCACCGATGGAGGATGGACTGCGTTTCGCTGGCGGGGTCGATTTTGGCGGCATCGACGGACCGCCGCATACAGCAGCCCTGGACGACATCCGCCGGCGAGTGCAAGAAATCTACCCGAAGCTGAAGTGGACCAGCGAGAAGACTTGGATGGGACAGCGCCCCTCGACGGAGGATAGTCTGCCGCTGCTAGGCGCGTCGCCGAAGGCACCAGCGATCTATTTCGCCTTTGGCGGCCAGCACATAGGCCTAACCATAGGACCAAGCCTTGGCAGGAAGGTCGCTGACATGATTTCCGGTCGCAAGCCCAACATCGATATCGCCGCCTACAGAGTGAACCGATTCGACTAGTGCTGTGATCGCAAATTTGAGGAAAGCTATGACCCGAAACCCGCGCTACGACAGGCTCTTCGAGCCGGTGCAAATTGGCCCCGTAACAGCCAAGAATCGATTTTTTCAAGTGCCCCATGCCAGCGGTACCGGTTGCGGTATGCCGCAGACCCGTGCGGGATTGCGGGAGGTCCGGGCCGAGGGCGGATGGGCCGTGGTCTGCACCGGTTACTGCTCAATCCACCCGACCTGCGATGACTCGCCTTATCCCTACGCCAGCCTGTGGCACGAGGCCGACGTCGCGGCCCAGGCGGTCATGGTCGAGGCGGTGCACCGCCACGGGGCATTGGCCGGCGTCGAGCTGTTTCACGGCGGCGGCCTGGTGTTCAACCGAGCGAGCCGCGAGCCGCCGCTGTCGCCTTCGGGGCGCGCGGGCGCCACCTGGGGAAGCTATCCGATTCAACCGCGGACTGTCGACAAAGAGGACATCCGCAACTTGCGCAATTGGCACCGCCAGGCGGCGCTGCGGGCGAAGCAAGCGGGCTTCGACATCGTCTACATATATGCAGGCATGGGCTGGCTGCCGTTCCAGTTCCTGCATCCGCGCTACAATCAGCGCGGCGATGAGTACGGTGGCAGTTTCGAGAACCGGGCGCGCCTACTCAGGGAACTGATCGAGGACACCAAGGAGGCGGTCGGCGACCGCTGCGCCGTTGCCGTGCGCCTGACCGCCGAGGAGCAGATGGGCGCGGCTGGCTTTCGCGGCGAGGTCGAGGGCAGGGAGCTATTGGCCCACCTTGGCGAGCTACCGGATCTCTGGGATGTCAAGCTGGGTTTCGGCAAAGACAACATGAGCGCGCGCTTTGCAGAGGAGGCCAACCACGAGGCCTTCGTGCGTTACGTCAAGAAAGTGACCTCTAAGCCGGTCGTCGGTGTCGGCCGCTTCACCTCGCCGGACACCATGGTGCGTCAAATCAAGGAGGGCGTGCTCGACTTCATCGGTGCCGCGCGTCCGTCGATCGCGGATCCCTTCCTGCCCAAGAAAATCGAGGAGGGCCGCGAGGGCGAGATCCGCGAGTGCATCGGCTGCAACGTCTGCCTCGCCAGCTATAACGAGGGCGTGCCGATCCGCTGCACGCAAAACCCGTCAATGGGCGAAGAGTGGCGCCGTGGCTGGCACCCCGAACGGGTGCCGCCCAAGGGCTCCGAGGCCAAGGTGTTGATCGTGGGCGCCGGGCCGGCCGGCCTTGAGTGCGCCAGGATCTTAGGCAAGCGCGGTTATGAGGTGACCCTGGCCGAGGCCAGTCGGGAACTCGGTGGACGAGTACTCAAAGAGGCGGCCCTGCCGGGGCTCGCCAGCTGGCGGCGGGTTCGGGATTACCGGGTTGGCCAGATCGAGCCGCTGGCAAATGTACGGGTCCATCTGGACAGCGCGCTGACGGCTGGAGATGTGCGCGAATTCGGCGCCGATCGGGTGGTGCTGGCCACGGGCGCCCGCTGGACGCGCCAGGGCTATGACCCTGTGACCGGCCTGCCGAAGGACCTGCCGGACGCGCCGCGGGTGCTGACGCCTGACGACATCATGGACGGCATGGAGATCGAAGGGCCCATCCTGATATTCGATTTCGACACCTACTATATGGGCGGCTGCCTGGCCGAACTGCTGCGGAGCCGGGGGCACGAGGTCCGTCTGGCCACGCCCCATGACCGGGTCTCGCCCTGGACCTCCTTCACCGGCGAGCAGGGGCTGATCCACGCACGGCTGCTCGCCTTGGGCGTCGACCTCTTCACCGGCCACACGCTCGCGGCTTATGACGGCGAGTGGGCGGCGCTCGCCTGCCTCCACGGCAAGGCGAAGCGCGAAGTTCCGGCCCGCAGCCTGGTCCTGGTCGGCGTTCGGGCGCCGCAAGACGCGCTCTATCACGCGCTTGGCGAAAATCTTGATGGGGTGCCGGAGCGGATCGGCGACTGCCTGGCGCCCGGCGCCCTGGTCCACGCCGTCACCGCCGGCTACCGCTACGCTTACGAACTGGACCGGGCCGAAGCAAAATGGCGCCCCGAGCCTATGCGGCGAGAGGCCGCGTTAGCATGACCGATTTGGATAAGCCGTTGCGCTGTGTCCTTGCGGAGCAGCTGTCGCCAGTAGCAGACATTGGGTACTCAAGTCATGAATGACTGCCTTAAGTCGGCAACCTGATCCGCTGCGACCAAGAGTGCCAAGATAGAATTGCCAACTTGCATCGCCTTGTGGATGAAAGATTGGGCAGCGGAGTTAGTGGCCGATGCATGGGAAAATTCTTTGGAGACGTCGCGCGAAAAGGCCGGGATCATGGCCTATGAAAACTTTTCCAGATAGTCCCGGCAGAGGGCAACGGTGCCCTCGGTGTAGGACACGCCCATGTCCTGGGCCAGTTCGGTCTCGGAATGGGAGCCGATCCAGGCCACCAGGAGCAGGCGACGGAGCATCACGAAGGTCGGGATCTCCGCCACGTCTTCCGCCGGTAGATCGATCGCCTTGCGGTAGCCCTTGACCCATGACGCGATCAGGTCGGGGACCTGCGGCTCGTGCTCGAAGAAGGAGACCGTGGTCGCGCAGTCGTACATCAGCCAGCTGAAACCGCAGTCGTCGAAATCGATCACCTTGGTGGTCGCGCCATCGACCAGGAGGTTGGCCAGCCGCATGTCGCAGTGAATGAGACCGAAGCGCTTCGGGCCCTTGCCGAAGGCCTCCAAGCGCCGGCCGATGAGCGCGACGGTCTGGCCGAAGAGCGCCTCGCGCTCCGGCGTCAGCCCCATGCCGTCCTTCCAGCGACCCCAGTGGGGGCGCGACCCCAAGCTGGTCTCGAAGTCCCAGGTCAGGCGCTCGAACCCCGCCGGGCGCTGCCAGGTCCGGACCTGGCGGTGCATGCGGGCTGCCGTCTCGCCCAGAATCTCAAACCATTCGCGCAGATTGTGGTCGTTCTCCGAGGGTTCCTGGCCGTCTTCCCACTGAAACAGCACGACATTGCGCGGCCGCGGCAGCAGCTCGTGACCGATCGACTGGATCAGCTCGCCATTCCTGCCGGCGATGGGCACCGGCGTGATGGCGGCCTGCTCCCGGCGCAGGGCCTGTATCCACGCCAGCTCCGAGGCGACCGCGGCGGTCGAGTGGTAGTCTTCGCGGTGAACCCGCAGCGCCCAGCGGTCTCGTTCTTCCGGGCCTTGAACCCTGTAGGTCGCGTTTTCCGACAGATTGATCATCGCCGCGGTCGCTCCGCGCGGCAGGTCGTAGCTGTCGAGGGCGCTCTGCGCCAAGAGCTGCAGGCGGCGCAGCTGCTCGTCGTGGGGCAGGGTGTCGAAATGGGGCAGGGTGTCGAAGTCCGTCATCGCTTGCTCTCGATCGGGTCAGTCTCCCAGGCCGTCAGTCTAGGTCAGATGGTCGCGGTCCACTTGACAGCACGCCGCCGACTTTTGACAGCGAGCCGGCCCGGCCGGGGCGGTTGATTAGCTGGCGGTCTGTCAAGAATCGGGGGCGTGCTGTCAAACGGCTTGCGGCCTTGGGGGACTAGTCTGGGCTTAACCTTGAGAGGTGTGAGTTGAGCCAGGAAAAGCTGGAGTTCCTCGAGCGCTCGAAAGAGTTTTGGAATCCGAACAAGACTCAGTTCTGGCAGGACGCGGGTGTCGATCTGGTGATCGACCGGCGGGAAGGCTATTACCTTTACGACCTGGACGGACGGCGTCTGATCGATGTCCACCTGAACGGCGGGACCTACAACCTCGGCCACCGCAATGCCGAGTTGATCGAGGTCTTGAACGCCGGCGCCAAGCACTTCGACATGGGCAACCATCACTTTCCGGCCCTGGCGCGCACCGCCCTGGCCGAGGAGCTGGCGGCCTGCACGCCGGGCGACCTGCGCTACACGATGTACGGGGCCGGCGGGGCCGAGGCGGTCGAGCTGGCCATCAAGTCGGCGCGTCACGCCATGCAGAAACGCAAGATCGTCTCGGTCATCAAGGCCTATCACGGCCATTCCGGCCTGTCGGTCAAGACCGGTGACGAGCGCTTTTCCAAGACCTTCCTCTCGGAGGATACGCTCGGCGAGTTCACCCAGGTGCCCTTCAACGATCTCGACGCCATGGAGGACGCGCTGCGCGGGCGCGACGTGGCCGCGGTGATCATGGAGACGATCCCGGCGACCTATGGCTTTCCCATGCCCCTGGAAGGCTACCTGCCGGCGGTCAAGGCGCTCTGCGAACGCTATGACGCCCTCTACATCGCCGACGAGGTCCAGACCGGCCTGATGCGGACCGGCAAGCTGTGGGGCATCACGAAGTACGGGGTCGAGCCCGATATCATGGTGATCGGCAAGGGCATTACCGGCGGCATGTACCCGATCTCCTGCTGCGTCGCGAGCGAGCGGGCCGCGCAATGGCTAAAGCAGGACGGCTTTGCCCATATGTCGACATCCGGCGGGGCCGAGCTCGGCTGTATCGTCGCCTTGAAGACCCTGGAGATCACCCAGCGCCCCGAGGTCGCCTCCACCGTGCGCTACGCGTCGAACTTCATCCGCGCCGGCCTGGAGCAAATCCGTGGGCTCTATCCCGACTTCTTCACCGGCATCCGCCAGAACGGGCTGGTCATGGGGCTGGAGTTCGATCATCACGAGGGCGCCAAGCCGGTGATGAAGAACCTCTATGAGAACGGCGTTTGGGCGATCTTCTCGACCCTGGATCCCCGGGTGCTGCAGTTCAAGCCGGGCATCCTGATCACCCAGAGCCTGTCGGAGGAGCTGTTGCGGCGGGTCGAGGTCGCCATCGGCCTGGCGCGGCGCGAGGTCCTGGGCATCGGCGGCAGCGGCGCGCGCAAGGCGAGGGCCCGGTAATGGACCGGATCATCGCCAGGCTGGTCGACATCAGCGGCTCGGACGCCGCGCTGCGGGCCCGCGCGGACATGATTTTGGAGCGTGCCCGCTGGGCCGCCGAGATCTTCCAACGCTACGACCGGGCCCAGACCCTTGCCATCGCCGAGGCGGTGGCGCGGGTCGCGCACGCGAAGGCCGGCGACTACGCCCAGGCGGCGGTGCGCGAGACCGGATTTGGCGTCGCCGCGCACAAGAAGATCAAGAACGAGCTGAGCAGCCTGCCCCTGGTCGAGCACTATCGCGACTGGAACTTCGTCGAGCCGCGGGTCGACCAGGCCTCGCGCATCATCGAGATTCCCCGGCCCGCCGGGGTGGTCTTCGCGCTGGTGCCCTCGACCAACCCGATCTCGACGATCTACTTCAAGGTCCTGTCCTGCCTCATGACCCGCAATGCCGTGGTCCTGAGCCCGCATCCGGCGGCGCGCGACTGCTGCGTCGAGGCGGTCCAGGCCCTGGCCCGCGCGGCCGAGGAAGCCGGCGCGCCCGAGGCCATCGTCCAGGTCATCGAAGAGCCGACGATCCCGCTGATCGAACAGTTCATGAAGTCGGACAAGACCGACGTGATCCTGGCGACCGGCGGCACCGCGATGGTGCGCGCGGCCTACTCCTCCTCAAACCCGGCGATCGGCGTCGGCCCGGGCAATGCGCCGGTCTTCGTCGATTCCAGCGCCGATCTGCGCCAGGCCGCCCGGCATATCGTCGAGAGCAAGGCCTTCGACAACTCGGTGCTCTGCACCAACGAGTCGGTCCTCATCACCCTGGAGGAGGTCGAGCGCGACCTGACCCGAGAGCTGAGCCGGGCCGGCTGTCATGTCTGTTCCGAGGAGGAAACCGAGGCGCTGCGCCGCTACCTGTTCCACGAGCGCGGCTTCAATGTCGAGGCCCTGGGCCAGGACGCCGCCTGGATCGCCCGCGAGGCCGGCTTCAAGTCCAAGGTGACGGCCAAGGTGCTGGTGGCGCCGATTCACCTGATCGGGGTCGACGAGCCGCTGTCGCGCGAGAAGCTCTGCCCGGTGCTGGGCCTCTATAGCGCCGTGTCGCGTCACCAGGCTCTGGTGCAGGCAAGAGCCCTCCTGCGCCTTTCGGGCGCGGGGCACTCCGCCGCCATCCATGCCACCGACACCCGGGTCATTGTCGAGTACGCGGCGGCGGTCGAGGCCTACCGGGTCGTGGCCAACGCGCCTTGCAGCCAGGGCGCCGCCGGCTTCCTGACCAACCTGGCGCCGACCTTCACCATCGGCACGGGCTTCTTCGGCCGCTCCTCGGTGGGCGAGAACGTCGGCCCGCAGCACCTGGTCAACTGGACCCGGGTGGCCTGGCACTGCGACAGCAGTCAGCCGATCGACATCGCTGTCCTCGACGCCATCGTTCATCCAGGACCCCTGCCCGAGGCCCCCGCCGACGGCGTTCCCGGCAGCGCGCGGGCCCCGTCCTTGGCGGTGGCTGCGACAGCCGCTTCGTCGCCCCGCGAGGCCGACGCCTCCTACGATGATCTGCGCGAGGAGATCCGGCGCATCATCGTGGAAGAGCTCCGCGCCACCCTGAAGGACCAATGAGGTGGCCGAGCTCAGGTCCTTCATCTATCTCGACAAGCTGCAGCCGCAGACCCTTTGCTATCTCGCCACCTGGATGCGCGGGTCTTTGCCGCGCAGCCACGTGGCGGCGCAAATTATCGAGGTCGCGCCGGGCCTCGACATCGAAGGCCTGACCGATATCGCCCTCAAGCATTCCGAGGTCCAGGCCGGCATCCTGGTGGTCGAGCGCCAGTTCGGTTACCTGGAGTTCCACTCGCGCTACCCGGCGGCGGTCAAGGCCTCGGCCACCGCCCTGCTCGAAGCGCTCGACACCAGCCCCGCAGAGGCGGTGCGCCCATCGGTCCTGGCCTCGAAGATCATCTCCCGGGTCGATCACCAGCACGCCTTTCTGATCAACCGCAACAAGCTGGGCTCGATGATCCTCGGCGGCGAATCGCTCTATGTGATGGAGATGCAGCCGGCATCCTATGCGATACTCGCGGCCAACGAATCGGAGAAGGCGGCCAACATCAAAATCGTCGACTACCGAATGATCGGGGCCACCGGCCGGGTCTATCTGGCGGGCAAGGAGGCCGAGATCCAGAATGCCAGGGATGCCGCCGAAAGCGTCCTTCAGCGTCTGGAAGCGGGGTAGGACCATGACCCTTGAAAGCGTATCTATCCGGTCTCTGGTACGAGATGTTAT
>JAJFGK010000007.1 GCA_021776195.1 Kiloniellaceae bacterium | reverse complement strand
TTCCCCACCGGAGGCCGCGATCTTTTACCCGCTGGCTGCGTTCCGCGCTGCTTGTGGTGCGCAAGCACCACGGCGCACCACGCGCCTTGCCAGCGGGTAAAATCTTCGCGGTCATATGGGTTCCTATTCACGCTCATTGGTATCACGGGGACCCGGTCCGCGACCGGGTCCCCGTCGCGCTAACCTGTGGCCTTACTTGCAGCCGTAGCTGACGCCGTTGGCGGCGTCGATCTTGCGGATCACGTTCCAGTCGCTCTTGTGGTGAATAGAGATGAAGGACCCTTCCTTCTTGAACTCGGCCTGCAGGTCCGAGCCTTCCCAAGGGAAGCTGAAGAAGGCCTGCTTGATCTTCGCCACCACCTCGGGATGGAGGTTGTGGGCATGGCCATAGCCGGTCGTCGGGAAGGTCTCCGACTTATAGACCACGCGGGTCTGGTCGGCCTTGATGACATCGCGGTCGATCATACGCTTCTTCACCGAGTTGGCGATGGCGGCGGCCTCGTAGTCCTTGTTGGCGACGCCGAGGATCGAGTTGTCGTGCTTGCCCGAGAAGGTGGTCTTGAAGTCTTCGTCCGCGATCAGGCCAAACTCGGCCTTGAGAATCGCCGAGGGCGCCTTGAAGCCCGAGTTGGAGGTCGGCGAGGTGAAGGCCAGGGTCTTGCCCTTCAGGTCGGCCGGGCTCTGGATCGGGCTGTCGGCCGGCACGATGATCTCCATCTCGTAGCCGAAGGAGCCGTCCTTGGAGGCCATCATGGCGAAGGGCACGAAGCCCGCGCAGCTGACCGCCACCGGGTTGCCGCCGGTGTTCACCCCGGCGACGTGAAGCCGGCCCGAGCGCATCGCCTCGTACTGGGCGGCGTAGGACTGCACCGGGAAGAAGACGACCTCCTTGCCGGTCACCTGGGCCATGTGCTGGATGAAGCCATCCCAGACCTTCTGATAGACCGCCGGGTCCTCGACCGGGGTATAGGAGAAGATGATGGTGTCGGGATTGTTCCAGTCGGCCGGGTCGCTGGGCAGATCGGCGACCAGATCCTTGTCGCGGTCGCAGTAGCGCTCGTCCAGGGTGCCGCGCGGACAATCCTCGGCGGCCCAGGCGGCAGAGGTTAGGGCGGCGGGCGTCAGTGGCGCGGCCAGCAGCAGACCGGCGGCCAGCAGGGCGCCGCAAAAGAGGTTGAAAATTCTCGTCATGGTGTTCCTCCCGTCGGGTTGCCTCCCTTCGCCAGAGAACGTGTGGGCCGGCCATCGGGCCGCCCCCGCTCTGAGCCGGAGGTTTTCTCGTTATCGATCCCTTAAACCTAGTAGTGGGCGACCGCCTTGGCAATTGCGCAGCCCGTGGTATGTCTGGGCCCCTTTTTCGTCGGTCTTGCCAGGAGCGCGCCCCGTGAGCCCACAGCGTCTGTACCTTCACATCAAGAACAACCGCTCCGGCGAAGAGGTCTTCCGCATGACCCTGCAGCGCTACCGCGCCGCCGCCAGGCGCAACCCGGCGGTGGCGGCCCGGGTCAAGGCCAAGATCGACTTCGACCTGGACAACTTCGAGACCTCCATCGCCAAGGCCCATGCCCTGGTGACCTGGGACCTGCCGACCGCGGACCTGGCGCGGCGCGCGCCCAACCTGCGCCTGATCCACATCATCGGCGCCGGGGTCGAGCACCTGCAGCCGCTCGACTGGCTGCCGCCCGGCGTCACCCTGACCAACAACCGCGGCGTCCACGCCGAGAAGGCCGGCGAGTACGGCATCATGGCGCTCTTGATGCTGAACAACGCGCTGCCCTATCTGATGACCCAGCAGCGCAAGAAGACCTACGTCGAAAGCTTCACCAGCGCCATCGGCGGCAAGACCCTGCTGGTCCTGGGCGCCGGCCAGATGGGCAGCGCCGTAGCCCGCCAGGCCAAGCGCTTCGGGCTCGAGGTGATCGGCATCCGCCGCAGTCCCCGGCGCACCGCCGGCTATCACGAGGTCCACGGCCTGGCGGCCCTGGACCGGCTCCTACCCAAGGCCGACTTCCTGCTGGTCACGGTGCCGACCACGCCCGAGACCCGCGGCCTGATCGATGCCCGCCGCCTGGCCCTGATGAAACCCTCGGCCGGCCTGATCAACATGGGCCGCGCCCCGGTGGTCGACTACAAGGCCCTGGCCGCCGCCCTGCGCGCCGGAACCCTGGGCGGCGCGGTGCTCGACGTCTTCGACCCCGAGCCGCTGCCCAAGTCCTCGCCCCTGTGGAACGTCCCCAACCTGGTCATGACCCCCCACACCTCCTCCGACGACCTGCTGTCCTACACCCCCATGACCCTGGACCTGGTGCTGGAGAACCTCGGCCGCCTGCTCGACGGCAAGCCCTTGAAGAACCGGGTGAGGCCGAAGCTGGGGTATTGAGGGGAGAGGCGACGCATCGGCACGGTCATCCACCCCATAGTCGGTGTCGCGAGCGGCTTCTTTGGGATTTGAAAGCGGTCGTTCGACAAGAGCACGACTGGCCGCGATGCTCCCGGGTAACTATGGTCTCAGAATGACGGAGGTTCCCCTCACCGGCGGTCGCACGTCGACCGGAGTTGTGCGCGTAGGCCAGGCGGTGCACCGGCCACCGACCACAAACTCGGAGTTTGTGCGGAGCCTGCTTCATCACCTCGAGACGGTGAGTTTCGACGGAGCGCCGCGCCCCCTCGGCACCGACGAAATTGGCCGCGATGTTTTCAGCTACATCGATGGACAGGTGCCGACGAATATCGGCTGGTACGACGACGGATCTCTTGCTGCTGCCGCCCGATTGATCCGCCAATACCACGATGCGACAGTGCCGTTGGTTGACACGGCTGCCGCAAGTTCGGTCGGCATAGAAATCGTTTGTCACAACGATCTCTCGCCCTGCAATTTCGTCTTCCGGAACGGTTTCCCAATCGCATTGATCGACTTCGACGCGGCAGCACCGGGATCACGGTGTTACGACCTGGCTTATGCAGCTTGGATGTGGCTCGACATAGGGGGCTCCGATGCTGAGGCCATTGAACAGCGACGGCGGCTTCAGCTGTTTATCGAGGCCTACGGAGATGATTTGAGCGTGTGCGCCCTGGTAAAGGCGATCATAGCGCGCCAACGTGCGGCGATCGCCGAGGGCAAGCGGTGCGGTCGGGATAGCATGGTGCGTTGGGCGACGAGATGTCTTAACTGGACATCTACACATCTGAGGTCGCCAGGACCCAAGTGACACGCAGCACGCGGATGACCGATGTGGAATCTCCAAGCTGACGTTCGGTTAGCCGATCGTGAAGCGCCGAATTGGGCCGGCTCCTGCGTCTCCATACCGGATTACTCATCCCGATGAACTCTCGGTTTTGGAACTAGGCGGTAGCGTAAAAGTGCAGAGAAGCGCCAGTTAGCAGCCGGTCCCGGACCACAACACTACCCCCCGCCCCGGATCACCACCTTCAGGGCTTGCTTGTTCATCATGGCGCGCAGGGCGGCCTCGACGCCCTCGATCGGGGCGTGGCCGCTGAGCAGCAGGTCGGCCTTGAAGCGCGGGTCGGCGAGCAGGGCCAGGGCCCGGCGCACGGTGGCCGGGCGGTGGTGGTAGACGCCCTTGATGGTGAGTTCGCTGTAATGGACCAGATGAGTATCCAGCGGGATCGAGGTGCCCGGCGCGCAGCCGCCGAAAAGGTTGACCAGGCCGCCGGGCCGGACCGCGGCGATGGCGTCGAGCCAGACCCCGGGCTGGCCGGTGGCGTCGACCGCGACCCAGGCGCCCTTGCCCTGGCCGGTGACGGCGCGCACCCGCTCGGCCTGATCGCCGCCGCGCGCGATCTCGACGGTCTCGGCCGCGCCCAGGGCGGCGCCCACCGCCAGCCGCGAGGGGTTGGGGTCGGCCAGGATCACCCGGTGGCCCTCCAGCGCCAGGGCGCCGACGAAGAGCAGGCCGATCGGCCCGGCGCCGAAGAGGATCACCTCGACCGGGTCGCCCCCCGGTTCGCCCCCCGGTTCGCCCCCTGGTTCGCCCCCTGGCTCGCCCCTACCTTCGCCCCCGGCCCCGTAACGATCCAGGTCGCAGGCCTCCAGGCCGTGCAGCACGCAAGCCAGAGGCTCGGTCAGGGCGGCGCGGTCCAGGGACAGGCCGTCGGGCACCCGGTGGGTGTTGCGGGCGACGAAGCGTTCCGGCACCAGAAGGAACTCGGCAAAGGCGCCGTTCAGGTAGCGCAGGTCCTCGCAGAGGTTCTCGCGGCCCCGGCGGCAGGGCTCGCAGGCCAGGCAGGGCGCCGAATTGGCCACCACCACGGCGTCGCCCTCGGCAAAGGCCGTGACGCCTTCACCCAGGGCCGCCACCCGGCCGGCCATCTCGTGGCCGAAGAGGGTCGGCACCTTCAGCATGCGCGGGTGGCCGCCGCGCCGGAAAACCTTCACGTCGGTGCCGCAGGTGGTCGCCGCCTCGACCGCCAGCAGGATCTCGCCGGGACCGGGGTCCGGCACCGGCAGGTCGCGGATCTCGATGGCCTCGGGCCCGACCAGCATGGCGCCCTTCATGGTCGCGGCCACTAGCGCGTCCCTTGCGCGCGCGACGGGGTGAAGAGGACCTTCAGGGCCTGCTGGCCGCGAACCAGCGCCAGGCCGTCGCGAAAGTCGTCCAGCGGCAGGCTGTGGGTGGCCAGCGGCGTGGGGTCGAGGCGGCCGTCGCAGAGCAGGGCGAAGATCTCCTCCTGCTCCTTGAGGGCGCCGGAATAGGTGCCGACGATACGGCGCTCGAACTTGAAGAGGCTGTTGAGATCGAAGTCGGCCCGCGCACCCTCGGGCGCGTGGGCGAAGAGCACCACCGAGCCGCCCTGGCGCGACAGGGAAAGTGCCGCCTCCAGGGTCCTGTTGCCGCCCACCGTATCGAAGACCGCGTCGGCGCCGAGGCCTTGCGACAGCTCTTGCACCGCCGCCTGGGCCGCGTCCCCCGGCGCCGCCGTTCGGGCCGCGCCGAGCCCGGTGGCGATTTCGCGGCGCGCCGGGGTCGGATCGACCATGACCACGGCGAGTTCGGGATAGACCGCGCGCAGCACCAGCAGGTGCAGCAGGCCCATGGAGCCCGCCCCCAGGACCACGGCGACGCTGGCCTGATCCGTGCCGCTGTCGGGGCCCTGGCCGTCGTCCAGGCCCGAGCGGCGCACGCCGCGCAGCACGCAGGCCGCGGGCTCGACGAAGACCGCCTTCTCGTCCGAAACCCCATCCGGGACCTTGTGGGCCGCCTGGGCCGTGGCGCGCGGCCGGATCAGCACCTTGTCGGCAAAGCCGCCGGGTTCCATCTCGTTCACCCGGAAGGTCTCGCAGAGGGTCTCGCTGCCGCGCCGGCAGAGCGCGCAGCTGCCGCAGGGCACGTGATGCGGCACCACCACCCGGTCGGCCTCCTTGAACTGGGTCACGCCGGCGCCGCGGGCGATCACCTCGCCGACCAGTTCGTGGCCCAGCACCGTGCCGGCCACAGCACTCCCCGTATCGAGCTTGAAGAGATCGGTGCCGCAAAAGCCGACCACGCGCAGCTTGAGCAGCAGCTCGCCCGGCCCGGGCACCGGCACCGGACGGCGTTCCAGCGCCGTTTCGTCGCCGCCGAGACAGGCGACGACGCAGTGTTCTTCGGCCGGCTTGGTCTCCAGGGTCACGCGCTTCGAATCCCGTTTCATCTCCGGCGCCGAGATCGGCGCCTTGCGCCCGCATGATGGGGATCGCGCCCCTTTTGAGCAAGACCGAGGCCGGCCTTCCGAGGCAGCGCCGTTGGTCCAACGGTGCCGCGAGGCAGGGTATCGCGGCAGCGGGAGGCGGTTTATCTTGTGGCCTCAACTCCTAACCGTCTCTTTGCCCGTGACGAGGAAACCCGATGCCCGAGGATGGCTTTATATCGGAGGCGCTGGACCGCTTTCACCGCGACCCGGCCCGCTCGGCCACGCTGCCCGGGCGCCTCTATTACGATCCGGCGGTCCATGCGGCCGAAGCGGTGGCGATCTTCGCCCGGACCTGGCAGTTCGTCGGCCATGTGAGCGATCTGGCCGGCCCCGGCGACCGTCTGACCTGCCTGATCGGGCGCGAAACCCTGGTCCTCCGGCGCGACGAGACGGGCGCTCTGCGGGGCCTGCGCGGTCTGCCGCCGCACCTGTCGGAGAGCGCCGCGCTTGACGCCACCGCCTCGGCGCCGGTCCGGGTCGAGCAGCTCTGCGGCTTCCTCTACGTCAACCTGGACCCCGAGGCGGCGCCCCTGCGCCAGGGGCTGGAGACCTTCGAAAAGGAGTTTCTCTCCTTCGGCGCGGCACCGGAAAAGCTGGTGCGGGCCTACCGCAAGGAAATCGAGATCGCGGCCAACTGGAAGAACGTGATCGAGAACTATGCCGAGTGCTACCACTGTCCGATCTCGCACCCCAGCCTGGCCACCGCCGCCCTCGACATGGCGAGCTACCGCATCGCGGTCCACGAGGCCTACCACGTGCACACCAGCGGCAACTGCGGCGACCAGCAGGGCTATCGCCTGGCCACGGCGGGCACGCCGCGCGTCGGCGATTTCGGCTCCTGGCTGATCTGGCCCAACGTGGTCTTCGAGTATTATCCCGGCGGCAAGCTGACCGTCTTCCACAACCGGCCCCTCGGCCCCGAGCGCACCTTACAGACCATCGAGTGGTACCTGCCCCAGGCCACGCCAACCGCCGAGGAAAGCGAGATCATCGACTTCGTCGATCTGGTACGCCTGGAAGACCTGCCGCTCGTCGAGTCGGTCCAGCGCGGTCTGCGCAACCGGGGATACCGCCGCGGCCGCTTCGTGATCGACCCGGCCGGCAGCGGCATGAGCGAGCACGCGGTCCACGACTTCCAGTGCAAGGTGCTGACCGCCCTGGGCGACGCGCCCTGACGCCTCATTCCGCCGCGTCCCCGCGCCCTTCCTGATAGGAAAAGAACGAGTCGGCGGTGAAGGGTTGCGGCAGTTCCAGCAGCCCCGCCTTCAGTCGGGCAAAGCGGGTGGGTTGGCCGCGCACGATCGCACCGTGCAGACTGGAGGGGACCGCGGGCGGGGTCAGCGCGACGGCGTCGGCAGCGGTGTAGTCGGTGATGAAGAGGCTGCGGGGGGCCTTCGACCGGTTCGGCCCGGAGCCGTGCGCGGTCCAGGTGTGAAGGATGCAGACATCGCCGGCCTGGCCGGTGACCGAGACCACCCGGGGCAGCAGGGCGGCCATCTCCCGGGCCGCGATCTCGCCGGTATAGCGGCCGTCCTGGTAGAGGCTGTAGCGCTCGCGGTGCGACCCGGGCACGACCCGCAGCGCGCCGTTCTCCTCGGTCATGTCGGTCAATAGCAGCAGCGCCACCACCTCGTCGTCGTTGGTGTGCGGGTCGAAGGGATGGTCCTGGTGCCAGCGCACCTCATGGGTGCTGCCCGGCATCTTCACATTGACCTTGCAGTGGTGGAACTTCACGTCCGGGCCGATCAACTGAGCCACCATGTCGACATAGGGCGCATTGAACATGGCCTCGCGGAAGACCTCGGAAATCTCGACCGGGTTGTTAATACGCCGCAGCCGCGGGTGCTCGGGGCCGTGCGAGGCTTCCAGATCGAAGCGCGACTTGCCGTCGATCGTCCGGCCGAAGTTGCCGCGGTGACGGCGGCTCTCCTCGACCCATCCGGCCAGCTCCCGGTTCAGGGCCTCAAGGCCCGCGGGCGAGACACCGCCCGAGGCGACGACATAGCCGTCCCGCTCGAAGGCGGCGACCTGGGCTGGAGACAAGGCGGCCATGACGAGGCGGCTCCTTTCACGATCGGACCGACACCCAGGCTAGCGCTGTTACAGTCCCGGCGAAACCGGATTGACGGGCCCCTCCTCGGGCGGGCCTCGCCTCTGGTGGCGGCCCGGAAACCTGTGGCACTCTGGCCGCAAGCTTCGACGCAAGAACCCGCAAAGGAAAGACGGGAGAGACCCATCATGGCGATCACGACCCTGGACGAGTTTGGCGACAGTCGGTTGATCGAGGTCTTGAGGGCCGCGCCGGCCATCGCGACCGCCGGCCCCCTTTAGGCGCGATCGATGACCTTGCCACGCCAGAGCCTGGGGACCTTCGATTACGTCATTGTCGGCGCGGGCTCGGCCGGCTGCGTCCTGGCCAACCGCCTGTCGGCGGATCCCAAGGTCTCGGTGCTGCTGCTCGAGGCCGGCGGCCAGGACGACTGGATCTGGTTTCATATTCCGGTCGGTTATCTCTACGCCATGGGCAATCCCCGGGCCGACTGGTGCCTCAAGACGGCCGCCGAGCCGGGTCTGGGCGGCCGGTCCCTGGCCTACCCCCGGGGCAAGGTGCTGGGCGGCTGCTCGGCGATCAACGGCATGATCTATATGCGCGGCCAGGCACGCGACTACGATCACTGGCGACAGCTCGGCAATGGCGGCTGGGGCTGGGACGAGGTGCTGCCTTACTTCAAGCGCTCCGAGGATCAGGTGCGCGGCGCCGACGAACTACATGGCGCCGGCGGTGAGTGGCGGGTCGAGGAGATGCGCCTGACCTGGGAGGTGCTGGACGTCTTCCAGAAGGCCGCCGCCGAGATGGGCATTCCGCCGACCGACGACTTCAACCGCGGCGACAACGAGGGCTGCGGCTATTTCCAGGTCAATCAGAAGACCGGGGTGCGGTGGACCACCGCCAAGGGCTTTTTGCGGCCGGCCGAGAAACGCCCCAACCTGACCGTCATGACCCAGGCCCAGGCGACGCGCATCCGCTTCGAGGGCACGCGCGCCGCCGGCCTCGAACTCGCTTTGCAGGGCAAGCCGGCAACCGCGACCGTGGGCCGCGAGCTGCTGCTCGCCTCCGGCTCCATCGGCTCGCCCCAGCTACTGCAGCTCTCGGGGGTCGGCGCCGGCGGGCTCTGCCGGCAGTTGGGCATCGCGCCGCTCCACGACCTGCCCGGGGTCGGCGAGAACCTGCAGGACCACCTGCAGGTCCGCCCGGTCTACCGGGTGAGCGGCCTGAAGACCTTGAACGAAACCTCGCGGACCCTCTTCCAGAAGGGCCTGATGGCGCTCGACTACGCCCTGCGGCGGCGCGGCCCCATGACCATGGCGCCCTCTCAGATGGGGGCCTTCACCCGCTCGGCGCCGGAGTACGAGACCGCCAATCTGGAGTATCATGTCCAGCCACTGTCGCTGGAAAAGTTCGGCGAGCCGCTCGATCCCTTCCCGGCCTTCACCGCCTCGGTCTGCAACCTGCGGCCGGAGAGCCGTGGGCACACGCGCATCGTCTCGGCGGACCCCCAGGCCAGCCCCGAGATCCGGCCCAACTACCTCGCCGCCGAGGCCGACCGTCGGGTCGCCGCCCAGGCCCTGCGCGTCACCCGGCGCATCGTGCTGGAGAGTGAAACCTTCAAACAGTACGAACCGCAAGAGGTCCGCCCCGGCCTCGAGGCCCAGAGCGAAGACGAGCTGGTCGCGGCGGCCGGGCGCATCGGCACGACGATTTTCCATCCGGTCGGCACCTGCAAGATGGGCGACGATGCCATGGCGGTGGTGGACGCGCGGCTGCGCGTGCGTGGCCTGCGGGGCCTGCGCGTGGTCGATGCCTCGATCATGCCGACCATCACCTCGGGCAACACCAACGCGCCGACCATCATGATCGCGGAAAAGGCCAGCGACATGATCAAGGCCGACAATCCGATATAGGAGAACATCCATGGCCGAGTACCGCCTGCACTGCTTTGCCGAATCGGGCAACGCCTACAAGGCCGCCCTCATGCTGACCCTCAGCGGGGCCGACTGGGAGCAGCGCTTCGTCGACTACTTCAAGGGCGAGACCCGAACCCCGGAATACCGCGCCGTCAATGTGATGGGCGAGGTGCCGGTCCTGGAACATGACGGCCGGACCCTGTCCCAGTCCGGGATTATCCTCGACTACCTGGCTGCCCAGCTCGGCCAGTACGGGCCGGCCAACCCGGCCGAGCGCCAGGAGATCTGGCGCTGGATCCTGTTCGACAACCACAAGCTCACCAGCTACACGGCCACCCTGCGTTTCATGCTGACCTTCACCGACGACAAGGAGGGGCCGGTGATCGACTGGCTGCGCACCCGCTCGCAAGCCGCGCTGGCGGTGCTGAACACCCACTTGTCAGACCGCCAGTTCGTGGCCGCGCCGCGCCCCACCATCGCCGACTTCTCGCTCTGCGGTTACCTCTTTTTCGAAAAAGAATTCAACGTCGTCTGGAAGCGGGACTATCCCGCCATCGGCGCCTGGCTGGGCCGGATCGCGGCGCTGCCCGGCTGGGTGCACCCTTACGAGCTGACCCAGCGAAGCTACAGGCCGGAGTGATCGGACAGATTGATCACGGCGTTCGCTGGTAGGCGGCGACAATGGCGGCCAGGCTGCGCTCGACATCCTCGTCACTTGTCGCCCAGGAGGAGACCGATATCCGCATGGCCTTGCGGCCCTGCCAGGTCGTGCCGCCGCACCAACAGACGCCGTCCTGCTGGACCGCGGCGATGACCCGTTCGCTGAGCGCGTCGTCGCCGAAGGCGACCACGACCTGGTTCAAGACCACCTCGTTCAAGACCGCGATGCCGACCTCGCTCAGTCCATCGGCAAAGCGCCGGGCTTGCCGGCAATTGCGCGCGACGAGCTCGGCCAGCCCCTGGCGCCCGAGCGACCGCAGGGCGGCCCAGACCTCGATCCCGCGGGCCCGGCGCGACGATTCGGGCGAGAGATCGATGGGGTCGCGGCGCTTGCCCTGCAACAGGTAGGCGCCGCTGATCGACATGGCGTTGTGCAGCGCCTCGGCGTCGCGCACCAGGGCAACGCCGCAGTCGTAGGGCACGTTCAGCCATTTGTGTGCGTCGGTCGCCCAGGAGTCCGCCGCCTCGAAGCCCCGGCAAAGAACCGCGTGGCCGGGCGAGGCTGCGGCCCAGAGGCCAAAGGCGCCATCGACATGGACCCAGGCACCGGCCCGCCGCGCCCAGGCGATGACCGGCTCGGCCGGGTCGAAGGCGCCGGAGTTCACATTGCCGGCCTGCAGGCACAGGATTGCCGGGCCCACTTGATCCGGCCCCCCAATATCCGGCAGGGCGTCGGTGCGCATCCGCCCCTGACTGTCGGCCGGCACCCGCAGAACCCGGTCGCGGCCGAAGCCCAGCAGGGCCAGCACCTTCATGAGCGAACCGTGCGCCTCCTCTCCCACCACGAGGGTGATCGGCGGCGCGCCGAAGAGGCCCTGGCTCTCCACGTCCCAGCCCGCCCTCGCCAGGACCCGGTGGCGGGCCGCCGCGAGGCAGGTGAAGTTGGCCAAGGTCGCGCCGGTCACGAGAGCACCGGCGGCATCATCGGGAAGCCGCAAGACCTGCTTCAGCCAGCCAAGGGCCGCCTCTTCGAACAGCGGGGCGGCCGGCGAACTGACATGGCTGAAACCGTTCTGGTCCCAGGCACCGGCCAACCAGCTGGCGGCCAGGGCGGCGGGCAGGGCACCGCCGGTCACGAAACCGAAGTACCGCCCCCCGGCCGAGGCCACGGTTGCCGGGCCGCCCAGGCGGGCCAGGTCGTCCAGCAGGGCGGCGGCATCCGAGCCGGCTTCCGGCAAGGGCCCGGCCAGGACGGCGCGCAAGGCCTCGACCGCCGCCGGCGCGGGCGCGACGCCGCGCTGGTCCAGGGTTTCGAGATAGTCGAGCGCCAGTCCGGCGGCGCTGGTCAAAAGCGTCGATCGGTCGGCTTGTCCGCTTGCCATGGAATCTCCTGTCATGGGCCTTTTCACCTGTTTCCCGACCATAGCATGGGCCTCTATGCTGTCACGCGACCGCACCCGCGTGACCGCACCGGCGCAGTCACAACGGCACCCCGCGACTGGAGAGAGGCCCCGCCATGCCCGAGACCGGAAATGCGATGATCGTGGCGGCCCAGCCCGAGGCCGCCGAGGCCGGGGCGCGGGTGCTGCAGCGCGGCGGCAACGCGGTCGACGCGGCCATGGCGGCGGCGTTGGTCCAGGGCGTGGTCGACCCGCAGATGTGCGGTATCGCCGGCTTCGGCAGCTGCCAGCTCTACCTGCCGGGACGCGGTTTCCACGGCTGCATCGACTTCCACGGCAAGACCCCCCTGGCGGCAACCCCGGACATGTGGCTCGACCGCCTCGAGGGCGAGGCCCGCGACGGCTTCGGCTTTGTCCTGCGCGATAGGGTCAACGATCTGGGCTACCAGTCGATCACCACCCCGGGCAGCCTGCTGGCCTACTGGGAGGCGGTGCGCGACCACGGCACCTGGGACTGGGCCGATATCTGCGCGCCCGCCGTGGAGCAGGCCGAACGCGGCTTCCTGGTGCGGCCCCACGTGCACTACTGGTGGACCGAGGGCGCCGCCATGGGCCGGGTCGCGGTGACCGAGCGCCTGGCCTTCTCGGCCACCGGACGGGACTGCTATTTCAACGGCGACGGCACCGTCAAGCGGATCGGCGAGCGGGTCGAGAACCCCGATCTGGCGCGCACCCTGGCGCGGGTCGCCGAAGAGGGCGCCGAGGTCTTCTATCGCGGCGCCATCGCCGAGGAGATCGAGGCCGACATGAAGGCCAACGGGGGTCTCCTGTCGCGTGCCGACCTGGCTGGCTACCGGACCACCCGGACCGAGCCGCTGCGCGGCAGCTACCGGGACTGCGAGATCGCCACCAACCTGCCGCCGGGCGGCGGGATCATGCTGGTCGAGATGCTGAACATCCTGGAGAACTTCGACCTCGCCGGGATCGGCCACAACACGACCGAGTACATCCGCCTGGTGGCCGAGGCCATGAAGGCCGCCACCGCCGACAAGGACGCCCATGTGGGCGATCCGGCCTTCGTCGAGGTGCCGGTCGAGAGGCTGACCGGCAAGGGCTACGCGGCCGATCTGGCGGGGCGCATTCAGGCTGGCGAGCGCCTGCGGGTCGCACGCCTCGACACCCCAGCCGAGTCGCCGCACACGACCCATGTCGCCGTGGTCGACGCGGCCGGCAACTGCGTCACCATGACCCACTCCCTGGGCATGCCCTCCGGGGTCATCAGCGACGGTCTGGGGTTCATGTACAACGGCTGCATGGCGGTCTTCGATCCGCGGCCCGGCCGGGCCGGCTCCATCGCGCCGGGCAAGAGCCGGTTCAGTTCGGTCTGCCCGACCATCGTCTTCAAGAACGGCTCGCCCCACGTGGTGATTGGCGCGCCGGGCGGCACCCAGATCGCCATGGGCGTGCTGCAGGCCCTGCTCAACGTGCTCGATTTCGACATGACCATGGTCGAGGCGGTCTCGGCGCCGCGCTTCTCGGCGACCAGCGATGCCATCGACATCACCAACCGTATTCCCGACTACCGGGTCGAGCCCCTGCGCGCCCAAGGCTACGAGGTGTTGCGCTCGCCGCTCACCTTCGGCATCGGGGCGGTGCACGGCATCCGCATCGACCCCGACCGGGAAGGCGGCAATGTGCTGACTGGCGGTGCCGATCCCGGCCACGACGGTGTGGCCCTGGCCGTCTGATTACCGCACAAAAGAAGGAGGCACACCCATGCCCGCCGACTCCGTCACCGACGATCTCCCCTCCATCGACCCAGACCAGGAGGCGCTCTACAACCTCCGCGCCCTGCGGCCCGACCTGGACAGCGTGACGGCCGAATGGGAGGCGCGCTCGGCCATCCGCCGCGCGGCGCAGGGCAGTCGCCTGGATTTAGCCTACGGGGCCGGCGAACGCGACCGGCTCGACTACTTCGACTGCGGCACCCCGGGGCGGCCCCTGCTGGTCTACATCCACGGCGGCTACTGGCAGCGCGGCGACAAGACGATCTATTCCTTCGTCGCCGATGCCTTCCTCGAGCGGGGGATCAATCTGGCGCTGGTCAACTACGACCTCTGCCCGGCGGTCAGGATCGGCGCCATCGCCCCCCAGGTGGCCCGCGCCCTGACTTGGCTCTGGCGGGAAAGCGGCGACCTGGGCTTCGACCGCGAGGCGCTCCACCTGACCGGCCATTCCGCCGGCGGCCACCTGACCGCCCTGCTGCTGACGACCGACTGGCCGGCCCTCGATCCGGCCCTGCCCGCCAACCTGGTGCGCAGCGGGGTGCCGATCTCCGGGCTCTACGACCTGGAGCCGCTGCGCCACACCTCGCTCAACCAGGCGGTCGCCATGGACGTGCGCGAGGCCGAGGCGGCGAGTCCGCTGTTCCACCAGCCGCGCTGTCAGGGCGAGGTCCTGCTGGTGGTCGGCGGCGGCGAGACCCAGGCCTTTCACGACCAGGCCGCATGGCTGGAGGCGCGCTGGAAGCGCCTGGGCTGTTCGGTGTCGATCTGGACCGAACCCGAGGTCGACCACTTCGACGTGGTCAACCGCCTGGCCGACGGCGAGAGCGAGCTGTTCCGCCGGGTCCTGGCGCAGGTGGTATAGGGCCGCGTTCGGGGTCGGGATTCATTTATCATCCCGGACGGGACCCGGCGGCGAGCCGGGGACCGAGCCGGAATCTCGGGCCGCGGCATCGGTCCCTTCGAGAGCCCGGCTCAAGGCTGCGCCTTGTCCGGGATGATATCGTTGGGATGCGTGCTGGCTCCGCACCCTAGAGCTTGAAGATCCGCTGGGCGTTGCCGTTCTTGACCGCCGCGCGCTGGTCGGCGGGCAAGGCCTCGACCCGCGCCAGGCAGCCCTCCATGTCGCCGATGTCGTGCGGCCAGTCCGAGCCGTAGAGGACCTTGTCGGCGCCGCCCACGTTGATGCAGAGCGCCAGGGCCTCTTGCTGGTAGGTGACGGCGTCGTAGTAGATCTTGCGCAGGTACTCGGAGGGCGGCCGCGAGAGCGCCGCCTTGCCGGGGATGGTCATCTCCCAGGAGCGGTCCATGCGCCCGGCCAGATAGGGCACCGTGGCACCGGCGTGGGCGGCGATGACCTTCAGGTTGGGAAAGCGGTCGAGGAAGCCGGAGAAGACCATGCGGGTGATCGCCAGGGTGGTGTCGAACATGAAGCCGACGGTGGAGGCCAGGGAATAGTTGGTCATCTCCATGGCCGGCGTGCCGGGCGGCTCGGCGGGATGGACCAGGACCGGCAGGCCGCGGTCGTCGATCGCCTGCCAGATCGGCTGAAAGGCCTCTTCGGTCAGGTGACGCCCGGCCACGTTGGCCAGCACCATGACCCCGACAGCGCCGGCGTCGCAGGCCCGGGCCAGTTCCTCGACCGCGCGGGCTGGATACTCCCAGGGCAGCGAGGCGAGCCAGCGGATGCGATCGGGGTAGGTCACCTGGGCGGCGGCCATGGAGTCGTTGACGATGCGCGCCGCCTCGCTGGAGGCCGCCTCATCGCCCCAAAAGACATTCGGACAGGTCAGCGACACGATGGCCAGATCGACCCCGCCGGCATCCATCGCCTGGATCCGCAGGTCATAGTCGAAGTGCCCCGGCATGGGGGTCATGAAGAGCGCCCCTTCGCGGTAGATGCCGTCCAGCCCCGCGGTGATCGGCGCCACGTCGTAGGGCGCGCCCTTTTCCTTCAGCAGCCGCAGCCATTCCTTGTCGAGCATGTGGGTGTGGACATCGATGACGGTCATGATCCGGTTCCTCCCTGGACTAGAGTCTTGGCATCGCCAAGGATAGCCCGCAAGAGCCATACCCTTTCGCCGCCAGAGGGATTAGATTGGTGGGAAGCAAGACTTTCAGGAAGGGCGCGCCGCCATGACCATTTCACCCGACGAGTTCGAAACCCGGCGCCGCCGCGCCGTCGCCGCGGCCAAGGACCGGGGGCTGGCCGGCCTGCTGGTCTGTGCCCGGGGCGGCGGCACGCTGGACCGCTACGGCGACGTGCTCTACCTGGCCAACTACTACACGCCCTTCCCTTTTATCCCCGACCTGCCGGGCCAGTGGAGCGGGCGGGCCCACGCCTTTTTGATCTTGCCGGTCGAGGACGATCCGCTGCTCGTCATCGATTCGCCCAACGACGGCACCATCGCCCTGCCCGACCATCAGCTCCTCTATAGCGATCTGGTGCTGGAAGAGACCGTCAAGGCGCTGCGCCGTCGCGGCCTGACCCGGGGTCCCATCGGCCTGGTCGGCGGCGACGTGCTGCCGGCCAACAGCTTTCGCGCCATCTCCAGCACCCTGCCGGAGATCGAGTGGCACGATGCCCAAGGCATCCTGAGCGGCCAGCGGGCGATCAAGAGCCCGGGCGAGATCGACCTGCTGCGCCACTCGGCCCAAGTCGGCTCGCGCACCATCGAGGCGATGATGGCGGCGGCGGAGGAAGGCGTCACCCATGGCGCGGTCGTGGCCGCCGGCCAACAAATCCTGAACCAGGCGGGCGGCGCCCTCTACAACTCCTTCATGGCCTCGGGGCGCGGCGGACCGAGCCCGCTGCTGGTCAAGTCGAACTTCCCGACCTGGGGCGCGCAAGCGCCGCTGGAGACCGGTCACTGGCTCCGGCTCGGCATCTCGGGCGTGGTCGGCGGCTATGTCTTCGACGTCTCGCGCTCCAAGGCCATCGGCCCCGCCAGCAATCGCCAGATCGACCTATTCGAGGGCGCCATCGAGGTGGTCGAGGCCGGCATCGCGGCCATCGTGCCGGGCGCCACCGCCGCCGACCTGGCCGAGGCCGGGCGGCAGCGCCAGACCGACCTCGGCTTCCCCCAGACCGGTGTCTTCTCCGGCCTCGGCCACGGCATCGGCCTGGGCTGGGACTCGCCCTGGCTGTCGCCCGGCGACGACACCGAGATCGAGCCCGGCATGGTGCTGAACTTCGAAAAGACCCTGCACCAGGATGGCTTTACCGGCGACTTCGAGGAGACCGTGCTGGTCACCGAGAGCGGAACCGAAAAGCTGACCGACGCGCAGCTGCGCTTCTGGTGACCGGGCGCTGAGGTCAGCCGGACCCGTCGCGCCGCCGCGCCGCGAGCCGGGCCAGGGCCCGTTCGCGAAACTCGTCCCACTGGGCGGCGGCCTCTGCCATCGGCGTGCGGCCGTAGTGGGCCATGTGCTCTTCGGTCATCAGCAAGAAGAGCTCGCGGGCCTCGCCGGTCAGCAGGGACGCTGTCCAGGGCTCGCCGGAGTCCTGGGTGACGTCGCGGGCAAGGCAGAAAAGACACTCGACCGGGCCCTCCGCGGTCTCCACCGTACCGGTTTCCAAGGCGTACTCGTCGTCCTCGAAATAGCGGATGCGGGCGATATCCTCGGCCTCCAGCCCCTCGATCAGGCGGCCTTGCACGATGCCGTCGTCCTGCGCGACCAGCACCGGGTAGTCGTCGTCCTTGACCCGGTTGGTCCGGTAGCCGCGAAGACTGGCCGGCCGGGCGGAGACGCCGGCACAGTCGTGCCCGACCACGACGCGCAGCAGGTCCAGGTCCATCAGCGAGCCGAAGAAAAACAAACCCATGATGCCGTCGCCCCGAGCTTGCAAAGATAAAGGGTTTACCATGACACCGGCTTCCGGTTGCCCGGAGCCGCGCCTCTTTACAACGATCGGCGGCGATCTTCCAGGATCATCTGGCGGGCGCTGAAACAGGCTGTCGATCCCGGCGAATCGCCCGCGATCCTCGCGAATCGGCAAAAAAAGAGCGCCCGCCCTTTGACGGAACCGGTTGCAGACCCTAGATAGGGGACTGGGGGAGTAAGACCTAATCTGACAGGCGAACACCCACTGCCGGGCGTGCAGCCGGCGGGCCAGGGCGATTCATGTGCCTTGCCCACGGAGAGCTGGGGATGCGAGACGATTTGCGAAGGGGTGTCGCCTTGATTGGCTCGCAGTGGTCCTTTCCGGGGAACATGGACCCGAGGAACATGGACCCGAGGAGTATGGACCCGAGGAAAATGGCGGAGGGCACGCGGTAGTGGACGCCCTGGCCATGTCTTTCGAGTTCGACCCCGCCACCTTCATGATGGTGATCTTCATCGACATCGTCCTGTCGGGCGACAACGCCATCGTCATCGGCATGGCCGCCGCCGGCCTTGCCCCCCAATTCCGCCAGCGGGCCATCGTCTGGGGCATCGCGGCGGCGGTGGTGTTGCGCCTGATCTTCGCCGTGCTCGCGCTCTATCTCTTGCAGATCGTCGGGCTCAAGCTGGTCGGCGGCCTGCTGCTCTTCTATGTCTGCTGGCAGATGTGGCGCGATATCCGCCGGGCCGAGCTCGCCGATTGCGCCGAGATCGGCCCTGACGAGCCCTGTATCGACAGGGGCGACTGTGGTCGCGGGCTCTTCCTCAGGGCCGTTACCACGATTTTGATCGCCGATGTCTCCATGTCGCTGGACAACGTCCTGGCGGTGGCGGCGGCGGCCCGCGACAACGCCGCCATGCTGATCTTCGGCCTGGCGCTGTCGATCGTCCTGATGGCGGTCGGCGCGACCCTGATCGCCCGTCTGCTCGACCGCCACCGCTGGCTCGCCTACATCGGACTCGCGGTTATCGTCTATGTCGCCGGCGATATGGGATGGCGGGGCCTGGCCGAGGTCATGGCGGCCATGAACGGCAGCGCCTGACAGCTGGCCCGGCGGTGCGTCTGAGCGGCGCATCGGGAATCTTTCTTGCCGTATCAACCCCCTTCCCGGGTCGTGCCCGTGTTGACACACGAGACCGAAAGCGATGCGCCGGCAAGGGCCGATCACCCCGGGGCCCCCGCGCGCTTTCGGTTGGTCCCCGAGGAAGGGTTTCCCTGGCCCTTCCTGCCCCGGAAGGCGTCGTGCTCCCCTCGCACGGCGCCTTCTTTCTTGCCGCGGAGGCCTCGGCGAGCCCTGTGGCAAGGGGATGTCGCTACGGCTGCGGCGGGATCAGGACCAGCTTGCCGGTGTGCTTCTTGGCGAGAAAATCCTGCTGCGCCTGGACGATGTCGGCCAGCGGATAGGTCTGGGCCACCAGCGGGCGGATCTCGCCGCGCTCGATATAGCCGATCAGGTCGGGAAAGACGTGGTCGGCCTGGAAGGTGCAGCCGATGAGGCTCAGGTCCTTCAGGTAAAGGGTCCGCAGGTCGAGCTCGACCAGGGGCCCGGCGATCGCGCCGGCCGTCGCATAGCGCCCGCCCAGGGTCAGGATCTCGAGCAGGGCCGGCCAGGCGGACCCGCCCACCAGATCGACCACCACATCGACCGCCTTGCGGCCCAGCAGCGCGGTCAGGTCGGCGTCGCGGTCCAGGACCCGGTCGGCGCCGAGAGCGGCAACCTCTGCCGCCTTGGCCGCCCCGGACAGGGCAACGACCGTGGCCCCGCGGCGCTTGGCGAGCTGCACCGCCGCCGAGCCGACGCCACCCGAGGCCCCGGTGATCAGCACCGTCTCGCCGGCGGCAACGCCGGCCCGCGCCATCAGGTTCTCGGCCGTCGAGTAAGCGCAGGGGATCGAGGCCAGCTCGGCAGCGGTCCAATCGCAGTCGACCCGGTGGGTATTGCGCGACGTGGCCTTGGTGTATTGCGCGAAGCCGCCGTCGCATTCCGACCCGAAGGTCCGGCAGGAAAAGGCGCCCTCGTCGGCTTCGTCGTGCCACAGGGCCTGCACCAGGACCCGCTCGCCGAGGCGCGCGGGGTCGACGCCCGCGCCGACGGCAACGATCTCGCCGCAGCAATCGGCGCCCTGGATGCGCGGAAAACTGAGCGGCGTGCCCGACCAGCTGCCGTCGGCGTCATCGGCGCCCTGGAAACCCGCCGCGCCGCCCTGGTCGGTGCCCTGGGTCACACCCTTGGAGTACCAGGCCGTGCGGGTATTGATGTCCGTGTTGTTGATCCCCGCGGCCGCCACCTTGATCAAAACCTCGCCGGCCTGGGGGCGCGGCACGGCAACGTCGTGACGCAGCGCCAGCTTCTCCAAGCCGCCGTGGCCGGTCAAGAGAACCGCGGTCATGGTCTCGGGAACATCCAGGGTCATCGCGCGGTCCTCTTAGTGGATAGAAAACGAAAGATCGTGCCCCGCCAGCGGGCGTCGTCGGCCAGGATTTCTTCCAGGCCCTCGAGCGGCGCCGCGGCCAGGGCCCGCCGCCAGAAAGCCAGGGCCGGGACATTGTAGTCGGTCACGCCCAGCTCCCACAGCCCCGGGGAACCGGCGAAGAGCGCTCCTGCCGCCCGGCCGCCGATGCCCGCGCGCCGGTACTTGGCGAGCACGAAGAACTCGGCCAGGACCCAGTCGACCGGCCGACCGGAAGGGGCCCAGTCGTTCACCAGGGCAAAGCCGGCCGGATGGCCGGCCACCCGGATCAAAACCACGGCACGCCGCGGGTCGTCCATCCAGTAGTCGGCGAATTCGGGATAGTCGAAAATGCCGTCCTCGCCGATCACGCCATGGGGATCGCCGGCGGTGGCGAAGCTGGAAAAATCGTGCAGATAAAGCTGCAGCAGCCGCCACACCAGCTCGCGCTGGTCGCGCCCAGCCGGGGCGAGGGTCAGCGCAAGAGGGGCGGCATCGACCGACATGGGCCGGCTCTAGTCGTCCACGCCGATGTGGGCGACAAACCCCGCCAGGTAGGCTTGCAGCCGTTCGTCCAGCACGGCGTCGGCCAGGCTGCCGGTCTCGTCGAAGACGTCGCCGGCACCGGCCACCGCCAGCGGCCCGCCCTCGACCCAGAGCTTCATGCGCAGGGACCGCAACACCGGGAGCCAGGCATTTTGCGCATTGGCGGTTCCGGTGCGCCCCGGCGTCGCGCCCATCAGGGCCACCGGCTTGCCCTTGAGGACCTCGGGAATAGCGCCGGGTACGCGCGACAACCAGTCCACCGCGTTCTTGAAAACGCCCGGCAGGCCGCCGTTGTATTCCGGCGTCGCCAGGACCAGCCCATCGGCGGCCGCGACGGCATCCGACAGCGCCTGCACCGCGTCGGGGATACCGTCCGCCGTTTCCTCATCCCCATGATAGAGGGGAATGCCCGCCAGATCATGAACCGTCATGGTCGCGCCGGCGGGTAGGCGTTCGGCCGCCGCCCGCAGGAGCGCGCGATTGTAGGACCCTGCCCGCAGGCTCCCCGGGATCCCGACGAGATGAACCATGATCTTTGCCTCTCCGATACGGACCGCCGCGCGCTGATCGACGGCGGGCCAGAGGTAGCGGGGCAGGCGGGCGAATGCAAGCCGCGGTCCCGCTGATCCACGGCAAAACGCCCCACCGGGAGGCGGGGCGTTCAGCGGCTCGATTCGAACCGGAATCTGGAGCGGGCGATGAGATTCGAACTCACGACTTCAACCTTGGCAAGGTTGCGCTCTACCCCTGAGCTACGCCCGCAGGGGAAGCGGCTGGGAGATAGCCCCTTTCACCGATCTTGACAAGCCCTTTCGGCATCGCCGGCCCCCGATCGGGCCAGATCCGACAGGAAGACTCTGTCCTGTTTCCATGACCGGTCCGATGACCCATCGCCGCTGGCGCCATTCGATGGAATGACCAGGATTTCCACGATTCACCAGGAGGCCCGGCCAAACTTCTTGGCACAAAACCGGACACAGGCTCGAGGGAGGTCGGCGGCCAAGCGCTAGAAAAGCTCGCCCTGCACCCCGTCGGCGCCCTCGTGAATGAGCAGTTGGCGCTTGGTCTCGGTGCCCTTGCCGCCCGAGAAGCCCCCGAGACGGCCGCCGGCGGCGATCACCCGGTGGCAGGGGATGAAGAGCGGGATGGGATTGGCCCCGCAGGCCGAGCCGACCGGCTGGGCCGCGCCGCCGAGAGCGCGGGCAATGTCGCCATAGGTCTTCACCTGGCCGAAGGGAATCTCCAGCAGCGCCTGCCAGACCCGCTGCTGAAAGTCGCTGCCACGCGGCGCCAGCGGCAGGTCGAAGCTTTGGCGGCTGCCGGCGAAGTAGTCGCGCAGCTGCCGGGCGGCCTCTTCCAGCAGGGGGGTCGGGTCCTCGCGTTCCGCCTCACCCCAGGTGAGCGCCACGATGGCGCCGCCAACCTCGGTGATGACGAAGTCGCCACGATTGGTCTCGACCGTGATCTGGTGGGTGACAGACATGGCGCAGTAGTTTGTCACAGGGGCCTCACCCGGCCAAGGCCGTGCGCAGCTCGTCCGGGTCGGTGATCGGCAGCGAACAGGTCTGGCCCTGACAGACATAGACCGTCGCCAGCCCGCCGTCGGAACCCGCGACCTGGCCCTTGCCCTGGGCGGGATGGCCGGTGGGCAGGACCGCGTCGGGGCCGATCAGCTGCAGCACCTTGTTGGGCAGGCAGGTTTCGTGGACGACGGCGAGCAGGGCCTTGGTCGCCGCGTCGTCGCGCCGGCCGATGACGACGATCTGCTGGCCCAGGTGCAGCAATTCGTTGGCCGCCAGCAGGGTCCCGAGCGGAAAGATATTGCGCTCGAGCTCGCCGGCAAAAGCCTTGGCCAGGGCCTCGGCGCGGGTGCGGTAAGCGTCCTTGCCGGTCAGAAAGAAGAGCCGCGCGAGCGCCGCCAACATGGTCCCGTTGCCGCTGGGCATCGCCGAGTCGTGGGCGTTCTTGGTCCGCACGATCAGCTTTTCGGTGTCGTCGGCGGTCAGGAAGTAGCCGGTCCCGGCGCTGTCCCAATAGTGGGCATCGAGCCGCGCGGTCCAGGCCTCGGCCTGCTCCAGGTAGTCCGCCTTGCCGCTGGCTTCGTGGAGCGCGAGGGCCGCCTCGATCATGTTGGCATAGTCGTCCAGGGTCGCCGGGTGCCGCAGGCTGCCGCGCCGCCAGGAGTGCATCAGCCGGCCGTCGCGGGTCATGGTGTCGCGGACGAAGGCGAAGGCGTCCTCGGCCGCGGCCAGCCAGGACGGCTCGCCGAAGACCGGCGCCAGTTCGGCCAGCGCCGTGATCATCAGACCGTTCCAATCGGCCAGGACCTTGTCGTCCCAGCCCGGCCAGATCCGAGCCTCGCGGACCGCCAACAAGGTTCCCCGCAGGCCGGCCAGATGGGCCTCGATCTCGGGGTTGCCGAGCCGCGGATCCTTCGAGCGGTTGAGAATGGTCTTGCCTTCCCAGTTGCCCTGGGGCGTGACGTCGTAGATGCCGCGGAAGAAGGCGGCATCTTCGCCCAGCAGCTCGTCGATCTCCGCGCTGCTCCAGACGTAGAACTTGCCCTCCTCGCCCTCGCTGTCGGCGTCAAGGGTCGCGGCGAAGGCGCCGCAGGGCCTGCCGCCGGCCTCGTCGCTGGCCGCCATCATCTCGCGCAGCACCCAGCCGACGGTCTCGCGGATCCGGGCCTCGTAGAGCGGATTGCCGCTCTCCTGCCAGGCCCAGGCCAGGCACTGGATCAGCTGGGCGTTGTCATAGAGCATCTTTTCGAAGTGCGGCGCGAGCCACTGCGGGTCCGTGGAGTAGCGCGCGAAACCGCCGCCCAGGTGATCGTAGATCCCGCCCTGGCACATCTTGGTCAGGGTCAGCTCCACCGCCTGACGCAGCGGCTCGTCGCCCTCGCGCAACCAGGTGCGCCAGAGCAGTTTCAGGATCTGCGGCTGCGGGAACTTGGGGGCACCCTCGATGCCGCCCTCGAAGCGGTCGAATTTGGCGCAGAGATGGCGCGCCACGTCGCCGCTGACCAGCAGGCTGATTTCCTCGCCCGGTTGATTCTTCGAAAGATCGGCCAGCGCTGCCTTGATCGCGTCGGCATTCTGGCGAACCTTGTCCGGGTCCTTGGCATAGATCTCGGCCACGCCGCGCAGCACTTGGGGAAAGCCCGGCCGCCCAAAGCGCGGGTCGGGCGGAAAGTAGGTGCCGCCCCAGAAAGGCTCGCCGTCCGGCGTCAGGAACATGGTGAGCGGCCAGCCGCCGTGCTCGCCAAGCAGCGCCAGCGCCGACTGATAGATCGTATCCAGGTCGGGGCGTTCCTCGCGGTCGACCTTGATGTTGACGAAGAGCTCGTTCATCAGGCCGGCGATCTCGCCGTTCTCGAAGGACTCGTGGGCCATGACATGGCACCAGTGGCAGGCGGCATAGCCGATCGAGAGCAACACCGGCTTGCCGGCTTCGCGTGCCTCGGTCAGCGCCGCCTCGCCCCAGGGCTGCCAGGCCACCGGGTTGTCCTTGTGCTGCAAAAGGTAGGGGCTGGACTGCTGCCCCAGACTGTTGCCGAGCGGTTTTGTCTGTGCGGTCATGGCGGCCTATATGACCGGCGCGCGCGCCCAGGGCAACCGCAAAGAGGTGCAGGCCGCCGGGCTGGCCCTATGCCACCCCGCGGTTGGTTGTTAGTCTGGCGGACCGCGACAGGGGTAGGGAGCCAGTGACATGAGCGAGAGACGCGCCGAGTTGATCGACCTGACGAACCGTTTCGTCGATGCCTTCAACCGCCAAAGCCTGGACGATGTGGTGGCCTTTTTTGGCCCCGATGCCGTCTACGAGGACAGCCGGGGCGGGCGTCACCAGGGCCGGGAGGCCATCCGCGCCGCCTTCGAGCCGCTCCTGGGCGGGGCCATGGGCAGGATCCACTTCGACGCCGAGGACCTTTTTCTCGAGGAAGACAGCGGCAAGGTCATGGCGAGCTGGCGACTGTCCATGGAGGTCGAGGGCAAACCGGTCACGGTGCGGGGTCTGGACGTGCTGCAGTTCCAGGGCACCGAACTGGTGAAGAAGCTGGCCTACATGAAGGCCAAGGCGCCTGCCTTCGAGGATTGATCGCGCCGGAAGAAGAAAGGCCCTTGAGCCTTTCTTTGTCATAGGGAAACATTTGATGGGTCATAGGCGATCATTCGGGAAGGCGCGCTGTGCGGCGCGATGCTAAAGCATCGGGCAAGCAGCGGAACGCACCCCCATTGGGAGAGGGGGTTCGCCTAGGACCCACCGAAGGCCGGGTTCTTTTG
>JAJFGK010000060.1 GCA_021776195.1 Kiloniellaceae bacterium | reverse complement strand
AACAGCGGCGCGATCTCGACCAGGCCGCCGATCGAGACGGTGATCAGGATGCCGATCAGAAGGAGGATCGAGTTCTTCTCGAAACGTTCGTGCTTGATCATGGTCCCCTCCCTCCTCAAGCCGATGTCGTGTGCATGGGGGCGGCCACGGAGGCCGCCGTCGGCCGGACCACGCCGTCGGCGGCGCCCTCCTCGGCCAGGTCGCCGCGCGCCGTGCGCCACAGGTTGTAGGCCATGATGAAAGCCCCGGCGACGAAGAGCGCCCCGCCGAAGGCGCGGATGACGTAGAAGGGCTTCATCGCCGCCACGGTCTCGACGAAGGAGTACTCGAGGAAGCCCAGGGCGTCGTAGTCGCGCCACATCAGGCCCTGCAGGATGCCCGAGACCCACATGGCGCAGATGTAAAAGAGGATGCCGATGGTGGCGATCCAGAAGTGCCAGTTGACCAGCTTCAGGGAGTAAAGCCGCGGCCGATTCCACAGCCAGGGCACCAGGCAGTAGAGCGCGCCGAAGGAGACGAAGCCGACCCAGCCCAGGGCCCCGGAATGGACGTGGCCGATGGTCCAGTCGGTGTAGTGCGACAGCGCGTTGACCGCCTTGATCGACATCAGCGGGCCCTCGAAGGTGCTCATGCCGTAAAAGGCGACCGAGACCACCAGCATGCGAATCACCGGGTCGGTGCGCAGCTTGTCCCAGGCCCCCGACAGGGTCATGAGGCCGTTGATCATGCCGCCCCAGGAGGGCATCCAGAGCATGATCGAAAAGGTCATGCCCAGGGTCTGGGCCCATTCCGGCAGGGCGGTGTAATGCAGGTGGTGCGGCCCGGCCCAGATATAGAGGAAGATCAGCGACCAGAAGTGGACGATCGACAGCCGGTAGGAATAGACCGGACGCTCGGCCCGCTTGGGCACGAAGTAATACATGATGCCGAGAAAGCCCGCGGTCAGGAAGAAGCCGACCGCGTTGTGGCCGTACCACCACTGGGTCAGGGCGTCCTGCACCCCGGCGAAGAGGCTGTAGCTCTTGGCCCCGGTAAGGGAGGCCGGCACCGCCAGGCCGTTGACCACGTGGAGCAGCGCCACGGTGGCGATGAAGGCCAGATAGAACCAGTTGGCGACATAGATATGCGGCTCGCGGCGGCGCGCCAGGGTGGCCAGGAAGACCAGCAGGTAGACCACCCAGACCACAGTCAGCCACAGGTCGATGTACCACTCCGGCTCGGCGTACTCCTTGGACTGGGTGATGCCCAGGACATAGCCGGTGGCGGCCAGGACGATGAAGAACTGATAGCCCCAGAAGACGAACCAGGGCGCCCAGTGGCCGGCGAGCCGCGCCTTGCAGGTGCGCTGCACCACATAGAACGAGGTGCAGATCAGCACGTTGCCGCCGAAGGCGAAGATCACCGCCGAGGTATGCAGCGGCCGCAGCCGCCCAAAGTTGGTCCAGGGCAAATCGAAATTCAAATCAGGAAAGGCGAGCTGCAGGGCGATCACCAGGCCGGCCAGAAAGCCGACCAGCCCCCAGACCGTCGAGGCGATGACCCCGGCCTTGACCACCTCATCGTTGTAGAAGGAGACCGGCGCGCCAACGGCAGGCTTGACGCTGCGCGCCGAAAGGATCCAGCCGAGCCCGGCCAGACAGAACAGAACCAGCAGCCAGGCGTGAAAGGCCATGCCCGGATCGGGGCTGCGCCCCGCCACCACGAGACCGATCAGCGCACCGAGAGCCAGCGCCGCCGCCACCGCCCAATCGGTCCCCCAGGCCGGCACCGATCCGGGCCCGGGATGTGAGGCTGGGCCTGATCCGGTCCCAGGCACGGGGGCGGTCCCAGGCGCAGGGGCGGACGGGGTCTCGTTCGACGTCATGGGCACGGCTCCTCGTTCTCGCCCCCCCGATGGGGCCGGTCGCAAGGCCAGCCATGCCCGAGCCGCCGCGCCGCGGCCTTGATCTAGATCAATTACAGGGGTGAATTGTGTTGCAGCGCAATAAGATCGCGCCGGAGTCGCGCGCGCCCCGACCATGGCCCCGCACTTGGCTCCCGCACTTGGCTCCCGCACTTGGCCCCCACACTTGGCAAAGCCACGCGGCCTCCGCTATAAGGCGCCAAGGCCAGTTCCCGGCACCCCGCCGCAGGCCGAGGTGGCCCCGATGGCTCAATTGGTAGAGCACCTGATTTGTAATCAGGGGGTTGGGAGTTCGAGTCTCTCTCGGGGCACCATTTTCAGCCGGCGAAGGCTGGCGGACCAGCGGCCAAGTTCCTGTCCCCGGAACGCGCGATTTTGTCGTCGATGTCGACGGCAACAACAAAACCCTGTGGTGGTAAATTGGAACTCGGCGACGTCAGAAAAGACCGGCATGTGCGCGCCAACAGCGGCCTCTATGCCTTTGGCGGCATCGCACTGCTGTTCTTCTTCACGATGGTCGAAAGAGACCCGACCCTCCTTGAGAACGCAGGACTGATCTTGGCGATCATCGGGATCGTGATCGACCTGAGGACCGCGCGCCACATGAAGCGCATGGAACGCCCGGATCAGGCGACGGCGCGGTCGCAGGAGAAGAAAGCCTTCCAGACCCGGTGGAAGACCTTCGTCACCTGTCGGGTCGCGACCCTGGCGATCGTCCTTTTCTGCGCGGTCGCCTTTGCTTTCGGTGGCGTCCTCATGTGTTGGCTGCATGGGCCGGAGTCGATGACCGGGTGCCCCGGATGATCGCCGGCGCGCCCCGGCGGCGCCCGGTGCCGCCGGGCCGTCGTCGCCGGCGGGCGAGGGACCTCTCGGCCGCAGGGTGAGGAGTGTCGAGCCCGCCCGGAAGCTGACCCATTTTTCGGAATCGTATTCGAGCGGAAAGCCCATCACGCCCTCATAGAAGGCACGCGTTTCTTTCATCGTCTCGCAGAGAAGGACGACGTAGTCGCAGTTGCGGATTTCCTTGAGGCTCATTCCCTGCTCCTGCCGCTTCGTTCTATGCGATCGAGACACGCCGCGGCGAGGCAGCCCTGTGCCCCACAATAGATCATTCGTGCACGCCGCCCGCGATCCGCCCCAACCGTGATGGCCGTCACTCCACAAACCGTCCAATCGGTAGATATGGGCAGCCACACCATCGACAATTGAACCGGCCACGCAAAAAAGGGGCACTGCGACAATGGCACAGATCACTCAGACCAAGAACGGATTCAAACTCGCCGACAGCGTCAAGCTCAAGGGCGAGGCGCTCGCTTGCGAGTTCGCCTACGAGATGACCGGCGAGCTCGGCTGCGACGCGAAGGCCGCCTACTTCGAAAAGCTCCGGGCCTACTTCGCCCAGGAGGCCGCGCAGAACTGGAACAAGGCCAAGGTGAAGGCCGAGAAAAAGATGCAGTCCAAGTTCGAGGCCGCCGACAAGGAGTTCGGCAAGTTCGTCAAGAACGTCGAAAAGTACAACATCCAGAACCCGGCCAAGACCATCAAGGACGAGGAGAACAAGTACAGCGCCCAGCTCTCCGACGAGATGCGCAACCTGATCATGAAGGACATCGGACCCGACTTCATCCAGGCCTCCAACACGGCGGCGGAAAAGCGCCTTCTGAAGGAGGGCACGAAGCTCAAGAAGTCCAAGGCCAAGATCGCCTTTTCCATCGGCAAGGTCTTCGTGAAGGTCGCCGCCATCGCCGCGGCCGCGATTGCCACTGCGGCGACCGGCGGCGCCGCGGCGCCGGTGCTGGTCGCCGTGGCGGTCTGGGTCGCCTTTTCCTTCTCGACGGCGAAAAAGCTGGCCGAGGCCGGCAAGATCGTCACCAAGCTGACGGCCGACGCCAAGAAAGACACGACCCAGATGGAAAAGAAGCTGGCCGAGCTCGACGCCATGTTCGCCGACTGCGTGAAGTTCGCCAACCGCCTGGAATCGAAGGCCGACGCCATGGAAATGGAGGCGGACAAGGTCAAGGCCGCCGCCGCCGACGCCATGAAGACCCTGTCGGACGTGGACCCGAAGTCGAAGGAATTCTCCCCCAAGGCCAAGGAGTTGCAGGGCAAGGTGACGCAGCTCGACGGCATGATGCGCGATTTCGGTGGCATGCGCGGCTACGCGCCCAAGCTGCGCGAATCCTTCTTCGCCTTCCGCAAGGTCAAGAACGAGGCCACCTGGGGCACCAAGCTGGAGAGCAGCAAGAAGGTCGCGTCCTTCCTGAACGACATCGGCAAGGGCCTCGCGATCATGGCCAAGCAGGTCGACAACGCCACCTGATACCCAAGTTTAGTCACCAAGACATTAGGAGTTTGGGCCGGCATCCTGTGTCGGCCCACCTTCGGACATATTCAGCACCACCCGGTCCAAAATTCCCGCCTACCGAGATTCCCGTCCACCCAAAGCGGCTTACCAAAGACGGCAATTCGATGGAAAACTGTGCCTCCACCAAGCTACGGACCGGCGGCGGACCTGAATGGCCCGGGTGGAGGATGACCGGACCTGCGAACGGGTGCAGCGGGCCCGGCGCTCGCCGGTGCCGGCCAAGACCTTCTACGCGCCCTTCTGGGAAGCCCTGCTCCACGGCTTCAACCGCCGGGTCCTCGACGACCTGGCGCGACCCGAGCGGGATTCATGGTCCAGGGGACGGGCAGCGGCCCGTCAGTCGATCACCCTGCCCCCTCATCGCCGATATAGGCCAAGAGAGGTTCGGTGCTGTCCGGGCGTCCGGCGAGGTCCCGCCTGGCGAACTCGATGGCGGCGTGCTCGTGGTCGGTGAGGATCTCGAGGGCCGGCAGATCCTCGGGAGGGGCCATGCGCTCGAGCGTTTCGAACTCGTCGATGTAGGCCGGGTAGCGGGTGGCCATGTGGGTCAGGAACCCGTGCCAGGTCAGGTCGCGATGGGCCGCCACATGGGACGCGCCAAGCGCGGCCAGTTCCGCGGCACCGCGCGGAACCAGTCCGTGCCGCGCGACAAGCGGCTGTACCGCGCGGGCCGCGCGGCATTCGACGGCGGCCAGCAAACGCAGCTTGGCCGCCGCGCCCTCCTCATCGAAATGCCGCGCGAGTTCCGTGAAGTAGGTCTCGCCCATGACCTCTTCCTCAAAGTAGAGGAGCAGGGTTTTCAGGTAGCGATCGCTTGCTGTCATTGCCACGCCTTTGGTCGCGCGAAGATTTCCGCTTGCCAGGGTCGTTGCCCCCGAGCGCACTTACTAATACCTCCGGGCAGCGATAGGAACCGATTTGGGCGCGTTGTTTTGTCCGCCGGGCGCGGGGGTGGTGGATTCCCAGGAACGACTCGCGGCAGACGCGCGAGTATGTTATCCTTTGGCCATCCGCGACCAAACAAATCAAGAAACCATCGAAGACAACGTGGGGACCATGGCTCTGTAAGAGGGCTTGCGGATGGTTGAGCACCCGATCCTCCTTCAGCTCACGGTCGGCGCCATTTGCGCGGCCGGCTTCATGATGACCCGACAGCTTGCCGGCGATTGCGACCACAGCGATTACTGGTGGCGCGGCTGGGCCAGTGGAATCCTGGCGCTCAGCGTCGGGCTCGGCGTCTTCTTCGAGACCCTGCAGACCTGAGCGAACGGCCTGGCTGGCGCGCGCGGGCGAGAGGACTCGAAGCTGAGTCATTTGTGGCAACTCCATGAAAATACAATTCTATTTTGGCTGGCGTCGTTCGCCGGGCGGGACAAAATTGGCCTTCGGGAAGCAAGAACGACTGGTCGCCAAGGGTCAAATGTGTTAACCTTTTCCATCCGTTGCAAAGATCAAAAAGAATAGGCGGATACCGACGTGGGGCAGGTGGTCCATGAGAGGACTCTCGGATGATTGAGAACCCTATCGTCATTCAAATCGTGGTCGGCGCCGTCTGTTCGGTCGGCTTTATCCTGACCCGTCGTGTCGCTGGCGACTGCGGGCACAGCGATCAGTGGTGGTACGGCTGGGCCAGCGGAATCCTGGCGCTCAGCGTCGGGCTCGGCGTTCTCTTCGAGACCCTGCAGCCCTAGCCCGGATGCCTCGCGGGCCTGAAGTACAGGGGCCCGTTCGCCACAAGGATCAAACCGCCTGTCCGCAGGCGTGGCCCGAGGCCCAGGCCCACTGGAAATTGAAGCCACCCAGATGACCGGTCACGTCGACGGCCTCGCCGATGACATAGAGGCCGGGCACCGACAGCACCGCCATGGTTTTCGATGACAGCCCGTCGGTGTCGATGCCGCCCACCGTGACCTCGGCCGTGCGATAGCCCTCCGAGCCCAGGGGCGTGATGCGCCACGCCTTGATCTGCGCCGCCACGGCCCGCAGGGACTTGTCGGAAGTCTCCGCCAGGCGCCCGCCGTAACCGCACCACTCGATCATCTTCTGCGCCAATCGCCTGGGCATCAGTTGGGCCAACACGCTCTGCAGATCCTTCCTGGCCTGGCTCGCCTTGGCCGCTTTCAGGTGCTCGAACAGGTCGGTGCCGGGCAGCAGATCGACGGTGATGCTGTCGCCCTCGCGCCAGTAGGAGGAGATCTGCAAGATCACCGGGCCGCTGAGGCCACGGTGGGTGAAAAGTAGCGCCTCGGTGAAACTTGTCTTGCCGAGCGTGACCGTGGCCTCCAGGGAGACCCCCGCCAGTTCCCGGAGCCGCGCCAGGGTGGCCGGATCGAAGGTCAGCGGCACCAGGCCCGGGCGGGGCGCGATCACCTTGAGGCCAAACTGCCGGGCCAGATCATAGGCAAAGCCAGTCGCCCCCATCTTCGGGATCGAGGGGCCGCCGCTGGCGATCACCAGGGCCGCCGCGACAAAGGCGCCACGGTCGGTCTCGACGGCAAAGCCCTCGCCCCTTTTGTCGACCCGGGTCACGCCGACCCCCGTCTGGACCGTCACGCCCTGGGCCTCCTCGAGCAGCAGGTCGATGATCTGCTGGGCGGAGCCGTCGCAGAAGAGCTGGCCGTGGCCGCGCTCGTGATAGGCGATGCCGTGCTTTTCCACCAACGCGATGAAGTCGTGCTGGCCATAGCGCCGCAGGGCCGAGACGCAAAAGTGCGGGTTGTCCGACAGGTAGTCGTCGGGCGAGGCATAGAGGTTGGTGAAATTGGCCCGGCCACCGCCGGAGATGCGGATCTTCTGCGCCACCTTGGCCGCGCGCTCCAGCAGCAGCACCCGCCGGCCGCGCTTGTTGGCCTCCACGGCGCACATCAAGCCGGCCGCCCCGGCGCCAATGATGATGAGGTCGAAGTTCTGCATGGGCTCCTATAGCCGAAGAGCCCAAGGCCGCCAATCCCGGTGCCACTAGGCCTTTTCGGTCATCGACGGGCGAAAGCGTAAGGTGGTAAAAGCCATCCCTGCCGACGTCTCTTGCGGGGGCAGCGCGAGGACCAGAGGTCGGCCCAGAGGAAGGAAAACAGTAGAGATGTTCCGTGGCGCGGTAACCAGCTTGCTCCCCCGTCTCGGCCATGGCCTCGACCATGGCTGACGACCCGTCCCCGCCCCCTGAATCCACCGTGGCGCTCGAGATCGCGGGCCTGTCCCATGCCTTCGGGCCCAAGCAGGCCCTCTGCGAGGTCGGCCTGACGATTTCTCCGGGCCGGTTCTGCGTCCTGCTGGGCCTGAACGGCGCCGGCAAGACCACGCTCTTTTCCCTGATCACCCGGCTTTACGACAACACCAGCGGCGCCATCAAGGTCTTCGGCTTCGATGTCCGTCGGCAACCGGGCGAGGCACTGCGGCGGCTTGGCGTGGTCTTCCAACAGCGCACCCTCGATCTCGATCTCAGCGTTTGGCAGAACCTGGCCTACCATGGCGCGCTGCACGGCCTGGCCCGCGGCGAGGTCAAGCGACGCGCCCAGGCGGCGCTGGCCCGGGTCGGCCTAACGGACCGCTTCGACGACAAGATCCGGCGCCTGTCGGGCGGCCAGGTGCGCCGGGTCGAGATCGCCCGCTGCCTGCTGCACGAACCGCGCCTGCTGCTGCTCGACGAGGCCACCGCCGGGCTCGATATCGAATCCCGCCAGGATCTGCTCGATCATCTTCAGGTCCTCTGCCGCGAGGAGGGTTTGGCCGTGCTCTGGGCGACCCACCTGATCGACGAGGTGCTGCCCGACAGTCAGGTCGTCGTGCTGCACGCCGGCCGGGTTTTGGCCGACGGATCGCGCGACGCGGTCATGGCCCAGGGTGGCGGATCGAACGTGCGCGAAGCTTTCACGCGCTTGATCGCAAATGCCGATGCGAAGACCGCCAAGGGAGCGGCGGCATGAGCCCGCCCGAGCCTTCCCGGCGTGCCGGCCTCGGTCCGGCCGGCCATCTGATCTGCCTGCAGGGGATCGTCTGGCGCGAGGCCCTGCGCTTCCTGCAGCAGCGCGAACGCTTTGTCGCCGCCCTGGTACGCCCGCTGGTCTGGCTCTTCATCTTCGCCGCCGGCTTTCGCTCGATCCTGGGGGTCTCCATCGCCCCGCCCTACGAGACCTACATTCTTTACGAGGTCTACATCACGCCGGGCCTGGTTGCGATGATCCAGCTCTTCAACGGCATGCAGTCCTCGCTCTCCATGGTCTACGACCGGGAAATGGGCAATATGCGCACGCTCCTGGTCAGTCCCTTCCCGCGCTGGTACCTCCTGGTCTGCAAGCTCCTGGCCGGGGTCGCCGTGTCGCTGCTCCAGGTCTACGTCTTTCTCGCCATCGCCTGGTTTTGGGACGTGCAGCCGCCGCTGATGGGCTACCTGACCCTCCTGCCGGCGCTGGTGCTCTCCGGTCTGATGCTCGGGGCCTTGGGAATGCTGCTCTCCTCGGCGATCCAGCAGTTGGAAAACTTCGCCGGCATCATGAACTTCGTTATCTTCCCGATGTTCTTTGCCTCCTCGGCGCTCTATCCCCTCTGGCGCATGCTCGAGGCGAGCCCGCTGCTGCACAGTATCTGCCTCTTCAATCCCTTCACCCACGCCGTCGAACTGGTGCGCTTTGCCCTCTACGGACAGATCGACCCCACGGCGCTGGCGGTGGTGCTCGGTTGCATCGCGCTGTTTCTCGGCGGCGCGATCGTCGCCTACAACCCCTCACGCGGCCTCATCGCCCGGCGCGGTGGGCCGGGCGGCTGACACTCAAACATCCTAGTTAACGGAAGCGCCCCGGCGGCCCGCGAGGATCGGCAGGTAGGCGCCGGCGAAAAGTCCGAAGGCGGCGATCCAGGCGATCGCCGAAACGGCCAGGAGGGCCCCGCCCCCGCTGTCGAACAGGCCGGCGGCGATGCGCCCGGCCGCGGCGGCGATCACCAGCAGATAGATCGTCACCGTGGCCGGGCCCGCGGTCAGCGGCCGCCCGCCATGGCCGAGCGAGGCCCTGGTCATGACCGCCAGGGTCATGGTGCCGACGGCACCCGCGGCGAAGGCATGGACCGGCAGGCTGGCGGCCAAGGGCGCGCCGGCCTGAACCAGCCCGAGGAAAGTGAAGCCGGCCGCGATCCAGCCGAAGCCGAGGTGCAGGATCCAAACCAGCGGTTCCGACAGCGTATCATGGCCGCGCCAACGGGCCACGCGCCAACCATTCATCAACGCCGCGGCAAAGCTCAGGGCGGCGCACCAGGGCTCCTGGGGTACCGCGATCCAGGCGATCAGGGTGGCCGCGGTGACCAGCAAAGCGATCTTGTCGGGCAGGCCGAAGGGCGCCGGCAGACGCTCCGCGCCGCGTTTGGCGAGCCAGTTTCGCGTGAAGCTGGGGACGATACGGCCCCCCACCAGACAGATCAGCAGCACCAGGAGGGCAAGGCCGACCCGGTCGCCCCGTCCGTTGCTTTGCAGGAGACCGGCACTTTCCGAATGCGCGAGCGCATTGCCGCCGAGCAGGACGAGGGGCGCAACGGCGATCGGCAGGTTCCGCCAGTTCCGCCCGGCGACAATCTCCCGCAGGACCAAGACTTCAAAGACCGCCAGGAAGGCGAAATCGCCGAGCGCGACCGTCAGCGGGTCGAGATATTGCGAAAACAAGAGCAGTCCCCGGCCCAGGCCCCAGATCAGAACCAGCATGCCCAAGGGCCGGCCGCGGACCGGCAGGCGGCCGGTCCAGTTGGGGATCGCCGTCAGCAGGAAACCGGCGACCACGGCGCTGCCATAGCCGTAGATCATCTCGTGACTGTGCCAGGCCATCGGCTCGAATCGACTGGGAACGATCCAGACACCGCCCAGGGCCAGCAGCCAGATCGTCAGGGCCGTGGCGGACCAGAGTGCCGCCAGAAGAAAGAAAGGGCGAAAGCCCTCGCGCAGGATTTCAGGTCCGCAATAGGCGCGCCGTGCCGTCCCGGGCGCTGGTCCGGGTGCTGGCCCGGGCACCGAACTATCGCTCACGCCGCGCCAACCCAGCGCGGAGTCCTGCCGACCACCTGAGTCACGCGTTCGCCTCCCACACCATCCACCCGGGCCCCGGCCAAAGCCGGCAACGACCGCCAATCTCAGCCTTCTATCGGAGTCCAGCCTTGATACAAGTCAAGCGATGGTCGAGCGCTGCCGCCGTCTCGCTTGCGACATTGTCTCTTGCAAAGGCACGGTCTCCACTCAACGATGGCCGCCAATCTAGCACCCCTATTCTCGGGTCGCCGCGCCGGCCGGCCCCGGGGCCGGAAGAAAGCGAAAAGACGGACCATGGACTTCACCTTTGGCAACGCGTTACGCGCCAGGATCGCCGGCGCCTTGGCGGGCTTCGAGCATCGCGGGATCGAAGACCCTGAGCTCCGGCGCGCCGCCGTGGTGATCGTTGTCGCGGGGACCGGTGGGTCCGCCACCGGCGAGACCGGGACGGATTCTGCCGGAGAGGCCAGCATCCTCTTGACCCGGCGGCCCAAGACCTTGCGTCGCCACTCCGGCCAGTACGCCCTGCCGGGGGGACGGCTGGAGCCCGGCGAGGGCTCCCTCGAGGCCGGCCTACGCGAACTGCAGGAGGAACTGGGCCTGACCTTGGCCGAGAGCGAGGTGCTCGGTCTGCTCGACGACTTTCCGACCCGTTCGGGCTTTTGCATCACCCCGGTGGTCGCCTGGGGCGGCCCGGCCGCCGACGCCCTCGAGCCCGACCCTGGCGAGGTCGCGAAGGTCTTCCGCATCCCCCTGGCCGAACTGAACGCGCCGGAGATCCCGCATCTGGACCCGGTCCCCGGTAGCGAGCACCCGGTGCTTTCCGCCCCGCTGCCGACCCTGGGCCATCATCTTTACGCCCCCACCGCCGCCCTGCTCTATCAGTTCCGCGAGGTCGCCCTGCGCGGCGCGGCGACCCGCGTGGCCCACTACGACCAACCGGCCTTCGCCTGGAAATGAGGGGGCAGGGCTGCCGCGATCAGCAGTCCAGCCAGCCGGCCGCCTTTTGGTTGCGGATCACGCCTTGCGCCAGGCTCGAGAGATGACGCGCCTGACCCAGGGTCGTCACCCCCTCGGCCGCCAGTAGCGGCAGCATTCGGGCATAGATCTCGGCCGTCACCAGGGCATCGCCCAGGGCCGTGTGGCGGCCGCGAATGGTGACGCCGAGCTGCCCGGCGAGAGATTCCAGCGAGAAGTCGTCCAGGTCATGGAAGTAGTACATGGCGGAGGACAGCCGCAGGGTATCGAGCACCGGCGGGCGCGTCCAACTCAGTCCCTCGATTTCGGCCTCGCGGGCGAGCATGGTGACGTCAAAGGGCATGTTATGCCCGATCAAAAGGCAGCCCTCGCTCATCGCGTTAAACCGGTCGAAAACCGGCGCGAAGGCGGGGGCATCCGCAACCATTGCATCGGTGATGCCGTGGATCGCGGTCGAGCCCGCCGGGATGCCGCAGCCTGGGTTGACCAGCAGGTCGAGGCAGGTCGTCCGAAAAATCCGTCCGCCCTGCAAGCGCACGGCGCCAAGGGAGACCACTCGGTCGGCCGTCACATCCAGGCCGGTGGTCTCGCAGTCGAGCACCACGACTGGCAAATCATCCAGGGGTGTTGCGTCGTCGATCGGCCGTGGCCGCGGTGGCTGGTCGTGCAGGCTCAAGTCGTGGTCGAGGCCACCGGAGCCCGCTTCGCGCCTGGACCCGAAACACAGCACCGCGCCTTCGCCGCCCGCGAGCGGAACAATGCTGGCCTGCAGGCTCTCGCCATCGGTGCGGTCGAGCCGGGCGGTCGTGGTCTCGCCCCTGGCCAGGGCCCGCTCCAGCGGCCTGCGGGCCAGGGCCGCATAGACCGAGGTGCCGACGGCCACCTGCTCCGCGCCGAGCAGGGCCTTGGCCGGGCCATTGACCAGGGTCACCTGCGCCAACTGGTTGATCACCAGGACCGGCTCGCTCAGGGCTTCAAGGATCGCGGCGGCCCGCAGGTCGTTCGGATCGACGACGGCGGAAGCCAGCGCCGCGGCGGTGCCGCGCAGGCGGGTCAGCGCCGCTTCGGCCCGGCGAGCCGCGCGAAACAGCGAGGCAAAGGCGATCAGCGCGACGGCCAGAGCGACCCCCGCCAGGACCATGAAGAGTCCGGAACGCGATGCGACCCAGTCGGAAAACCCGAAGCCGAGCAAGATCGCGGCCACGGCCAGGAACCCGACACACCCGATCAGGAACGTATCGAGGCGGCGTTGCGACATGATGGCGAACAAGCTCCTTCCTCGCAAACGACTATAGAACCCGGCCGGTGAATTCGATCTCGACCCGCTTGGCAAAACGCTCGATCGCCTTGAGCGAGCGAACCAGCAGTTCGCGCTCGCGCTCGGTCAGGGCATCGGGCCGCACGAAGTTGCTGACCTGGCGATCGGGGTCGCGGAAATCGGCGAGCTGTTGGCGCAGCAGCAGCGCGGTAATGTGATCGAAGGCGCCGCGCAGGTAGTCCCACTCGTCCCGGTCGATCAAGCCGCGCGCCTGCAGCGCATCGAGCCGCGCCAGGCTCGAGGTCTCCAGCACCCCCTCGCGCAGCGCCAGGAGGCGCAGGTTGGTCACCAGGGGCAGCGTGCCGCGGTGCTTCAGGTTGACCTCGCCCCGGTGTTCGGGATCGTCCTTGGTGGGTGCCAGGGTGCCGAACCAGCCAAGCGCAACCGACGTGCGCCCGCCTTCCTCGGCCATGCCGGACAGAAAGTGCGTGCTGGTCCGGGCCATGGCCGCGACATCGCGGCGCAGTTCCTCGGCCCACTGAAGCTCGCCGTAAGCGCCGCGAAAGTCGAAAAAAATATCGGCCAGTTGATTGGCAATGGTCCGGCGCCTGACGCCCCAGCGCGCGATCTGGGCGCGCCACTGGCTTCGGGTCTTGCGCCACAGCGGGTTGCGGGCCATGACATAGCCGTTGCAGTAAGGAAAACCGACCCTGTCGAGGTCGCGGTTCAGCCGCTCGCTGAGCTCGATGAAAAAGGGATCGATCCGGCCATGATCCTCGTCGGGATAGTCGTCGAGGATCAGACCGTTGTCCTGGTCGGGATAGAGAAAACTCTCGCCGCGACCGCCCGACCCCATGATGATGAGACAAAAGGCAACTGGCGGGCCGCCCCAGCCCTCCTCCTCCATGGCGCCAAGCTGTCGGTCGATGATCCTGGCGTGGATGTCGCGGTTAACCTCGGAGATGACCTGTTGGATCGCCGGAGCCGGCAGGGAGTCGGCAAAGAGCTGCTCGGCGAGCTCCACTTGCGCCGCCTTGACCTCGCGCAGGCCGTCCAGACTGCTCTCCTGGCTGAGCGCATCGAGAACCTCCAACCGATCGGGATCGAGGAACGCCAGGGCATCATGCAGGCGCAACACGCCGATTGGACGGTTCTCGCGATCGACCACCGGTAGGTGTCGCAGACCATGCCGGCGCATCACGGCGATGGCATGGTAGAGGTAATCGTCACCCAGAATGCGCTTGGGATGCGGCGTCATGACGTCGGCCAGACTTTCCTGTCCACTGGCCCTCAGGGCGACCCGGCGCACGACGTCGCGTTCGGTGAAGATCCCCATCAGACGGCCGGTCGCGTCGTCCGTCCCCCCTGCCTTCGCCACAACCAGCACGCTCTCTCGATTGCCTTCGGCCATCGCCGCTAGCGCATGGGACAGGCTGGCGTCGCCTGGCAGGACCAGCGGATTGGCATCCATCGACTCGGAAACGGTCCGGGCAAAGATCGCCGTCCGGTTGGCCATCGCTCTTCCACTCCTGGCATGCACTCTGGTTCAGGGCAGCAGCGAATCCTGCCGCAATGCCGAGGTTTTTGACAATGATTTGGATCACGCGAATCCACAATATTTACAGATTTGCAAAACCACGGCTCACCTGGTCGTGAATTTTTCACAATCCGTTAACGAATCGTAAAAGGCCGTTGACGGCCCGAGCGGCCAGGCCGGAAAATACAAAGAAAATGGACCCGATTCGATTTCCGGGGCAGATGGGGCAGTAGAGTCACATGCTAAGCGTGACAAAGAAACACAGATCGAGATCCCATAGGGCGAAAACCCTAGCCGATTTCGAGCTTCCATTGTTGACTGAGCGCTTCGCCGTCGACCCTGCGCCGCACTTGATCGCGAACATCGCGCCAACGGAAACGGATTGAGTTCGTGACGATTTCCCGATCCATTTCTTTGAACTCTTTCACCACCGGGGCCCACTCGACCAATGCGGCCGGACTTTGCCGAAAGGCCTCTTCGCCCAGCGTGGCGGCGGTCCAGTCGGTGGCCTCGGCACGCGAAACGAAAGCCGAGACTGTTTTGGCGACGTCCACACCACTGTCCGGGTCGATGCCGGCTTCCCTGAGGGCTCCCTCGAAGCAGGATTGGGCCAGAGCCTCGGCCTCCCGAACCTCCAGCTTGTCGTCGCGCGCGACGTTCGCCACGGCAAAGATCGTCAGGTCCGCCAAGCAGGCGGCAAAGACCTGCCATTTCGCGATGTCGATGGAGACGGCGAATGCCTGATCTTGAAACACTTCGGGATATCTCGTGCCGATTCGGGTCTTCAAGTATCCGTAGAGCGACGTCTGGGCGACGTAGGCCGCACGGCTCCCCAAGAACTCGACCAAGGCGCCGGGCGACTGGATCGGCCGCTTGTCGAAGCGGATGGTGAGCCTATGCCAGACAGCCCGCCAATCGATTTCAGACAGTTTAGGGATGGTGGTCTCCAGCAGGCACGCCGCAAAGTTACACGCCGCAACATCAATTGTGTCATCGGGTCCTGGCGCCCTCGCCAATCGGTGGGCCCGCAGCGAACGAGTGCCTCACCGGGCCCTCGCAAGTCAACGAAGTTATCTACGTCACGAGAACTACCCGCACGCAAACAGCACTTAGGGGGGACAGATGTCTCAAGATAGGTCAGATGCGATGAAACGGCACTGGAGCAGGACCCGGAATCTAACCATCCTGATTCTGGCGCTTTGGTTCGTTTTTGCCTTCGTCGTTCACTGGTTTGCCAAGAGTCTCAATGAATTCACCTTCATTGGCTTTCCGCTTGGCTACTACCTCGCGGTTCAGGGATCCTTGTTCATTTTCGTCCTGTTGATTTTCTTTTCCAACTGGCAGCAGGACAAGATCGACAACGAAACCGGCTTCGGCGAAGAGTAGGGGGAATAGGAAGCGATGATCAAAGGCAACTTTATCGACAATCTGCCGAAGATCTACGGGATCTATACCGGCGGATTCTTAGTCTTCATTCTCATCATGGCCATTTGCGAGCAGATGGGCATGAGCGCGGCGACGATCGGCATTCTCTTCGTCGCGTTCACGATCGCGATCTATGCCGCCATCGGCTGGCTGTCGCGCACCATGCAAGTTGACGCCTATTACGTTGCGGGCCGTCAGGTACCAGCGGTGTTCAATGGCATGGCCACGGCGGCGGACTGGATGTCCGGCGCCTCCTTCGTGGCTCTCGCCGGTGGCATCTACTTCGGCGGTCATGGCTATCTGGCCTTCGTCGTGGGCTGGACCGGCGGCTACGTACTGGTCTCGTCCCTCATGGCGCCCTACCTCAGGAAGTTCGGCTGCTACACGGTGCCGGACTTCATTGGCACGCGCTATGGCGGCAATCTCGCCCGCTTCTGCGCGGTGATCATTCTGGTGGTCGCCTCCTTTACCTATGTGACGGCACAGATCAACGCGACCGGCACCATCGCCGCGCGCGCCCTGCAGATTCCCTTCGAACTGGGTGTCTGGTTCGGCCTGCTCGGTATTCTGCTCTGTTCCATGCTGGGCGGCATGCGGGCGGTGACCTGGACCCAGGTGGCCCAGTACATCGTCTTGATCATCGCCTATGTGGTTCCGGTGATCTGGATGTCCAACAAGCAGGGCTTCGGTGTCATCCCGCACTTTTCCTACGGCGATGCCGTGGCGCGGATCGCCGAGCTCGAGCCTCTGGTCGGTGTCGGTACGGCCGCCACCGAAAGCTTTGCCGGCCTCAAGGTCCTGACCACGCTCCACAACGAGCCGGGAACCGGAATGGCGAGCTGGAAGTTCGTCACCCTGGTGCTGTGCATGATGGCCGGTACGGCCTCCCTGCCGCATATCCTGATGCGCTACTTCACGACCCCGACGGTGCGTGCGGCACGCAAGTCGGTGGCCTGGTCGCTGCTCTTCATCTTCCTGCTCTACTTCACCTCGCCGGCCCTGGCCACGCTCACCAAACTGCAGATTCTCGATCCGAACCTGGCCACCGGCATTATCGGCAAGGCGATCGCCGACGTGCAGGCGCTCGAATGGATCAAGAACTGGGCGGCGGTCGGCATGCTGAACATCTCCGACTCGAACGGTGATGGTCTGCTGCAGATCAACGAGTTCTTCATGCGGCCCGATATCGTCGTCCTGGCGACACCGGAAATTGCCGGCCTTCCCTACGTGATCTCCGGTCTGGTCGCCGCCGGCGGCATGGCGGCTGCCATGTCCACCGCCGATGGCCTGCTGCTGGCGATCGCCAACGCCCTGAGCCACGATCTCTACTACAAGATCATCGACCCGAAGGCCGACACGCGTCACCGGCTGATCGCGGCACGGATCTTGTTGATCCTCATCGGCGCCGCCGGCGCCGCCGTGGCCAGTCTGAAGCTGACGGGTATTCTGGGCGCCGTTGCCTGGGCCTTTTGCTTTGCCTGTTCGGGCTTGTTCTTCCCCTTGGTTCTGGGAATCTGGTGGAAGCGGGCCAACCGCGCCGGCGCCATTGCCGGCATGATCGCGGGCTTTGGCTCGGGAGCCGCCTATCTCTACTACGTCTATACCGGCGGCACGCCCTGGCTCGGGATCGACCACCTGCGCTTTGGCATAATCGGCATGCCGGTCAGTCTGGTGACCATGGTGGTGGTGAGCCTCATGACGCCAGCACCCTCCCAGGAAATTCAGGACATGGTGGACGAGGTTCGTATCCCGTCCGGCGATCCGATCCTGGATCAGACCCACTAACGTCACCTGTTATGTGACTTCCATGAGGGGGCAGGACACGATCCTGCCCCCTCCTCCTTTTTTTCCGGATTGAAGCAGCACCATGGCTGAGACGGCTGGCGTCTTTCCCATCTGGGTTCTCGCCCTGGATTACATCCTGGGGATGGTGATGTGGACCCTGATTGGGCGGTCCGCGATGAACCTCTTCCTGCCCGAGGATTCCAAGTTCTTCTTCATGCGCATCTTCGTGCGCCTGACCAATCCGGTCATCCGGGTCTTCCGCCCGGTCACGCCGAGCTTCCTGCTCGATATTCTGGTGCCGGTCTACGTGGCCTGGTTTTTCTTTCTGTTCCGCTTCTATGTGATGCCCTGGCTGCTCGGCTACTCGGTCATGGGCATGCTCTCCTTTCCCCTGGAAGGCGAGATCGCCCGGGCGATCTATGACATCTGGGCCGGGTCCAGCGCCCAGCCCTGACAGCGCCGCCGGACTGGCACCGACCGAACTGTGATGCCGGTCACTATCCGGCAGCCGAATGCCCGCTATATCTGAGGTACGACCCTCAAACCAAGGCCATCACGGGCACAGTGACATGAGCGCAAACCAGCAGCGTCCCAAGCGAAACCTCGATCTAGGCATCGTCGCCAATGCGACCGTCTGTACGGCCGTCCTGGCGATGAATCTGGCTTTACTGGTCGCCGGCTTTCTGGCGGTCACGGGCCTCGTCGCCTAGAATCCGGTTCCAAAGCCTTTAGCACGCCCCCCGCGGCCGATCGCGCCGTCAAGGAAGGGCTTCCCCTGTTCGCCGAACGGATCTAGTCTCCCGACGTTAGTGGGACAAGATCATGGCGAAATCACAGTCAGGCGCTGGCAGGCGCTTTATGCTGCGTGGCCTCCTTTTGGGGGCTGCACCCCTCGTCGCCATTATCCTTGTCGGCTATCTCTACGCCACCGGTGGGCGCTACGAGACGACCGAAAACGCCTACGTCAAAGCCAAGATCATTACCATCAGCAGCAACGTCGACGGCCAGGTCACCGATGTCCTGGTGGCCGACAACCAACGCGTCGAGAAGGGCGATCCGCTCTTCTCCATCGATCCCAGGCCCTTCGAGATGGCCCTGGCCGCCGCCGAGGCCGAGCGTGCCTCGGTGGCCCAGCGGGTCCAGTCGTTGCGCGCGCACTACCGCCAGGGCCTGAAGGAGATCGCCGCCGCGCGCGAGCGCATCCGCTTCCTGGAGGTGGAACACAAGCGCCAGCTCCAACTCTCCTCCAAGGGCTTCGGGACCCAGGCGAAGTTCGATGCCTCCGAGCATGACCTTGCCATGGCCCGGCGCCGCGTGGAGGTGCTGCAGGAGACCAACCGAATGGTGCTGGCCGACCTTGGCGGCGGCACCGACCTTCCCTTGGAGGTACATCCGCTCTACCTGCGTGCCGATGCCGACCGCAGGCGTGCCGAGCTCGATCTCAGCTATTCCGGGATCTACGCCCCGGCCAGCGGCACCCTTAGCAACGTCACCCTTGAGCCCGGCGAGTACATCGAGGCCGGCGATTCGCTCTTCGCCCTGGTGACCAGCGGCGAGCCCTGGATCGAGGCCAACATGAAGGAGGTCCAGTTGACCCACCTGCGGGTCGGCCAGCGCGCCACCGTGGTGGTCGACAGCTATCCGGAGGTGACCTGGAAGGCGGTGGTCGATTCGATCAGCCCGGCGACCGGCGCCGAGTTTTCGATACTGCCGCCACAGAACGCCACCGGCAACTGGGTGAAGGTCGTGCAGCGGGTCCCGGTCCGCTTGAAGTTGGATCCGAGCCCCCACCTGGACCTCCTGCGCGCCGGCATGACCGCCGAGATTTCGATCGATACCGGCCACGAGCGCGACATGGCGGCGTTTATCAAGGGCGTGTTGGCCGACAGCTTTCCAGAATGAGTGACAGCGCCACCGCTGACGATAGCCAGCCCGGCGGCATCGCGCAGTCCTCCGAGCCAACCCAACCCAGCCACATCACACTGCGCAGCGTATTGATCGTGCTCTGCTCGACCCTGGGCACGGCCGCCTACGCCTTTACCTGGAACTCGGTCGGCGTCGCCATGCCGCATATGCAGGGCGCATTCTCGGCGACCACCGATCAGATCACCTGGGTCATGATCGCCTTCGTCATCGGCAGCTCGACCACCACCGCGACGGTCGGCTGGTTCGCCGCCCGGTTTGGCCGCAAGAATGTCTTTCTCTGGGCCGTTGCCTGCTACACCGCGACGCTGCTGACCTGCGCTTTTTCGACCTCGCTGGAAGAGATCGTCGGCTGGCGCTTTCTCCAGGGCGCGTTCGGCGCCGCCCTGATCCCGGTTGGCCAGTCGATCGCGGTAAACGCCTTTCCGCGCGACCGCCATGGCCAGGCGACCTCGCTCTGGGCTCTCGGTTTCGTCACCGCCAATGTCATTTCGCCGACCATCGCCGGCAACCTGATCGAATCTTTTGGCTGGGCCTGGATCTTCTTCGCCAGCCTGCCGATTGGCGTTTGCGTTTTTATTGCCGCTTGGTTTCTGGTCCCGGACAACGAAAGAACCCCCAAGCCTCTCGACTGGACCGGCTTCACCAGCCTGATCATCGGTGTCGGGGTCCTGCAGCTGATGCTGGCCCGCGGCGAACGCGCGGACTGGTTCGAATCGACTGAGATCATCATTGAGGCGGTGATCGCCGGGGTCGCCCTTTACCTCTTCGTCGCTCACACCCTGACGGCCAAGGCGCCCTTCATTCCCCGGGCCCTCTTCGCCGACCGCAATTTCGTGCTTGGCCAGTTCTTCATTTTCTTCATTGGCTCGGTCCTGTTTCTGCCGCTCCTGCTGCTGCCCTTGATGCTGCAGCAGGTCGGCGGCTACCCCGCCTTGGAAACCGGCAATCTCATGCTGTACCGCGGCTTCGGCTCTGTCATCGGTCTCGTCATCATGGCCCGCCTGCGCGACCGCATCGACCCGCGCCCGCTGCTGGTCTTCGGTTTGATCCTGACCGCCTATGCCTCCTGGTCCATGGGCCAATGGACCACCGAAATGCGCGCCGAAGACATCGCCCTGGCCACCTTTCTGCAGGGCTGCGCCACCGGCGCCGTCTGGGCGCCACTCAATTCCCTGGCGCTCTCGAAACTCGACAAGCGTGTTCAGGATCAGGGCTTCGCCTTCTTCTATCTCAACTTCGATATCGGCAGCGCCCTGGGTACGGCGGCGGTGATCGGCCTGCATGCCCGCCACGTCCAGATCAACCATGCGGTCCTGAGCGAGAATGTCAGTCCCTTCAACGATCTGCTGCGCGACGGCGCCAACCTCTGGGACCTGGAGGAGCTCGGCGACCTGATGGCGCTGGACCACGAGATCGCCCGGCAGGCGACCATGATCGCCTACAACAACGCTTTTCTGGTTATCGCCATAGTGCTGCTCGGCCTGATTCCCTTTATCGCGCTCTTTCGCCATCGCCGGCCCACCATCTTGACCGCCAGTTGACCGGCGCACGGCGCCGGGTCGCTGCCCCTTGCCCCGAAACGCAAAGCGGTGGACCATGGCGTCTAGTGGATAGATTTGCTGACCAAGACCAGGAACGCTCCAGATGGCCACCGCTCGACGCTCTCGCTCGCTCTCCGGCGCATTCATCGGATCCGTGTTCTTCTTTATCGTGCTGCTCGGCCTGATCGAGTTCGGGGTCGCCTGGATCTACCTGGAGAACGAAGGGTACTACGACCCGGACTTTGTCGACCTGCTGGAGGCCGTGGCCGGGCCGTTACGCAACATCGATCCCGAGTTCGCCTATGCCGACCCCCTGACCCTGGTTTTCGGGCAACTGCTCCTGAGCGCTCTGGCGCTGTCGTTCTATTTCCTGCCGACGATCAACGCGCGACGGCGCGACCATGGGCTGAAGGTCCCGGTCTTCGTGGTCAACCTGCTGTTCGGCGCCACCGGGATCGGCTGGCTCGGCGCCCTGCTCTGGTCAAGTCTCGGCGGGAGTTCCACGGTCGCGGTGCGGAAGGAGGGCGCCGACGAGAGCTGGCGCGAGCATCTGAAAGTCCAGCACAAGTCTGCCCGAAAGACCAGCGGCTCCAACCGCCGCCATCAGGCGCCCTTGCAAAAGGATTCACTGGAGACCGCCTTGGCGGACCGCCAGCCCGCGGTTGTCTCCCGCAATCGCGGCCCGACGATCCAGCGGCGGTGACATCTGTCATCGATTGCGATCCGGGACGGGAGACCTTTTCCAAAGCCCGAGCCCGGAGATTGCCAGGAGAGACATTCGGCTGCACTGTCGCCCCCCGCGGAATGAGCTCCCCCAGAGAATCCGCCAGCAGCCAACCCAGGGCATGAGGCGTGCCATGCGAGAAAACAAAATGAAGTCGTTGCTCCGGGCCGGCCGGCCGGCGCTGGGCTGCTCGATCATGGTGCCCTCGCCTCAGATGGTCGAGATGGTCGCCCAGGCCGGCTTCGATTGGGTTCTGATCGATCTGGAACACGGCACCATCGGGCTGGAATCCGCCGAACTGATGATCATGGCTGCGGAGGCCAGCGGCATCACCCCGATTGTCCGGCCGGCCAGCCACCGCAAGGCCGATATCTCTTCGGCCCTGGATCGCGGCGCCATGGGGGTCCAGGTGCCTCACGTCAATAGCGCCGCCGATGCGCGGGCCGCGGTTTCGGCAGTCAAGTTCGGCCCCGGCGACCAGCGCGGCCTGGCGGCCGGGACGCGCCCTGACGGCTACGGTCTGGCCGGCTCGATGGAGGCCTTCGTCGAGGCCAGCAACCGCGAGACCCTCGTCTGCGTCCAGCTCGAGCATGCCACGGCCATCGAGAAGGTCGATGAAATCCTGACGGTGGAGGGCGTGGACGTGTTCTTCATCGGCCCCTCGGATCTGTCCCAGTCGATGGGCCATCCAGGCAATCCCAAGGCGCCGCCGGTCAAGTCTGCGATCGAATCTACCCTGGCGAAAATCCTCGCCGCCGGCAAGACGCCCGGCATGCCGGCCTCCGGCGACAACCTGGAAAAGGTGCTGGCCTCGGGCGTGCTCTACATTTACACGCACCTGCCGAAAATCGTCGGCAGCGGCGCCGCCGCATTCCTGAAGTCTGCAGGTCCCTAAGCGCTCTTTAGCAGAAAGTCGGCGACGACCTGATTGAAGAGGTCGGACTTCTCCAGGTGAACGTTATGGGCGCAGTCCGGCAGAATGCTGAGGCGGGCGCCCGGAATGCCGCGCGCCAAACCGACCGCGTCCTCCAGATCGTAGGAGCGGTCGCGGTCGCCGTAGACCACCAAGGTCGGCATTGCCAGCGTGTCAAGACGATTCGAAACATCCCAGGCCGGCATCGCGGCAAGACAGGCGATGGCCGCTTCCCGCCCCGCGCCACGCCCGGCCTCCAGGCAGAGGGGATAGAGCGCCGCTGCCTCGCCTTCGACGAACCAGGTCGCCGTGATCCGCGCCGCCGTCGCCTCGAGCCCTTCCTCGCCGATCCGCTCGATGCTGCGCTCGAAGGTCTCGAAACGGCCCGGCAGGGAGCCGCTGGCCGAGGTCCCGTAGAGGATCAGTCGCTCCACCCGGTCCGGGCGGTCCAGTGCGGTCTGCAGCGCCACCATCCCGCCCATGGAATGGCCCAGCAGAGCGAAACGCTCGATGCCGAGCTCATCGAGGAAGCCCACCAAGGCACCCGAAAGCCCCTCGATCGAGTCCGGTGTCGGCTCTCCGGCGCTGCCCGCGAAGCCGGGAAGATCGGCGGCGATGACATCATGGGTGCGGCCGAGGTGCGCCATCTGCGGCGCGAAGTAGCCCGAGCCGCCGAGAAATCCGTGTTGCAGCACCAGAGGCGGTCCCTTGCCGCAGCGTCTGTGGTTCAGCATCGCCCTGCCCCTTCTTTCCGGCCCCGCCCGTCAGCTCATGGCCTCGGGCAACCAGATCGCCATCTCCGGCCAGATCAGCATCATGACGATCAGCGTGACCAGGGCGATGATGAAGGGAAGACATCCGGCGATGACATCGCCGATCTTCAATTGTTTGGGGGCCAGCCCCTGTATGACATAGAGGTTCAACCCCACCGGCGGTGTCAGGACGGCGATCTCCATGGTGATGGTGTAGACGACCCCGAACCAGACCAGGTCATAGCCGGCCGCCGCGATCAGCGGGAAGAGCGTCGGCAGGGTGATGAAGGTCATCGAGACCGGCTCCAGGAACATGCCGACGATGACGTAGAAGACGATGACCATGCCCAGCACCATGTAGGGCGCCAGCTCGAGAGCGAGAAAGACCTCGGTGAACTGCTGCGGAACCCGGTGGTAGGTCAGGACGAAGCCGAAGAGAACGCCTGCCGACAACAAGAGCCCCAGGTAGCCCATGGTGCGGATCGTGGCCTTCAGGGAGGCCACGAAACCGGCGAAGTCGAGGCCGCCAACCCCGAACGCCAGCAGGATCGTCAGGAAGGCCGCCACCGCCGCGGCCTCGGTCGGCGTGGCGATGCCGGTGTAGATCGCGACTGTGATCACGCTACCGATTACCAGGATCGGCACCACGGCGGCCAGGATCTGGCCGATCGGCATCTTGTGCCCCTCCTCGATCCGCGGCACGTCCTTGGGACGCATCCGGCTCCAGATCAGGACGACGATGACGAACATGGAGGTCAGAACAAAGCCCGGGATGATGCCGGCGATGAAAAGCTCGCCAATCGAGACGTCGGTGACAATGCCGTAGAACAAGAGGATCAGGCTCGGCGGGATCAGCACGCTGAGGGTGCCGCCGGCCGCCAGTACGCCCGAGGACAGGCGCTTGCCATAGCCGAGCTTCAGCATCTCCGGTAGCGCCACCCCGCCGATGGTGAGCGAGCCGACCATCGAGGAACCGCAGACCGCGCCAAAACCGGCGCAGGCGCCGATGCTGCCGTAGGCCGCCGAGCCCGTCACCCGCACGCCGCGGTGCATCACGGCGTAGAGATTGGGGCCTATGTTGGATCGGGCGATCAACTCCCCGAGAAAAACGAAGAGCGGGACGGCGAGCAGGATGTAGTCGACCCAGACGCCCCAGAGCTTCAGCTCGGCGCTGATCAGCGAAGTGTTGAATGACTGGATCGACCAGAGGAAAGGCAGGGAGGCTCCCGCCAGCGCAAAGGGGATCGGCAGCCCGATGACGATGAAAAACATCAACAGGCCGAGAAGTCCAAGACCGACGTGATACCATTCCATGGTCGCTATCCTTCGGTCTCGGGGTTGGCGGGGGCTGGCTCTCGGGGCGTAGCGCCATCGAGGAACTTGCGGATCAGAAGCAGTGCCGCATAGATGTTGAAGGTCACCAGCGAAAAGGCGACCGGGAACCAGAAGTAGACCCGCGGCCAGTCCAGGATCTCGGATGCGGACCCCGAGCTGTAGCTGCGATAGGTCGCATAGATCGCCGCGGCGGCGAAGAAGGTGCCGATGCCGATCATGATGACGAGGTTGAGGACCGCGACGAAGCGCTGGGCGGCTTGGGGCAAGCGCTCGACCACCATGGTAACCTTGGGGTAGGCGTCCTCCTTCAAGGCGAAGGCCAGCCCGGCAAAGGCCACCGGTACCAAGAGCAGGGCGGTCGCCTCGGTCACATAGCGGTCCGGCTTGTTCATGACGTAGCGCATGAAGACGCCGTAGGTGATCCAGAAGGTCTGGACCAGAACAACGATGGCCCCAAGGGCGGTCAGGCCGAGGACGACTTTCGAGACCGCCCCAAAGAGTCGGTCGAATGTTGCCTGCATAGCTCTCCCCCCTTCACCTCGGAACAAGGCGTGTCGGAATCCGGCCCGATGTTGTCTGTACGTGAACCGAGATCCCTACCGTGACAGGCACCCGCGGGCGCCTGTCACGGCCGTGGTCGCATCAGCCAAGGCAAGTCTTAGGGCTGATACTTTTCGTAGAGCGCGCGCAGCTTGTCGCCGGTCTCGCTGCCACAGGTGTTGTTCATTTCCTCGTTCCACTGGTCCTGCACCGTGGCGATCAAGGCGTCGCTCTGGTCCGCGGGGATCGCAACGGCCGCGCCGCCGCCCTTCATCACCGCATCGCCGACCCGCTCGTTGACCCAGGCCTCGTACTGCGGCTTCAGCCACGCTTCGGTTTCGCGGCCGGCGTCCAGCAGGGCCTGCTGCGTGGCTTCGTCGAAGCTGTCGAACTTGTCCTTGTTCATCATGTACCCGACGTTGCCGTAGAAGAGGTTGGCGTTGACCATGTAGGGCATGACGGTCCACAGCTTCCAGGAGCTGTAGGTGGCGACGCCCATGTTGATGCCGTCGACCACGCCGCGTTCGGCCGACTGAAAGACCTCCTTGGGCGCCACGAAGACCGGACTGCCGCCCCAGGCCTCGATCATCATGCTGACCAGCGGGCCGATTGAGCGAACTTGCTTACCCTCGAGCTTGCCGATATCGGCAACCGGCTCCTCGAACCACCACTCCTGATCGTAGGAGTAGTTCGAGTTGAAGACATTGACCAAGCCTTTGTCCGCCAGCTCGTCCTTGATCAGGCTGGAGAACTCGGCATCCATCTCGAGCTGACGGGACAGGTCGACCCGGGTCGGATAGAAGCCGCCGGCACGATAGCAGGGCAGACGCGAATCGTAAGAAATCCAGGTCATGTCGACGACACCGCCGAGCGCGGCGTCCATGCCTTCCGACCAGCCATGCATGGTGGCCGAGCCGAAAATCTGCACCTCGACCTCGCCGCCGGTCTTCTCTTCCACCAGCTTGGCAAAGTGCTCGAAGCCCTTGTAGCGGATATCGACCTCGTTGACGTAGGTCGAGAGACGGATCACCTCTTTCGCTGTCGCCGTCTGGGCCAGCGGCAGGACCAGGGCGACCGCCGCCATGCTCGCGACGGCCACGGTCTTCCAGTTTCCTTGGATCTTCATTGTTTGAACCTCCCTCGTTGTGTTTGGACTTGGCGATGCTCTTGAATCTCCCGCGCCTTGATTTTCCGGGTATCGTCCAACAGCGGCGGCGCTATGCCGCATTCTCGAACAGGGCCTGATAGGCAAAGAGCGCGACGGCGCCACCGGTGTGGAGAAAGACCACATTCTCGCCGCGGTCGAAGTGGCCCTGCCGGGCAAGACCAATGAGCCCGGCCATGCCCTTTCCGGAATAGACCGGGTCGAGCAGAATGGCTTCCTGCGCCGCGGTCAGCCGGATGGCCTCCACCATCTCGGGCGTCGCCTGGCCATACCCGGGCCCGACATAGTCGTCGACGGCCACGACCCTGTCCCGGGTCACGGCACCCTCCTTGCCGAGATACTGAGCCGTGTCGCAGGCCAGTTTGAAGACCGCATCTTCCTGCCTGGCTTTGGGCTGCCGGACCGAGATGCCGAGCACGGGAATATCGCTGCCCAAGGCCGCCAGTCCCGCCACCAGCCCGGCCTGGGTGCCGGCGCTGCCCGTGGCGTGGACGATGCGGTGGATGGGAATGCCGCTGCTGCTGGATTGCTTTAGGAGTTCCTGTACGCAATCGACATAGCCAAGAGCACCGATCTTGTTCGATCCGCCACCAGGAATGAAGTAGGGCTTGGCACCCTGCGCGCGCAGGTCGCCACAAAGGGCCTCGGCCTCGGCGTTCATGTCGGCGCCGCCGGGGCGAAACGCGACCTCGGCACCATAGAGATAATCGAGAAAGACGTTGCCCGTCGTTTCATAGTCGGGCGCCGTGCCGGGCACCCGGCGCTCCAGCAGGATCCGACACTTGAGGCCCAGCTTCGCCGCCGCCGCCGCGGTCTGGCGCACATGGTTCGACTGGACCGCCCCCTGGGTGACGATGACATCGGCACCCCGATCCAGTGCGTCGGCCATGAGCCACTCCAGCTTGCGGGTCTTGTTCCCGCCCGTTGCAAGACCGGTACAGTCGTCGCGCTTGACGAAGAGCTTGGGGCCATCGAGCAGGCGGCTCAGATTATCCATGGGCTCCAGGGGCGTCGGACTGTGACAAAGACTCACTCTGGGGAAACGGGAAAGGTCCACGGGGCTCGTTCCTTGTCGTTGGTGCTATAGGCCGAACCGTCGTTCGCGCTGCGGGCCGGATCCAAAGATCCGCGCAGGCACAATCTCTGTTTGCCCGGCCCTCGACGGCTCGCCAAAACTATGGCGAGCCGGGAGCGTTCGAGTCTAATGCTATGTCGGACACAAACTATTCGTACGATGCATAGTTTTGACGGGTCAGGCCTCGGCCTCGACGAGCCGCGACCAGAGGTCGTCGACCCTGCCATGGGCCCCATCGCTGCCGCGGTAAATGCGGATCTCCAGCGGCACGTCCCAGCTTTCGTCTCCGGCCCTGACCAAGCGGTTGCCTCGCAGCTCGGCGCGAATCGAGCTGCGCGGTAGCCAGGCGAGGCCGTGGCCTTCCTTAGCCAAGGCCTTGAGCGCTTCGGCCATGGCGTTCTCATGGCTCTTGGTCAGATGACAGGCGGACTTGCGCTGCGCCATCATGCGCGTGACTGCCTTGCCCAGGAAGACCTCGGCGGAATAGTCCAGGTGCGGGATCGGTGCCGATTTTCGGCCCGGCAGGCGATAGCGCGGGCGGCGCTGCTTGTCGGGCACGCAGACCGGGATCAGGTGATCCCCGCCGATGGTCAGGCTCGGGTAGCGCTGGTCGTCGAGCAGCGGCGGCGTGCCGGGATAGTGAAAACAGAGCAGGAAGTCGCAGTTGCCCGCGATCAGCGACTGGACACAGTTGTGAAGGTTGTCCGCCAGGAGGCGCGTGGTGAGCGGACCGGCATAGCTATTCAGACGATGCAGGAAGGCGGGAAAAAACCAAAGACAGAGCGTGTGCTGCGCCGAGAAGGTCACGCTGTTGCGGTCGCCGCGTTCATGGCGACGCAGCTCGTCGCGTAGCTGCGCCAGGGAGCGCGAAGTTTCCTCGGCGGACTCACGGAACACCTCGCCCGCCCGGGTCAGGGTAGTCGGATAGCTGCTGCGGTCCACCAGGGCCACGCCGAGCCAGGATTCCAACGCCTGTATCCGTCGGCTGAACGCCGACTGGGTGACGTTCCGCTCCTGGGCGGCACGGGAGAAGTTCCCGGTCCGCGCCAGGGTCAAAAAGTCCTCCAGCCACTTCAGCTCCATGGCAAAGCTCCAGTCCTAGTGGATTGTTTCTAACATATGTTCTGTTGACAAATGGCGGTCATCCCAGACGCGCCATTTCTCCAGATTTTTGATTTGGGAAGGAAAGTCAGCGGTCCGGGATCTCGGCGGAAAAAGGTCAAGCGTCGGCCCGAGATTCCGGATACCTCGCTTCGCCCACCAAATCGAATAATTGGGCCGAACCGGGTTCCGGAATGACGCAACCTGGGCAGCATTTGTCAACGGACCCCAGTATGCCCGCAAAATAACTTCGGGCCGGCATGAGCCGGCCCGAAATCTTCTCGCGGCTTTCCCTGGGAAAGCCGAACGCCCTGCCTTTAGCGGTTCAAATAACGCAGGGCCAGTTTGTCTTCCACGTCCGGGACCGGGAAGTCTTCGTGCAGAGTCTTGGCCAGGCCAAAGGCCATCGCCAGCAGCATCACCGCAATCGGCAGGCCGGCCACGATGGAGGCCGTCTGCAGCGCGTTCAGGCCGCCTGCCAGCAACAGCACGCCGGCCACCACGCCGGAGGTCAGGCCCCAGAAGATCCGGAACTTGATCGGCGGATGCTCGTCGCCCATGGACAGCATGGTGCACATCACCAGGGTCCCGGAGTCCGACGAGGTGACGAACCACGAGATCAGGAGAACGGTCGTCAACACGGTGATCGGGTAGACCAGCCAGTCGTAGCCGAAGCCAGCGATGGTCTGAAACACACCCGATGCATAATCCGCGTTGACCGCGTCGACCACCCCTGCCCCGTTGAACAGGTCGACACCCACCGCGGCGCCGCCGAAGACACCCATCCAGAGCACCACGACGGTGGTCGGCACCAGCAGCACACAGAAACAGAACTGCCGGATCGTGCGGCCCTTGGAAACACGGGCGATGAACAGCCCGACGAAGGGGCACCAGGCAATCCACCAGCCCCAGTAGAAGATCGTCCACCAGCTTTGCCACTGACGTTCCGGCTCGCCGTCGATCCAGAATCCCATGGGGATCACATTCCACAGGTAGTCGCCCGCGCCGGAAATGACCATTCCCAGGATGAACGCGGTCGGCCCCAGGATCAGGAACAGCAAGAGCAGCCCGAGGCTGGCCCAGACATTGCACTCGCTCAGAATACGGACGCCCTTGCCGACGCCCGATGCCGCGGAGGCCGTGCCCAAAATCGTAATGCCGGCGATCAGGATGATCTGGTTGGTCGTCGTGTTCGACAGCCAGCCCAGGTTATCCAGGCCGGCGGCAATGGGTCCGACACCGAGGCCGAGCGACGTCGCGAGACCAAAAATCGTGCCGAACACACCGATCAGGTCGACCGCGTGGCCCCAGGGGCCATAGACCTTGTCTTTCAGGATGGGATACATAGCCGACCGCAGCGAAAGGGGAAGACCCTTGCGGTAAGAAAAATAGGCAAGGCTCAGGCCCACCAAGACGTAGAGCGCCCAGCCGTGCAGGCCCCAATGAAAATTGGTGATGCGGATCGCCACGCCGGCGGCCTCCAAGCCGCCCGGCGCGATCCCTTCGCGCGCCAGGAAGGGGTTGTCCTGGATGTGGTACATGGGCTCGGCGACACCCCAGTAGATCAGGCCCGACCCCAGACCGGCGCTGAACAGCATGCAGATCCACGAAAAGGTCGAGAAGTCGGGTTCGTCGTCGTCCTTGCCCAACTTCACATCGCCAAAGCGGCTGACCAGCAGCCAAAACACGAAAAAAAGCACCACTGTCACGACCAGCACGTAGAACCAGTCGAGCGTGTTGATGATGAAGTCCTTGCCGACGGCAAAAACCTCGCCGGAATACTCGACATCCTGGATCGTGAAGCCGACGAAACCCAGAATCATGACCATCGACGCGATGGCCATGAGCGCGTTCATTCCGGCAAAGAGCCCCGACTTGGCGACCAGGTCATCCGGCGGCACATGCATGTCATCACTCATAACGGTTTCCCCCTTGGTATTATGTAATTGTTCACCGTACCGTACCGGACGCGCCCTGCCGGGCAGCCTCGTCGACCCAGGCATCGAAAGCCTCTTCCAAGGCCGCATGGTTCACCGCCCACCACTCGGCATTCGAGTGGATCGAGACCTTGTCCTCATAGGCTGGGCCATTGGGCAACTGCGACAAGACGTCCTCGGAAATCAGCGCAAGAGACGATTTCCGCGTCGGACCGTTGGGCAGATAACCGACCATCTTGGCCAGGGATTCCGAGGCGCTCGCAAAGCGGATGAAATCGATCGCCGCATCCTTGTTGCGGCTGCCCTTGGGGATGCCGAAGAGATCGAGCTCGATCACCCTGCCGTCCCAAATGACCGAAAACTTCGCCCCCTCTTCGCGCGAGGCCACGGCGCCCGTCGTCGCCCAGACCGAGCTCATGACAACGTCTTCGTTGTTCAGAAGACGCACCGGCTGTCGTCCCGTGTCCCAAAGGTGAAGGCCGGGTTTGATGGCGTTCATTTTCGCCAACGCGCGTTCGACACCCTTGGGGGTTTCCAAGAGGTCATAGACCTCTTCCTGCGGGACACCGTCGGCGATCAGCGCCCATTCCATGATCACTGTCGGGTCGTTGCGGATCGCCCGTGCCCCCGGGTACTTCTTCGTATTGAAAAAATCCGCGACGGAAGTTGGCGGATTGTCGCCGAAGAGATTCTTGTTGTAGCCGAAGATCGTCGCCCAGACGATCACACCGACCCCACAGGGGTTCAGCGCCCCTTCCACGAAATCTTCGCGGAAACCGGATCCGTCGGCGCCGTCGGGCAACTGGATGTTTTCAATATTCTCCAGCAGACCCTCCTCGCAAGCCCGCAGAGAATCGGCTTGGGTCAGGTCGACGACATCCCAGATGACGTTGGCGGATTCCACCTGATCGCGGATCTCGCCGATGCCGCCGTCATAGTGTTCCACCGTGACCCGGGCGCCCGTCGCCGCTTCGTAGGGACGCACGAAACCCAGCATCTGACTGCGCATGTAGGGCCCGGTCCAGGAGGTGAAGGTGATCTCCTGGCCCATACCGGCCGCCGCGAGAGCGGTGGTGCTGTCTTGAGCGTAGGCGCCGGCGCAAGTCATCGCGGACCCCAGAAACGCCAGGACGGCGAGCTTTCTGGAAAGACTCTTCGGTCGAATTTTTCTCATATGCTGCCCCCTAGTTTTTGAATTTTTGAAAGTGCCACGAGCACTCCTCACCTACATACGTGTTCACCACCCAAGGTAACTATCTTAGTTGCGACGGTCCTGGGGCGGACATAAGACAAATTTTCCGCGTTTGACTTTACTGCCGGGGGTTTCACAATTGACGCACAGACGTCCTCCCGGAGGAGTCGTTCGAACCATGATCTCGACACAACAATCAACGACGGGCAGCCGGCCGGTCTCCTGCGCGGGCCGCGGGGCCTTGCGGAGCCCCGCCCTTTGTCTCGCCATCGGTCGCGACCTGTCCAAGGGTCTACGGGGTTTGTCGCGCGGCTCGCCCCGCGCGGCCTGAGGCCTCCGCGCCACGCCCGACCGGGCTCCGTCCGACTCGGTTATCCCTCCGGCGTAGCTTCGCTCCGATCCGTTTCGAGGAGTCAGACCATGACAAGCGACCAAACCAAGAATGCCAGCGGCAAAGATGGCAATGCCCTGTGGGACAATCCCATGGGAACCGACGGCTTCGAGTTCGTCGAGTTCACCGCGCCCGAGCCGCGCCATCTATCGACACTGTTCGAGCGGTTGGGCTTTCGCGCCGTGGCGCGCCATCGCAGCAAGGCGGTGACGCTCTTTCGCCAGGGCGATATCAACTTCATCCTGAACGACGAACCCGGCAGCCATGCGGAACGCTTCCGCGACCAGCATGGGCCGTCGGCCTGCGCCATGGCCTTCCGGGTCAAGGATGCCGCAGAGACGCTCGAGCGCGCGGTTTCCCTGGGCGCCACGGCGGTGCCACCCAAGACCGGTCCGATGGAGTTGAACATTCCGGCGATCGAGGGCATCGGCGGCGCGCTAATCTATCTGGTCGACCGCTACGGCCCCGACAGCGACATCTACGAAATCGACTTCCGACCGATCGAGGGCGCCGAACAGCGCCCGGCCGGGTTCGGGCTCACCTACCTCGATCACCTGACCCACAATGTCTTTCGCGGCGGCCTCGATGCCTGGGCCGAGTTCTACGAGCGGCTCTTCTCCTTCCGCGAGATCCGCTACTTCGATATCGAGGGCAAGCTGACCGGCCTGAAATCCCGGGCCATGACCAGCCCCTGCGGCAAGATCCGCATCCCGATCAACGAGTCGAGCGACGACAAGAGCCAGATCGTCGAATTCCTCGAACAGTACAAAGGCGAGGGCATCCAACACATCGCGCTCGGCACCGGCGACATTCAGGCCACGGTCGAGGCCCTGCGCGGCAACGGCGTCACCTTCATGGACACGCCCGGCACCTACTACGAGGGGGTCGACGCGCGCCTGCCCGGCCACGGCGAGGACCTGACCCGTCTGCAAGCCTTGAGAATCCTGATCGACGGCGCGCCCACCAAAGGCCAGGGCCTGCTGCTGCAGATCTTCACCGACACGGTGATCGGGCCGATCTTCTTCGAGATCATCCAGCGCAAGGGCAACGAGGGCTTCGGCGAGGGCAATTTCCAGGCCCTCTTCGAATCGATCGAACTGGACCAGATCCGCCGCGGCCAGTTGCAGGCCGACTGAGCATCGCTCTACCCGAAACTCGCCTCCCATTCTAAGGACCCGCGCCATGCGCCACTTCATTCCCTTTCACCACGTCGAGGGCCGCGCCTCGCGCCAGGCCCACGCCGACCTGCCCGAAGGCACCTTTGAACGCGAGATCAGCAAGGAGGGTTTCTTCGGTCCGGCCAGCCACATCTACCATAGCCACCCGCCGACCGGCTGGATCGACTGGGAGGGCCCGCTGCGGCCGCGCGCCCTCGACCTGAACAAGCTGGCGGCGACCCAGGCCTGCCCCTGGGATGCCGCCGAAATCCTGTCCAACGCCGCCTGCCGGCTGCGCTATTGGCGGCCGGCGGGAGCGATGGATCACCTGGCGCGCAACGGCGATGGCGACGACCTGCTGTTCCTGCATAAGGGCGGCGGCCATTTCTATTGCGACTACGGTCACCTGGAGGTCAGGACCGGCGACTATCTAATGGTGCCGCGCGGCACGCTGTGGCGCCTCTCGGCCGAACCCGGAACCGAGGTCCTGATGATCGAGGCCACCGGCGCCAGCTACCAACTGCCCGATCGCGGCCTGGTTGGCCCCCACGCGGTCTTCGATCCGGCGATCCTCGATCTGCCTCGGATCGACCAGGCCTTCGAAGACCAAAAGAGCGAGCCCGCCCCGGACAACCGCTGGCGCATCCGGATCAAGCGCGGCGGCGCGATCAGTCAGGCGACCTACCCCTTCAATCCGCTGGACGCCGTCGGCTGGAAGGGCAACCTCGCCGCGGTCCGGCTCAACGTTGCCGACATCCGGCCGTTGGCGAGCCACCGCTACCACCTGCCGCCCTCGGCCCATACCACCTTCCTGGCGCCGCGTTTCGTGGTCTGCACCTTCGCGCCGCGTCCCTTCGAGACCGACCCCGGCGCCCTGAAGGTGCCCTTCTTCCACAACAATGACGACTACGACGAGGTGCTGTTCTATCACGCCGGCGATTTCTTCAGCCGCGACAACATCGACGCCGGCATGGTGACCTTTCATCCCGCCGGCTTCACCCACGGACCGCACCCCAAGGCCCTGACCCGGATGCTGAAGCAAGACAAGGCCATGACCGACGAGATCGCCGTGATGGTCGATACCCGAGACGCGCTGTCCCTGGCGGACCTGCCCGAGGGCGTCGAGAACGAAGCCTATGTCAAGTCCTGGTCCAGCGGTGGCGAGCCGGCGTCATGAAGCTCGCGACCCTGAAGCCGGGCGGGCGCGACGGCACCCTGGTGGTGGTGAGCCGCGACCTGACCCGGGCGCTGCCGGCCCGCCCGATTGCCGCCACGCTGCAAGCGGCCCTGGACGACTGGGCGACCGTGGCGCCTTTGTTGGAGGCCCTGGCTGAGCGGCTGGAGGCCGGCGAGGGCAGGGACACCCTGCCCTTCGACCAGACCGCCTGCGCCGCCCCGCTACCCCGTGCCTATCAATGGCTCGACGGCTCGGCCTACCTGAACCATGTCGAGTTGGTGCGCCGCGCGCGCGGGGCCGAACTGCCGGACCGGTTGCGCCACGACCCCTTGATGTACCAGGGCGGATCCGACACCTTCGTCGGGCCGCGGGACCCGATCCGCGCCGCCAGCGAGGACTGGGGCATCGACTTCGAAGGCGAGGTCGCGGTGATCTGCGACGATGTGCCGCGCGGCGTCACGCCGGCGGCGGCGCGGCGCCACATCAAGCTGATCGGCCTGGTCAACGACGTGAGCCTGCGAAACCTGATCCCGGACGAACTGTCCAAGGGCTTCGGCTTCCTGCACGGCAAGCCGCCGACGGCCTTTGCCCCGCTGGCGGTCACGCCCGACGAACTGGGTGCCGCGTGGGACGGCGGCCGGCTGCACCTGCCCTTGCTGTCCTTCCTGAACGGCGCGCCCTTCGGCCGGCCCGATGCCGGCGTCGGCATGGCCTTCGATTTCGCCCAGTTGATCGCGCACGCCGCCCACACCCGCCCCCTCGGCGCCGGCAGCGTGATCGGGTCCGGCACCGTCTCCAACAAGCAGCCCGATGCCACGGCCTCAAGGGTCGAGAATGGTGGCCTCGGCTATTCCTGCATCGCCGAGCCGCGACTGATGGAGGCCATCGAATTTGGCGCGCCGCGCACGCCCTTTCTCAGTTTCGGGGACCGGGTGCAAATCGAGATGCGGGATGACACCGGCATGACGATATTCGGCTCGATCGATCAGGTGGTCCAAAAGGACCCGGAACCGCTGCCGGCCTGATCCCAGTGTTGGTGTAAGGCATTAGCGTGATACCTTGGCGAGAAGTGATCCGGGTCACAGTCCAGGGGCTTCCCCTTGGGCTAGGTTCGCTCCATCTTCATCACTGTCGCCTCTTCATCATTGTCGACGGCCCCGAAGGAAGGATCGCATCATGTTCTGGATGGCAAAAATCGGTGTCGCGGTGGGTGTTGTCCTGCTCGTCATCGGCCTGGCCTGGCATCGCGCCCATCGAAAGGCTGCCGCGCCGCGCCCGACCCCGCGCCCCATGGCGGAAAGGTAATCCTGAGTGCCACCCGGCACTAAAATGGCTAAATTGCCAGCCGTGGCCGGCTCAAATCTGCTACAGTGAGGCCCGGCCGCCATTGCGGCGCGCTGCCGAGTGACGGACCAAGTGGGGGATCTTGCGTGCAAATTGAGTATCTCGTAGCCATTGCGCTCGCCCTGGTCCTGTTCATCGCGGTGCGCATGCTGCGCCGCCGAAATCGCGGCGGACCGGAAGAGGTGACGATACCGGAAGAGGTGGCGACACCAACCCCGCAGGCAACAAAGACGACCGAAAGGTCTCGAGTGCCGGACTCAGCCGAGCCGGTCGCCAAAAAACCGGCCGTCAAACCGCCGCCTGCCCTGCCCGGCCTCGAGGTGACCACGACAGGCGGGGTGCCGGAAACCGCGCCGGTCATCAAGCCCATGCCGCCGGAACTGAGGGAAAAGGCCGCGCGAAAGGCCCAGAAGAAGATTCGCGAGTGGGCCGCCAGCGACGACTGGTGCGTGATCGAGGTGGCAAGCGCCGATCTCTCTGACCGTGGCGAAGTCGAGGCCATCGCTATCCTCGACAGCAGCGGCAAAGTGCTCCTCGACCGCCGCCTTCGCGGGAAAGGTGCGCAGGCAGGCGGCCCCGATGCGGTCCGCTGGCCAGAGATACACGAGGAAATCGTCGATACGCTCGCCGGGTTCAAACGGGTGCTCTCCTACGACGCGGGACTTTGCACCCGGATCATCGGCCAGACCTGCGCGCGCTATGGCCTGGAAATGCTGAGCAAACGCTGGGAAGGCGTCATGCCGGCGCACGCGGCCCGCCGTGGCCTGTGGAACATGACAACCCAGAACTTTCAGCACCACAGCCTCGAAGCCGCCGCCCGCGATCAGGGATTGCCCCTGGCGGAGTCGGAGGACAAAGGTCCGGCGCGGGATGGCGCGCTGCTGATCACCCTGTTGCGCGCGCTGGCGGCAATCGAAAGCGAAGCGAACCCGGCTGCCGCGAAAGACGCTCGCGGGTGAGGGCGGATGTTGGTAATATAGGCTACTGGGTCATCCCGCCGCGGCGGAACCCCAATGGACGGAGATGAAGACCATGAGAATTTTCGACTTCAACCCGGTGAACGAACTGCGTAACCGAGTGAGCCGTCCGGTTTGGGTCGTGCTCCTATGCATCGGCCTGCTTGGGCTCTTGCTTTACAAATACCTTAACTAGTTCGGCGAAACTCGACGCCCAGGGCGCGAGCTCCCGCGCGGCCCGCCTGGGCCCGCCGAGCCCGCCCGGCTCAGAGGTTGTCGCGGACCCAATGGTAGATTTCGGTCGAGACGTTCGGTGTCTTCCAGTTGACCCCGATGAAGAGCGTGCTGTCTTGCAGCCCGATGCTCGGGCCGTCGACGGCGTGATCGTTCCAATGGCAGCTGTAGGTCTCGATCGAATTGCGCACCGCCGTGGAGAAGTTGGGATTGTCCCGACAGAGCAACCCGATGGCGCTAACCCCTTCGCCGCAATAGTTCACCACCTCGTCGATATCGTAGGGCTTCTTGTAGTGCGGCTTGAAAGCTTCAAAGTCCAGGAAGACACCGACCCTGGCGCCGCAGTTGGCTTCGTAGATGTAGCCATACTCGTCATGCAGGGCCGCATAGGCGTTGTCTTCGCCCAGATGGTTGGCGACCGCGGATCCAGCCGTAATGGCAGCGATTGCGACACCGAAAATGGCCGCTCTCATGGTCTTCGACATCATGCCTTGTCTCCTCCCGGCGGGGCCCGAGCACGTTGAGGCCTACCAATTCCTACAGCACTTGTCGGAGTGCGACAAGTCTTCCACCCCGGCTTTTCCCGATCCCGATTCGATGACTATTCCGGCGGCGCAACCGTCCGACAAGGGCCTGCAGGGACATCCCTGACAGGGCCGATCCGGGCACAAGCGACCAGCGCAGGCGCGACCAGGAACGGGGTGGCCTCCAGCGACCGGCCGACCTATCATCCCGCGGTCTAGGCTCCTTTGAGGATGTGGAATGACACGGATCGACCTCTGGACGGCATCGCGTCACCGGCCCCGTGGGCCGGCCCGGGACGGCGCGGTCTAACCCGTGGCGATCGATCGGGACAAGCTGCTCGACGGGACCTATGACCGTGAAGCCCAGGCGGCGGGGGTCGTCCCGGTGATGAGCAACGCCGAGCGCGACGCCTCGCGCCGCGCCCTGCTGGCGCGCCTCGAACCCGGTCAGGACCTCTGGGTTTTCGCCTATGGCTCGTTGATCTGGAACCCCCAGATCCACTGCGCCGAGCAGCGGCCCTGTCGCGTCCACGGCTACCGCCGCGCCTTTTGCATGTGGAGCCCCTATTCCCGGGGCACGCCGGAACATCCGGGCCTCATGCTGGCTCTGGCCCGGGGCGGCAGTTGCACTGGCATCGCCCTGCGCATCCCCGTCGAGCGGATCGAGGAGGAAACCCGGGTGCTGTGGGCGCGGGAGATGTTCTCAGGCATCTACCGACCCGGTTGGGTTCGCCTGCGCAGCGACCGGGACTGTTTCGACGCCATCACCTTTCTGGCCAATGCCGACAGCCGCTTTCATGGTGGCGATCTGCCTTTCGAAGACCAGGTCCGCATCCTCGCCACCGCGGCCGGCAGTTCGGGGCCCAACTTCGATTACCTGCACCTGCTGGCCGAAACCCTCGACCGGCACGCCCTGTCCGATCGGATCATGCGGCGGCTGCACCGCCAGGTCCGGGCCTTCCGGCACCGCGTCTGAAGCCATGCCCGTCGTCGACCTCCAGGATCTGCGGGCAAGCCTGCCACCCGGAAAACGGCTGTTGGGTGTCGACCAGGGAAGCAAAACCCTCGGGCTGGCGATCTCCGACCGCGGGCTCAAGGTGGCCAGCCCGCTCGAGACTATCCAACGGCGCAAATTCACCCAGGATGCCGAGGCGATGAGGACGGTTTGCGCCGAAAAGGGCATCGGTGGCCTGGTGATCGGCCTGCCGGTCAATATGGACGGCTCGGAAGGGCCGCGCTGCCAGTCGGTACGGCAGTTTGCCGCCAATCTGCTCGAAATTGCCGGTTTCGACCTGGTCATCGCCTTCTGGGACGAGCGCCTCTCGACCGCCGCGGTCGAGCGGGTCTTGATCGAGCAGGCGGACATGACCCGCCGCCGCCGTGCCCAGGTGGTCGACAAGATGGCCGCCGCCTACATATTGCAGGGCGCGTTGGACGCCCTCGGCTAGAGTCCTTCTTTGTTCTATGAAAGGCTCGAGGCATCAAGACCTGACACGAATCGGTGAGGCGGACTGGCGATCGGCCGCGGTCCGCCCACTTCTGAGGTTGTGCAAACGAAGCCCTGAGAGGTTCCGCCCATGATCGCCCGCGCCTTTCTGGCCCTTTTCCTCTTCGCCTCCAGCTTCGCTGCGACCGAGCGGGCGGCGCTAGCCGGCCCGGAGATCGCCCTGCCCGCCGGCGATGTCATCTCCATCGCCCATTACAACGCCGTCTTCGGCTTCGACGAGGTCCGGGCGGCGGCGGTGCAGACCCTGGTGCGCCACGGCGAACTCTCGGCGGTGCCGACTCTGGCCCTGGCGCTGCGGCTGCGGCGCGACGGTCATCTCAGCTACCGGGCCGCCATCGAGACCTTGACCGGCCAGGCCATGGAAGATTGGTTCGATGCCGGACTGTGGATCGAAGATCATCCCGAAGTGGCGCCGCACCCGGCCTTCCACGCCATCAAGCTCGAGATATTCACCCGCATCGACCCCGAGTTTCTGCGGTTTCTGGGTGGCGAGCGGGGCAAGCAGGAGAACCTGAAGATCCGGTTCGAGGAGATCTATTGGGGCGGCGTGCCGGTCGACGGAATTCCGCCGCTCGACAATCCGCCGATGATCGACGCCGCGGAGGCCGACTACCTGCAGGACGACGACCTGGTCTTCGGCATCGCGATCAACGGCGACCTGCGGGCCTATCCCTTGCGTATTCTGGGCTGGCACGAAATGTTCAACGATGTCATCGGCGGCGTACCGGTGGCGCTGGCCTACTGCACCCTCTGCGGCGCCGGCATTCTGTTCGAGACCCAGGTGGCGGGCCGCGACGAGCCCTTCATTCTCTCGTCCTCCGGGTTTCTCTACCGCTCGAACAAGCTGATGTACGACCGCCAGACCGATTCGCTGTGGAACCAGTTCACCGGCGAGCCGGTCTCCGGCCCGCTGGTCGACAGCGGCATCGCCTTGAAGATCCGGCCCGTGACCATCGCCCGTTGGGCCGATTGGCGGAGCCAGAATCCCGCCACCACGGTCCTGGACCTGGATACCGGCTTCCGGCGCGACTATGGCTCGGGCGTGGTCTATCAGAGGTACTTTGCCAGTCCCGACCTGATGTTTCCCGCCCGGGTGCGCGACGAGACCCGAGTCAAGCGCAAGGACTTCGTCTTCGGCCTGCGCGAATTCGGCCAGGCCAAGGCGTGGCCGCTGGAGGCCTTTGCCGGCGGCGCGGTGATCAACGACATGCTGGGCGACCGCAATGTCGTGCTGATCGGCGATGCCGACAGCCGCAGCGTGCGAGCCTATCGGCGGGGTGCCGAGGCCTTTCGCGCGGGCGCCGACCCCGCCACCCTGGCCAGCGGCGCGGGGGATTGGCAGATCCGCGAGGACGCCCTGGTCGGCCCCGGCGGCGAGCGGCGCGCCCGGCTACCGGGCCATGTCGCCTATTGGTTCGCCTGGGAGAACTATTTCGGCGGGGCCACCCTGTCACGCCGCGGCGCGACCTGAGGCCCCACCGAAACGACCGCGATGCCCTGTTGGAGCACCGCGGCGCTTGGCCCTTAGAGCCACATGTAGGGCTTTGAGGTCAGCTCCCTCACCTGGGTCCGGGTCAGTCCGATATCGCGCAGCAAATGATCGTCCAGACTGGCGAAATGATGGCGCATGCGGCTACGCTCGTGCCAATTCCAGAGCACCCGGAACAGATCCAGGAAACCCGCGCGTTTGGTGCGGACGGGCGTGAAGGCCAGGGCGTCGTGACAGGTCAGGCCCTGCGAGGGGTTTTGCGTGGTCATGGTCGTTGCCTTTTCCATGTCGTTTCGATGTGGCGGTGAAGCCTTGGAAACTGAAGATAGCGCCGACCCTGGGGGCGAACTGTGGGCTGGGCCACAGATCGGATCAGGGTTGCTCGGAACGCATGGCTGGTTGCTGGCTCATGGGCCGCGCGCTATAAGCCGCGCCATGACCAGCGACGAAAACTCAAAGCCCGCGCCGCCGCTTGCCGGTCTGCGGGTCTTTGATCTGACACGCATTCTAGCGGGCCCGACCTGCACCCAGTTGCTCGGCGATCTCGGCGCCGAGGTGATCAAGATCGAGCGTGCCGGCCAGGGCGACGACACCCGGCGTTGGGGCCCGCCCTTCGTCAAGGACGCGCAGGGTCAAGACACCACCGAGAGCGCCTATTTCCTCTCGACCAACCGCAACAAACAGAGCCTGACCCTGGACATCGCGACCCCGGAGGGCCAGGCCCTGGCCCGGCGCCTGATCGCCAGGAGCGACATTCTGGTGGAGAACTTCAAGGTCGGCGGGCTCGCCCGATATGGCCTTTCCTTTGATGATCTAAAAGATGAATTTCCTTCTTTAATATATTGTTCCATCACGGGATTTGGGCAAACCGGACCCTATGCGCCGAGAGCCGGCTACGACTATCTCGCCCAGGGCATGGGCGGCATGATGAGCCTGACCGGCGAGCCCGATGGCGAGCCGGTCAAGGTCGGGATCGGGATCGCCGACATCATGTGCGGCATGTACGCCAGCTCGGCCATTCTGGCCGCCCTGCACCACCGGACCGCCACCGGCCGCGGCCAGCGGATCGATCTCGGACTGCTGGATAGCCAGGTGGCGTGGCTGACCTACGAGGGCTTGAACTACCTGACGTCGGGAAACCTGCCGGCGCGCCAGGGCAACGAGCACCCCAACATCGTGCCCTACAAGGTCTTGCCGGTGGCCGACGGCTTCGTCATCTTCGCCATCGGCAACGACAGCCAGTTCCGCAAGTTCTGCGATTTCGCCGGCTGCCCGGAGTTGGCCGAGGACGAGCGCTTCCGAACCAATGCCGACCGGGTCAGAAACCGCCGGACCATTTACGAGGTCCTGCCCGGGATCACCCGCCGAAAAACCCAACTCGAATGGCTCGAGGGTCTGGCCCAGCGCGGGGTGCCGGCCGGTCCGGTGAACGATCTGTCCCAGGTCTTTGCCGACCCGCAGGTTCTGGCCCGCGACATGATCGTGCCGATGGCGCATCCCTCAAGCGGCGACGGCCAGATCAGACTGATCGGCAACCCGATCAAGTTCTCCGACAGCCCGGTGGCCTACCGCCAGCCCCCGCCCACGCTCGGCCAGCACAGCGACGACCTGCTCCAGGACCTGCTCGGCCTGGACCAAGCCGAGATCGCCGCGTTGCGGGCGAAGGGCGTGGTCTGAATCCGCACCCCCCGGCAGAGCCGTCCGGTCTTTTCCCTACGCCGTCTAGGCCGCGCGCACGTCGGTCAGGAAGCCTTGCACTGCGGTCTTCAGACCGGCGGCCTGTTCGGATAGCTGCCCGGCAAGGGATTCCACAAGGCTCGCGGCCTCGCCGGTCTCGGCGGCAGATGCGCTCACCTGGGAGATGGTCTCCGTGACCTCCTGGGTCCCGACGGCCGCCTGCTGGGCATTGCGCGCAATCTCCTGGGTCGCGGCGCCCTGCTCCTCGACAGCCGAGGAAATCGCCGTCGAGGTCTCGGAGATTTGGCCAATGATATTGCCGACCTGGTTGATCTTGCCCGCCGTTTCGTCGGTCGAGCCTTGAATGCCCGAGATTTTGGCGGCGATCTCGTCGGTGGCCTTGGCGGTCTGGTTTGCCAGGTTCTTCACTTCGCTGGCCACGACGGCAAAGCCCTTGCCGGCCTCGCCGGCGCGCGCCGCCTCGATGGTGGCATTCAAAGCCAGCAGATTTGTCTGTTCGGCGATATCCTGGATCAGGTTGATGACGCTGCCGATTTCCTGGGCCGCTTCCGAGAGGCTCTTCACGGTGGCCATCGATTCGTTGGCCTGGCCCACGGCCTCGTCGGCGGTGGTCGTGGCCCGGCTGATCTGTTGTGAAATCTCGGTGACCGAGCTGGAGAGTTCCTCGGCCGCCGAGGCCATGGTCTGGACGCTGGACGAGGCCTGTTCCGCCGCTGACGCGACGTTCGACGAACGCTCGCTGGTGCTGCTGGCGTTGCCGGTCAAGGCGAGAGCCGTATCGGTGAGCTGCGCCGAGGCACCGGTGACCTGATCCAGAAGCTGGCCGACCTGGTCCTCGAAGCTTTGGACCATCCGCTCGATCGCCTGAGCACGCTCCAGCTTGGCCTGACTTTCCGCTTCCTGAGCGTCGGAAAGGTCCTTTTGCGTTCGGCCATTCTTTTGAAAAACCACCAGGGCTTCGACCATGCTGCCGATTTCATTTCTGGTGACCGCGGGCAGGGACGTGTCGAGGTCTCCTTCGGCGAGCGCCAGCATCGGCGTGACGACCGACCCAAAGGACTGGGTCACCGTGCGGACCATGACCGCGGAGAACCCGATGGCCAGGACCAGGCCGACCAGGCTACCGGTCACACCGATCCACATCGCCGCCTCGGCGTCATTCTGGATGACACCCATCTGTGCCTGCAGATCGGCCGAAAGCGCATCTTCGATCTGCTTCAACCCATTGATTTTTTTCGTTATGGCATCGAACCAGGCCCCGCCGGTGATGCCTCCGAGATCGCCGGTCATGCCACCGGAGATCGCGATTTCGCGCATGCGCTGAACCTCTTTGGCGGGCCCACCGTTCAAGATATTGTTGAAGACGTCCCGCTGCTCGGATGTGGCATAGCCGAGAAAGACGTTGTAGTAGACGCTCTGGGCGTCGATCAGGGATTTGAATTTGTCCATCGCTTTTGACGTAAACTGACCCGAGGCGAAACCATTGGCCCCCACCGCCCGTTCAACTCCCGCCCGCTCCTTACCTTGCAGATAGTTGCTGTAGGCCACGATGCTGGCGACGATGTGCGGTTCGGGACTGAGTTTGGCCATGGCGCCGATCAGGCTTAGGGTCTTTGCGTTCAGGCCCGTGTAGTACCCGATCGCATCCGGTGCGGCGATGCTCAAGGCGTCGACCGAGCCGCGGACCCCATCCATTTTATCGAGGGTCGCTAGCAGGGTCTGGAGACCGTCCCTGAAGGTCGCATCGAAGGTTTCCGTTTCGAAGTCCGCGAGATAGCCGTGAAGCGCGGTCCGTTTCTCGTCGGTCTGCTTGCGCTGCGCCGCCAGTTCGCTTCCGAACCTCGCGCCCTTGCTGCCAAGGAAAACGGCCGTTGCACCGCGTTCTTTTTGCTGCTCGTGCACCAGACCGCTCATCTTGACGGAGAGCGAGACAAGCTGTGAAAGTCGCCCCAGTTCAGAACTATGTCGCATTTCTTGCAGTATCAACTGCGATCCGAAGATCAAAGCCACCACGAGCGGGACCGCGGCGACCAGTAAAAAGGCGTGGGAAATCTTTATGTTCTTTAGAAACTGCATGTCGGCGACCTCGAAATTCAGCATAAATTTAGACAGCCGGTTTGACGAGGATTACCCCTACGCCAGATTTCCTAAATTTCCATAAACTGATGAATTAATGAGAATCGACTTCTCGCTTCGATAGACATTTGCCGAGATCCGGGTGCCGAGGTTGAAACGGGACGCAGGTAGGTGACGCAAATGGATAAAGATGTCGAATCGACTGAGTTGAACAGGAACGATGCGGAGCACCGATCAAGCCATAAGTAGGACTGCCTGATGGGACGGTTGAAGGTGATCCCACAATCCCCTCGGTCTTCACTCGGCGCGGGCAATGAAAGGATCACGGTTTTTCTTATTGCGAATGATTCGCAATAGCAATACAAACAGTACCCTGCCACATTGAGACGCTACGGGAGCAACTGGAATGACGGTAACGAAAACACGCGCGGTTCGCGGCCTCTGGCTCACCAGCCTGGACGAACTGGATGCGGCGGAAGGATTGGTCTTGCGGGCTTTGCGTCTCTGGCTGGTCGGGCTTTGTCAGAACAGTGGCGCCCACTGGACGGTGGCCTGGAACGAGTTCGCCTGCAAACTCGGCGCAGGTGACGGCAAGGCGGCGGTGAGCGGGCTCGCTCACAGTATCAAGGCGCTGCAGATTGGTGCCCGCCGAAAGTTCAGCTATCACCATCCCTGTTGTCGCTGTATCGGACCCGACGAGTCGGCATTCCTCTCCTTTATCGCCGCTTGCCAACACCACCCCCGGCATGCCCGCGCAATGGCCGCGTGGCTGGTGACGGCGGCGCAGGAGGCGGCCCTGGTCGGTGGCGGAGAAGAGCTTGCCCGCGCCCTGGAGCGGCATCTGCCAGCCCTGCCCGAGAGACATCGCCGAGATGACGACCGAGCCTCGCCAACCTGGCCCGAGGACCCGGACCTGGCCCTGACCAGACTCGCTCTGATTTGATCTTAGAATTAAGAAGTACGGGGCAACACATTCGAATCAAGTGATAAATGGCGGTCATCCCGGACGCGCCTTTTCTCCAAATCTTCGAATTGGAAAGGAAAGTCAGCGATCCGGGATCTGGGCGGACATGAGGTCATGCGTCGGCCCGAGATTCCGGATGCCTCGCTTCGACCACCAAATCGAAGACTTGGGCCAAACCGGGTTTTGGAATGACTAACCCTGGGCAGAACATGTCGGCAGGCCCCAGTACAAATTCTTTAGAATGGCCGGTCGCCCGCCAAGGTGATCCTCAGCATGGCCCGCCGTTGGCCGTGATAGTCGTTGATCGGATGGTGCTGACAGCAGCGGTTGTCCCAGAAGGCCAGGGTTCCCCTCTCCCATCTGACCCGACAGGTGAATTCGGGCCGGGTCTGGTGGTCGAAAAGGAAATCGAGCAGGGGCGCGCTCTCGGCTTCGGTCATGCCGGCGAAGGCCACGCTGTGTGCCCGGTTCACATAGAGCGCCTTGCGGCCTGTCTCGGGGTGGGTACGGACCACGGGATGACGGGCCTCGAAGGCCTGGCCGGCGCCGTCTCCCGGGCGGTCCGCTATCCGCTCTTTTCGGGTCAGGGCCGCGGCCGCGCGGTCCGATCGGTTGACCGCCGTCAGACTGTCCAGCAGGGCCCGCAATCCCGCGGACAAGGCCTCGTAGGCCAGGGTCATGTTGGCAAAGAGCGTGTCGCCGCCCACCGCCGGCACCTCCAGGGCATAGAGCAGGGACCCCAGCGGCGGTTCCGCCAGATAGGTTGTGTCGGAGTGCCAGACGCCGCCGAAATTGGCGCTTTCGTGGGGTTCCTTCGTCACCGCGATGATGTCGGGATAACCCTTCAGCCCCTCGACGAAGGGATAGCGGCCAAGCGGACCGAAATGGTTCGCGACTTCGAGGAAGCGATCCGGGTCCAGGGTCTGGTCGCGAAAGACGATGACCTGGCGGTCGAGGAATGCCTGGTGCAGCGCCGCGATCGTCGTCGCCGAAAGCGCCGCCGAAAGATCGACCCCGAGCACTTCCGCACCCAGGGCGCCGGCCAGCGGGCGAATGTCCAGGGCCGATCCTGACACCATCTTTCAGTCCCCTCGCGCGGTTCTGTTCCCGCAAGCGTTTCTGTTCCCACACAGGGCCGGCGCGCCATCTTTCCGCCAACGCCTGGCCAGGACATCTTGCCACGATTTCGCCGCGGTGCCATAAGGCCGCTTTAATGACACAGGCCATTCAGCGCGCGAGTCCCACCTTCGATCATCGTCATCTCCTCGGGATCGAGGGACTGACGGCGGCGGAAATTTCCTATCTTCTGGACTTGGCCGACGGCCACGTCGATCTGAACCGGACCCCCGGCACGAAACGCGACCTTTTGGCCGGCATGACGGTGATCAACCTCTTTTTCGAGAGCTCGACGCGCACCCGCACCTCCTTCGAACTGGCCGCCAAGCGCCTCGGCGCCGACGTGGTCAACATGTCGATTGCCTGGTCGTCGATCAAGAAGGGCGAAACTCTCCTCGACACCGCCATGACCCTGAACGCCATGCACCCGGATGTGCTGGTGGTGCGCCATCCCGATTCAGGCGCCGTCAAGCTGCTGTCCGAAAAGGTCAACGGCTCGGTCATCAATGCCGGCGACGGCAGCCATGAGCATCCGACCCAGGCGCTGCTCGACGCCCTGACGATCCGCCGGCGCAAGGGCGGACTGGAGGGCCTCCAGGTCGCGATCTGCGGCGATATCGCGCACAGCCGGGTGGCGCGCTCGAACATCCATCTGCTGAACATCATGGGCGCGCGGGTCAGGGTCATCGCACCGCCGACGCTTCTGCCGTCGGGGATCGAGCGCATGGGCGTGACCGCCTACAGCGACATGAAGCAAGGCCTGAAGGACTGCGATATCGTCATGATGCTGCGCCTGCAGACCGAGCGCATGCAGGGCACCTTCGTGCCCTCGACCCGCGAGTACTTCCGCTACTTCGGCCTCGACCAGGCCAAGATGCAGGCGGCCAAGCCCGACGCCCTGATCATGCACCCCGGGCCGATGAACCGGGGCGTCGAGATCGACAGCGAGCTGGCCGACGACATCAACCGCTCGGTGATCCGCGAACAGGTCGAGATGGGCGTGGCGGTGCGCATGGCCTGCCTCGAGATCCTGACCGCCGGTCTGCGCCAGAAAGCCAACGCGCCATGACCGATGACAGCAACGGCAAGGGCCGCCCTCTGGCGATCAGGAACGCGCGCCTGCTCGATCCGGCCAGCGGCCGCGATGAAGTCGGCGATCTGCTGATCGTCGACGGCGCCATTGCCGACTTGGGCCCCAAGCTCTTTCAGGATGCCGCCCCGGAGGGCGCGCGGACGATCGACGCCGGTGATTTCTGCCTGGCGCCGGGGCTGGTCGACATGCGGGCCCAGGTCGGCGAGCCCGGCGAAGAGCACAAGGAGACGATCGGCAGCGCCTCGGCAGCGGCCGCGGCCAGCGGCATCACCACGCTGGTCGCCCTGCCCAACACCGACCCCGTGGTCGACGACGTCGCCAGCGTCGAGTTCGTCGCCCGGCGCGCCCGCGAGGTCAAGCTGGTCAAGGTCTTCACCTACGCGGCGCTGACCGTGGGGCTCGAGGGCAAGATGATGACCGAGTTCGGCCTGCTGTCCGACTACGGCGCCCTGGGCTTTACCGACGGCGTCAAGGCTGTGGCGGACGCCCAATTGATGCGCCGCGCCTTGGCCTACGCGCGCTTCTTCGACAAGCCGATCATCCAGCACCCGGAGGAGCCATCCCTGGCGGGCGGCGTGATGAACGGCGGCGAGTTGGCCACCCGCCTCGGCCTGTCCGGCATCCCCCCGGTCGCCGAGGTGATGTTGGTGGAACGCGACCTGCGGCTGGTCGAGCTGACCGGCGGCCGCTACCACGTGGCCCACGTCTCGACCGGCGAAACGGTGGAGGTGATTCGCCGGGCCAAGGCGCGCGGTCTGCCGGTGACCTGCGAGACCGCGCCGCACTACTTTCTGCTCAACGAACAGGCGGTCGGCGACTATCGCACCTTCGCCAAGGTCTCGCCGCCGCTGCGCGGCGAGGACGATCGCCAGGCCATCGTCGCCGGCCTGGCCGACGGGACGATCGACGCGATTGCCAGCGATCACTGCCCCCAGGACCAGGAATCCAAGCGCCTGCCCTTCGCGGCGGCCGAGTTCGGTCTGGTCGGTCTCGAATCGCTGCTGCCGCTGTCGCTCGAACTGGTGCACAAGGGCACGCTCGGCCTGCTCGACTGCCTGGGTCATCTGACCCACCGCCCGGCCGACATTCTGGGCCTCAAGTCGGGCCGCCTGGCCAAGGGGGCCGCCGCCGACCTGGTCCTCTTCGACCTGGACCGCCCCTGGCGGCTCGACCCCGACAGCTTCCTTTCGCGGTCGAAGAACTCGCCCTTCGAAGGCCATCCCGTCCAGGGCCAGGTCGCCGCCACTTTGGTCGACGGCCGGATGATCTTCCAGGCGCCGGGCTTCGCCGGGTCGGCGGAATAGGGATCGGTCGGGATACCGGGCGGGGTGGGCCCCAGAGCACTTCTTTGCTACACGGAAGTGCTCTAACGCAGCAGGTCGTGAACCAGGGCCTCGGATTCCTCCGATGGGATTTCGTAGAGGTGCCGGTTCAAAATTTCCTGCACGACCTTTTCGAGCTCCAGCGCATCGCAACGCCGGCCACGAAGGATTTCGGCGACCTGCTGGACCAGAATAATCCGCGATGACGGCAGGTGAAGGTCCAGGGTTACCTCTTCCGAGGGGACAACGAGGTCGAACCATCCTTCATCGATTCCGATGCCCTTTTCCGTCATCCGCTGATCAATGTAGCCGACATAGTCCATGTCCGATTTGCCGATGTGATTGATCAGCCAGTCCCGCAGGAACATCAGTAGTTTTTCGGGGTCGACGCGGTTGGGATGCTCGGTCGCGACGACTCGCAGCGCATAGATGTAGCGGCGGATACCCCGATGGCGTTCCCGATGCAGACGCAAACCCGGGTAGCCGTAGTCTTCCATAAGTTTTTCTTCACGGAAGAAATGATCGACACAGTAGTTGAAAAGATTTCCCATGAGCCCGGGCAGGGCCTCGGCGAAGCGGCCTTTCTCCCAATTGGCGTGTAGTTCGTTAACCACATCCACGAGAGAACGGTGATCCATGTCGATGACCCGGATGCCCGTTTGAAGATCCTTGGTCCAAGGAAAAAAGATTTCCCTGGGCCGCTTGCGATGCCCCTCAGGCAAGGGTCCGTCCTCTCACATTCTGTGATGGTTCCAGGGAGTGCAGACAACGGATGCAATCTGGTCAGAATTTACTTAACTAACTGTAATTGGCTAGGCGCTCGAGTTTCGATCGGCCGTCCTGGACGGGCCGGCCGATCCCGTGAAAAATGCAACTGAGCAGGGGTCGTCGCGCGCCGCCGGGTCATGACCGAACCGCTTGACGGTCCGCGATTAGCAACCGAGTCTCTTTGCCCGAAGTTTCCGCTTCTGTTTCTCGAGCGACAGGACCACCATGCCCGATCCGATTTCCTGGTCTTTTGCCTGGCCCTATCTGCTGGCCGGTTTTCTCGGCGGTTACGCTCTGGGCTCGATCCCCTTTGGCCTGGTGCTGACGAGGCTTGCCGGCCTGGGCGATATCCGCACCATCGGGTCCGGCAATATCGGAACGACCAATGTCTTAAGAACCGGCCGTAATGATATTGCTTTTCTTACATTAATTCTTGACGGCGGCAAAGGTGCGGCGGCTGTCCTGGTGGCCGGCAACTGGGGACCCGACATCGCCATCATCGCCGCCGTGGGCGCCGTGCTGGGCCATCTCTATCCCGTCTGGCTGGGCGGCAAGGGCGGCAAGGGCGTGGCCACGACACTCGGCGTGTTCGCCGCCCATTCCCTGCTGCTGGGTGCCGCCGCCGGGGCGACCTGGCTGATCGTCGCCCTCGTCTCCCGCCGCTCCTCCGCGGCTGGAATCGGCGCCATGCTGGCGACCCCGCTCTGGGCCTGGCTGATCCTCGGCGACCTGCAGATGGTCCAGCACTGCGCCCTGCTCGGCGCCTTCGTCTGGGTCCGCCACTGGGAGAACATCAAGCGGCTGGTCAAGGGTCAGGAACCGAAGATCGGCCAGGGCAAGAAGCCGGCAGACGACGAGACGACACCGACTTAGGATCAATCCCGATTGACGCGGAGCGACCCGGCCAGGTGCTCCTCCGGGCCGGAAAAGAAACCGCCCTCGCCTTCCCAGCAGACCAGCTTCAGCCAGAGGGGATCGCTGCTGTCCAGCGCGGCGCGGCTGAGCGGTACGCCCGCCACGAACCAGCCGTTCTCGTAACTCAGTGTCCGCGCGACCTCCTCGTCGCCATCGGTTCCGGTTTCCTGATCGGACAGGCGCGGCTGGCATTGGGTTTCGGGGCCCATGCGGTCCATCAGGAAGAGGGTGAAGATCAGCCCCTCGCCGCCATCCGGTTTTCCCGCCACGGCCGCCTCGGCGGTGGCGACCAGAAAGCGGGCAAATCCATCATCGGCAGCCGGTTTCAGCGCCGCGGCCCGGGACGGCGGCAGCGCATAGACACGCCAATCCGGCAGGGCCGAGAAGATCGGGCGCCAAACGGCGCGCACCAGCCGCGGCCCGGCGGTATCGAGATCGTAGTGGGCATCGAAGGCGGCTATGGCGCGGCGCCCGACCAGGTCGCGCCACAGCAGTTCGCCGGCGATGCGCCAAGACGCACCGCTGCCGGCCTCGCCTGAAAGCTCGCGCAGCACCACCTCCTGGAGGCCGAAGCCGCGATAGCGAAAGCCGCGCTCGGGCCTGATCAGGGCACTGCCCGCGACCCCGAGAGCCTCCTGTTGGGCCGCCGGATCGCCGCCTCGCAGCCGTGCCACGAAAGCCAGCACCACCGCACGGGCGTGGCCCGGCAAGGCATCGAACGCCAGCGGGCCGGCCTGCAGGGCTTGCGGCTCGGCGGCGCGCGGCGCGGCGGACAGCAGACAGGCAAACAGCAGAGCCGGCAAAATCCATCTAGTCATCGTGGTCCCGCACGATCCGTGGCGTCACCGTGATGACGAAAGGGCCTCGTTCATCGCTGCGCTCGGAGCGGAACAGCCCGCCAAGCAGCGGCACGTCTCCCAGGACGGGTAGCCGCGGCTGATCGTCCAAGGCATCCGCGTCGGCGAAATACAACCCGCCCTTGGGCAGTTCAAGCAGGGTCAGGACCGCGTCGCGGCCCGGTTGATAGTCCGGTGGACCGGCGAATTCCGGACCCAAGACCGGCGCAGTCCAGGCCCAGAAAGGCGTTAGCTCCAAGATCGGCGCAGCGTCGGGTGGACCATCGGAAATCGGATCATCTAGGATCTCGTTCAAAAGAGTGTCGGGCGGCGCACCGTCGCCCCCTGCCAGGTCCAGCGGGTCGTAGCCGACCGGATCAGCAGGACGGATCTGCGCACTCTGCGTGTCGGCCCATACTTGTAAGGCCTCGCTCTTTCCCGTTGAGCCGGGTTTGGCCTCGATCCGGACCTTGGGCCTACTGGCCTGCTCGTCCTTTTTTCGTTCCTTCTCACGCGCCTCATAGGCTTTCGTGGCCAGGCCGAAGGCCCAATTCGCGAGATTTTGATTGGAGGCGTTCATCCAAGTCACGGCCCTTGGATGGTCGCCAAACCCGCCGGCCGGGGCGTCCTCGTTGAACAGGAGGACGAAGGCGGCGTTGTTCAAGTCCTTGTAGCCTTGCCGGGCCTGATCCCGGCTCTCCAGGCCCTGCTGGTTCAGCGTCGATTCGTCGCCGCCACGACCGCCATCGGCACGGGCGACTGAGGCATTGCCGGCCAGCAGAAGCGCGGTCAGTAAGACGCTGGTTACTGACGGTGGGGTTCGTGACATCGCTATCGCTCCTATATCCGAAAGCTCGTCGGTTGCTCTTCGTTCGCATCCCAATTCTTACGCGAGGACAGATCCGATCTTCGCGCCTTTGTGGGCAACGGAGTTGACCTCGCAACTCATCGATAGGGAGTCTCACAAGTTATCGACGTGCGTGCGTCGTCCGGATACCGCACGATTAAGACAAATTCCGTACTCTCATGACAGGTCATCTTTTCGATACGTATCCTATTTCCGCACTTCCAGCCGATTTCCTTGTACTCCATTCCAAAAATCCTCGCTTCGCCCCGCCCAACGGTGTGGGTGTCGGCATCGACCAGTACAGTGACCTGCTCTTGGTCACAACCGAACACCGTGCTGCTGATTTGAATGCCGTTACCAAAGTTGATGGAAAATAGTAAGGAAAGGTAGGGACCAACCACAAAGACCGTCACGATGACCGCGACCGTGGCAGAAACTCCGAGCCAAAAGCCGGTGCGCTTGTCGCGCCTTGGAGGCCCTGGCGGCGTCTCGGGAATTTGGCTCGTCATTCCAGGCCCAAACCCTGTTTCGCCAACGTATTCCTTACTCACCTTGACGTACCCGGCAGCGTCACGCAAAAGTCGCAAAATGTCGAGCCCCACACCGAAAGAGTTGAGCTGGTCGGAACGTCTCGATTGGCTGCGCCTGATCCGCTCGGAGAATGTCGGGCCGATCACCTTTCGTCAGCTGTTGGTCCGCTACGGATCGGCCCGGGCGGCATTGGAAGCGCTGCCCGAGCTGACCCGCCGCAGCGGCCGCAAGCGATCGCTCAAGATTTGCCGGCCCGAGACCGCGGAGGCCGAGATCGAGGCCCTCGGAAGGGCCGGCGCGCGGCTGGTGGGGTTTTGCGAAGCGAGCTATCCGCCGGCTCTGGCCGCCCTGGAGGAGGCCCCGCCTCTGCTGTCGCTGATCGGACGGCAAGACCTGGCGGCCCGGCCCGGGATCGCGGTGGTGGGCGCGCGCAACGCCTCGGCCAACGGCCGGCGCTTCGCCCAGACCATCGCCACCGACCTGGCTCGCGCGGGCTTGCTGGTGGTCTCGGGCCTCGCCCGGGGGATCGACGCGGCGGCCCACAAGGGCGCCCTGGCCGATGGCACGGCGGCCGTGGTGGCGGGCGGGGTGGACGTGGTCTACCCCAAGGAGAACCAGGCACTCTACGATGAGATCGCGCGCGCCGGACTGATTCTCAGCGAGATGCCGCCGGGCACCCAACCCCAGGCCAGCCACTTCCCACGGCGCAACCGGATCATCTCCGGCATGAGCCTGGGCGTCGTTGTGGTCGAGGCGGCGCCCCGTTCGGGTTCCCTCATCACCGCCCGCCTGGCCGGCGAACAGGGCCGCGACCTGTTTGCCGTGCCGGGGTCGCCGCTCGACCCGCGGGCGGCCGGCTGCAATGGCTTGATTCGCGAGGGCGCGACCTTGGTGCGCTCCGCCGAAGACGTGCTGGAGGGCCTGAGCCCCTTGCTGGCAAGCCCCGCGATGGGCGCGGCGGCGCGGCAAAGGCAGCTCATTCCTGCGGTCTCGCCAGGCGTCGGTCGGACATCGGAATCGGTCGAGGAAACCTCGGGCGAAACCCAAGCCGACAGCGACGACAGGGCCCGCGCGGCGGTCCGCGCTCTGCTCGGGCCCAGCGCTGTATCTGTTGACGAACTGGTGCGGGAGTGCCAATTCTCTGCGCCCGTCGTGGCGACGATCCTGCTGGAGCTGGAATTGACCGGACAGTTGGAACGCCATCCAGGCGGCCGCGTGGCTCTACGCCTGGGTGGAGACTAACGCGGAATGGCCCTTGCGGTCGCCGGCGGCAAGTCCCGCGTCAGCCGGCAGGCGAACCAGAGGAGAGGTCCGTACCACGAATGAATGTCGTCGTTGTCGAGTCGCCCGCCAAAGCCAAGACCATCAACAAGTACCTGGGCAAGGACTACGAAGTCCTCGCCAGCTATGGCCATGTCCGCGACCTGCCCCCCAAGGACGGCTCGGTCCGCCCCGACGAGGACTTCTCCATGTCCTGGCTGGTCGACGACCGCGGCGACAAGCGTCTGAAGGAGATCGCCCAGGCGGTCAAGAAAGGCGACCGGCTCTACCTCGCGACCGATCCGGACCGCGAAGGCGAGGCGATTTCCTGGCACATCGTCGAGGAGCTCAAGCGGCGCAAGGTCCTGGACAAGCAAGAGGTTCGCCGGGTGGTCTTCAACGAGATCACCAAGACGGCGGTTCTGGAGGCCTTCAAGCATCCGCGCGAATTGAACGTCGAACTGATCGATGCCTACTTGGCGCGCCGGGCGCTGGACTATCTGGTCGGGTTCACCCTGTCGCCGGTGCTGTGGCGCAAGCTTCCGGGCAGCCGCTCGGCCGGCCGGGTGCAGTCGGTGACCTTGCGCCTGATCTGCGATCGCGAGGCCGAGATCGAGGTCTTTAGGGCCCGCGAGTACTGGAGCGTCGAGGCGTCGCTGCAGACCATTCTGGGCGGCCTCTTCAAGGCCCGCCTGACCCATCTTGACGGCAAAAAGCTCGGCAAGTTCGATATCGCCACGGAGCAGGATGCCACGGCGGCGGTCAACCACCTGAACGAGGCCCGGGACTTTAAGATCGCCGAGATCGAGCGCAAGCAAACCAAGCGCAATCCCTACCCGCCTTTCACCACCTCGACCTTGCAACAGGAGGCGTCGCGCAAGCTGGGATTCGGCGCGACCCGGACCATGCGCACCGCACAGAAGCTCTATGAGGGCATCGAGCTGGGCGGCGACACCGTCGGCCTCATCACCTATATGCGCACCGACGGGGTCCAGATCGCCCAGGATGCCATCATGGCCGCGCGGGAGATGATCGCCCAGGAATACGGCGACAGCTACCTTCCCGAGTCACCGCGTTACTATAAATCGAAGGCCAAGAACGCCCAGGAAGCGCACGAGGCGATTCGCCCCACCGATCTGCGGCGGCGGCCCAAGGATCTGTCCCGCCATCTGTCCCCGGACGAACTGAAGCTCTACGGTCTGATCTGGACCCGTACCACCGCCAGTCAGATGGCCAGCGCGCTGATCGATCAGGTTTCGGTCGACGTCGCGGTGGACGATGGCACGACCCGTCTGCGCGCGACCGGCTCGACCGTCGCCTTCGACGGCTTCCTGACGCTCTATCAGGAAGACAAGGACGACCCGACGGAAGACGAAAATGGCAGCGGGCGGCTGCCTAAACTGACCCAGGGCGAAACCGTGAACCGCCAGGCGATCGAACCGAACCAGCACTTTACCCAGCCGCCGCCGCGCTACAGCGAGGCCAGCCTGGTGAAGAAAATGGAGGAGCTCGGGATCGGCCGGCCCTCGACCTACGCCTCGATCCTTCAGGTCCTGCAGGACCGCGAATATGTCCGTTTGGAAAAGCGCCGCTTCCTGCCCGAGGATCGGGGCCGCCTGGTGACCGCCTTCCTGCGGAGCTACTTCGAGCGCTACGTGGAGTTCGATTTCACGGCCGGCCTGGAGGAGCAACTCGACGACATCTCCGGCGGGCGCATCGATTGGAAAAAGGTGCTTCGCGACTTCTGGGCGGCCTTCAACCAGGCGGTGGCCGGGACGAAGGATCTATCGATCACCGCGGTGATCGACACCCTGGACGAGGACCTGGGCCCCCATTTCTTTCCCCTCGACGCCGAGAAGCCCGATTTCGACCCGCGCCGCTGCCCGGTTTGCGGCAACGGGCGCCTCGGACTGCGGCTGGCGCGCTCGGGCGGCTTCATTGGCTGCTCGAACTATCCCGAGTGCCGCCACACCCGGTCCCTGGCGGTGCAGACCGGCGAGGAAGCCAACGACCTCAGCGCCCCCCTTGTCCTCGGCCTGGACGAGGCCAGCCAACTCGAGGTCAGCCTGCGCAAGGGGCCCTATGGCATCTATGTCCAGCTCGGCGAAGCGGTCGAGGATACCAAGCCGAAAAGATGCTCGCTGCCCAAGGGCCTGGCCCGCGAGGACGTCACCCTGGAGCGCGCCCTGGCGCTGCTGGCCCTGCCGCGCGAGGTAGGCCTCCACCCCGAAGACGGCAAACCGATTACCGCGGGCATCGGACGCTACGGACCCTACGTGAGGCATGGCCAAATCTACCGGTCGCTGACAGAGGGCGACGACGTGCTGGCGGTCGGGCTCAACCGCGCCATTGCGCTGATCGCCGAGGCGCCGCGCCGGTCGAACAGCGGCCGCGAGGTCGGCAACCACCCCGAGGATGGCAAGCCAATCACCCAGGGGGCCGGGCGCTTTGGACCCTATGTCAAGCATGGCCGGCTCTACGCCTCGGTCCCCAAGGACCAGGATCCGGCCAGCGTGACCCTGGAGGAAGCCGTCGCCCTGCTGGCGGCCCAAGCGGAAAAGAAGGGCAAGAAACCCGCGGCCAAGGCGAAAAAGCCGGCCAAGAAGGCGGCCAAGAAGAAGACCGCGAAGAAGACGCCCGCGAAAAAGGCGGCGGCGAAGAAGACAGCCCCCGCCAAAACCGACACCGCCGCCTGAGTTCGATGCAAACGCGCGGCCAGGACCCGAGGCGCGCCGCACGATGAGCAGCAAGCGCGGCAGCCTGCCCAATGTCACGGTGATCGAGATCACCGGTCTCGATGAGAACGGCGAGGCTCTGGCGCGCCCGGTGACCTGGCGGGACCGGACTCCCCCGCCCGATATCGTGGTTCAGGAGTCGGCCGAACCGGGCCGCGCGCCCGGCATCGGCGACCGGGCCTTGGCACGCATGACACGGATCGACCGCGCGACTTACCGCGCGCACATTATCCGCCTGCTGCCCAAGACCACGAGCGACGTACTTGGCGTCTATGAACGGACCGAGGCCGGCCCGCGGCTCAAACCCGTCAAGCGCGGCGAGCGGTACGACTACATGGTGCGCGAGGACCGCGCGCTGAAGCCCGAGCCGGGAGCGATCTATCGCGCCGAAGTTCTGCCCGAGAGCCGGCGCAGGCTCGGCCTGAAGCAGGTTCGCCTGCTCGAGCGGATCGGGTCGTCGCTCGAACCCGGCGCCTTTTCCATGCTGGCCATACACGAACTGGGCATTCCCACCGACTTTTCCGATGCGACCCAGGCCGCCGCGTCGGCCAGCGGGCCGGCGCCGCTGGCCGACCGGGAGGATTTGCGGGCTGTCGCTCTCGTCACGATCGACGGGGCCGACGCGCGGGACTTCGACGACGCGGTCTATGCTGTCCGGGACGACGCCCCCGACAATCCAGGGGGCTGGCGCCTGCTGGTGGCGATTGCCGATGTGTCCTGGTACGTGCGGCCGGACAGCCCTCTGGACCGGGACGCACTGGAGCGGGGCAATTCCGTTTACTTTCCCGACCGCGTGGTCCCGATGCTGCCGGAGGCGCTGTCGAACGGCTGGTGCTCGCTGGTACCTGGCGAGGACCGGCCCTGTTTGGCGGTTTGGATCCACATCGACGCCGAGGGCGAGATCCGGCAGCACCGCTTCTTGCGGGGGATGATGCGCTCCCATGCCCGCCTCACCTACGCGCAGGCCCAGGCCGCCGCCGACCGCGAAACGCCGCTCGACCGGCCGATCCAGGCCGCGGTGGAGGCGCTCTATGGCGCCCACGGGGCCTTACTACAGGCACGGGAGAAGCGAGGCAGCCTGGAGCTCGAACTGCCCGAGCGGCAGATCTTCCTCGACGCCGAGGGCAAGGTCGAGGCGATCCGCCCGCGGGACCGGCTCGGCAGCCATCGTCTGATCGAAGACCTGATGATCACCGCCAACGTCGCGGCGGCCACGGCGCTCGAGGCCCTGAAGCAGCCCTGCATGTACCGGGTTCACGAGCCGCCCGATCCGGTCAAGCTCGAGGCCCTGCGAAGCGTGCTGGACAGTATGGAGATCAAGGGGCTCAAGTTGACCCGTGGTCAGGGCGTTCGCCCCGGCGACCTCAATCGGCTGCTGTCAAAGGCCAAGGACCATCCGGGACGCGCCTTCCTTCACGAATCGATCCTGCGGTCCCAGGCCCAGGCCGTCTACGCCCCGCGAAACCTGGGCCACTTCGGCCTCGGGCTGCACCGCTACGCCCACTTCACCTCGCCAATCCGGCGCTATGCCGACCTGCTGGTGCACAGGGCATTGGTCGGAGGCCTGGGGTTGGGCGACGGCGCCTTACCCAAGGGCGCCGCGGCCGACTTCGCCGAAATCGGCCAGGACATCAGCGCGACGGAGCGCCGTGCCAGCGCCGCGGAACGCCAGGTCGTGGACCGCTACATGGCCGCGTTCCTGGCCGGCCGCGAAGGCGCCCTGTTCGCCGGTCGCATTGCCGGCTGTACCCGGGCCGGCCTGTTCGTCGAGCTACACGAGACCGGCGCCCAAGGCCTGATGCCGATGAGCGCGCTCGTGGGCGACCGCTATCAGCTCGATCCCTCGGGCCATGCGCTTGTCGGGCGGCGCTGGGGCGGGGTCTACCGCTTGGGCGACGCCATCGAGGTCCGGCTGGTCGAATGCCGGCCTCTCGCCGGCGGACTGCTCTTCGCCCCAGCGGACGGCGGCGTGGAGACCGAGAGTCCCGGCCAAGGGGATGGTCCGGGGCCGCAGGGGACCAAGTCCAGACGGTCAGGCGGCAAAACACCCGGTGGTGCACGCAAGGGAGCAAGATCTGGCCGCGGCCGCGCCGCCAAGAAATCCCGCGGTGGCCGTTGAGGCCCGACCGGGAGGTATATTGCGGCAGACTATTAACTTATCCTTGACGAAACCGGGAGCCTACTAGAGGTCTAAAAGAAATAGTTTGCGTTCGCCGCGAATTATTCTCTGTGGCGTTACAAGAGTCGACATGCTTAATATGGCGTCTAGCGACCTTTTTCGGAGTGAAAGTTGGGTGGTCGAACCAGCGCGTGACCCTGGAACGCAGGTGAAATTATTGCGGCGTTTCAATGACTTAAGCTGGCGTCGCCTGGCTTCGGTGACTCTCGTCTTGTTTCTGGCTGCTTGCGGCGCGCGCGACAGCGGTCCTTTCCAGACCAACGAGGGGAACAGCGCGCAGCGTCTCTTTGGCGTCAGTTACGAGGATATCACGAACATCTACATCGATGAGGTGTCGGTTGCCGGTCTGGCCATCTCCGGACTGGAGAGTCTGACTTCGATCGACCCGGCGCTCTCGGTGACCCAGGAAGGCCGGTACCTGAGCCTGCTGTTCGAGGGCGTCGAGTCCAAGCGCATCGCCATGCCCCCCGAGGACGACACCGACAAGTGGGGCAATGTCACCGCAGACTTCATCGAGGCCGGACGCATCGTCTCCCAGGAACTCCACGTCACCGAGCCCGAGGAAATCTACGAGGCCGTGTTCGATGGAATCCTAACCCAATTGGATGGCTTTTCCCGCTACGCCGGGCGCGATGCCGCGCGCGAGAATCGCGCCAGCCGGGACGGCTTTGGCGGTATTGGCGTTCGCATTCGCCTCGTCGAAGAGGGGGTGCTGGTGCTGTCGGTCATGGAGGAAACGCCGGCCGAGCGGGGCGGGCTCTTGAAGGACGACATTATTACCGCCATCGATGGCGAAGTGGCGGCTGGCTTGACCCAGCGCGAGGCCGTGGGGCGCCTGCGCGGCGCGATCCGCAGCGAGGTGACCTTGACCATCGATCGGCCGGCCGCAACCGAGCCTTTGGAGATTGACATTGTGCGGGCGCATATCATCCCGCAGACCGCGCGCTACAGCCGCGAAGGCAATGCCGCCTACATCCAGGTCTCCGGGTTCAACCAGAACACCACTCGCAGCTTGCGAGAGCGGATCGAGATTGCCTTGGCGGAGCAGGGCGACGACCTGACCGGCTTCATCATCGATTTGCGTAACAATCCCGGCGGCTTGCTGGATCAATCGGTGTCGGTGTCCGATCTCTTCATGCAAGGGGGCCGAATCGTGACCACCCGTGGACGCCACCCCGACAGTCACCAGTATTTCGAGGCGAACAATCACGATGTCACCGGCGGACTGCCGGTCGTGGTCCTGGCCAACGCCGGGTCTGCCTCGGCCTCGGAAATCGTCGCCGCCGCGCTGCAGGACTCCGGGCGCGCCGTGGTCGTGGGCAGCGTCTCTTTCGGCAAGGGCACCGTGCAGACGCTGCTGCGCTTGCCCAATCAGGGCGAACTGACCTTGACCTGGGCCCGGTTCCACGCCCCCTCGGGCTATGCCCTGAACAAGCGCGGCGTGCTTCCCGACATCTGTTCCAGCGCGAAGGATGCAACGGTCGATGAAATTCTGTCGGCCATGCGCAGTGGCGGCGGTCTGGTCGACCATCACCTGCGCAACCTGGATGTCCCTTCTAAGGATGACGCCGGGGTCGAGCGCGTCAGGGCAAGCTGTCCGGCCACCGAGGAGCAGGCCGAAATCGACCTCGAGATCGCGACGCGGCTGCTCGACGAGCCCGCGCTCTATGCAATCGCCCTGCAGGGAACCCCCAATACGGCGGAACTGCAGACCTCTAGTCTGTCTCAGTAGACCTGCCCCCGGCCGGCACATGAGCAGGCTCACGCCGGGCACACATTCACCTTGACAGGGCGGGCGGGCGGCGTAATGTGCGCGCCCGTTCAACCCGTTCGCAACGAGGGTATAGCCATGGCTAAACCGGCCGTACAATTGATCAAGATGGAAAGCACCGCCGGGACCGGGTACTTCTATGTGGCCAAGAAGAACCCCCGCACCCTCACGGAAAAGCTGCAGTTCAAGAAGTATGACCCCGTGGCCCGTAAGCACGTGATTTTCAAGGAAACCAAGCTTCGCTAGCTTGACCGGTCCACGAGACGTCTCCGGGCCTTTGATCGCCCCCTCGCGTCCAGCGACTTTCCTTCGGCAGCCGCAAAAAAAATACAAAACGCCACAGGCCCGGCCCGTGGCGTTTTTCGCGCTTGGAGTTGACCCGAGCTTCGCCGGGCGGCGCGGCTTCAACCTCCGGCTAGCACGCGCTGGTTCTCGTCCTCGGCCAGAATATCCGCGGAGAGCGCCTTGTTACGGCCACTGTTCTTGGCCGAATAGAGCGCCTGGTCGGCGCGGCCGATCAGGCTGTCGGCGGTTTCCAGCGGGTCGGTGGTGCTCGCACAGCCAATCGATATGGTGATCCCCACCGCTTCGCGGTCGTCGCCGATATCGAAAGGCTTGTCGGCAATCAAACGGCGCAACCGCTCGGCCACCTGCAGGGCGATGGCGGCATCTGAATCCGGCAGCACGACCACGAATTCCTCGCCGCCGTAGCGCGCCACCATATCGGTGTCGCGCAGACTATCCGAGGTGCGCCGGGCCACGCCACGGAGAATTTCGTCGCCGGCCTGATGGCCATGGGTATCGTTGACCGACTTGAAATGGTCGATATCGAAGATCAGGGTCGAGACGGGTTTCTCGCGCTCGGCGATTTCCATGATTTTGCGATCGAGGTGGGCGCTCATGTAGCGCCGGTTGTAGACCTCGGTCAGCGCGTCGGTGTAGGCCATCGAAACCGATTGCCGCAGCATGTCGCGTAGCCGTTCCTGATAACGGCGCCGACGAATCTGGGTTCGGCAGCGGGCATGCAACTCGTTCTGATCGATCGGACGGATGAGATAGTCGGTCACACCAAGATCCAGGCCCTTGGCCAGCTTCGGCAGATCCTCGTCGTCCAGGACGAGGAGAATCGGGATGTGTCGGGTCGTGTCTTGCGAGCGCAACTGCGAACAGAGCCGCAACCCGTCCTCTTCACCGAAATTCAGGTTGACGATCACCAGGTCGTACTCTTCGACCTGGACCGCCTCGATCACGGCCTCACTATCGGTCGCCAGCGTGACGGATTGCCCCGCCTCCTCCAAAAAGCCGACGATCCGCTTGGCATTCAAATCGCTGGCTTCGGCAAGCAAGATATTGGCGTTGGAGACGTCGACGTCGGCGATGTCGTCCTGCTCGACAACGTCATCGGCCTGTCCCGTGGTCGCCTTGCGAATGCGCAGTTCATCCAGCATTAGCTTGAGGCGAGCCAGCGAGCGCACCCTGGCAAAGAGAGCGAGATCGCTGACCGGCTTGGTCAGGAAATCATCGGCGCCGGCCTGCAGGCCGCGGACGCGGTCGCTGACCTCGCTGAGAGCGGTTACCATCACGACCGGGATATGTTGGGTCTTTGGGTTGGCCTTCAAGCGCTCGCAGAGTTCGAACCCATCCATGCCCGGCATCATGATATCGGACAGGATCAAGTCCGGCGCGCACTGTTCGGCAAGATCCAGCGCCGAGGGTCCGTCCAATGCCGTGAAGACCTCGAAATACTCCGCGGAGAGCTTGATCTCGAGGAGCTTAACGTTGGCGGGAATATCGTCGACAACAAGAATGCGGGCGGACATAGCTCAAACCGTACCCAAAATGTTCAGTTCAGAAACTTTTCAACGGTCTGGAGGAAAGATGCGACAGAAATCGGCTTGGCGATGTACGCCTCGCAGCCCCCCTCGCGAATCTTTTCCTCATCTCCCTTCATGGCAAAGGCAGTGACGGCAATGACCGGAATTGAACGAAGGTCTTCGTCTTCCTTAAGCCATTTAGTCACCTCCAGGCCCGAGACTTCCGGCAACTGGATATCCATCAGGATTAGATCCGGGTGGTGGTCGCGTGCTAACTTGAGAGCTTCCAAGCCGTTCTTGGTCTGCAGAATTTGATAGCCGTGCGCCTCGAGCAGATCGTGAAAAAGCTTCATGTTCAGGTCATTGTCCTCAACCACAAGGACCGTCTTTGCGGAGACCCGTCGCGAAAGCGCACTGTTTTGCATCATACTCTTGGCCTCCGGCGGCTTTTGTGGGGTAAAGAATACCCTTCGAAAAGCAAACAAACTCTTTATGCCGCCCTTTCCACTGGACCGCAGCTACCGATTCGACAGCATCTGACCGAAGACCGGCCCACCTGTTCCACCAGCAAATCAAACTTAGGCTGCACAAAGTTAATTTTTGGTAACCATTTGCCCCGCCCAATCGCGAGCTTATCGCAACTGGGCGATCCGAAAAGGTCCTGAAGACATGCGGCTCGGTGTCGATCTTGGCGGCACGAAGATTGAGGCAGCGGCCCTGGACGATGCCGGAGCCGTCGTCGAGCGGCGGCGGGTCGCAACGCCACAGGGAGACTACCCGGCCACTCTTGCGGCAATCGAAGCGCTCGCGCGCGAGGTGCTCGGCGCGATCGGCACCGCCGCGACAATCGGCATCGGTATTCCTGGCGCCTTGTCGTTGGCAACGGGCCTGGTCAAGCAGGCCAATTCGACCTGCCTGATCGGCCAGCCTTTGGAAGCTGACCTGGAATCGCTACTCGGGCAGCCGGTCCGACTGGCGAACGATGCGAACTGCTTTGCTCTTTCCGAGGCTCACGACGGCGCCGCGGCCGGGGCCCGAACGGTTTTCGGTGTCATTCTCGGCACCGGAGTCGGCGGTGGTCTGGTAACCGACGGCCAAATCCAGCAGGGCCGACACGCCATTGCCGGGGAATGGGGTCACAACCCCCTGCCCTGGCCGCGCCCGGACGAGATTCCCGGCCCCGACTGTTACTGCGGCAAACGCGGCTGCATCGAGACCTTTGTTTCCGGTCCTGCCCTGGCCCGTGCCTGGCAGGGGGACCCGGCCTCAAAAACCCCGGACCCGGAATCCACGTCCCGCGGCGCGGAGGCCCTGGTGCAGGCCGCCGAAGCCGGAGACCTTGGCGCCGAAGCCCTCCTGCAAACCTACGAGGACCGTCTGGCCCGCGCGCTCGCCATGGTGATCAACATTCTGGATCCCGAGGCAATCGTTTTGGGCGGCGGTCTCTCCAACCTCGACCGCCTCTACCGCAATCTGCCTCCCCTGCTGCCGGCCTACGCGTTCTCCGACGAAGTAACGACTCCGCTCCTGCCGCCCCGGCATGGCGACTCGAGCGGCGTGCGCGGCGCCGCCCGCCTGTGGTCGCCTCGCGAGGCGGCGGAAGCCAAAACCGGGTCTGGAACAGGAGCGCTTTGAGATGCCGGGCCAGGGCTGTCTTTGTCGCGACTGTCTCGAAGTCTATCGCGCCGATGCAATCGTCGAACGCTGCCCCCTGTGCCGATCGCCGCGTGTCCTCACGCACCCGGAGCTGCACGACCTGGCGATCGCCCACATCGACTGCGACGCCTTTTACGCCGCGGTGGAAAAACGCGACAATCCCGAGTTGCGCGACAAGCCAGTGCTGGTTGGTGGGCGCAAGCGCGGTGTCGTCGCCGCCGCCTGCTATGTCGCCCGGCTCTACGGTTGCCGTTCCGCCATGCCGATGTTCAAGGCGCTGAAAGCCTGTCCAGATGCGGTCGTCATCCGTCCCGACATGGCGAAGTACCGGCAGGTCGGCCTGGAAATCAGGGCCATGATGCAAGACCTGACGCCGCTGGTCGAACCGATCTCGATCGACGAGGCCTTCCTCGACCTCAACGGCACGGCGGCGCTCCATGGCGGCTCGCCGGCCTTGACCTTGGCAAGGTTCGTCAGGCGCCTCGAAAACGAACTGGGGCTCAGCGCGTCGGTCGGCCTGAGCCACAATAAGTTCCTCGCCAAGATCGCATCGGACCTCGACAAGCCCCGGGGCTTCGCGATCATCGGACAGGCGGAGACCCTGACCTTTCTGGCCGACAAACCGGTGGGCATCATTTGGGGCGTCGGAAAGTCGCTGCAGCGGCAATTGACCCGCGACGGCATCCGCGTACTGCGTGACCTGCGGGGCTTCGAGGCAGACGATCTGGCGAAGCGCTACGGCGCCATGGGCAGCCGTCTCTATCGCCTGGCCCGCGGCGAGGATGACCGCAGTGTCTCACCGCATTCCCCCGCCAAGAGCATCTCGGCGGAGACCACGTTCGACCAGGACCTGGTCGATTTAGACGCCTTGAAGGGCCGCCTTTGGCCGCTCTGCGAGACCGTGGCCCGGCGCATGAAGCGGGCCGGTCTTGCCGGTGCCGCGGTGACCTTGAAGCTGAAGACCCGCGATTTCCAAATCCTGACCCGGAGCCGCAAGCTTCCGGCACCGACCCAATTGGCCGAAGAGCTGTTCCGGCAGGCCGGTCTGCTGCTCGAGAAAGCGGCAGACGGCACGCCCTTTCGCCTTATCGGCGTGGGTAGCGGCGATCTCTGCGACGCCCAATGGGCCGATCCACCGGATCTGCTCGACCCCGGCAAGGACCGCCGCGCCCAGGTCGAGCGGGCGATCGATGCGGTGCGCGAGAAATTGGGGGCCGGCGCCATTCAGAAAGGCCGCGCCTTCAACAAGAAAAAGTCCGATTGACGGGGCCCCAACAATTTCCGGTCAGCATTCGGGCTCGGGCAAGGCGGTCAATTCGCTCAGCCTCGCGTCGAGGGCGAAGTCGCCATAGTCGAAGGTCAACTCGTCGGTGACACCGTTCGCGAAGAGCCGCAGTTCTTGCTCCTGCTCGGGCTCCGTTGCCGACGGACCCATCCCGAAGAAGGCCATGTTCAGGCGCCAGGAGGCCATGTTCTCCAGGATCGGACTGTCGAGCGGCGGCGGCCCTCTCCGCGCGTCCTGCGACACCTCGATGGCCGACACGCCATAGAGGCCGTTGTCGGTGCTGCCGTCGAAGACGGTGGTGAAATAGGGCAACCCGCCGGCCTTCAGGCGCTCGAGCAGGGCAAGGGTGTGTTGGGTGGGGAAAATGACACCGCTCGGGATGTCGACCTCCATTTCGTCAGGCAACGAGAAATGGGCCACGCCTCCGGCCCCCGGATCGTCAATTCTGGCCTCGCCCTTGACCTGCTCCGAATCGCCGGATTGGTAGAGGCGCCGAACGTAAAACCGGAATTTTCCGCCGTCCCTGGCTTCCCATGAGTTGTAAATCCAACCGAATGCCAGGCCAGGCCCTTCATCGTGTCCCAAGTCCACGCGTGCTTTTTGGCTGACGGCCCAGCCGTCACAGGCCGCTGCCCATTCGAAAACCAGCACGCCTCGGGCCTCCACCACGCTGGAGTCGGGATTGGTTTCGCCCAGGGTCAGGTCGTATACGGCCCGATGGGATTGGATCTTCGGCGCCGTCAAGGCGACGGTCCCGGCCGAGCCCGCAGTACCCATCAGGGCCCAAACTCCAACGACAGCCAAGCCGGCCAAGGCAACCCGACCCAAACCAAACATCGCGGTACTCCTCTATCGAATCTAACAGCCGCCCTGGGCCGGCCCTATCCTCTCAGGTATCGCAGAATAGGGCGGATGGCAAAAGGGACGAATTGGCCGCCGTCATCTCGGATGGAGGCACGGCATTGGCAACCGTACCGAGACCAACGGTGCTCGCGTGACCCAAAAACAACCGGCAGGATTTGCCGCAACTGGCAGGTCTTGCCGATCAGAATGCCGGCTGGTGCCTAAATCCGACTACAATCCCTGCGTTTAGCCCTGCCATCGGCCGCGACGAACTGGCACGCAAACTGCATAGCCTAGGGCGGAACCACATAAGGCTGGCACGGACATGGCGATTTTGAGCTCCTACTTCAACACAGGTCCGGACCTTTCGGACTTCGACCCTTTTCCGCAACTCTGCGCCGCAACGGATCGCCTACGCCGCTTCGCGGCCGATGACCGGCATTCACTCGATGAAGCCGGCCAAAAGCTTCTGGAGGAAGCGCTGGCGGCGGCGGCCGAGGCCGAGCAATCGATCGCCGTACAGCGCGCGCGAATCCGCTTTTTGGAGAGTCTATCGGTCACCGACGAGCTGACCCAGGTGCTGAACCGACGCGGCTTCGACGTTGAAATGACCCGCGCCCTCGCCCGCGCCGATCGCCTGAAGGAAACCGGCGTGCTGATCCTCTGCGATCTCGACCACTTCAAGGCGGTCAATGATTGTTATGGCCATCCCGCCGGCGACGAGGTCTTGAAATCCGTCGCGCGCTTTCTGCAAAACTCGATCCGAGAGACCGATGTGGTGGGACGGCTGGGGGGCGATGAGTTCGCGATGCTCTTCACCCATACGACAATCCCGCTGGCCAAGCAGCGCTGCCATATGATGGAACGGACACTCAACGCCCTGAAGATCGACTGGCAGGGCGCCGTGCTGACCACCTCGGTAAGCTTCGGCATGGCGCCCTACGGTCCCGGAAGCAAGGCCGCGAGCCTGTTTATTCTGGCCGACCGGAACCTTTACCAAGACAAGGGACCGAGGCCGGAACTGGTCGTCGGTTGACCAAGCCGGGCCTGGCGCGCGGCCCCGGTCGATCTCGAGACCGAGCTGGCGCCCGGTCTTTGGGCCGGGCAAAGGCAGATCCCTGTTCTGACCGCCGATAGCTGAATTCCAGACGGCCCTTGGCCGCAACGGGCGTCTTGAAGAGCTTGACGGCATGGCGATTCTTCTTGCCTCGCCCGGTTCTGGGTTCATTACTGGGCAGATGCACATCGTCGAGGGCGGTTTCACCGCCAATTAGCGGCGAGGCCCAAGCAACCCCGAGGAACCGGCATGGACGCTCTGGTTTACACCGCGACGGAAGAGGTCACCTTTCGCCAGGAGGCGGCGCCCAATCCCGGACCGGGAGATGCGGTCGTGCGGGTCGAGACCGTCGGGATCTGCGGCTCGGACATGCACGCCTATCACGGCAAGGACCCGCGCCGGGTCCCGCCCCTGATTCTCGGCCACGAGGCTTGCGGAACGGTCACCGAGGGCCAACACCGGGGCCGGCGGGTCGTGCTGAACCCCCTGATCGCCTGCGGCACCTGCCAGCACTGCCGCGCCGGGCGCACGAACCTCTGCCAGAGCCGCGAACTGATCGGCCTGCGCTTGCCGGGCGCCTTCGCGGAATTCGTGACCATACCCGAGCAGAACGTCATGCCGATCGACGACGACATGGATCCGGTGCGGGCCGCGCTGACCGAACCGGCGGCCACGGCACTCCATGCCCTGACCATGGCCGAGCGAGCCCTGGCGCGGCCCGTGTTCGAGGCCCGCGCGCTGGTCATCGGGGCCGGCTCGATCGGGCTCTTGAGCGCTCTCTTTCTGAAGGCCAAGGGCTGCCGGGAGATCTGGATTGCCGACACCAACCCGCTGCGTCGCGAAACCGCCGCCGCGGCGGACTGCGCCAGGGTCTTCGATCCGCTTCAAGACCCCGGACCGGGTGAGAACGCCTGCGATCTGGTGGTCGATGCGGTGGGGTCGGGCCCGAGCCGCGCCAGCGCCAGTGGCATGGCCAGTCCCGGCGGGGTGATTTCGCACATCGGGCTGTTGGACGGCGAGGCTGGCCTCGACATTCGCAAGCTGACCCTGTCCGAGATCACCTTCCTGGGCCACTACACCTACACGCCGACCGATCTTCAGGCCTCGATAGATGCGCTACACCGTGGCGCCCTGGGGCCTTGCGCCTGGGTCGAGACACGGGCTCTGTCCGATGGCGCCGCCGCCTTTCGCGATCTGCACGAAGGACGCACGGCTGCCGCGAAAATCGTCTTGAAGCCCGGTGAATGAACGAGTGCAGACAGCACGGCGCCTCTGCACCGTAGCTCGATCACAATCGATGTTCGTCGAGTGAAAGATTACTGCAGGCTGGCGGGCAGCGCGCTGTCCTTCAGATAGCCGCCAAGCCCCAGAAGGCTGCCGGCCTGATCGCCCGGCAGTGCCGCGAACTGCTCGGCAGGCGCAGCGGGCGTCGTACCGGCAGGCGTGGACTGGCTGCTACCCACGGTGCGGAAGGTCTCGCCGTTGTCCCGGCCGGTCGGATAGGCCGGCAGGAGTTCCGCGGTCTGGGACTCGATGTAGGTCAGGTCGCCCAGCGGGCCTTCCTTGGCCTGGCGAACCGCATCGCCGGCGAAGGCCCATTCCTGGCTGCCCGGCGCCAGGGGCTCGAGGGTCGCCAGCGCGACGTTCTCATAGTCCGGATAGGCCTCGCAGATTTTACCCTCGAAGACCTTCATCATGGCGCAGTCCTGCTGGGCCAAAAGCGAAAGCCCGTGATCGGTCACCGTCTTGCCGCTGATGGCGTAGGAGCCGATATCGAATACCAGCGAGACGATGCTCACGGGGGTCGGCATGGCACAGCCGGAAAGCGGTATGAGAAGTGCTGCAGCCAGAAGCGGACGTTTGATCATGTCGTTCATGGTCCCCTGTCCCCCCGATCCGATGGGGAGATTTTCGATTTATCCCAGGGGACCATGAAAAGCTTAAGTAATCGTTAAAATACTGCCCAAACCCTTAACGTTATTCAATAATAACAAGACCAGTTGTCTCAAACTCTACAATCAATTAATTGCTATTCAATGGAAAATTCTACCAACAAACAGAATCGCTTAGCAGGCCGGAGGGACATCCATTACGAGTCTATCGTCTGGTCATGGACAACTTGTGAGTCCAATCAATGGATTCGGAGACGCCAAGTCGCCATTTAGCGGTTGGAAGACAATACTGGCGCAGCCCCGGTCCGATGCACGATCCCGGGATTCTCGCGGCCCTTTCAGGCTTCTTCCGGCAGGTCGAGCTGGATGTGGAGATCGCGCAGCTGCTGCGCCGAGACCTCGGAAGGCGCCCCCATCATCAGGTCTTCGGCCTTCTGGTTCATCGGGAAGGCCACCACCTCCCGGATGTTCTTCTCGCCGGCCAGGAGCATGACAATGCGGTCGATCCCCGGCGCCGACCCACCATGAGGCGGCGCGCCGTACTTCAGCGCGTTCAGCATGCCGGAGAATTGCGCTTCCACTTCCTGGGCGTCATAGCCAGCCAGGCCAAAGGCCTTGATCATGACTTCGGGCAGGTGATTCCGAATCGCGCCCGAGGAGAGTTCCACGCCGTTGCAGACGATATCGTACTGATAGGCCTTGATGCTCAGCGGATCCTGGCTTTCGAGCGCCGCCATGCCGCCCTGGGGCATGGAAAAGGGATTGTGGCTGAACTCGATCTTGCCGGTCTCTTCGTCCGCCTCGAACATCGGAAAGTCGACGATCCAGCAGAACTTGAAGGTGTTTTCTTCGAGCAGTTCCAGGTCGTCCCCCAGACGGGTTCGCACCGCACCGGCCAGCTTTGCCGCCGCCTGGGGCTTGTCACAGGCGAAGAAAACGGCATCGCCGTCCTTCAGTCCGGCAGCCTCCTTGACCGCCTGGCAGCGCTCGGGCTCCAAGTTCTTCGCGATCGGCCCCTTGGTCTCGCCGTCCTCGCCATAGACGATGTAGCCCAACCCCGCGGCCCCCTCGGCGCGGGCCCAATCGTTCAGCTTATCGAACCAACTGCGCGGCCGCGACCCGGCGCCGGGCGCCGGTATTGCGCGCACGACCGATCCGCCGGCCACGCCGCGGGCGAAGATGCCAAAGCCCGAGTCGCGAAAGGACTCCGTCACATCGGCAATTTCTATCGGGTTGCGCAGGTCGGGTTTGTCGGAACCGTACTTCAGCAAGGCCTCGTCGAAGGCGATGCGCGGAAAGGGCGCGGCGGTCACGGATTTGCCCTTGGCGAACTCCTCGAACACGCCAGCCAGCACCGGCTCGATGGCGGCGAAGACGTCTTCTTGGGTGACGAAACTCATCTCGAAATCGAGCTGGTAGAATTCGCCCGGCGAACGGTCGGCCCGGGCGTCCTCGTCGCGAAAGCAAGGGGCGATCTGAAAGTAGCGGTCGAAGCCGGCCATCATCAAGAGCTGCTTGAACATCTGGGGCGCCTGCGGCAAGGCATAGAACTTGCCGGGATGGACCCGGCTGGGCACCAGATAGTCGCGCGCGCCCTCGGGCGAACTGGCGGTCAGGATCGGCGTTTGGAACTCCATGAAGCCCTGTTCGATCATACGCCGACGGATCGAGGCGATGACGGCGCTGCGCAGCTTGATCTTGGCCTGCATCTCCTCGCGGCGCAGGTCGATGAAGCGGTAGCGCAGGCGGGTTTCCTCGCCCGCCGGTTCGTCGCCGGCCACTTGGAGCGGCAGCACCTCGGCGCGGGACTGGACGGTCGCCTCTTCGATTCCCACTTCGATCTCGCCGGTCGGCAGGTTCGGGTTGACCGTCTCGGCCTCGCGCCGCACCACCTTGCCGGTCACCGTGAGCACGGACTCGACCCGCGCCGCCTCCAGGGTGGCAAAGAGCGGGCTCGAAACATCGATCACGCACTGGGTCAATCCGAAGGTGTCGCGTAGATCGATAAAGAGCAGTTGGCCGTGGTCGCGCTTGCGATGAATCCAACCCGACAGGCGGACGGTTTCGCCAGCGTGGGACAGGCGCAGCTCACCGCTGTTATGGGTACGATAGGGATGCATGGCGGATTCCCGAGGTAAACGGATCGTTTGGAAAAGGGCGGCGAGACAAGGCCCCGCGTGCCTTGATTTGTCAAGTCTGGAGGGAACCGCGCGGGGCTTGGCGCGCGGAGCATTGCCCTGGCCAAGCAGTCCCGCTATAGCAGAGCGCCATGACACCAATTACAGACAATGAAGCCCTCGCGGCTTTCTGCGAAAAGCTCAAGGGGGTTCCGGCCATCACGGTCGACACCGAGTTTTTGCGCGACAACACCTATTGGCCCAAACTCTGCCTGTTGCAGATTGCCGGGCCCGAGGACGCGGCCACCATCGATCCCTTGGCACCGGGGCTCGAGCTGGCGCCGGTGACGGCACTGTTCGACGACCCCAATATGGTCAAGGTCCTTCACTCAGGCCGTCAGGATCTGGAAATTTTCTATCAACTTAACAACCGCCTGCCGGCGCCGGTGTTCGACACCCAGATCGCCGCCATGGTCTGCGGGTTCGGCGAGTCGGTCGGCTACGACACGCTGGTGCGCAAGACGACCGGCGCGTCGATCGACAAGGGATCGCGCTTTACCGATTGGGCGCGGCGGCCGCTGAGCGATGCGCAGGTCGACTACGCGCTGGGCGACGTCACCCATCTGCGCGATGTCTACAAAGTGCTGTGCGACATGCTCGACAAGAACGGCCGCAGAGACTGGATCGAGGAGGAGATGGCCTGGCTGACCGCGGAGGGCACCTACCGCACCGATCCCGAGGAGAGCTGGCGCCGCTTGAAGATCCGTTCGCGCGACCGGCTGCTGCTGGCCACCGCGCGGGAGTTGGCCGCCTGGCGTGACCGGGAAGCGCAGCGCCGCGACGTCCCGCGCAACCGCGTATTGCGCGACGAACAGCTGCTCGATATCGCCGCCCGTCGGCCGGAAACCGAAGAAGCCCTGTCCCGGACCCGCGGCTTTCGCAAAGAGACCGCCTCCTCCCGGCATGGCCAGGGCATTCTCGAGGCCATCCAGCGGGCCAAGGCGCTGCCGCCCGACCAGCGGCCGGACCTGCCGGAGAAAAAGGATCAGACCGGCGACCTTGGCCCGGTGATCGACCTGCTGCGCGTGCTCTTGAAGGGCAAATGCCAGAACGAGGGCGTCGCTCAGAAGCTGGTCGCCAACGGCGAGGATCTGGAATCGATCGCCGCCAATGACCAGGCCGACGTGCCGGCCCTGAAAGGCTGGCGCCGCAAGCTCTTCGGCGAAGAGGCCTTGCGATTGAAGAACGGCGGCCTTGCGCTCGCCATCATAAAGAACAAAATCGTCGAGGTCCCGCTAGAGGGTTAGCACCGAGCAGCGGATTGGACGGGATCCACCCCGGCAACTGAGATCGAGGCAGCGGCGTGGCCGAAAAGCAACTGATGATCCTGCGCCATGCCGAGGCCGGCGGCCGCCCGCCGGGCGGGCAGGATTTCGAACGCGGCTTGACCCCGCGCGGACGCCGAACCGCCAAGGCGCTGGGCGGCCTGCTCCAGCGCCGCGGTATGATGCCCGATGCGGTCCTTTGCTCCGGCGCCCTGCGCGCCCGCGAGACCTGGCAGGACCTGGCTGACAGCGCGGCGGCGGGAACTCCCGTCCTCTACGACGACAGCCTCTACAGCGGCGGTCCGGACGGCTATCTGGCCAGCATCGCCGGCTTCCCGGAGCCAAGCGAACGCCTGCTTCTGATCGCCCACAATCCCTCGGTCACCGCGCTGGTCCGCCAGCTCATCGGAGACCTGCCGGATTCGTCGACAGAGCGGCGCCTGACCCAAGGCTTTCGGCCCTGCAATCTCGCGGTCCTCAACCTTCCCATCGCGGACTGGTCCGAGGCCACCGCCACCCGGGCCAGCCTGCGTCACTTCTTCACCGAGACCGACCTGTCCCTGGGCTAGGCGGCGCGGCTAGAAGGTGGAGCGGAAATCGCCGCCGTCGAGGAGCAGGTTCTGGCCCGTTATGAAGCCGGCCCTGGCGCTGCAGAGAAAGGCGCAGGCTTGACCGAACTCCTCCGGATCGCCGAAACGGCCGGCCGGGTTGGCCGCGGCCCGCTCGTCATAGAGATCCTGATAGGGTCGGCCGGTCTTCTCCGAGGTGGCGATCATGTTGCCGCGCAGGCGGTCGGTATCGAAGGGCCCGGGCAGCAGGTTGTTGATGGTCACGTTGTGACGCACGGTCTTGCGGGCAATCCCGGCGACAAAGCCGGTCAGCCCGGCGCGCGCGCCGTTGGACAGGCCCAGGATATCGATCGGCGATTTCACCGCCGCCGAGGTGATGTTGACGATACGCCCGAAGCCGCGGTCGATCATGCCGTCGACCGTCGCCTTGATCAGCTCGATCGGCGTCAGCATGTTGCCGTCCAGTGCCTTGATCCAGTCGTCCCGGGTCCAATCGTGAAAGTCGCCCGGCGGCGGCCCGCCGTTGTTGTTGATCAGAATGTCAGGGGCCGGACAGGCCTCCAGCATGGCGGCCCTGCCTTCGGGAGAACCGATATCACCGGCAATGGCGGTCACCGTCGCACCGGTCTCGGCGCGAATCTCGGCCGCGGTCGCCTCCAGGGTTTCGGCCGTGCGCGCCATGATGGTGACGGCCACGCCCTCGTGGGCAAGCTGCATCGCACAGGCCCGGCCCAGGCCCTTGCTGGCGGCGCAGACAATCGCCTTGCGGCCCGAAAGTCCCAAATCCATCTCGCTTCTCCTCTGCTCTGTCTCCGGCCGATCTTGGGTCTCTTGATTGATCCTGAACTCACACTCGCCATTAGTGACTCTGTGCGATGCCTGCCGCGTCCTCGCGCAGCACCCGGCGGGCCAGCGGCACTGTGATGGTCTGACGCCGCGACAGGGCCGCCAGGTCGAGCAGGCGCACGATACGCTGGACCGCGGCAAAGGAACGCTCGAGCCGCGGCAGGAGATACCCGATGACCTCCGGTGCGACGTCAAGCCGGCGGTCGGCGAAGAGCTTTACCATGACCACGGCCAGCAGGTCCTCGTCGGGCGGCCCCAGTGCCACGGCCTGGACCGCCGCCAGGCGCGAAGCCAGGTCCGGGAGCGGACAGGTCCAGCGGGCCGGCGGCTCGCGCCCGGTCAAGAGCAGACTGCAGCCGCGTTCGCGGGCATCGTTGAGGAAGTGCAGCAAGGCCTCGGCGCCGATGGCACCATCCGCCGCCAGGCTGGCCGCGTCTTCGAGCACCAGCGCGCCGACGCCCTCCAGCAGGCGGCCGGGTTCCTGCGTTAGAATCGCCTCGGGGCTGATTTCGACCGCGCCGCTTTCCGCCCGCCAGACTTGAGTCAGATGGGTCTTGCCGCTGCCGGCCGGGCCGAAGATCGCCAGGCGCCCGTCGGACCAGGCTCCAGCGTCCAGCGCCGCGCGGTCGATCCAGGCCACCGCCTCGGCATTGGTCTCGGCGACCAGAAAATCGTCACGCGCGAGCGCGGGCCGGAATTCAAGGTTCAGGGCGAGTTGGGCCTTGGCGCTCACCCACCTTCATCCTTTTCGGCAGTGCCGGAAGCGTCGCCGGCCTTGAGACCGCTGTCGTCGTAGTAATGGGATGCGAGATAGTTCTCCAGGCCGAAGCGCACCCCGACGCCGATCACGGCGGCCAAGGGCACGGCGATCAAGATACCGACAAAGCCGAAGAGCGCACCGCCGGCCAGCAAGGCGAAGATGATCCAGACCGGATGAAGGCCGACCTTGTCGCCCACCAGTTTGGGCGTCAGGACGTTACCTTCCAGCAGCTGACCGACGACGAAGATAACCGCCACCACCGCGACCCGGGTCAGGCTGTCGAACTGGGTCAGGGCCAGGCCGACGGAGAGGACCAGACCGAAAATCGAACCGGCATAGGGTATGAAGGTCAAAATCCCCGAGACCAGCCCGACCACCAGGCCGAACTCCAGCCCCGCAACGGTCAGCCCGACGGCATAGAAGGCGCCGAGCAGAAGGCAAACCGTGCCCTGGCCCCGGATGAAGCCCGACAGGGTTTGGTCCACCTCGGCGGCCAGTTGGCGCAACACCTTGAGGTGCCGCCGCGGCAGCCAGCCGTCCACGGTGGCGTTGATCTTGTCCCAGTCGCGCAGCAGATAGAAGGCCACGACCGGGGTGATGACGATCAAGGACAGGAAGTCGACCAGGGCCGCGCCGCGCGACAAGACACCGCGCAGGGCCTTGGTGATCCAGCCCACCAGATCATCCGACAGGCCCTTGAGCGCCTCTTCCACCTTGGCCATCAAGGCGGCATCGGCCCGGGCCTCGACGAAGATCAAGAGCCGCTCCAACGCACCCTTGGCCTGGGCGATGTAACTGGGCGCGCGCTCCAGAAGGTCGCCGACCTGGGCCACGAAGACCGGCACCAAGAGCATGAATACCAAAAGGCAGGCCAGAAAGAAGCCGACCATGGTCACGGTTGTGCCCAGCCAGCGGCGGACCTTCAGTGCCTCGAGACGATCGCAGAGCGGGTCCAGTAGATAGGCGATGGCCATGCCGAGCACGAAGGGCAGCAGCACGCCGCGCAGGAAGTAAAGCGCCAAGGCAAAGAGCAGGAAGCCGACGACCCAAAACCGGATCTGCTTTTCAGCCAGCATCTATTGGCCCCTTTCCGGCTTCTCGCCGGTTGCTGCGTCCGCCTGCCGTTTCGTCACTGAGACAGCTCGCTGGTCCCGGGTTGCGGCTGGCCCCCTTGGGCGCCGCTGGCGAAATTCTCGGCCAGGCCCAGTTCCCATTCGCTGTTGGCGTTCAAGGCCAGGAACAGATCCTGCTGCGCCAGTGCCGTCGTGAGCTGGTACTCGGTGCCGACAAAGCCGAGCTGTACCTCGCTGGTGACCCTGGAGAGACTGAGAACCTCGACTCGTTCGACAGTCGTGACCTTGGCCAGGCGGCGGCGCAGCTCCAGCCAGTCCTGCAGCTGGCGTGTATCGACCAGTGCCTGGATCGACCGCTCGTCGCCGGCCTGGAGCAGGTTACCTTGTTTCCAGCGCTCCTGAATCTGCTGGTCGAGCGCGGCGATCGCGCGGTCCATGACTGCCTCGGGCGGCTCGCCTGGCAAGAAGTCGTAACTGGTGACGAAGGCGCCCTGATCGAGCGCCGAGATCTGCAGCGCGTTGACTTCCAACCGGCCGCCGCCTTCCGCCGCCTCGCTCAAGACCGCCTGGGCGACCAGCACCTCGTCGGCACCATAGCGTCCCGCCAAGGCGCCGAGGCGCTGGGAGTCGCCCGCCAGCGCCGCGGCGGCGTCGACCGCGGAGACATCGCCCAGATCGCCAAGCGGCACGAACAGCGGCACCAGACCCCGGTCCAGGTCATAGCTGGCCCAGCGGAGATACCATGAATTGTCCTGCCAGAGCCGTGCTTCCTCGGCCGCGCCCAGCACCGGAACCACCAGAACCGGCTTGCTGCGCGTCACCGCGAAGGAAACGCCCCGGCCGCGGAACAGATCGCGCACGGAATCGGCATGGAAGCGAAAGGACAGGTCGGCCAGATAGCGAACGTCGGAGGTCCGCTCGTTGGCGACGGCGAAATCCGAAACCAGGGGATAGATCTGCTGGAGCGTCAGAGACGATCCGAGCACCAGTTGCCATTGGCTCACCGGCACCAGCTTTTCGACCAGACGCCGAACCGCCAGCCGGTGGCCAGCGGCAATCGCGGTCTCCCGCGCGGCGACCGCCGAATCGGCGCTTTCGTCGACCGCCACGCCGTCGACGGCAAATACTTCCTCCCCGGCCTCGACCGCCGACGGCGCCAGGACGAGAACCAGACAGAGGGCCCCGAACAGGGGTCCAAAAACAGTCGAACGCATTGCAAAGGCTTTCGGATTGACTATGGTGCGGGCTCCGCGAAAGTCCGTCGGCAGTCTATGTCGCGGGAGGCATCGATCACAAGGCACAACGAACTGAGCTACCGCAACGCCGGCGTGGATATCGACGCTGGCGACGCCCTGGTCCAGGCGATCAAGCCGCTCGCCGCGGCCACCGCGCGCCCCGGCGCCGACGGGGCCCTGGGCGGCTTCGGCGGGCTCTTCGACCTGAAGGCGGCAGGCTTCACCGACCCTCTTCTGGTGGCCGCGACCGACGGTGTCGGCACCAAGCTGAAGGTGGCCATCCTGGCCGGCCGCCACGACGGCGTCGGAATCGATCTGGTGGCCATGTGCGTCAACGACCTGATCGTCCAGGGCGCCGAGCCCTTGCTGTTCCTCGACTACTACGCCACGGGCAAACTGGAGGTCGCCGCCGGCGCCGCGATCGTCGCGGGCATCGCCGAAGGCTGCCGCCAGGCCGGTTGCGCCCTGGTCGGCGGCGAGACGGCGGAAATGCCCGGCATGTACAGCGAGGGCGACTACGATCTTGCCGGCTTCGCCATGGGCGCGGTCGAGCGCGATGGCCTGCTGACCGGCGCCACGGTGCAGGCCGGCGACAAGGTCCTGGGCCTGGCCTCCAGCGGCCTTCATTCCAACGGCTTTTCCCTGGTGCGCCGGGTGGTCGAGCTGCAGGGCCTGGCCTACGACGCGCCGGCCCCCTTCGAGGCCGGCCGCAGCCTGGCCGAGGCCCTGCTGACCCCGACCCGAATCTATGTCCGGTCCTGCCTGGCCGCGATCCGCGCCGGCGAGGTCAAGGCGCTGGCCCATATCACCGGCGGCGGCCTGCTGGAGAACCTCCCGCGGGTCCTGCCGAGCAATCTCGGCGCGCGCATCGATGTCGGCGCCTGGCCGCGGCCGCCGGTCTTCGACTGGCTGGCCCGCGAGGGCGGCGTCGCCGAACGGGAAATGCTGCGCACCTTCAACTGCGGCATCGGCATGGCCCTGGTGGTCGCGGCGGCGGACCAGGCGCGCGCCGAATCGATGCTGCGGGACGCCGGCGAGACGGTCTTTGTCATCGGCGAGGTCGACGAGTTGCCCGCGGGCGCGCCGGTGGTCCGGCTGGCCGGCGGGTGATGACCCGGCGGGCGATGACCCAGCGGGCGATGATAAGGAGCGCCCCGCCCCGCAAGCGCGTCGCCGTGCTGATCTCGGGCCGCGGCAGCAATCTCCAGGCCCTGATCGAGGCGCAAGGCGATCCCGCCTACCCCGCTGAAATCGTCCTGGTGGTCTCCAGCAGGGCCGATGCCCGGGGCCTTGACCGGGCGGGGGAGGCCGGCATCGACACCCTGGCCCTGGCGCGCCGGGACTTCGCTTCGGGCGAGGCACTCGATGGCGCCATAACCGCGGCGCTGGAGGCGGCGGGGGTGGAACTCGTCGCCCTGGCCGGCTACATGCGCCTGCTGACCCGGCCCTTCGTCGAACACTGGCGTGACCGGATGATCAACATCCACCCTTCCCTGCTGCCGCTCTTTCCGGGCCTCGACACCCATGCCCGGGCCCTCGAAGCGGGGGTGAGGCTGCATGGCTGCTCGGTCCATTTCGTGCGCTTGGAGATGGACAGCGGCCCGCTGATCGGCCAGGCGGCGGTCCCGGTCCTGACCGGCGACGACCCGGAAAGCCTGGCGGCGCGGGTCCTGGCCGTCGAGCACCGGCTCTATCCCCACTGCCTCAAGCTTCTGGCCGGGGGCCGGGTCCGGGTCGAGGGCGAGCGTGCCGTGATAGACGGCCAAGAGGAGGCCGGGGCACTGCTCATCAATCCCGCCGATGGACTGTCGCCATGACCGGACCCACGGCGACGGGCCGGGACCATGTCGACAGCTACTACAGCCGCTCCATCGCCCAGGGTCAGGAGCGGCCGGCCCTCGAGAGCGCGATCGAGACCGAAGTCTGCGTGATCGGCGGCGGCATGGCCGGCCTGGCCACCGCCCTGGGCCTGGCCGAGCGGGGCCGCAAAGTCGTGCTGCTGGAGGCCAACCGGCTGGCCTGGGGCGCCTCCGGGCGCAACGGCGGCATGGTCGGCAGCGGCTATGCGGCGGGCCGGGGCAAGATGGTCCGTCTGGTCGGCGAGACCCAGGCCCGGGAACTGAACGACCTGAGCCGCGATGCCCTGGCGCTGATTCGCCAGCGCATCGAACAGTATGCGATCGACTGCGGGCCCATGGCCGAGGGCAAGCTGAGCGTTTCCTGGTTCGGCGCGGCGGACCGATTCGGCGAAGAGGCCGAATGGCTGGCGCGGGTCTTCGGCGAACAGCGCGATCTCTGGCCGGTGGAAAAGGTGCGCGATATCTATCGCACCAAACGCTACCACGAGGCCCTCTTCAGCCCCGACAGCTTCACCCTGCACTCGCTGAACTTCGCCCTCGGCATCGCCCGCGCGGCCGAGACCCAGGGCGCGATCATCCACGAGGGCTCGGCGGTCACGGGCTTCGACCTGTCGGGCGACAGCAAGGTCCTGCGCACCGCCAGAGGCCAGGTGCGGGCGGATCAGATTGTCTTTTGCCTCAGCGGCTACATCGACGGTCTGCATCCCGTCCTGGCCCGCGCCACCCTGCCGGTGGCGACCTATGTCATGCTGACCGAGGCTCTCCCGCCCGAGCGGCTGGAGACCGCGATCCGCGCGCCCTATGCCATCAGCGACACCCGCTTTGCCGGCGACTACTACCGCCCGCTGCCGGACGGCCGCATCCTCTGGGGCGGTCGGGTCTCGTCGAACAGCAACCCCCGGGCTCTGCTGGCCACCATGCTGGGCGATCTTGTCGCGGTCTACCCGCAGCTGGCGGGCATCCGAGGTGACGTGGCCTGGCCGGGCACCATGGGCTACGCGGTCCACAAGATGCCGCAGATCGGCCAGCTGGAACCCGGCGTCTGGTACTGCCAGGGCTTCGGCGGCAGCGGCATGTGCAGCACCACGGTCGGCGGCGAGGCGGTCGCGGCCGCCATTTCCGGCGAAGACGAACGAATCCGCCTTTTCGAGCCCTTCGGCCTCAACTACGCCGGCGGCCGCCTGGGCCCCAGCGTCGCCGCGGCGGTCTATGCCTGGTGGCGCTTCACGGATTGGCTACGCGCCGCCAGGGCTACCTGATACAGGGTCGCCCGAAGCCGGGCCGCCCGAGACCGGGCCACCATCCGGCCCGTCGAGTCCGACCTCGGCATGGGTCAGGCCGTTACGGGCCAGCCAGGCAGCCAACCCGGGATCGCTCTCCAGCGCCGTCTTCAGCGTGACGAAGTCGCTGCCGAGGCGAATCGCCTCGCAGACCTCATTGCGGGTCCGGCCGTCGGAGGGCCCGGCAATGCCGTCCAGCGCCTCCATGCGGATCACGCAGATCACCCAGTTGAACCAGTAAAAGGGCGAGACCTTGCGGTGGGACTTGTCGGCGATCTCGATCGCCCGATGGAGCGCATCGCGGGCGCCGCGCCAGTCCGGTTCGTCTTGGTCCTTCAAGGCATAGCCGAGCTGGCCGTGGTAGCGATGGCGCGTGTCGCCCTCCGGGGTTTCGGTCAGCGCGCGAAAAACCGCTATGGTGCGGCCGGTCAGGCTCTCCTTCCACTTGACCTTCTCGCCGCGCTTGGCCCAGGCCTTCTGGCGGACGTCCTTGGCCATCTGAAAAATCGCCTCGCGGGCCGGCAGCGAGGCCATCTTGATGGCCGCGCCGAGCTCCTCTTCAGGCACCACCGGGCCGGTGGTGTCGCTTAATTGGTGATCGACCAGCTCGTAAGCCTTGGCGTCGATCGGCGCTTGCTCCTGGTGCGCGTCGAGGCGCCTTTCGAGACGGTTCAGGGCGGTTGAGAGCGCCCGGGCGATGATCGCCGGCGCGCCGTAGCCGCCGACCAGGGCCAGCGCGAGCACCTTCACGGTATCGGAGACTTTGTGCTCGTGGACGACGAAATCCATGTCGCCCGGCACCAGAAGGAAGATGACCAGCGCCCCGGCCATGCCAAAGACCAGGTCCAGTAAGAAGCCCGGTTCCCAGACCCGCTCGTCGCCCCGCCGGTGCGGCAGCACGAAACCGCGGGTCTGCACACCCTGCAGCAGGCCGCCGATGCCGCCGACCGTCGCCAGAATGAAGAGCATCGAAATCTGATTGGGATGTAAAAAAGCGTCCATCCTGTTCCCCCTCTTGGTCGCTTTCGCGCCGCAGGATAGCAGTTGCCGGGGCCCGGCGTCGATGCCAGGCAGACCGCAAGAGGGCAATTCCGATGGGGGTAAACTGGCGCGCCGGTTTGACCTGGCCGGACGCCTGCCGGACACTCCTGCGCATCGCTGTCAGGCGCTTGAACCACGAAAAGGGGGCAATTCCCATGAGACTAGAGAACAAGGTCGCCGTCGTGACCGGCGGCACCAGCGGCATCGGCCGGCGGGTCGTCGAGCGGTTCCGCGCCGAGGGTGCCGAAGTCGTCTTCACCGGACGGCGCGACGCGCTCGGCCGCGCGGTGGCCGCGGCGACGGGTGCCACCTTCGTGATCGCCGATGCCGGCAGCGCGGCGGACGCGGAGCGCACGATCCAACAGACCCTCGAGGCGCACGGCCGCATCGATGTTCTGATGAACAACGCCGGCGCCCCGGCGCCTCCGGGGCGGGTCGAAGATATCTCGCTCGAAGGCTTCGACCAGGCGATCCAGGTTCATGTGCGCGGGGCGCTGGCGCACATGAAGTACGCCGCGCCATCGATGCGCGCCCAGGGCGCCGGCAGCATCATCAATGTGGGCTCCGTCGCCGGGCACCGGGCCGGCTACAGCGGCTCCATGATCTATGGCGTGGCCAAGGCGGCGGTCATTCACATGACCCGCTGCGCGGCCATGGAGCTGGGCGAGGACGGCATTCGCGTCAACTCGATCTCGCCGGGCGCCATCGCCACCGGCATCTTCGCCAAGTCCATGGGCATGGAGGAGGCCCAGGCCGACGCCACTGTCGAGAAGGTGAAGACCGTGCTCCCGACCATTCAGGCGATTCCCCGGGCGGGCCTGACCGACGACATCGCCGCGGCGGCGCTCTATCTCGCCAGCGACGAGGCGGGCTTCGTCAATGGCGAAGACATGGTCATCGACGGCGGCCTGATCTGGGGCCGGCGCCGCTCGGAGACGACCAAGGGCGGCGGCACCTGGAGTCAGCTTTTCGAATAGGCGGAGGTTCCTACTGGTGCACTGCCGACTTGCCGGGCCATGCCCCGTTTTCACCTAGGTGTGGCGCCTCAACAGGTTGTCCTCGGATAGAGCACGTCTTTGTGGGAAATCCAGACTCGTTCGGTCATCCACCCGCCAAGACTTTTTGTTTTCGTTTTTCCAGATCCACGATCTCTTGCTTGAGCTCGCGCACCCTCTCGTCCAGACCTGCTTTTCGTTTCTTTGCCGAGTCTAATTTTGCTTCGAGCTTGTTCTTGTCGAGTACGCATGCCGCCAGCCTGGCTTGATAGGCAAGCTCCGCCACGGCGGATCCGTCCTGCAGGGGCGCTTCCTTGGGTTTGAAGAAGTTCTCCTTTATCTCCCATTCCAGACGTTCGATGTCTTTCAGAACCACATCAAGTTTCAGCTGCAACTCACTGATAAGGCTGTCCAGTTCCGCGCGCTCTGATTCTTTTTTTGCCAAGGCATCCTGGGTGTCGACTATCTGTCTGCGGATCTCGTCGAGACTCTTTTCGACCTCCGTCAGCTTGGACTCCAAGGCTGCCAGACTGGCTTCCATGGCCTCCAGATGGCCCAATGCCGCCTCGAAGTCGTTCCCCGCGGCGGTCGATATCATCGGGGCTTTGGGGGCTTCGAGCGCTTGCAGTAGAGGTGACATTTGACCGGCGCCATGATCCGACAGGTTCCCGATACGCTCGCGCGCCGCCGTTATGCCCGCCTCCAGTTGCGGCAGGCGCTCGTTGTAGGCCTTCTCGTTTTTCTCATGCGCCTTGGCCGCCGCCGTCAGCTCTGTCAGGACCGCGGTCGCGCTCTTGAGAGTGTCGTGGGCCGTCACATAGTCTTTTCCTTCGACCGCGCTGTCCATTGCCGCGATCTTGGTTTCGATGTCGCTTTTCAGGGTGGCCATCTCCGGGCTCGGGCGCGGATGTCCGGTGCATGATTGAAAGTCGCTGTCGAAGGTTGGCCGGCCCAGATCGTAGGGGACCTTGGCCGCGCTCTGTTTGACGTAGTCGTCGTAGGCCGGCTGCATCTCCTGCTCGAGCTTGAGAAGATCGGCCAGGGCCTTTTCCCACCGCCGCGCCGTTTCATGGTCGCGCACCGTCGCCAAGAGGGCCACGAAGGGCGCCGCCGTGGAGGCATCCCAGCTATCGAGTTCCTCGACCCGGGTTTCGGCCCGCTCATAAAAGGAGAACTGCTGGGTCCAGGCCTCATAGGCCGTCTCGGTGTCGGTCTTCAGCGTGGCGGCTTCCTGGCTCAGCTTGGCGGCGTCGCCGAGGACCTTTTGAATGGTGCCGGCCGCTTTCGAGGGGTCGGTCGGATCGATCGCCCCGGCCGCCGTGTTATAGGCCTGATAGAGCCCGCTCTCCCTGCCCGCCAACGCGCTATGCTTGGGCTCTTCACTGTACTGCAGCGTATAGGCCAGGCTGCTGGTGATGGCCGTCTTCTGCGCGTCGAACGCGGCCCGGAACTCTCGCGCCTGCTTGTCCGATGGGGTCGGTTTTCCCTCCTTTACGCCCCACTTGTCCTTTAGACCCGCACCATCGCCCACACTGAACTCCCCGATTTCTCTGGGTTGGTATCTCGGGACGCTATCACAGGGCGAAAGGAACACATAGAAATCTTAGAATACGAAGCCCGAAGGGGGCGACTACCGGCTTGCCCGACACCCTGGCCTGCGCTAAGAAATCAGAGCCATTCAGCGGCTCTGCGGGGCCGGACGACTAGAGGGGGCAGAAACCATGGCCGACGATCAACGGATGCTCTTCGAACACCGCGAGACCTGGAAGGGTTTTTGCAGCCTGATGCGCTGGTCGCTGATCCTGATCGTGATCGTGCTGCTCGGCATGGCGGCGTTTCTTGTCTGACTAGGTCGGGCCATCGGCAGCCCGGACCGGGCGACGGACACAAAAAAGGCGGCGCCGCGGCACCGCCTTTTCTCATGCCCGACTGTGGGCCTTAGCCGACGATTTCTGCATCGGTAAAGAAGAACTTGATCTCCTCGGCGGCGGTCTCGGGCGCATCGGAGCCATGGACCGAGTTGGCCTCGATCGACTCGGCGAATTCGGCCCGGATCGTGCCCGGCGCCGCGTCGGCCGGATTGGTCGCGCCCATCACGTCGCGATTCTTGGCAACGGCGTTCTCGCCCTCCAGAACCTGAACCACCACCGGGCCCGAGACCATGAAGTCGCAGAGCTCGCCGTAAAAGGGGCGCTCCTTGTGCACCGCATAGAAGCCCTCGGCCTGCTCGCGGCTCATGTGAATGCGCTTGCTGGCGACGACCCGCAGGCCGGCGGCCTCCAGCTTGGCGGTGATCTGGCCGGTCAGGTTGCGGCGCGTGGCGTCCGGCTTGATGATCGAAAAGGTGCGTTCAAGAGCCATGGCGGCGGTCGTCCTCTTGTCCTGGCTGAAAGGGAGCCGGGCTTATAGCCCCGGTGGTTTGGCCGCGCAACCAGATCCTCTTTCGGCCTGTCGTCTCTACAGGGCGCGTTTTGATTGAGCAGGGGGGCTATCGCGCCTTCCCGGCAGACGGGCTCGACCAGTTCAATCGCAATGTCGTCGGTGAGATTGAGATCGTCGCCCTGTTCCGCGATGGCAAACCAGCCGAGCTGGACTGACGCCTCATTCACGCCACGGAATCACCACCAAAGGTCCCTATAGTTCGCACGATTTCGCCTCACTTCGACTCCAGCCTGCCCAAGGTTTGACGATAGAAGGGGGTTTTGAAGATGTTTCACCACAGATGCGTCACATTGATGCTGATCGGTCTGCTCGCGCTGGCTGGCTGCGAATCGACCTATGATGGCCGTCAGACTCTCGGCAGTACGACGACCTCGGCCTCCTATGACTACAGCGGTTCCACGCCTTCCTACGGAAACGCGGCCACCAACCGGAACCGTGATAACTATGCGCCCTATCTGACCGCGGGGTTTCGTTCGGCCGCGCGGGAACCGTTGTCGACCTTCAGCCTGGATGTCGACACCGCTTCTTACAGTCACGTCCGGCGCATCCTTCGAGCCGGACAGATGCCTCCGCCAGAGGCCGTGCGCATCGAGGAGATGGTGAACTACTTCGACTACGACTACCCGGGTCCGCGCCGTCGGGATCGGCCCTTCGCCCTCCAAACCCATTTGCTGGCCAATCCCTGGCAGCCGAACGGGCACCTGCTTCATGTTGCGGTCCAGGGCTATGAACTGTCCGAGCGTGGCCGACCGCCGGCCAATCTGGTGTTCCTGATCGACGTGTCCGGCTCGATGGAGGGGCCTGAAAAGCTTGGCCTGGTGAAGCAGTCGCTTCGTCTGCTGGTCGACGAACTGCAACCGCAAGACCGGATCAGCATCGTGACCTATTCGAACCGGGCCGTGGTTCGACTGGAGCCGACCTTTCTCCAACCACGTCAGCGGGACCACATCGGGCGAATTCTGGACAAGCTGACCGCCGGAGGCGGCACCGCTGGGGCGGACGGGTTGGGTCTCGCCTATGCTCAGGCAGAGCGCGACTTCGATCCGCTGGCGGTCAATCGGATCATTCTGGTGACCGACGGCGACTTCAACATCGGGCTGCGCGATCCAGAAGCGTTGAAGCGCTTGATCGTCAACAAACGCCGTAGCGGCCTCTATTTGTCGGTGCTGACCGTGGGCAGCGGTAACGTGCAGGACAATATCGCTCAGGCGCTGGCACAAAACGGCAATGGCCAGGCCGCGCACCTCGACAGCCTGCTGGAGGCCAGAAAGGTCTTCTCGGACGATCTCACGGGCAGCCTCTTCCCCATCGCCGAGGACGCCAAGATCCAGATCGAATTCAATCCAGCCCTTGTGCGGGAGTATCGTCTGCTGGGTTACGAGACCCGGGCCCTGGCAAACCGGGACTTCAACAACGACTGGGTCGATGCCGGCGACATCGGCAGCGGCCATAGTGTGACGGCGCTTTACGAGCTAACGCTGATCGGCGATCCGCAAGCCAGCCTGGAGCCGCTTCGCTATCAAAATGCCGCCGCCACTCCGCCGCGCCTCGACAGAGTGCGCGAGGTCGGGTTCATCAAGCTTCGCTACAAGCTCCCGGGCGAGCGGAAAGGTCGTCTGATGAGCCGAGTGATTGACTTCGACAGCAGCGAGAATTTCCAGTCCACGGGCCCAAACGATTTGGAATTCGCCGTTGCGGTGGCCGGGTTTGGCCAACTGCTGCGCGGCGAATGTGATCGCGCGACGTTTGGCTTCCAGGACGTCGTCCGATTAGCTCAGGGCGCCCGCGGCAATGATCCCTTAGGGCTGCGTGGCGAGTTCATTGGTCTCGTGCGCCAAGCCGAAAGCCTCGCCCAGGCCTACTGAGTACCGCCCCCTCTTTAGCACCGGCACCCGCCATGCTATGAGCCGAGCGGCAAGCAGGGAACCGCTCTTTCATGTTCGATCTGACCAGGCTGAGGCCCAGCGAGGCCGCCTTGTTCCAGGAGATCCGCCTGGAGGCCTTGGGGGCTCATCCCGAGGCCTTCGGCGAGACCCTGGAGTCCGCCCGGCGGCGGCCGCTGGCGGCGGTCGCCCAGCGCCTGGAGCGCAACGCGGTCTTCGGCGGGTTTTGGGGCGAAAAATCGTTGGGGGGCAAGCTGCTGGGGGTTGTCGGCTTTCATGCCAAGGAATGGGAGAAAGAGCGCCACAAGGGCACGCTTTGGGGCCTCTACGTTCGCGCGGCGGCGCGCGGCAGCGGCTTGGGCGAGGCCCTGGTGCGGCACCTGCTGGACCACGCGCGCGGCCGGGTCGAGCTGGTCCAGTTGGCCGTCATCGCAACCAACGAGCCGGCCATTGCCCTTTACGAGCGCTGCGGCTTCAAGCGCTACGGCCTGGAGACCCATGCCCTGAAGGTCGGGAACCGGTATTACGACGAGGCCCTGATGGAGCGGCTGTTGGACGAGCCCGAACCAGCCCCTCTTTAGGAACCGGGCCGGCCATGCTATGAGCCCGCGCGAGAGGATCGGGACCACCCATGCTTCAGCTCCGCAACATCACCTACCGAGTGCAGGGACGCACCTTGCTCGAGGACGCCTCGGCGCTCTTGAACAAGGACGAGCGGGTCGGCCTGGTGGGGCGCAACGGCAGCGGCAAGACCACCCTGCTGAAGCTGATCATGGGCGAGGTCCAGTGCGATCTGGGCGATGTCTACCTGCCCGAGGGCCTGCGGGTCGGCACCGTGCCCCAGCAGCCGCCCGGCGGCGAGACCAGCCTGATCGATACCGTCCTGGCGGCAGACCAGGAACGCATCGCCCTGCTGGCCGAGGCCGAAGAGGCCCATGACAGCCACGATGCCCACCGCATCGCCGAGATCCACGAACGCCTCGCCACTATCCGTGCCGACAGCGCGCCGGCCCGGGCGGCCCGTATCCTGGCCGGGCTCGGCTTCGACGAAGACGCCCAGCAGCGCCCCTGCTCGACCTTCTCCGGCGGCTGGCGCATGCGCGTCGCCTTGGCCGCGCTGCTGTTCTCCGAGCCCGACCTGCTGCTGCTCGACGAACCGACCAACCACCTGGACCTGGAGGCGGCGCTGTGGCTGGAAAACCACCTGCGGAGCTATCCCGGCACCCTGCTGATCGTCTCCCACGACCGCGACCTGCTGAACCGGGCGGTCAACAAGATCGTCCATCTCGAGCACTGCACCCTGACCACCTACAGCGGCAACTATGACCGCTTCGAGCGGCTGCGGGCGGAAAAGCTGCAGCACCAGGCCGCCCTGGTGGTCAAGCAGGAGGCCCGGCGCGCCCATATGCAGGCCTTCGTCGACCGCTTCCGCTACCAGGCCAATAAGGCGCGCCAGGCGCAGTCCCGGCTCAAGGCCATCGCCAAGCTGAACATCACGCCGCCCCTGAACGACCAGCAGGCGCAGTCCTTCGACTTTCCGGCCCCGACCGACCTGGCCCCGCCGCTGATCGCCCTGGACCGGGTGGCTATCGGCTATGAGCCCGGCAAGCCGATCCTCAAGAACCTGAGCATGCGCATCGACATGGACGACCGCATCGCCCTGCTCGGCGCCAACGGCAACGGCAAGACCACGCTGGCCCGCCTCTTCGCCGGCCGGCTCGGGATCGACAGCGGCGAGCAGCACCGCCACCGCCGCCTCAAGGTCGGCTACTTCGCCCAGGACCAGGCCGACGAGCTGGACCTGGAGGCCACGCCGCTGCAGCTCCTCGGCCGGCTCCAGCCGAGCGCGCCCGACGGCAAGCTGCGGGCCCAGTTGGGCCGCTTCGGCTTCGGCGTCGACCGGGCCGGAACCAAGGCCGGCAATCTGTCGGGCGGCGAGCGGGCGCGCCTGCTCTTCGCCCTCATGACCCGCGACGCGCCGCAGCTACTGATCCTCGATGAGCCGACCAACCACCTGGACATGGATTCCCGCCAGGCCCTGGTCGAGGCCATCGCCGGCTTCCAGGGCGCGGTGATCCTGGTCAGCCATGACAACCACCTGGTCTCCCTGGTGGCCGACCGCCTATGGCTGGTCGCCGGCGGCGGCGTCGAGACCTACGAGGGCGACCTGGAGGACTACCGCAAGCTGCTGCTCGGCCGGCGCAGCGGTAACGGGATCTCCAAGCCCGAGGCGAAGGCCGCGGATGCCAAGGAAACGGCGTCCGATGGCGCGATGAAGCGTCAGGACAGCTCGGGTAACAAGAAGGAACGGCGCCGCGCCGCCGCGGCCCAGCGCGAGGCGACCGTCAACCTGCGCAAGGCGGCCAAGGAGGCCGAGGCCAAGATCGAGAAGCTGACGGCCCAGCGCCAGACCCTGGAGGCCCGCCTCGCCGACCCCCAGGTCTACGAAGGCCCGACCGCCAAGCTGCAGGAGATCACGGTCCGGCTCGGCGAGGTCAAGGCCCGGGTCGCCGAGGCCGAGGCCGCCTGGCTGGCCACCCAGGAGGCGCTGGAGCAGTCGGGGACAGCCTGACCGCAAATGTATGGGGCGCTGGCCGTGCCTCGGTCGGAGATTTACCCCGTCAGCACCGGGTCTCAACAACCCGAGGAACGTCGGCTTACAATGCCAATCTCAGCGTCGCCGACCCTTGCCCGCTACGAGAAGACGAAGCCACAACCTGCCCTTCGCACCTGCGAAAAGGAGGGTGGGGAGGGAGCACGAAGTTGATATTGCCCGTGAAGCCTTTTTTCGCCGGAGCGAAGCCTCTTATAGGCTATCGCGGATTGGTCTGGCGGTCGCGAACTTCGGCGGCGACCGGGATGGGGGCAATCGCACCGTAGTCTTCGACCGAAATCGCGGCGGCCGTCACCGCATAGCGTGCCGCGGCCTCAGCCGTATCTCCCGCCAGCAAGCGCGCCAGGAAAGCACCGTCGAAGCAATCCCCCGCGCCGCTCGCGTCCACGGCTTCAGCCTGGCAAGGAGGTACTGCGACCAGTCCGGAAGGATCGCCCAGCAGTACACCATCGTGACCGAGGGTCAGTGCCACGAGACCAGCGCCGAGATCGAGGTAGTAGAATACGATATCCTCGGGACTGTCGAGCCCGGTGAGTTGGCGCGCATCGTCCAATCCTGGCAGGAAGAAATCACAGCGCGCGGCCGAGCGGCGGACGGCTTCGCGGGCGTATTCCAACGGCCACAACTGCAGCCGAAGATTCGGATCGTATGACACTATCGCGCCGCGCATGCGCGCTGCGTCAACCGCCGCGTCGCACGCCGCATGGGCTGTTCCGCTGATCGCCTGGGAGATGCCGGAGTAATGCAGACATCGGGCGGCGCCAATCGCATCGTGCTGCAGCATTTTCGGAGACATTCGGCTGGCTGCGGAGCCGGCGCGCCTGTATTCGAAGATGTGTCCATCGGGGCTGTGGCGGACGAAATAGAGTCCCGTGGGAGCGTCGGCGTCGCGTTCGACACAGCTCGTGTCAATGCCTTCTTTCGTCCACAGTCCCATCAAATCGTCGCCGAAGCTGTCTGTGCCGATCCGCGTAGCCATGCCGGCCCGCACACCCTGTCTTGCTGCGGCGACCGCGACGTTCGATACATCGCCACCGAAGCCGTAGAGCCAGCGCCCATCTGGCTGGGCATTGAACTCGACCATGGCTTCGCCGACGCAAAGCAGATCGAGCCGCGCCGACCCGGTCACGAAGCCGCTCTCGCGGCTTCGATCACCCCAATGTCTGCTCGTCGCGTTGGCGTGGCGGCCCCGGAGGCATCAAGGCGGCCGTTGCTCACTCGAAATACTCCGAATGCGTGCTCTGAATCTCTGAGATGACATCGTCCAGACGACCCAGATGATGTCGGACGATCGCTGTGGCCTCTTCGGCTGACCCGCTTTTGAGGGCACAGGCGAGCTTGCGGTGATCTTCTACCAGCGTTGCGGCCTCATGTTGCCTTTCAAGGCCGAGCACACAGAGACGGTCGACCTTCTGCTTACATTCCTCGATTGTCCGGATAGTCATGGGACAGCCGCCCAGCTCGCAGATCAGCTTGTGAAACTCCTGATCCAGCGTGTGGAAGGTTTCAGGTTGGCCGGTTTCAATCGCCTGCTGCTGCTGATCCAGATTGCGCTCCAGGATTGCCGCTCGGCGGTCATCCCACAGCGCGCAGGCGCACCGGATCACTTCCAGCTCGACCGCCAGCCGGACGAACCGCGCGTGGGCGATGCGATCCATCGAGAAGCCGCGCACTTCAGTGGCCTTCTGAGGACGAATCAGCAGCAGGTCCAGATTGGCTAGGCGGTTGAAAGCGTCGCGAACCGGCTGACGCGAGACTCCGAAACTTCGGGCGACCTCGACCTCCGAAAGCTTCGTTCTCGGCAATAGCGTCAGCGACACGATGTCCTTGTGCAGCGTGTCGAACACCACGTCAGTCGTGGTGCGACGTTCCATTAAGCCAGTGGTTTCCAGCATCTCACGCCTTTTTCTGTTTCGACCATACTCCCAGATCCGCGAGGGCGGTGCAAAGGCTCGCCCAAGCTCGCGGCTGTTCCGCGCTCCCCAATCTCTCCGTCAAATTCAACTTGACAATACTAGGATACTAGTCGACCTTTCAAGTCAAATGATGCGAGCGACATTAGCCAAATACGCTCGAGCAGCCCTCAAGGGCCGAACAGGCGGGGAGGCACGTGATGAATGAAGCAGCTGTCCACAAGGGCGCTACAGCGTGCACGCTAGCCGAGAAGGTCGCCATCGTGACCGGCGGCGGCCGCGACATCGGCAGGGCCTGCGCCTTGCGGCTGGCCGCGGCCGGTGCGGCGGTTGCGATCAACTATCACAATTCTGCCGAAGGGGCCGACAGCGCCGTGAAGGAAATCTTGGCGGTCGGCGGCAAGGCGCTTGCGAAGCAGGGCGACATGACCGCCGATGAGGACGTTGCCGCGCTTGTAGAGGAGACGGCTGCGGTCTTCGATGGGCGAATCGATATCCTCGTTCATGTGACGGGTGGGTTATTGGCGCGCAAGACCATGGCCGAAATGGACATCGACCACTGGAACCGCGTGATGGACTTGAACGCCACCTCGTACGTTCGCGCGGTCAAGGCGGTTCTTCCATACATGACGAATGGGGGCTCCATAGTCGGACTGGCAAGCCAGGCAGGGCGCGATGGAGGCGGCCCAGGCGCTGTGGCCTACGCCGCCTCGAAGGGCGCGGTGATGACAATGACCCGCGGGCTGGCGAAAGAGCTGGGGCCTGAGATCCGTGTGAACTCGGTCTGTCCGGGCATGATCGACACCGACTTCCACAATGTCTTCACCAAACCGGAAGTCCGCACCCACGTGGCCAACATCACGCCGTTGAAGCGTGAGGGAACCTCACAGGATGTGGCTGGGCTGGTCGCCTATCTGGCCTCGGACGAAGCCGCATTCATCACTGGTGCCAACATCGACATCAATGGAGGCACGCTTTTCTCTTGAGGCCGCGCGACGGCCTGGTGCGGAATCCGACTAATTACGACAATCCAAGGGAGGAAATCATGCATAGTCGCATCACTGAAATCGTTCGAACCACAGCGATCGGCATCGCCGTTGCTGCCGCTTTCTCGACGGCTGCGATCGCCGCCGATTGGCGCGCGTGGAATATCCATCACGACGGTCACCCGAACACTGCAGCGATGGATCGCTTCGCTGAGCTCGTCACCGAAGCCACCAACGGTGAAATCACTGTGGACGTGTTCCACGGCGGCGTACTTGGCTCTCAGCCCGACGCGCTGGAGCAGGTTCGCATCGGCGCGATTGAGGTTGGCAACTTCAACCTGGGCCCGATCGGCCCGATGGTCAAAGAAGCCAACCTCGTTTCGCTGCCCTTCATCTTCAAAAGCGTGCCGCACATGTTCCGCGTTCTCGAAGGCGAGGCTGGCGACATTATGGCAAAGGGAATGAGCGATGCCGGCCTATTGCCGCTGGCATGGATCGATGCAGGGGCACGATCTTTCTACGGCCAGAAGCCCATCAACACGCCGGCTGATGTCAAGGGCCTGAAAATTCGGGTCATGAACAACGACCTGTACACCGCCATGATCTCGGCAATGGGCGGCAACCCTTCGCCGATGGCCTTCTCGGAAGTTCAGCAAGCACTGAAAACCGGCGTAGTTGACGGCGCGGAAAACAACTTCCCGTCGTTTAAGAACGTGGGCCACTACGAAGCAACCACCAACTACTCGCTCAGCGAGCACCTGATCATCCCCGAGTGCATCTGCGTGAACACCGCGAAGTTCGAAGCACTGTCGCCAGAGCTGCAAGCTGCAGTGAGAGACGCTGCCGAGAAGGCAGCGCTGTACCAGCGCGAACTCTGGTCGGTTCAGTCGGACCAAGCACGCAAGGATGTCGAAGCAGCCGGAATCGTGGTCAACGAGATCGCTGACAAGGGTCCGTTCCAAGATGCAATGGTCTCGGTCTACGAGGAATACCTAGCCGCCAACCCGGATATGCGTAAACTGGTGGAAATCGCTCGGTCGACTGAATGAAAACTAGCGAACAAAAAGCATAAGAGGTCGCCCGGCTCCACCCTTGGATGCCGGGCGCTTTTTTCGGAGGGGACCCAATGGGCGAATCCAGCGCGCCACCTGCATTTCTGCGGAGAATGGATAAAGTCTACGACCTGATATCTCGGCTCTGTCTCTTGTTGGCTGGTGTGGCCCTCGTTGTGATGACGGCAATCTTCGCGTGGCTGGTTTTCGGCCGCTATGTTTTGAATGATACGCCGACCTGGGTGGAACAGGTTTCGCTTCTGCTTGTGATGGTCATTGCGTTTTTCGGCTCGGCGGTTGGCGTGCACCGGCACACTCACCTTTCCGTTGTTTTGTTCCGCAGTTTAGTACCCTCCTGGGTGCGGACCGTGTTTGTCTTTGTGTCTGACGTGCTCATGGCCGTCTTCGGCGGCATGATGTTTTGGTACGGCATCGAGCTGACAATTTTCAAATGGAAAACACTGATTCCGCTGATCCAATGGTCCGAAGGTCTGCGCTCGCTGCCGCTGACCATCAGCGGGGCGCTGCTATTCCTGTTTTCCACCGGCCACCTGATCCGTCTATTTCTCGGGAGGGACGAACGCAAAGACAGCATAGAACAAGGGTAAGATAGTGGGACTTGCGCTGCTTCTGGGTGTCTTTGCCCTTTGTGTCGTCATCGGGACACCTGTTGCATTTGCACTGGGGATCGCCGCCCTGTCGGCGTTCTGGTACGAGGGTTTGCCGCTTCTAGTAGGCTTTCAGCGCATCGTCTCGGGTATCAACGTCTTTTCGCTGATGGCGATCCCGTTCTTTATCTTTGCGGGCGAACTGATGTTCCACGGCGGCATAGCGATGCGGCTGGTGCGTTTCGCACAAGCCGCGGTGGGCGCGGTGCGCGGCGGTCTTGGCGTCGTTAACGTCTTATCGTCGATGCTGTTTGGTGGAATTTCCGGATCGGCCATCGCTGATATCTCGGCGTTGGGATCGATCCTTGTCCCGGTCATGAAGGACAAGGGTTACGACGCGGATTACGCCGTGAACGTCACCGTGACCTCCTCGATTGCCGGAATTATCATCCCGCCCAGCCACAACATGATCATTTTCGCCCTCGCGACGGGCGGCGCAGTTTCGATATCCAAGCTCTTTCTTGCTGGTGTCGTGCCCGGGGTCCTGATGTGCATTTGCCTTGCCACCGCCGCCTATCTGGTCGCGGTGAAACGTGGCTACAGGGCCGAAAAATTTCCCGGCTGGACTGCGCTCGCAGTGAGCTTTGCCAGTGCCATTCCCGGCCTTTTGACTGCAGTCATCATTGTCGGCGGCGTTCTTTCCGGTGTGTTCACAGTGACCGAATCCGGCGCATTCGGAGCCATGTACGCCTTCGTGGTGACCCTTCTGGTTTATCGCAGCATCACTTGGGAGAATTTCCGTATCGCCGTCGTTCAGTCGGTGCGCACGACTTCAATGGTCATGATCCTGATCGCCTGCGCGGGCGCCTTCGCCTACATGCTCACCTTCTATCGCGTGCCCAGCATGACCGTCGACCTTCTGACGGGAATTACGGAGAACCCGATCCTGATCTTGCTGATGATCAACGCAGTGTTGCTGGTGCTCGGGATGATCATGGACATGGCGGCCCTGATCCTGATCTGCACACCGATCTTTCTTCCCGTTGCCAACAGCCTTGGCATGGACCCGCTGCAGTTCGGCATTATGCTGTTGGTAAACCTTGGTCTCGGCCTCTGCACGCCGCCGGTCGGGACCTGTCTCTTTGTCGGATGCGCAGTTGGGAAGCTACCCATAGAGAAAGCGGTGCGGACGATCTGGCCGTTCTACCTGGCGATCTTTGTCGCGCTAATGCTGATCACTTTCGTTTCGGCGATCTCATTGACGCTGCCGCAGATGATAATAGGACCGTAGCCCGGTTGATTCTGGTCAGCGCGACTGAAGTGTGCCCAGAGCCTTTCCTGCCTTGGGCCGCGTATAGAGGAATTCGCGAATGCACTTGACGGAGCCCCCCAAATGAGCGCCTCACAACTTGATCCTGAAATCAAACCCCTGCTCGAGGACGTTAGCGTGGCAACGCTGTGCACTGCACTGTTCAAGGCCGGTCTGCGCAATCAGTTCATTCAGGATGTTCGGCCCTTGGCGCTCAAGGGCCGGAACATGGTTGGGCAGGCATATACCTTGCGCTACATTCCCGCGCGCGAAGATCTCAATCCCATTTCTGTCTTTCAAGACCCGGCACACCCGCAACGCATGGGTGTTGAAGAGTGTCCCCGAGGAAGCGTCATGGTCATTGACTCGCGCAAGGATCCGCGAGCTGCGTCCGCGGGCTCAATCCTCGTGGCGCGCATGATGCAGCGCGGAGTTTCCGGTGTGGTGACGGACGGCGGTTTCCGGGACTCGCCGGAAATCGCAGCGATGGACATACCCTGCTATCACAACCGGCCAGCAGCACCTACCAATCTCACCCTGCATCAGGCGATCGAACTAAACGGGCCGATCGGATGCGGAGACGTGGCCGTGTTTGCCGGGGATGTGGTTGTCGGCGATGATGAAGGTGTGGTCATCATCCCCCTGCAAATGGTGTACGACATCGCGCGTGAGGCTCAGGAGATGACAGCATTTGAGGATTTCGTCACCGAACGGGTTGCTGCGGGCGACGCTGTCATAGGTCTTTATCCAGCAACCAGCGATGCAGCCAAGTCTGCATTTGCAGCATGGCGTAGGGAGACGGGCCGATAGGTCAGTTCTGCGCTCTGCGCCAGTGTATGCAGTTGCCGTATTTCAGCGGATCGTTAGGACAGCCGGGGGTCGATCAGGATTGTTGAAGTCGAAAAGAGACTGGGTCAGGGTGATTGGAGCCGGGCTGACGTGACTGTTCTCAGTATCGAGGATGTATGCCGACTCGCGCCAGTGATACCGGTGCTGGTGATCGAAGACCTCGATACCGCAGTGCCTCTGGCTGAGGCGTTGGTTGCAGGAGGGTTGCAGGCGCTGGAGATCACGCTGCGCACCCCGGCGGCTCTCGGCGCGATCGAGGCTATCTCGAATGCGCTCCCCGACGCAGTGGTCGGCGCCGGCACCCTCCGTAGCGCCGGCGATCTGGACGACGCCGTGAGGGCGGGTGCGCGGTTTGCAGCCTCGCCTGGGCTGAGCCACGCGATTCTCGACGCCGCCCAGGCCGCCGCACTGCCAATGCTTCCGGGCGTCGCCACGCCGTCCGAAGCAATGGCCGCTGCAGAGCGCGGATTCAATTTGCTGAAATTCTTCCCGGCCGAGGCCAATGGCGGAGTCTCCGTCCTGAAAGCCTGGGCAAGCCCGCTGAGCGGCCTCGAGTTCTGCCCGACCGGCGGCGTGACCGTGGAAAACGCGATCGACTACCTCTCGCTTCCGAACGTCATCTGCGTTGGGGGCTCATGGGTCGCGCCGCAATCGGCGATCCAGAGCCGTGACTGGGATAGGATCAGCGAGCTGTCGCGAGGGGCCTGGGACTTGACGGGTTCGCGGATAGCGAAGCCTGAATGAGGATAGTTTCGGGCGGCATGTTGGGAGAGGGCCTTTAGACGAACGATGAGCGAAGATGACGATCAAACGGATACTGAAGTTCGCATCGGATCGGTTGAGATCCCGTGCTGGTAATTTCTCTATCGGTTCTCCCACGATACCATCACTCTGTGCATATTTTTCACCTTGTGCAGTGCGCAACCGGACGGCCGCTCGGGGTCAGGTATGACCCTCACGAGTCCATCAGTTCGACGTCCGTTGCTGGGGGTGCTCCCACCGTCGCCAAAGCTCGTTCGGTACGAAAAAGATAGCCTGAAAACACCACTGTATGGATAAACCCGCTCCAAGGCGTGCCGTCGAAGGCAAAGCAGTCCTTCAATCCAGGACGGAACCCAACACCACCCCACCTTGACAAGCCGTGCCGGCTGGGCGAAGCGTCGGGCTCGCCCGTTCCGCCCTCGACCCCTGGCCCAAGGCTTGCCGCGATGTCCGGTTCCAAACGTTCCATCGCCACGCTGCTGCTGGCATCGGCCCTGCTCTTCATGGGCGTCGGCCTGCAGGCCACCTTCCTGCCGCTGCGTGCACAGTTCGAGGGCTTCTCGACCAGCCTGATCGGCGCCATGGGCACCGCTTACTTCGCCGGTTTCGCCATCGGCTGCATCTTCGGCCCGGCGGTGGTGAAATCGGTCGGCCACATCCGGGCCTTCGCCGGCTTCGCCGCCCTGGCGGCCGGCCTGACCCTGCTGCTGCCGATCTGGCCGGAGCCGATTCTGTGGTGTTTGCTGCGTGCCCTTTCGGGGGTCTGCTTTGCCATCCTCTATATCGTGGTGGAGAGCTGGCTGAACGATCAGGCGTCGAACCGGGTCCGCGGCACGGTGCTGTCGCTCTACATCATCATCACCAATATCGTGACGGTGGGCGGGCAGTTGATGGTCAACCTGGCCGCGCTGGAGAGCTACATCCTGTTCAGCGCCATTGCGATCCTCATCGCCCTGTCCCTGGTTCCGCTCTGCCTGACCGACACCGCGACACCCAAGCCGGTGCCCTCGGCGAGCCTCGACCTTGCCGCCCTTTTCCGCCTTTCGCCCTCGGGCTTCGTCGGCTGTCTGGCGGTCGGTCTGGTGGAGGGCGCCTTCTGGTCGCTCGGCCCGGTCTATGGCAAGACCGTCGACTTTTCCATCGCCGAGGTCACCTTCTTCATGAGCGCCTTCGTGGTCGGCGGGACCTTGTCGCAGTGGCCCCTGGGCGCGATCTCCGATCGCATCGACCGCCGGCGCGTGATCGCGCTCTGCTGCATCGGGACCATGACCACCGGCCTCACCCTGGCCTTTGTCGCCCTGCCCGCGCCCTGGATGGTCTACGGCCTGGCCCTGGTCCACGGCGCCTTCATGATCCCGATCTACCCGCTCTGCCTGGCCCATGCCAACGACTACGCGCCGGCCGAGCGGCTGGTGCAGACCAGCGGCGGGCTGCTGTTGATCTATGGCGGCGGCGCGGTGGCCGGCCCGGCCCTGGTCGGCCCGCTGATGCAGCACCGGGACCCCGGCATGCTCTTCCTTTTCATCGCCGTCCTGCTGGCCCTGCTGGCGCTCTTCATCGTCTACCGTTCCTTCCGGCGCAAGACCGGGCCCGACGAGTACCACACCAGCTTCGTGCCGGTCCCCAAGACCTCGATTTCGGTCTACAGCCTGGAGACCGACGACCCCGAGGGCTGGGGTGAAGAGACCGCGCCGGCACCTGACGAGAAAGCCCCCTGAGACCCCAATCCGGGCGTTGCGGTGGGAGGCGGAAATGGTCTAGAGCACTTCTTTGTTACATGGAACCATTTGATGGGTCATAGGCGATCATTCGGGAAGGCGCGCTGTGCGGCGCGATGCTAAAGCATCGGGCAAACAGCGGAACGCACCCCCATTGGGAGAGGGGGTTCGTCTAGGACCCACCGAAGGCCGGGTTCTTTTGTCTTCTGGCCGCGTTCCGCTCCTCGACCGATGCTTTAGCATCGCTCTTCGAAGCGCGCCTTGCCAGAAGACAAAATAATCCCGGTCAAATGCTTCCATGTAACAAAGAAGTGCTCTAGGTAGGCAGCAGAAACCATTTAACCGGGAGATGGCGATGACGGGCAATGGCAAGGGCTCCAACGGGACCGAAAAATGGGGCATCAACTCCGAGTACGGCGTGTTGCGCGATGTGCTGCTCGGCCGGCCGGACAATTACAAATGGCTGCCGACCTCCTCGATCTCCAAGGCGACGCTGGCCAGCGGGGCGGTCTACGATCTGCAAGCCGCCCAGGCCCAGCACCGGGAGATGGTCGACGCCTATGAGAGCGCCGGCGTCCGCTGCCACTTCCTGGAGCCCGACGAGGATCTGCCCTATCAGGTCTATGCCCGGGATTCGAGCTTCATGACGCCCTACGGCGCGGTGGTCACCCAGATGAACCAGTGGTGGCGGCGCGGCGAGTACGCGCCGGTGATCCGCTTCTACCAGGACAACGACATCCCGATCTTCAAGATGATCACCGCCTCGGCCTTCGAGGGCGGCGACTTCGACATCATCGAGCCGGGCTGCGTGCTGATCGGCTATTGCGGCGAACGCAGCCAGGAACCCGCGGTCAATCAACTGCGGCGCTGGTTCGAGGCCGAGGGCTGGGAGGTCAGGCCGGCGCGCATCGATTCCTTCTATGTCCACATCGACCTGATGGTCTGCATGCTGGCGGAAAAGCTCTGCGCGGTCTGCATGGAGACGACGAGCCAGGACATCATCGACTGGCTGGAGGCCAAGAAGATCGAGATCATTCCGGTCTCCTTCCGCGACACCATGACCTTGGGCTGCAACGTCATGTCGCTCGGCAACGACCGCATCATCTCGACCAAACAATCGGCCGACCTGAACGCCAAGCTGCGGGCGCGCGGCTTCGAGGTCTACGACCCCGATGTCTCGATCTTCACCCAGGGCGGCGGCGGCGTGCACTGCATGGCCCAGCCACTGAGGCGGGACTTCGTTTAGGCAGTCGCCAGGGTCTCTTCACAATTGCTGTCCGGGGCCAATTGCACCCCAGAGAACGTCATTCCGGCGAGATCTCGGATCACTGACTTTGCTTCCCAAATCGAAGATTTGGAGCAAAGTCGAGTCTGGGATGACCGGGTTTTGCCGACAGACGCTTGAGCCCCTCCCCGTCTTACGAAACCATTTGATGAGCCCTAGGTGCCTCGATCGAGATCGAGGAATTCGATCTCCAGATCCTTTGCGGCGGCGGCGTCCACCACCGCCGGATAGAACTGGCTGTAGGCCTTGCGGCTGCTCTGAATGGACATATCGCCAGGCTCGGTGACGGCGCCCGTGCCGACGAGCAGGCACCCGGCGGTGTCCTCGTCGGTGTTGCCGCAGTGGATCAGGACGAAGGTGAAGTTCGGCACATCGCGTATGTGCAGCATACCCCGATGGAACTCGGGAAACCGCTGCGCGTAGCGGCCGTGGAAGCCGCCCTCCGTGCGAAGGGTGATGGCATAGCGTCCGGCCGGGATCCGGGTTTCGCCGACAACCTTGTCGGCGCGAAACTCGTCCTCCAGGCCAAAACAGGCAAACCGGCCGTCGATCAGCACACGGCTAATCGTCGCATCGCTGTCGGAAACGAACCGCTCGACGGTGATCAGCATGACCCGGCCCTTTCGAACAATTGCTGGACCATTTCATACTAGCATCGCCAGCGGCCCGCCCCTTGTGTCGCTCGACACAGCCGGGGCCAGGCCGTCAGGCCTTCTGCTGCCAGCGTCCGTCCTCGTCCTGTTGCCAGTAGGTGAGCTCGTGGCCCTCCTCCTTGAGTTGGCGCCAATGGTCGCGCGAGGCGGCCAGGGCCTCGTCGCTGTTGCCGTCGAACAGGACGGCGCACAGCTTGTAATCGCCGATCAGTGAGCTCTGGGCGCCGTCGGTCAGGAACAAGACCTCGGCCTCGTTGGGCGCGGGGGCCGCGTCGGCGGTCAACCACACGGGCTGTTCGGCCGCCCGGCCGTCCTTGGCCGAGCCATGCGGCAGGAACGATGCCTCGTTGTAGGTCCAGAGATGGTTGACCAGGGCCTCCACCCGCTCCCCCGAAGCCGCTTGAACGACGGCGCGCTGGCCCCGCGCCAGTGTCCGGTCCAACATCACGGGCAGCGACCCCTCCAGGGTCCCGCGGGTCAGATGATAGAAGCGCACTTCGGTCATCCTGCTCCTCTGGGAGTCATTGCAGGTCAGCGGGGCTGCCGGACACCTAGGCCTCGTACTTGGCGCGCACCAGTTCGTCGAGCAGCCGGACGCCAAAGCCGGTCCCGCCCTTGGGCACGACGGGCTTGTCCTTGCTCGACCAGGCCATGGCGGCAATGTCCAGATGCGCCCAGGGCGTGCCGTCCTTGACAAAGCGTTGGATGAACTGCGCCGCGGTGATCGAGCCGCCGGCGCGCCCGCCGCTGATGTTCTTCATGTCCGCGACATCGCAGTCGATCTGCTTGTCGTAGGCCGGTCCCATGGGCAGACGCCAGACCGGCTCTTCGACCACCTTGCCGGCCTCCGACAAGGCTTCCGACAGCTCGTCGTTGTTGCTGAACAGTCCGGCATACTCGTGGCCCAGGGCAATGATGATCGCGCCTGTCAGGGTGGCGAGGTCGACAATCATGCGCGGCTTGAACTTCTCTTGCGTGTACCAGAGAGCATCTGCCAGGACCAACCGGCCCTCGGCATCGGTGTTCAGGACCTCGATGGTCTGGCCCGACATGGAGGTGACGATATCGCCGGGGCGCTGCGCGTTGCCGTCCGGCATGTTCTCGACCAGAGCGCAGACACCGACAACATTGACCTTGGCCTTGCGCGCGGCCAGGGCCTGCATCAGGCCGACGACGACACCGGCGCCGCCCATGTCCCATTTCATTTCCTCCATGCCGCCGGCCGGCTTGATCGAGATACCGCCGGTGTCGAAGCAAACACCCTTGCCGACGAAGGCGACCGGCTGCTGGCCGGCGCCCTTTGCCTTGGGCCCGCCCTCCCAGCGCATGACCAGGAGCTGGGACTCGCGGACCGAGCCCTGGCCGACCCCCAGGAGGGCCCCCATGCCCAGCTTGGTCATCTCTTTTTCGCCCAGGGTCTGCACCTTGACCCCGAGGCTGGTGAGATCCTTGGCCCGGTCGGCCAGGGCCTTGGGAAAGAGAATATTGGCCGGCTCGGAGACCAGATCACGGGTCAGGAAAACGCCACCCGCCACGCCATTGAACCCGGCAAACATCTTGCGCGCGCCCCTGGCGTCACCGGTCAAGACCGACAGCGAGGCGAGGCTCGGTTTCTGCTCGGGCTTTTCCTTGGTGCGATACTTGGCAAATCGATAGGATCGCAAAAGACCGCCGTAAGCATGACGGGCAGCCTGTTCGGCGCCGGAAAGACTGTTTCCGGGCAGAGGGTCGGCGGCGATGGCGACCGACTTCTCGCCGCTGCTCGACAGCCGGCCAACGACCTGACCACCGAGGTTTTCCAGATCCTTGGCCAACAGATCCGATGGCTTGCCAACACCGATCAGGAGAATACGGCTGTTCTTCACTTTCGATGGGGCCATGATCTCCAGGATCTCACCCTTTTTGCCGCTGAAACGGCTCGCCGAGATCGCCCGTTTCAAGGCGCCCCCGGTCGACTTGTCGAGGCTCGCCGCGCTGGCCAGAAGCTTTCCACCGGCCGCGACGGTGACGGCCAGCGCGCCATTGATGGGAAGGGTCAAGGAAGCAAAGTTGGTTTTCATGGAGATTCCCTTGTTGAGACGAACAGGCTGGGGTCGCTCTTGCAGCACAGATCTGCCGGCGGGTCGCGAATGTTCGGCCGGTCGCAATCGGGATCTGCGCCCGGCCGACAGAAAACGACCTTCCCTGGGTATCGGGAATAGAGCAGGGCTGTCAACTTTTAAGGGCGCCGCCGGTGTGCCGCGGCGCACAGCGAGGCCCGGGCCCTAATTCCGCTGGACCTTCCAAGGGTCTTCACGTTATCTCTTTTGAAACACTGACAAACTTCGCGCCACGCCGGAGGGGGGCCACCGGACCATGCGGTCCATTACCCGCTACGTCTTCAGTCAGCTCATTACCGCAACCCTGCTGGTCACCCTGGGGCTGACCCTGGCGGTATGGCTGACCCAATCCCTGCGGTTCATCGATTACATCGTCAACCGTGGACTGCCGGCCTCGACTTTTTTCTCCTTCGTGGCGCTGCTGATTCCCACCTTTATCGGCGTTGTCCTGCCAATCGCCATCTTCGTCTCGGTTCTGTTCGTCTACAACAAGCTGACAACGGATTCCGAGGTCGTGGTCATGCGGGCCGCCGGCCTGTCTCAGTTCCAGATGGCCAAGCCCGCGCTTCTGGCCGGTCTGGTCTGCACCCTGGTGGTCTACACCGTTTCGCTCTACTTTCAGCCGATATCCTATCGCGCCTTCAAGGACCTGCAGCACTCGATCCGCAATCACTACTCCGACATTTTGCTCCAGGAAGGCGAGTTCAACACTATCACCGACGACATTACCGTCTACATCCGCGAACGCACCCAGGACGGCCAGATTCTCGGGATCCTGGTCCACGACACCAGAAAGCCGACCAAGCCGGTGACCTTGTTGGCCGATAGCGGCGCCTTTGTCGAAAGCCCGGACGGACCCAGGGTCTATTTGAAAAACGGCAACCGGCAGGAGATCGACCGCGAGAGCGGACGCATGACCCTGCTTTACTTCGACAGCTACACCATCGAGCTGGACTCCTATCAGGAAGCCATCCCGCTGCGCTGGCAGGGCCCCAGCGAACGGTTTCTTGGCGACCTGCTGTTCCCAGGAAACAGCGAGCTTGACAAGCGCCATCGAAAGCAACTGATCGCAGAGGGTCACCAGCGGATCGTCATGCCGCTTTACGCCCTGGTTTTCGTCGCCCTGGCCCTGGCCGCCATACTGGGCGGCGAATTCAATCGCCGTGGTCAGATCAAGCGCATTATCATCGCCGTCCTGGTCGTCGTTGCCCTGGAGGCAGGTTCGCTTGCGCTCAGCGATGTGGCGGCCAAGCATCTGGAGGCGGTATCGCTGATCTATGCCCTGGCATTCGGAACCTTCGTTGTCGCCGTCTGGCAGATGCTGCACAGGCCGGCCAGTCCGGGCCGCCTGAGCGAGCCCCTGCAGGGCGAGGCGCCAGCATGAGCCTGGCCACGCCGAGTCCCACGATCCGGGCATCGAGACTGTCGCCGACATTTTCGGTCTACATCGCGCGCTACTATCTGAACTGGTTCGGCGGGTTCTTCTGTGGGGTTGTCGGGGTGGTTCTCCTGATCACCCTGGTCGACCTGCTGGATCGCCTCAAGACGAAGAACATCGGATTCTGGCCGGTGCTCAAACTGGCCTTCCTGAAAGCGCCGCACTTTAGTCAGGAAGCCCTGCCCTTCGTGATCCTTTTCGCCGCCATCGCCAGCTTCTGGCGCCTCACGCGGTCTCACGAGCTGTTGGTCTCGCGATCCGCCGGGGTATCGATCTGGCAGACCCTTGTGCCGGTGTTGACGGTTGCCGCACTGCTCGGCTTCATCAGCGTTGGCGCGCTCAACCCCCTGTCGACCGCTCTCCTCAAGCGCGCCGACGAGACCGAGGCCGGCTATCGCGGCAAGGATGAGTCGCTCTTCGCGGTGTCGAGCGGCGGGCTTTGGCTACGCCAACCCGATGAGGGCGGACAATCGGTCATCAACGCCGAGAGATCCGACAGCACGAAGCTCTCCTTTGAGAACGTGGTCGTCTTTCAATTCGATCTAGAGCACCGACTGCTGCGCCGCATCGATGCCGCCAGGGCCGTGCTCAAGCCGGGCAAGTGGATCCTGTCGGAGGTGTGGGTCTCGGAGCTGCTCCAGCAAAGCGTCAAGCAAGATGAATTGATCCTGCCCACCAGTCTCACCTTCGAGAAGATCCAAGATAGTTTTGCATCGCCTTCGACCCTCTCATTTTGGGACCTGCCCGACTTTATCTCACTGCTGGAGCGGGCCGGCTTTTCAGCCCTGCGCCACAAGCTGCAGTACCATCGCCTATTGGCCGTGCCGCTGCTCCTCGCGGCAATGGTTCTGATCGCCGCTTCCTTCTCCCTCAGACCGCAACGGCGCGGCTGGGTCGGCGCGATGATACTGGTCGGTGTCCTGACCGGGTTCCTGCTCTACTTCTTGTCCAACTTCGTGTTCGCGTTGGGGCTGTCCGGAAAGATACCGGTGGTGATGGCCGCCTGGACGCCAACCGTGGTATCCCTGCTCGCCGGCTTCGCGCTGCTCTTGCACCTGGAAGACGGTTAGCGTGGCGGTCATGCGTCGGACCACGAGAGAAGATAAGTCGTGGCGGCAGGTTTTATGGCTTGTGGCCGCCCTGTGCTTCACCTCGAGCATGGTCTTGACGGCCTTGCCAAGCGCCTTGGCGGTCGAGCTGCCGAATGATGGCATTCCGGCCCTGATCTCGGCCGATGAAATCATTTACGATGAGAACCTGAATCTGGTCACGGCGCGCGGGAATGTCGAGGTCTCGCAAGACGACCGAATCGTCATCGCCGACCTGATCACCTACGCCATCGACACCGAGGTGGTGACCGCATCGGGAAACGTCACGCTCCTGGATCCCAGCGGCGAGATCGTGTTCGCGGAGTATGCCGAGATCAGCGGCGGTCTGCGCGAGGCTTTCATTCGCGACATTCGTGTCCTCCTCACCGACCGAAGCCGGATGGCCGGCGCCAATGCGCAGCGCAGCGCGGGCCGCTACAACATTCTGAACAAGGGTGTGTTCAGCCCTTGCGAGCTCTGTCGCGACGACCCCAGCCGAGCGCCACTGTGGCAGCTCAAGGCCGACCAGATCGTCCATGACGAAACCGACAAGGTCATCGAATACTATGACGCCTGGATGGAGATCTATGGCGTCCCGGTTCTCTACACACCCTACTTCAGCCACCCCGACCCGACGGTAAAACGAAAGAGCGGTTTCCTGGCGCCGGGCTTTGGCGGATCGGATACGCTGGGCACGACGATCACGGTTCCCTTCTTCTGGGTCATATCCGACGACAAGGACGTTACCCTCGAGCCCATTTTCACCACCGAGCAGGGCATCGTCATGGCCGCGGACTACCGGCAACGTTTCGTGACCGGCGAACTGCGATTCAAATCGAGCGCCACCTTCGCGGACCGGACAACCCGCTCTAACAAGTTGAAGGAGAATGCATTCCGCGGACACGTGGAGTCCAAGGGGCGGTTCAACATCGACGAAACCTGGCGCTGGGGCTTCGACCTGAACCGGGCGACCGACGACACCTACCTTCGCGTCTACGACTTGTCCGGCGAGGCGGTACTCGAAAGCGAGGCCTTCGTCGAGGGCTTCCGGGGACGCAACTACGGGCGGGCAAGAGTGGCGTCTTTCCAAGGCGTGCGCGCTGGCGACGACAACGGGCTGAGCCCGATTATCGCACCCATGCTCGAATATTCGATGGTCAGCGAACCTGGCGTGGCCGGCGGCATATACCGCCTGGACAGCAACATACTTGCCCTCACCCGCGTCGACGGGCAAGACACCCGTCGCGCCTCGGTGACCGGCAGCTTCGAGTTGCCCTATACCGGGTCGTCCGGAGAGATCATCACGCTCTCCGCCGGCCTGCAAGCGGATGCCTACTGGACCGATGGCGACGACCCCAACAGCAATGTCGTGAACAGTGCCAATGCCGGGGGCAACGAGTTCGCCGGCCGCATCTTCCCGCAAGCAACGCTGCGCTGGCAGTATCCCTGGGTGCAGGCCAACGAAACTTGGCAGCAAGTGGTGGAGCCGATTGTCCAAATCGTTGCCAGTCCGAACGATTTCAATCCGAACGACGCCCCCAATGAAGACAGCCTCGGGTTCGAGTTCGACGACACCAACATCTTCAATGCCAACCGATTCCCAGGCACCGACCTGGTCGATTCGGGCACCCGCGTCGACTACGGTATGCGCTGGAGCGGCGAGACATTCGACATCGGCAACATCGAGGCCTTTGTCGGCCAGTCCGTGCGCATCACCGGCCAGGAGGAAAGCGACGAACTGTTCAACAACGGATCCGGTCTGGAAAGTCGACTGTCAGACATCGTCGGCCGTGTCCGCCTGGACCCTGACCCAAACTTCGGACTCCTCTATCGCTTCCGGTTGGACAAGGAGAACTTGAAACCGCGACGGAGTGAGATCATCGCCTCGATCGGCCCACCCGCCCTGCGCCTGAGCCTCGACTACCTCTTCCTGGACAGCGAAGCCAGCAACAACCAGTTTGCCGACCGCGAGGAAGCTCTTGTCGGAATTAGTTCCAGACTGACTGAGCATTGGAGGGTGGCGGTGACGCACCGGCGCGACCTCGAGGCGGACCGTAACCTCTCCTCCCGGTTTACGCTCACCTACTCGGACGAGTGCTTCTTGATCCAGGGTGCCATTGCGCGGAAGTTCTTTCGCGACGGCGACCTGGAACCCGAAGATTCATTCTTTGTCCGCGTCTCCTTCAAGCACCTGGGTCAGTTCGGCAATTAGCCTGTCTGGGGTGACCAAGGACCCGCTGTACCTCTAGAGTGGGAGAGGTTAGTATGGCGCACTTCTGCTCTCTGTGGGGTCAGGGCAGAGTCCAGGCATTTCAGTCTGCCGTGGCGGGCGAGACCGGAAGGTGGCGACTATTCGGCGGCGAAGGATTGGCTGGCAAGACGATGCGAAGTTTCAACAGATGGTCATTGGCCGGAGAGCGCGGACTCTGGCGCGTGTCGGCTGGCAAATTGCGCCTCGGCGCCCTGACGGCCTTCGTTTTCGTCTCCGTCATGCTCTCGTCAGCACCGAGCGCGGCTCAAGACTCGCTGCGTGCGGCAGCGATTGTCAACGACGAGGTCGTCTCGATCCTGGATGTCGTGATGCGTATCCGTCTGGCGATCATCGGCGCCGGCGTGGAGGACTCGCCGCAGATGCGCGAGCGCATTGGGCCTCAGATTCTGCAACGCTTGATTGACGAACGACTGCAGCTGCAAGAGGCCAAGAGACTGGATATCGCGATCTCGGAAGAGGAGGTCGATCAGGCCATCGTCGGGCTGGCACGGCAAAACAAACTGGGGCCGGACCAGTTTCTCGAGGCGCTCCAGAACCAACGCATTTCGCCAGACATCCTGAAGGACCAGATCCGGGCGGAATTGGCCTGGCGGTCGGTGGTCCGGCTTCGGCTTGCGTCGTCGATCACGGTGAGCTCGAAAGATATCGATGGTGTCGTCAAACGGATCATGTCCGACGAAGGCCGCATTCAGTATAGGGTCTCGGAGATTTTTCTCACGGTGCCCGACGCCAGCCAGGAAGGCACTGTCCGGCAAAATGTGGATCGTTTAATGGCTCAGATCCGCGGCGGCGCGAACTTCGCCGGGCTCGCGCGACAGTTCTCTCAGGCCAATAGCGCGAGTTTGGGTGGCGATCTCGGTTGGATCGATGCCGGCAAGCTCTCCGACCCGCTGTCCGCAACGCTGAAATCTCTCAAGCCCGGCCAACTGTCCCAACCGGTCCGAACAGTCGATGGGTTCGCGATTCTCTTCCTGCGTGAAGTCCGAGAACGCGTGGAGGAAGAGATCGACCGCGAGGCCATCGAACAGGGACTGCGCGCCCAACGCGTGGACCAACGCGCCCAGCGATCCCTTCAAGAACTGCGGCGCTCGGCCAACATCGACATTCGGATCTGACGGCGGCTCAGAGCTATCGCAAGTAGCTTCGCCCGCTATGGCTGGAGGAGAAGAGAGCTAGCCATGAGTAGTCTACCCAGGACACCGATAGCATGACTGGTCCGGGCCGGCCGGCGCGGCCGCTGGCGGTGACCATGGGCGATCCGGCCGGGATCGGCGGTGAAATCACCCTGATGGCCTGGCTGGACCGTCACAAGGCCAACCTGCCGGTCTTTTTCGCCATCGACGATCCAGCGCGGCTGGCGGCCCTGACCGAACGTCTCGGCCTATCCGTGCCGATCCTGTCGATCGCCGAACCGGACGAGGCACTGGAAGCATTTCGATCGGGCCTGCCGGTCCTCCCCCTGGCGCTGGCCGCGCCCAGCAAGCCTGGCCAGGCCGATCCGGCCAACGCCGCCTGCGTTCTGGAATCGATCGCCAAGGCCGTCGCGCTGGCACAGCAGGGCCGCGCCGGCGCGGTGGTGACCAATCCGATCAACAAGGCTGTGCTCTATGAGGCGGGTTTCAGGCACCCCGGTCATACCGAGTATCTGGCCGCCCTGACCGCTATCGACACCGACCCGGTCATGATGCTCGCGGCGCCCATGCTGCGCGTGGTTCCGGTCACGATCCACCTTCCTCTCGCCGAGGCCGCCGCCAGCCTGACGGCGGAGAAAATCGCCCACTGCGGCCGTGTCACCGCGGCTGCCCTGGCCAGAGATTTCGGTCTCGCAGCCCCCCGTCTGGCGGTCGCCGGCCTCAATCCCCACGCGGGAGAGGGCGGCCGCCTAGGCCGCGAGGAGATCGAGATCATCCAGCCGGCCATCGCCAAGCTGCGCGACGAAGGGTTTACGGTCGGAGATCCGATGGCGGCGGACAGCCTGTTTCACCCGGCCGCGCGCGCCTCCTATGACGCGGCGCTTTGCATGTACCACGACCAGGCACTGATCCCCTTGAAGACCATCGCGTTCGACGAGGGCGTGAACGTGACCCTCGGCCTGCCGATCGTCAGAACATCGCCCGATCACGGCACCGCATTCGATATCGCCGGCAAGGGCGTGGCCCGGCCGGTCAGCTTGATGGCCGCCCTGGAAATGGCGGCCACGATGGCCGAGCACCGGGCGCGGGCCGTGCCGCCTTCATGAGCGCAGGCCGCCAAGCCGATTTGCCGCCCCTGCGGGACGTGATCGAGCGGCACAATCTTTGGGCCGACAGGAAGCTGGGCCAGCATTTCCTCCTGGACCTGAATGTGACGCGGCGCATCGCGCGCGCGGCGCTGCCGCTGGATCGCGGAACGGTCATCGAGATCGGCCCCGGCCCGGGCGGCTTGACCCGGGCGCTCCTCGAACTGGGTGCGGAACGGTTGGTCGCGATCGAGAAGGACCAGCGGTGCCGGTCCGCCCTCGAGGAGCTTCGAGCTTCCTCCGACAACCGCCTCCACCTGATCGAGGCCGATGCCTTGACCCTGGATCCCGCCTCCCTCGGGCCGGCGCCGCGCCGTATCGTCGCCAACCTGCCCTACAACGTGGGCACTCCGTTGCTGATCAACTGGCTGCGGGCCTTGCGGGCAGATCCCGGCAGTCTCGATCTGATGGTCTTGATGTTCCAAAGCGAAGTTGCCGACCGGTTGGTGGCGGCCCCAAACAGCAAGAGCTATGGACGCCTCTCGGTCATCGCCCAATGGCTCTGCGAGGCGGAAGTCCTGTTTCAACTGCCGGGCCGTGCCTTTACGCCGCAACCCAAGGTCGCCTCGGCCGTGGTGCGCCTCAGCCCCCGCCAATCGACGGGGCGGCCGGGACCGTCGCTGGCCTTCGAGGATGTCGAGCGGGTGACCGCCGCGGCCTTCGGTCAACGCCGAAAGATGCTGCGCCAGAGCCTGAAAACCTTGGTGGACGATCCGGCTGGCCTGCTCCACCAAGTCGGATTGGAGGCCACCCGGCGGGCCGAGACGTTATCTGTTGCCGAGTTCTGTGCTCTCGCCGAGGCAGCGGCCGCGCGGACCAGGTATTAACCCTTGCGCAGGCCCTCGACGAAATCGCGGAGCCCGATGCGGCGTTGTCGCCGCAAGCGTTCGGCGGCCAGGATCGCCTTGACCTCGATGAGGCTCCGATCCCGGTCCTCGTTGATGACGATGTAGTCGTACTCGGCCCAGTGGCTCATTTCATCGGCCGCCTTGGCCATGCGTCCCCGGACCACTTCCTCGCTGTCCTGCGCACGGCTGTAGAGCCGCCGTTCCAGTTCCTCGACCGATGGCGGCAGGACGAAGACCCTGACCAGGTCCTGCGGCACCTTGTCCGAGAGTTGCTGGGTTCCCTGCCAATCGATGTCGAAAAGAACATCGCGGCCCTGCTCCAACGCCTCTTCGACCGCGGCTCTGGGGGTGCCATAGGCGTGCCCGAAGACCTCGGCGTACTCAAGTAGCTCACCCGCCGCGGCCATCGTCGCGAATTCCTCCTGAGACAGGAATCGATAGTCTTTGCCATCGACTTCGCCAGGACGGGGTAGCCTTGTGGTCACCGAGATCGACAGCGTGATTGCCGGGTCGTCGGCCAGGAGCGCGCGCGAGATGGTTGTCTTGCCCGCGCCCGAGGGAGACGAGAGCACCAGCATCAAGCCGCGGCGGCGGATGCGTTCTCGGGACTTGTTCTCCGGGCTTGCCTGATGTTGCGCCATCGATCGATCCGACTGTTATTGTTCGACTATTTGGTTCTACTCGATGTTTTGCACCTGTTCGCGCATTTGGTCGATTGCCGATTTCAGCGAAAGGCCGATGCGGGTCAGTTCGACGTCGGACGACTTCGAGCAGAGGGTGTTGGCTTCCCGGTTGAACTCCTGACAGAGGAAGTCGAGCTTTCGGCCGACCGCGCCGCCTCGCGACAGGTGCTCGCGGGCCGCCGAAATGTGCGCGACCAAGCGGTCCAGCTCTTCACGGACGTCGGCCTTGGCGGCCAGGATCGCCACCTCTTGATGGAGCCGGTCCTCGGAAAGCTGGTTCTTGCCGGACAAGAGCTCTTGCAGCTGAAGGTCAAGCCGTTGCCGCAGGGCATCGGGCTGTAGCGCCGCACAGCTCTTGGCCGCGCCGCTCGCCTCCTCGATCTCGTCCAACAGGGTCTCCACCATCCCGGCCAACCGCTCGCCCTCTTCACCGCGCATTTGCGCCAGGGCGGCGAGACAGGCATCGAGGTCGCTCTTCATGGCCGCGTGGCGGGCTTCGACGACTTCGGTCGGCTCCTCCTCCTCACCGGCATCCAGAACACCTTTCAGCGCAAGCAGGCCCTCGATGCGAGGCGGCTCGGCGCCGATGCGCTCGCGCAGCTCTTCCGCGAGCCCGATCAACTGGTCGAGAATTTCCTGGTTGACCGTGATCTTGGTGGTCAAGTCCGCCCGCTTGGCGGTCAATGCAACTTGAAAGTTCCCCCGGGCAAAGGACCCCTGCAGCGCCTTTCGCAGGACCGGTTCAAGCGCTTCGAAGCCAGGTGGCAGCCGACTGCGCATGTCCAGGCCCTTGCCGTTCACCGACTTCACTTCCCAGGCCCAAGACAGCGTTCGGTCGCCCCCCGTGGTGCGGGCGAACCCGGTCATGCTGGCGATCCCGCCGCTCGATTTCTTGTTCACCAGGCTGGCCCCTTTGCTTGATCATGTTGCGGCAGGCGTCTTTATATAGAGCAGCCCTTGCGGCAACAAGCGACCGCGCGTTTTCGGCGTCCCCAAATCTCCACACCCTTATGCCAGGGCGAAAGCAGACCGCATGAACGATCCGCACTCTCTCCTCATAACCGGCGCTTCCAGCGGCATCGGCGCGGCCCTGGCCCTGTGCTATGCCGGGCCCGGCAAGACCCTGGCTCTCACCGGTCGCGACAGGGCGCGCCTCGAAGCGGTCGCCGAGCGCTGCCGGGCAGAAGGCGCGCAGGTGGAGACCGCCTGCCTCGATGTCACTGACGGCGAGGGGCTCGAACACTGGATGACGCGACTCGATGCCGCACAGCCCCTCGACCTGGTCATCGCCAATGCGGGTATCTCGGCCGGCAGCGGCGGCGGCCCTGAAGGGCCGGAGCAGGCCCGGCGCGTTTTCGCCACCAACCTGGACGGGGTGGTCAACACCATCATGCCGGCCGTCGCCCTGATGGCGCCACGCCGCCGGGGACAGGTCGCCATCATGTCGTCGCTCGCATCGTTTCGCGGGTTCCCAGGCGCACCGGCCTACTGTGCGTCAAAGGCCGCGGTCCGGGTCTGGGGCGAAGCGCTGCGCGGCGATATCCACGCTCAAGGCCTGGCCCTGTCGGTGATCTGCCCCGGCTATGTCGTCAGCCCGATGACCGCCGTCAACGACTTCCCCATGCCCGGCCTGATGACCGCGGACCGGGCGGCTCGCATCATCCGTCGCGGCTTGGAAAAGGGACGGGCGCGGATCGCCTTCCCCTGGCGGCTCTACGCGGCGGTTTGGCTACTCGCCCTGCTGTCCCCCGGCCTGACCGACCCCCTGTTGCGGCGACTGCCCAAGAAGGCCTGACTCCGCACCCAAGGTCAGAGTGTCAGCTACCGTGCCTCGCCCGTTACCCGCGCTAGTCGGCGGCCTTCTGACCGCGCGCCTTTTCGATCTTGCGCCACTTGGCGACGTTCCTGTTGTGCTCGGCCAGGGTCCTGGCAAAGCTATGGCCGCCGCTGCCGTCGGCGACGAAGTAAAGGTGCTCGGTCTTGGCGGGATGCAACACGGCAGCCAAGGCATCCCGGCCCGGATTGGCGATCGGGTGCGGCGGCAGACCGTCGATCACGTAGGTATTGAAAGGGGTCGCCTGTTTCAGGTCCCGGCGCGTGAGCGGCCGGCCGAGCGGCCCCTTGCCGCCGGTCAGGCCATAGACCACCGTCGGATCCGACTGCAGCCGCATCGGTTTTCTCAGGCGGTTAACGAAGACGCCCGAAATCAGCGGCCGCTCTTCCGGAAGCGCGGTCTCTTTTTCCACGATCGAGGCAAGGACCAGCGCCTCGGCGGGAGTCTTGAATGGCAAGCCCTCGTCACGCGTGGCCCAAAGCTCCGCCAGGGTCTCGGTCAAGGCAGTCTCCATGCGGGCCAGGAGCGCACCGCGGTCGTCGCCTCTGGCAAAGTGATAGGTCTCCGGCAGCAGGGTTCCTTCGGCCGGGACGCGGGGCACACTTCCAGACAGGGCTTCGGCCTGCTCGATCAAGGCAACCATCTGATAGCTGGTCAAGCCTTCGGCAAGGGTCAGGCGGTGGATTACGACCTTGCCCTCGCGCAGGGTCTCTATGACCTGGCGCATCGAGATGGCCGCTGGAAAGGCGAACTCGCCGGCCTTGAGGGCCTGATCGGCTTTCAGATAACGCGCGGCGAGGCGAAAATACAGGGCATTGTCGATGACGCCTTGCTGGGTCAGGGTCGTTGCGATCCGGCTCAGTCCGGCGCCCTTGGGAACCACAAGGATCCGGTCTTCTCCCAGCGGCCCCGGCGAATCGAGCTTTTTGAGAGCCCAATCGTACAGCAGTGCGCCACCGCCCACGGCCATGGCCGCGGTTACGATCAGGCAGGCGACCCAGCGTCGCATCGAAGGGATCAGTCGACGCTGGCCAAAACCAGCGAGGCATTCGTGCCACCGAAACCGAACGAGTTCGATAGCGCGGCCCGGACCGGTCGCTCCTTGGCCTTGTGCGGCACCAAATCCATGTCGTCGCAGCCATCGGAGGGATTATCGAGGTTCAGGGTCGGGGGGACGATGCCGTGCTTCACGGCCAGCGTTGCGTAAATGGCCTCGACCGCGCCCGCGGCGCCCAGCAGATGTCCCACGGCCGATTTGGTCGAAGACATCGAGAGCAGCTTCGAGCTCTCTCCGAACAGATGCTTGACGGCGCCCAGCTCGATCTCGTCGCCAAGCGGGGTCGAGGTGCCGTGCGCGTTGATGTAGTCGATTTCGTCCGGATTCATCTGGGCCCGCTTCATGGCCATTTTCATCGCCCGGTAGCCGCCGTTTCCGTCGGGCGGCGGCGCCGTGATGTGGTGAGCGTCGCCCGACATGCCATAGCCCCTGACCTCGGCGTAGATTGTCGCGCCGCGCTTCCTGGCGTGCTCCAGTTCCTCGACCACAACGACACCGGCGCCCTCGCCCATGACGAACCCATCGCGGGCCTTGTCCCAAGGCCGCGAGGCCTTCTCGGGCGTATCGTTGAAGGCGGTGGACAGCGCCCGTGCCGAGGCGAAGCCGGCCATGCCCAAACGGCAAACCGCGGCTTCCGCGCCACCGGCAACCATGACATCGGCATCGTCCAGGCCAATGATCCGGGCTGCATCGCCAATGGCATGCGCGCCGGTGGAGCAGGCTGTGACCACGGCGTGATTTGGACCCTGAAAACCGTATTTGATCGACACCTGACCCGAGGCGAGGTTGATCAAGGCTGCCGGAATGAAGAAGGGCGAGAGCCTTCGTGGGCCCTTGTCATGAACCGTACGCTCGCCTTTCGAGATCCATTGCAGTCCGCCAATGCCAGAGCCGATCATCACCCCGGAGCGCCAACGGTCCTCCTCTTCCACCGGGGTCCAGCCGGAATCAGCAATCGCTTCGTCCGCCGCGGCGATCGCAAGGATGATGAATTCGTCCATCTTGCGCTGATCTTTGGGGGGCACATGAAGATCGGGATTGAAGGACCCAGCCTCGCCGTTTTTACTATAGGGGATCATTCCCGCGATCTTCGCTGGAATGTCCGAAACGTCGAAGCGGTCGATGGTCTGGATACCCGATGCCCCGGCGATCAGTTGCCGCCAATTATGTGCGACTCCCTGACCTAGGGGCGTAACCATCCCAAGACCGGTGATGACAACACGCCTCATGACGTCCGATCAACCGTTCTGTTAAACTGTTACCGGTTCGAGCCCCGGGACACTCAATGTCCCTGGACTGCTTTGAACCGACTATGCATTTTCCTGGATAAAATCGATCGCGTCCTTGACGGTCACGATCTTCTCGGCTGCATCATCGGGAATTTCGCAGCCGAACTCTTCCTCAAATGCCATGACAAGTTCGACGGTGTCCAGGCTGTCAGCCCCCAGATCATCGATGAAGCTCGCTGTCTGCGTCACTTTGTCTTCTTCGACGCCAAGGTGCTCGACGACGATCTTCCGCACGCGCTCGGCAGTGTCGTTACTCATTCCTGTAAGCCCTCACGATTTGCGCTTTGTTGTTCTCGACCCCCCGTCGCACAGTTACTTCGAGCCATACTGGGCTTACCCGACTCGTCGTTCCGGCTGCGAGGCCGCCGCCTCATATCATAGTTCCAAAAGCTTTGCCAACGCTCTGAATGAGCAAATCGCGCTTCTGGTCTATCATCTCCCCCCAACCTGAGGTCAACGCGGGACTCCCGCGTTCTGGCTATATCATGGCCATTCCCCCGTTCACGTGCAAGGTCTGCCCGGTCACATAAGCTGCTTCCTCGCTGGCCAGGTAGACCGCCGCCGCCGAGATGTCTTCGGCACCCCCCATCCGCCCGGCCGGGATTCGGGCCATGATTGCGGTCCGCTGGTCATCCTTCAATTCATCGGTCATTGCCGTTTCGATGAAACCGGGCGCCACGCAGTTCACTGTGATTCCGCGTGCCGCGACCTCCTGGGCCAGAGATTTCGCCAAGCCGATCATGCCCGCCTTGGAAGCCGCGTAGTTGGCCTGCCCCGGATTGCCGGTCACGCCGACAATGGATGTTATATTGATAATACGTCCCCAACGCCGCTTCATCATGCCGCGTAGCGCCGTCTTGCTGAGCTTGAAGGCCGACGACAGGTTGACCGAGAGGACCAGGTCCCAGTCCTCGTCCTTCATGCGCAGGGCAAGCGTGTCGCGGGTCAGACCGGCATTGTTGACCAGGATGTCGACCTGTCCCAGCGCCGTTTCCGCCGCGCCGAGCAGCCCGGCGACGGACTCCGGATCGGAGAGATCGCAGGGCAGGACCGCGGTGCCCTCTCCCATCTCCGCCGCCAACGCCGCGAGACGGTCCTGGCGCGTTCCCGACAGGCCGACCTGCGCTCCCTGGGCCTTGAACGCCTTCGCTATCGCCCCCCCAATACCGCCCGTCGCGCCGGTCACCAGGGCTGTCTTTCCCGTCAGATCGAACATCGTTTTCTCGTCCCTTTCTTCAAAATCATTGATGCGGGAAGCCGGTTTTTTACTAAAAGCTCCGCAACAACGCCTCGATCTCGTCAGGCGTGCCGGCGGCTTGCGCCGTCAGCTCCTTGTCGATGCGCCGAGTCAGGCCGCTCAACACCTTGCCGGCGCCGAGTTCAATCAGCGATTCGACACCCTGGTCGCGCATGTAGAGCACAGATTCGCGCCAGCGGACCGTCGCCGTGACCTGTTCTACCAGCAGGTCCCGGATCGTCGCCGGGTCGCTCACCGTTGCCGCGGTCACGTTGGCGACGAGCGGCAAACCGGGGGCGTCGAGTTGGGCTTGCTCCAAGGCCACGGCCATGGCCTCGGCCGCCGGCCCCATGAGCGCGCAGTGGAAAGGTGCCGAGACCGGCAGCACAATGGCCCGCTTGGCCCCGCGATCCTTACCCAGTGCCACGGCCCGCTCGACCGCCTCGCGGGCGCCGCTGACCACCACTTGACCCGGTGCGTTGTCATTGGCGACCTCGCAAACCTCGCCCGCGGCGGCCTCTCGCGCCAGTTCGGCCGCGGCCTCGAGATCGAGGCCCAAAAGCGCCGCCATGGCGCCCTGGCCCACTGGCACCGCCTCCTGCATCGCCTGGCCGCGCAGTTTGAGAAGGCGCGACACCGCGGGCACGGCAAGGCTACCCGCCGCGGCCAGGGCCGAGTACTCGCCGAGGGAGTGACCGGCAACGAACAGCCCACTTTCGGCCAGGTCCACCTTGCCCTCGGCCTGCAGCACACGGACAACGGCCAGGGAGACGGCCATCAAGGCCGGCTGGGCATTCTCGGTCAACCGCAGATCTTCCTCCGGCCCCTCGAATAGCAGCCGACTGAGATGCTGGTTCAGCGCGTCGTCGACCTCGTCGAACAGGTGGCGGGCCACGGGAAAGGCCTCGGCCAGTTCCTGGCCCATTCCGACCGCCTGGGATCCCTGCCCAGGAAACACAAAGGCCCGCTTCATCGGCATATCCCCCCTCAATACACTTCGCCCCAACGGACGGGACCGCACAGATAGCGTCTCCGACGGGGCCTGAAAAGCCTTGCCATGGTGAAAGTCGCGGAGCCGAACGCGAACGCCTCCGCGGCCGCTTGGGCAGGCAGAAAAATAGCCGGCAGGAAGCCTTGTCTTCCAGGTTCGGGTGTGTATAGTCCGCCGCTCCGCGTTGAGCGGAATTAACATAGCTCCTTGCCGCCCACCCGCGAAACTATGCGGCGATGGTCGGCTGAGGGTCGGGGGCCGGGGCCCCGCAGATCCAGGAATAGCCATGAGGAGTGCTACGTAATGGCGTACTACGAGTGCGTGATCATCGCACGTCAGGATATTTCCGCTGGCCAGGTCGACCAGCTGGTTGAAGACTACACGAAGATCCTCGAGGAAAACGGCGGCGCCGTCGCTTCCAAGGAGAATTGGGGGCTGCGCAGCTTGGCCTATCGGATTCGCAAGAACCGAAAAGGGCACTACGTCCTGCTCAATATCGATGCCCCGCATGCCGCCATCACCGAGCTCGAGCGCCAAATGCGGCTGAGCGAGGACGTGATACGGTTCTTGACCATCGCCACCAAGGAACTGCAGACCGGCCCTTCGCCGGTCATGCAAAACCGCAATCGCGATGATCGCGGTCGCCGTGGCGGCGGACGAGACGGCGGGCGCGATGGCGGTGGCCGCGACGGCGGCGGGCGCGACCGGGGACCCTCCGAGCGTTCGGACGCACCACCGGCCGGCGAAGAAAAGAAGGCCGAAGCACCAGCCGCCAGTGCTGAAACCGCCAAACCCGAAGGAGCGAGCGCATGATCGTCGAGATCGTCAGCAAGGGAAGCGGCCCACGCCGCCCCTTCTTCCGCCGCCGCAAGACTTGCCCATTCAAGGGCCCCAACGCGCCGCAGATCGACTACAAGGATGTCCGCTTGCTGCAGCGCTTTATTTCTGAACGCGGCAAGATCGTCCCCAGCCGTATCACCGCGGTCTCCAACAAGAAACAGCGCGAGCTGGCCATCGCCATCAAGCGCGCGCGGTTTCTCGCTTTGTTGCCCTACGTTCTGAAGTAACGCAGGGGAGCGTCGGAAGATCGAACGGATCGCCGATACGGGCAGCGGAAAGAGACAGGAAGCCATGCGGCGCCTGATGATTCCATTGGCTGCGGGTATCATTCCCACAGTCGTCGTTGCGGGACTGCCGGGCGGCCTTTTGTTCGCCTTTTTCCTGCCGCTACCGCTGTTTCTCGTGGGCTTGGGGCTCGGCACGAGCGCCTTCTTCGTGACCGCGGTCGCTGCCTTTTTCACCTCGGCCTTGTTAAGCGGGATCGGGTCCGCAGCGGGTGCGGTTGTGTCGACAATCGGCCCCGTCGGCCTGCTGGTGCACCACGCACTCCGGTCGCGCAGGGACCCGGCGGGTCAAGTCGACTGGTATCCAGCCGGCCTGCTGGTTGGCTGGCTCACACTCGGCGGCGTAATCTGGCTCCTGGCGATGCTCGGGTTGTTCGCGAGCATCGAGGCGGCCTCGATCGAAGCAGCCGTGCGTCAGGAAGTGGCCTCGATGGTTGCGGTTTTGCTTCCCGAAATCGAGGCGGCCAAACGCGATAATCTGGCCACTTTCATGGCGCCATTGATCCTCGGATTGTCGGCGGCCCTTTGGATGCTGATCGTGACCATGAATGGCGCCTTGGCCCAATTGATCCTGGTCCGCAGGTCGGTGGCGATACGGCCGACACCGGATCTCTCGGAGCTGACCTTGAGCCCCTGGCTGGCGATTGGCCTGGGACTGTCATTGGCCGCGGCGATTGTCGGCGGAGGGGACTTTGCATTCCTGGCCAAAAATCTGGTCCTGGTGTTCGTGGTGCCATTTTTATTCGGCGGCCTAGGCGTCGTTCATGCACTCTGCGCGCGGGTGACGGCGAGGCGCGGATTGTTGATTGCGTTTTATGTGTTGATGGTGTTCCTCGGCTGGGTCGCCGTGGCCGCCGTCGCGGTGTTGGGATTGTTAGATCAATGGGTAGGCCTGAGGCGCCATCTGCGCCGGTCACGCCCGGATCAGGAGGAAGAGTGATGCAGGTTATCCTTTTGGAACGGATCGAGAAGCTCGGGTTGATCGGCGACGTGGTTACCGTCAAGCCGGGTTATGCCCGTAACTTTCTGCTGCCTAAGAAAAAGGCGATGCGGGCCAACAAGCAGAACATGGAAGTGTTCGAGCAGCAGCGGGTCCAGATCGAGGCGCACAATCTCGAGCTTCGCAAGGAAGCCGAATCGGTGGCCGGGAAGCTCGAGGGACTGAGCGTGACGCTGATCCGCCAGGCTGGCGAAAGCGGCCAGCTCTACGGTTCGGTCAACAGCCGCGATCTGGCCGCAAGCATTGGCGAGGCCGGCGTGACGGTCCTGAAATCCCAGGTCCGCTTGGACCAAGTGATCAAGTCGCTCGGCATCCATTCCGTGCGCATTCAGCTTCACCCCGAGGTCGACGTCTCGATCACCGCCAATGTGGCGCGCTCGGAAGAAGAAGCCCAGATGCAAGCCAAGAGCGGCGAGATGGTGACGAGCGAGTCGCTGCGCGAGGCCGCCGATGCCGCCGATGCGGAAATCGATGCGGCAATCGCCGCGGCGGTCGCCGAGGACGCCGCACCGGAAGCCGAAGCGCCGAGCGACGCGGGTGACGATTCGGACAAGGATCCGGTCTAAAAAATCTCGGATTCGACTCGAGAGCATGCAGGGGCGGCCAGAGGGCCGCCCCTGTTGCGTTTCGGACCTTGGGTCAAGTCAGTCGTAGGTGACCATCTGACGGGCCACATCGCGGTCGTAGCCCTCGCTGGCGGCGAGAAGCTGGCGCGTGTAGGCCTCTTGCGGCTTCGCCTCTTTCAACTGACGGTCGGTCAGCATCTCCACGAAGAGACCGCGGTTCATCACCGCGATACGCTCGCAAAGATGCGCCACGACGGCCAGGTTGTGGCTCACCATGATGTAGGTCAGGTTGCGCTCGCCGCGCAGCCGTTTCAGCAAATTCAGAATCTCGGCCTGGACCGAAACGTCCAGCGCCGAGGTCGGCTCGTCCAACAACAGGATCGAGGGCTCGAGGATCAGGGCCCGCGCGATGGCGACCCGCTGGCGCTGGCCGCCGGAAATCTGGTGGGGATAGCGAAAGCGCAGCTCGACCCCCAACCCGACCTCGGCAAGAGCCCTCAGGATACGCGCCTCGCGGTCATCCATGCCATGGATTTCCAAGGGTTCCTTCAAGATGTCGTTGACCGTGTGACGCGGATGGAGCGACCCGTAGGGGTCCTGAAAGACCATCTGCATGCGCCGGGCAACGGCGCGGTCGCGTTTGCGGCCGAGAGCCTGCCCGGCCACCGTGATCCGCCCCTCCCAGTTCGGCACCAGACCGGCGATGGCGCGCAGGATTGTCGACTTTCCGGACCCCGATTCCCCCACCAGCCCGAAGGACTCGCCCTGGGCGACAGACAGGGATACCGAACGCACGGCCTCGACCCGGGTCCGCCCCGAGCCGAAAACGATGGTCAGGTCTTGAACTTCGATCATGGTTCTAATCCGCCAGCCAGGCCGGATCGCGGCGCAGGACCGGCAGCATATCGTGCGAGCCATCGAGCTGCGGAAGGCAGTCCAGCAGTCCCCTGGTATAGGGATGGCGCGCGTTGTGGAGGTCCTTGGCGTCGAGCGTCTCCATGATCCGCCCGCCGTACATCACCAGCACGCGATCGCAGAAGGAAGCCACCAGGTTCAGATCGTGGCTGATCAAGACGAGGCCCATGCCGCGCTCGCGTACCATGTCGTCGAGCAATGCCAGCACCTGCATCTGCACCGTGACGTCCAGCGCCGAGGTCGGTTCGTCGGCGATGATGATATCGGGATTGGGAATCAGCATCATGGCGATCATGATACGCTGGCCCATGCCGCCGGAGACCTGGTGCGGATAGAGCCGGTAGACCTTTTCGGGCTCGCGGATCTGCACCGTCTCCAGCATTTCCAAAGCCCGCTGGCCGGCCTCCTTGCGGTTCGCCTTGGAGTGGATGGCGTAGGCCTCGGCGATCTGCTCGCCGACCGTGATGACAGGATTGAGGGAATAGCGGGGGTCCTGCATGATCATGGAAATGCGGTTGCCGCGAATGGCCCGCAGGGTCCGGCTGTCGGCGGACAGAATATCGATACCATCGAACTCCAGGCGCTTGGCGGCAATGCGGCCGTTGTGGGCGGTCAGCCGCAGCAAGGCCCGGCCGGTCTGGGACTTGCCCGAACCTGATTCGCCCACGATGCCCAAGCGTTCCTGGCCCAGGTCGAAGGACACGCCGCGCACGGCCTCGACATCGCCCTTGGGCGTCTGGAAGGTAACGTGCAGATCCTCGACGGAGAGAAGGGCGCGCGCGCTCATTTCCTAGCTTCCGCTCTTGGGATCGAGAACGTCGCGCAGGCCGTCGCCCAGGAGACTAAAGCCCAGACAAACGATGAAAATGGCGATCCCCGGTACGGTCGGGACCCACCACTGATCGAGCAGGAACTGCCGGCCCGTGGAGATCATGGCGCCCCATTCCGGGGTCGGCGGCTGCGCACCGAGGCCCAGGAATCCCAGGCCCGCCGCGGTGAGGATGATGCCGGCCATGTCCAGGGTCAGCCGGATGATCACCGAGGAGAGGCAAAGCGGGACGATATGGTGGTAAAGAATCCGGAAGACCGAGGCGCCCTGGGCCTGGGCCGCCATGATGAACTCGCTGTTGCGGATGGTCAGGACCTCGGCCCGGGCGATACGGGCAAAGGGCGACCAGGTGGTGAGGGCGATGGCCAGGACCGCGTTTTCCAGCCCGGGTCCGAGAGCCGCCACCAGGGCCAGCGCCAGAATGAGCCGCGGGAAGGCCAGAAAGATATCGGTGATGCGCATCAGGACGCTGTCGACCACACCGCCCAAGTATCCCGCCACGGTGCCGATCAGGAGGCCGAGGGGCACGACGATAATCGCCACCAGCCCCACGATGTAGAGCGTGATGCGCGATCCCCAGACGATCCGGTCGAAAATGTCCCGGCCCAGTTGATCGGTGCCGAACCAGTGCTCGGCCGATGTCGGCAAGAGCCGCTTTTCCAAAACCGGCTCCAGCCCATTGGTCGCGGTAATGAGCGGCGCGAAGATCGCCATCAGGATCAAGGTTACGATAATACCGAGCCCGGTCATGGCAATCGGGTTGGTCTTGAAGGCGAGCCAGGCCAGGTAGAACCGCTGACAGCGGGCCTGGGTCACCGAGCGCGGCGAGTTGGAAAGCAGCCAGGCCCTCAGGCCCTGCCCGGCAGACTCGTTGCCGGCCGGCATCTTTCCCCCGGGCGCGGCCGTGACCGGTTCGCTCATGACCGGGCCCTCGGGTCGACCAGCTTGTAGAGCAGGTCGGAAAACATGTTGACGCCGACAAAACAGAGGCCGACGACGATGGTGCCGCCCAGGACCGCGTTCATATCGGCGTTGAACAGCGACGTCGTGATGTACTGGCCGATGCCCGGCCAGGAAAAGACCGTTTCGGTCAGCACCGAGCCCTCCAGCAAGGAGGCGTAGGTGAGGCCGATGATGGTGATCAACTGCACCAGGACGTTGCGAAAGGCATGGCGCCAGATAACCGCCAGTTCCGAGGCTCCCTTGACCCGTGCCGTCACCACGTACTCCTGGTTCAACTGATCGAGCATGAAGCTGCGGGTCATGCGGGCGATGTAGGCCAGGGCAAAGGTCGTCAAGATCAGCGACGGCAGGATCAGATGAGAGACCGCGTTGCGGAAGATCTCCCATTCCTCGGCGATGGCCGCGTCGATCAGGATCATGCCGGTCACCGGATCGACAATGCCGTCGTAATAGACATCGAGCCGGCCCGGCCCGCCGGTCCACCCCAAAATGCCGTAAAAGATCAGGAGCGCCACCATACCCAGCCAGAAGACCGGGACCGAATAGCCCAAAAGACCGAAAATTCGCACTACATGGTCGGTCAAGCGGCCCTGCCTGACGGCCGCCAGCACCCCCATGGGCACACCGATCAGGACGCCCAAGAAGGTGGCGATGGTGGCCAGCTCGAGGGTCGCCGGAAAGAACCGGAGAATATCCTCCATCACCGGGCGGGCGGTCATGATCGAGGTGCCGAGGTTGCCCTGGAGCAGCTCGCCCAGATAGCGCAAATACTGCTCATAGAGCGGCCGGTCGAGGCCCAACTGTCGGTAAACCTGTTCGTAGACCTCGTTGGACGCCCGGTCGCCGACAATGGCCAGCACCGGGTCGGCCGGCATCACCCGGCCGATCACGAAGGTGACCGCGGTCAGTCCGATGAAGGTGAGACAGAGGGAAAGCAGGACACCGCCCACGGCCTTGAGGGCAGGCGGCGGAGCCGGGATGGACCCCGACTCCGCCGACTTTGTCCGACCAACGGTCGATTCAGCCAAATCGTCGCGTCCTACTTCGTGACGTTACGATAAAAGACCAAGTCGAAGTTGGAACCCGACACAAAGCCCTGCACGGGCTTTTGACGCACCGTCTGCTCGGTCTGCTGGAACATGATCGCGTAGGGCGAATTGTTCTGCAGGCTGCGCTGGATGTCGTGATAGAGCGCCTCGCGCTTGCCGAGATCCAGTTCGTTGCGGGCATCCAGCACCATCTTGTTGGTGTCCAGATCCTGCCAGGCGTTGCGCCAGGCCAGCACACCGGTCAGCTTCGCCTCCGGACGGTTGTCCGGGTTGTTGGCGAAGGCATCGATGTTGGAGTGCGGATCGGTGTAGTCCGGCGACCAGCGGGCCAGAATGATCTCGTGCTTGCGGGCCCGGTACATCGGCCACAGGGTCTTGCCCTCGGCCGTCACGATCTCGCTCTTGATCCCGGCCTGGGCCAGGGTGGCCTGGATCGACTGGGCCACCTCGGGGAAGGGCGAGGCATTGAGCGTATCGATGCGGATCTCGAAACCGTCGCCATGCCCGGCGGAGGCCAGGAGAGCCTTGGCCTTGGCGACATCCAAGGTGAAGGGCTTTTCGTCCAGGGCACCCCAGAGGCCGGACGGCCAGGCCGCCTGGTGGACCTGGAACTGGCCGGCCAGGAAGCTGTCGGCCATGCCTTCGTAGTCGATCAGGTAGCGCAGGGCATTGACGACATCGGGCTTGCTCAGGATCGGATGGGCCGCATTGGCCGACATGTACATCAGGGCGCCCTTGGGATCGCTGCCAATGGCCAGGCTGTCATTGCCGGCAATGGCCTTGATCTGGTCGGGGGTCAGGTTGCGCGCGATGTCGACATCGCCCTTTTCCACCAGCAAGCGCTGGGCCGAGGGCTCCGCCACATGGCGGATGATGACCCGCTTCATGGCCGGCGCACCGTGCCGATAGTCCTCGTGGCGCTCCAGGGTCACCAACTCATTGGCCTTCCAGGTCTTCAGGCTGAAGGCGCCGGAGCCGGCCGAGTTGGTCTTCAGCCAGGCGTAGCCCATGTCGCCGTCGGCCTCGTGGGCCATGACTTCCTTCATGTCGACGATCGAGGCGATGCCCGCGGACAGCGCGTTCAGCACCAGGCCCGGCGAGAAATCCTCGGTGATGACGATCTTGGCCTTGTCGCCCTCGACCGTGACCAACTCGTCGACATTCTCGGGGTTCCAGCCGAACTGGGTCACGATAAAGGCCGGGGTCTTGTTCAGCTTCACCACGCGACGCAGGGAATAGACCACGTCCGCGGCGGTCACGGGATTGCCGGAATGGAAGGTCATGCCGGGGCGGATCGCGAAAGTAATGGTCTTGCCGTCGTCGCTGATCTCCCAGCTTTCGGCGACACCGCCGACCAGGGTGGTCAGGTCTTCCGGCTCATACATCATCAAGCGGTCGTAGATATTGGCGATGACCTCGCCGCCCGAAAGCTCGAAGACTTCAGCCGGATCGAGGGTAATGAGATCGCTGACGTCCTTGGCCATGACCAGGACATCGGCGGGTGTTTCGGCTTGAGCCGTGTTTACGGTCAGGCCGCCAAAGGCTGTCGCGGCGCCAAGTGCCGCGACGGCGAGCATATTTCTCATCCGTACGAACATGTTTTCCTCCCTAACTGGTTTTTTTCGTACTTCTTAGAGCGCACAAGGGGCGCCAATCGGACTGGACCCTAACACCCCAAAGGCGAGGATGCTACGGTGCGCTTGCGCCGCCGCCGGCAAAGAGAGCCGAAGCCTCTTTCGACGGGGTGACGGGCACGAATTCGAACTCGACCAGATCGTTCCAGGCCAGGACCCATTGCTGCAGCAGGCCGACGTCATCGCACTCGATCAGTTGAAAGCAGCGCTCGAAGTTGGCCTCGATCCAACTGTCGACGTAGGTCACGCCCTCGGGCAGTTGCCGCCCTTTCTCGCCGAAACGCGCATAGATGGCCGCGCCGTCGCCCTCCTTGAAGTGCTCGATGACCATTATAAGCATCGCTCGCCCCCCTCCCCTTCGCTCCGCCCCCTGGTCACACCGCTGGCAGCGCCATACCTCGGGGGTCGGGCCGTAGTTTATCGCTTTACGAAGAGGAAATCGCCCCCGTCGTGGCCAACGAAGCGCAGGTCGGAGTACTCCGGGGTCTGCGCGGCGTTGACCACCACTGGACGCTTCAGGTTGGCAAAGAGCGACTGGCCATCAAGGACGCCGGTATTCCCGCCCAGAGCCTGAAGAAAGGCCCTCGCGAAGACCGAATGGCCATCGCCGCCGGCGTCCATCACGGGCTCCAAGCCGCCCGAGGTGAGCACCGTGCGGGCCTGTTTGCCGGCCATGCGCTTGAACCAGGCCAGTCGGTCGGGCTCGCTCGCCCGGCCGGTGTCGATGGCACGGGTCAGGGTGCCGGAATAGCAGGAATCCACCACCAACATGACATGTTTGGCTTTCAAGGCACGGATCGCGGCGGTGACATCGGAATTGGCCACCCAGTTCGCCGGATTGTCCCTGTCCCCGTCGATCGGCACCCAGTAGCCCTGCTCGGCGTCGCGGTCGAGGACCCCATGTCCGGCATAGTAGATCAGAAGGTTATCCCGGGCCCCGAGCAGGCCGCGATAGCGGCTCAGCGCCGTGATGATGTCGTAGCGCCGGGCGTCGATCAGCAGCTCCACCTCGAAGCCGTAGCTCTTGCGCAGCAGTCCGGCGACCGCCTTGCCGTCGGGGACCGCGGCATCGAGGTCGGGCAGGCTTTGATAGTCGTTGTTGGCGATCACCAGCGCGAAGTAGCGCCCGAAGTCGATGCCCTCGGTGGATAGCGGTGCCGCCGGCTGGGCCGCGGCCTGGACCGACGCGTCGCCGCCGCTGTCGGCGAGCAGCTTGTCCAGCAGGGCGGCGCGCCTGGCCCGATAGGTCTCCTCGTCGATCAGGTCCTTCTGGCGCAGTTCCTGCAGCGACCGCAATTGATCCTCGAGGCCCGGCGCCGGGGCGGCCGGCAGGGTTGCCGCCGGGGCCGCCGCGACCGCTTGTGCCGGGGCCGGAGCCGTTTCGCGTTCCGCGTGCCAGGAGCCCTGACAGACAGAATGGTGCAGGTAGCCCTTCCAGGTCTTGCCGTCGAGCTCGCCGGTTATGCGTACGTTGTGACCGGACCGGGTCCGAATAGTGCCGCTGAACTCGCCGTCTTCCTCGACTTCGAACCGCATTTCGACGGTATGGCCCTGGTTCTCGCTGAACTTGCCGATCGCCTGATGTCCGGCGACCGAGATGTTCAACTCCAGACGGGGGCACTCGTCCGCGCCCTGGGTGTAGCCGCGGCCGATCCAGTTGCCGTCCATCGGAAACTCGTTGGCCAGCGCGCCCGCCCCAAAAGTCAGCGCCGCGCAAAGCAGAGCCGGCAGGGCGGCGCGAGTTGTTCGGGAAGTCATGGGTCGTTTCCCTTCTTCAAACTCAAGTCATCGGCGCACGAAGAGAAAGTCGCCGCCGTCATGGCCGACCGCGGCGATGTCGGAGTACTCCGGCGTTTGCCGGGCGTTGACCACGACTGGCCGCTGCAGGCCGCTGAAGACCGATTGGCCATCGATAATGCCGCGATTGCCGCGCAGGACATCCAAGAAGGCCTTGGCGAAGACTGAATGATCCCCGCCGCCACTATCGGTCACCGGCTCCAGACCGCCGGAGGTCAGGACGGTTCGCGCCTTCTTGGCCGCCATCCGGCGGTACCAGCCGATATCGTCGCCGTCCTGGGTCAAGCCGGTCTCGATGCCGCGGCTGAGGGTCCCGGAATAGCAGGAATCGACCACCAGCATGATGTGGTTGGCATCGATGGCGCGGATCGCCGCCGTAATGTCGGAGTTGGCGATCCAATTGGCCGGATTGTCGGCATCGCCGTCCACCGGGATCCAGTAGCCCTGCTCGGCATCCTGATCCAGGATACCGTGGCCGGCATAGTAGACCAGCAGGTTGTCCCGCGCCGTCATCACCGAGCGATAGCGGTTCAGGGCGGAGATGATGTCATAGCGCGTGGCATCGATCAGGAGCTCGACATCGAAGCCGTAGGCGTCGCGCAGCAGCCTGCTCACCGCCTTGCCATCGGGCACGGCGGAGACCAGATCGGGCAGCGAGCGGTAGTCGTTGTTGGCGATGACCAGGGCAAAGTAGCGCCCGACCTCGAGGTCCCCAAGGGTGATCGCCGCCGTCTGTTTCGTCGGCGGTACCGCCGCGGGACTGTCGCTGGCGCTGTCGGCCAGCAGCTTGTCCAGCAGGGCGGCCCGGCGCGTCTTGTAGACGTCTTCGTCGATCAACTTTTGCTGCCGCAGGGCTTGCAGTTGCCGAAGTTGGCCGGCGATATCGGGCGTCGCGGCGGTCGCCGGGGTGGCCGTGGCCGGGGTGGCCGTGGACGGGGTGGCCGTGGACGGGGAACTCGCGGCCGTCGACTGACGGCTTGCGCCGCGCTTGGCGTACCAGCTCCCCTGACAGGTGAAGTGGATCAGATAGCCAGCCCAGGTCTGGCCCTTCAGCGCCCCGTCGATGCGCACGATCTGGTTCGATTGGCTGCGGAAAGTGCCCTCAAAACCGCCGTCGGCCGCCACGGGGAAGGTCATCTCGATGGAGTGGCCCTCGTTGTTGCGCAGCAGGCCGGTGGCCTGGTGACCGCTCACGGTGAAGGTCAGGTCGAAATTCGGACAATCGCCGCCGGCGCCCGACGAATAGGCCTTGCCGGTCCAGGTGCCGTCCATGGGCCAGGCGCCGTCCTTGGAATCCTCGCCGGCGGCCGACACGCCAGCCGGGGCCAGAAGAAGCATCAGGCCGAGGGCGAGCGGTCGCCGCCACTTTGCGAAACTGCCTGCTCCGGTGGGCATGTCAAGAATCTCCATCACTGCCCGAACTGAACCACCCTGTCCGGCGGCAAGCCTAGCCGGCCCTAGTCCGAAAGAATACTCACGTTGTCGTCACCCAAAGCCGGGGACCGCAAGGGTTCGGTTGCCGGGCCGCGCAGCGCCGGGGCCAGCGGTACCGGCAGGGCCGGCAGGCTGTCGCCGTCCGGGCCGGCAAGGCGACGCTCGAAGAGACCCCGGGCTTGAAAGTGCGGATCCTTCAGCGCCGCCTCGAGATCCTGGACAATGCTGCAGCAGCAGTCGGCGGCGGCGAAACGCGCGGCCCAGACCGCGGCCGGCTGGCCGGCGATGGCCAGGGCGACCTCATCGGCCGTCGCGCCGGTATGCAGGTCCGCCAGGCCGCAAAAGGCGGCCCAGAATTTGTCCTCGAGGGCGGCGACCGCGGCCAGCTTGCCGTCGGCGGTGGGATAGAGCCGGTAGCGCGGCGAGCCGCCGGCCAGAATTCCCGCGCCGCTCCGCGGCCACTGACCCGTGGCCTGGCCCTGGGCCAGGGCCCAGAAGGCAAAGGGAAAGAGATTGTCGGTCATGGAGATATCGAGGAAGGCCCCCTCCCCGCTGCGATCGCGCTGCATCAGGGCGAGCAGGATCGAGATCACCGCCGGGTAGCTGCCGCCGGCGATGTCGGCCACCAGGGCCGGCGGGACGCTCGGTCGGTCGAGCGGACCGTGCGACAGCGCCAACAGGCCGGCATCGCCCATGTAGTTCAGGTCGTGGCCCGCCCGGTCGGCCTTGGGTCCGGTCTGGCCGTAGCCGGTAATGGCACAGTAGACGAGGCGCGGGTTGACCCGGCACAGGCTCTCGTAATCGAGACCGAGGCGGGCCATGACCCCCGGCCGGAACTGCTCCACCAGAACGTCGGCCTCGGCGATCAGCGGATCGAGCAGAGCACGTTGATCCTGGTCCTTCAGGTCCAGCGCAAGGCTGCGCTTGCCGCGGTTCAGCAACGCGAAGGTCAGGCCCTGCCCTTGCCCTTGTCTTTGCCCTGGCCAGCCCGGCGGATAGCCGCGCAGGGCATCGCCGCCGCCGGGCTGTTCGATCTTGATCACCGTCGCCCCGGCCTCGGCCAGACAGAGCGTCGCAAGGGGACCCGGCAGCAGGGTCGAGAAGTCGAGCACCTTGATGTCGTCCAACGGCCGCATGGCAGTAGCCCCCTTGTCTTTGTGCCAGACCCATCCCTACCCTGCGGCAAGGATGTGAAGAATCGCAAGGAGGCATTGCCGATGGCCGAACCACGGAGGGGAACATTGGATTTCCAAGCTCGCGAGCGCTTCGTCGTGGAAGCGCGCGGCCACCTGGCTTTTGGCGTCGACCAGGGCGATTTGATCCGTCTCACGGACCCGGAAGGCGCACAACCCATCGACTTTTGGGCCTTCAACCGGGCCGATATCTATGAACACCTGTCGTGCGAGCACACGCGGCCCTCGATCGAAAAGCTCTTTCCCCGGGTCGGCGATGCCGCCTACACCACCAAGCGGCGGTCCATCGTGACCCTGCTGGAGGACAACTCGCCGGGCCAGCACGACATGGAGTTCGCGGCCTGCGACGTCTACCGCTATGCCGAGCTGGGCTGGGACGAGGCGAGCCAGGGCCGGCACGCCAACTGCACCGACAACCTGCACAAGGGGCTGGCAGATCTGGGCCTGGCCCTGCCCTACATGCCGCAGCCCTGGAACCTTTTCACCAACTTCTTCCTGAAGCCCGACGGCACCTTCGAGGTCCGCGCGCCGGCCACCCAGCCCGGCGACAATCTCATCCTGCGCGCCGAGATGGACGCCTATCTAGTGGTTTCGGCCTGTCCCCAGGACATGAACGCGACCTGCGGCGGGGCCCCGACACCGATCCTGGCCGAAGTCGGAGTCGTGAGATAGCGCCAGCAGCACGGCCATAATTTCGAACTTCGGCTGTCCGGCGACCCGAATTCCCCCCAAAGATCGAGTGTGGGCGAAATTTTTTTCATTCGGACAATAGAGCGAATGGGAGCAAATGCCGGGGCTACGTTAGTTAGCGCTTATGGTTAACAGGGAATCCGGTTCAAAAGAGAAACTCCGAGCTTCCACTTTCGCTACATTTGCGTATAATTGTAATTATACTAAAAACTGAATAGCGACAACGGGGTATGGTTAATGGCAGCTCCAAATTGTGAGACCCGATCCGTTCCGATTCGACCCGGAACGGGCCGTGCCGCGCCACGGGCTGTGAAGCGGCGCGAGACGCTGCTCGGCACCAGCGCCCTGCGGCCGCTGATCCTGACCCTGGCCATGGCCGCGCTGCTGTCGCCGACCCTGCCGAACCTGTCCCAGGCCAACCCCAGCGGTTCGCAGGTCGTCTCGGGCGGCGTCACCATTACCGCGCCGACGGACAGCGATCTGGTGGTGCGCCAGTCCACCAACAGCGCGATCATCAACTGGCAGGGCTTTTCCATCGGCAGCGGCGAGCGAACCCAGTTCCGGCAACCCTCGCGTCAGGCCGTGACCCTGAACCGGGTGGTCGGCGGCGACCTGTCACGGATCGACGGGCAGCTCCAGGCCAACGGCAACCTCTTCCTGGTCAACCCCAATGGCGTGATCTTCGGCTCGGGCGCGCGGGTCGACGTGGGCGGCCTGGTGGCCACCACGGCGGACATTGCCAACGACGACTTCCTGTCCGGGCGCTACGATTTCGCCATCGCCTCGCCGGACCCCGACGCCATGGTGATCAACCATGGCACCATTTCGATCGCCGAACAGGGCCTGGCCGCGCTGGTCGCGCCGGGAGTGGAGAACCGCGGATTGATCGTGGCCTCCCTGGGCAGCGTGACCTTGGGCGGCGCCGAGACCTTCTCGCTGGATCTGACCGGCGACGGCTTGTTGGCCTTCGGCGTGACCGGCCCGGTGACCCAGACGCCGGCCGATGCCACGGCGCTGGTGAACAACAGCGGGACCATCTCGGCTGTCGGCGGCAGCGTGGTTCTGAGCGCCGAGGCGGCAGGTGCGGTGGTCGACAATGTCATCAACATGTCAGGCGTCATCGAAGCCCAGAGCGCCGGTGTGAACGCCGAGGGGCACATTGTGCTGTCGGGCGGCGCGACCGGTCTGGTCGAGGTCAGCGGGGCACTCGATGCCTCGGGCGCCGGCGCCGGCCAGCGCGGCGGCCAGGTGCAGGTGCTGGGCGAGCTGGTGGCCCTGCGCGACGGCGCCAATGTGGATGTGTCGGGCTCGGCCGGCGGCGGCGCGGCCTTGGTGGGCGGCAATTTCCAGGGGGCGGGGCCCCTGCCCAATGCGCGGCGCACGCTGGTCGAGCAGGGCGCTTCGATCAACGCCGATGCGACAGTGGCAGGGAACGGCGGCACGGTGATCGTCTGGGCCGACGAGGTGACCGGCTTCATGGGCAGCATCAGCGCGCGCGGCGGACCAGCGGGCGGCGACGGCGGCCTGGTGGAGACCTCGGGTAAGCAGGGCCTGCATGTGCAAGGCGCGGTGGTCGACGTCTCGGCGCCCTTTGGGTTGGGCGGCCAATGGCTGTTGGACCCGGACAACGTCGACGTGGTCGCAGGTGGCGGCGCCCTGCCGCCGATCCTCTTCGGCAGCAGCCCGGGCCTCGACCTGACGGTAGATCCGGCCAGCTTGAACGTGGCGGCCGGTAGCACCGTGGTGGTCCAGGCAGAGTTCGACATCGACATTATTGACCCCATCACGACGTCGGGGAGCCTTGTGTTTCAGGCCGGCGACGAAATCAATGTGGGCGCCGATATCGCCACCAACGGCGGCGACCTGCATTTCGAGGCAGGCTCGCCCCATGCCTCGGCGGCCGGTGCGGGTGTGCCCGATGGCGATCCGGCCTTTCTCAATATCGACGGCGATATTTTCGGGTCCGGAGAGATCACGATCGACACCGGCGGCGGCAATGCGGTGCTGATCGCCGAGGCATTCAACCTCTTCGACGGCGCCACCGATGCCGATATCTTCCAGACCGGTGGCGGCAACCTGACAATCGCCAAAGCCAACGTGTTCGAAGATCAGGCCGTGCAGGCCTTTACCGTGGGCGGCGCCGGATCAGATATCACGCCGGACGAGTTCGACCTTTTTGCGGTCGGCGGCACCTTGACCCTGGGCCAGGCCACCACCGCGGGATCCGATGGTCTGGGCACCGGGGCCCAGATCATCACCAACTCGACCCTGACCGTGGAAGGTGACTTGACCGGTGCCGTGTCGCCGCTGTTCGGCACCATCGGGTTGCTGCACCTTCTCGGCGAGACCGACGTGTCGATCGAGGATGCAATCGACACCGCTCGGGTTCTGGTCAACAGCGGCGGCACCATCAACCTCCTCGATCCCATCAACGTCACCGGCGACAGCGCCTTTCAGGCAGCCGGCGACTTGACCCTGGACTCAAGCGCCATCCTCACGAGCAACGGGGCCAACTTGTTTTTCGAGGCCGACTCGCCCCACGCGGGGGCCGGCAGCGACGGCGTGGGTACGCTGCTGATGGGGGACGATCCCCTGATCAACACAGGCGGTGGCGACCTGGTCTTGATGGGCGCTGACTTCGACTTCAGTACTGCGGTCCTCATCACTTCTGGTAGCGGCGACACCTTTGTCGCCGGCTCGACAGACGCGCTCTTCGACCTCGGTGGCTCCAAATCGGGGGGAGTCCTCCAGACCTCCGATCTGGAATTCTTGGATGGCACGATCGGCTCGCCGACCACCGGCAACATCATCGTGGGCGAGGCGACCTCCTCGGGCACAGACGGCCTGGGCACCGGCGCGGTCACCCGCCAGGCGACCTCTATCCTTCTCGACGGCACGGTCCTGCTCAACAATGCCGCCAGCCTGATCTTCTCCAGCAGCGGGTCGGTGACCCAGACCGCGGGCAGCGGCGTGACCGCGGATAGCCTCGGCGTGATGGCCGGCGACACCGTAGACCTCGGCGGCGATGTGGACACCTTCGCCGTCGATGCCCTGGGCCAGACCGTGGAGTTCGTGGATTCGGACGACCTGGACATCGGCACCGTGGATTCAATCGTGGGGGCCACGGCGACGACCTTGTCCTTCGCAGTTGGCACCAACCTAACCAATTCCTCGGCGATCAGCGCAACCAATCTGGTCGCGATCTCCAATTTCGGCGACCAGGGCGGGACGATTGACCTCACGGCCGACGTCGATACCTTGGCGGGCAGCACTGAAAACGGGACGTTCATTTTCAACGACCCCGACGAGGTCGATATTGGGTCCGTGACAGGGGTCGGCCTAACCGTCGACGGGCTGCTCGGCGCTGCCCTAGTGGAAATCACCGTCGGTGGGGGCCTGACCAACAGCCAAACCTTCGAGGCGGATCAGCTCGCCGTCACGGCTGGTGGCGACGTCATCCTCTTCGGCGATTTCGATGAGATCGCGGTCTCGGCGCCAGATTTCCTGGTCGACATCACCGACCCGGACGGATTGGACATCGGCTTTGTCTCGGGCGTTTCCGGCCTGACGGCCGACCGGGCCCTGGTGACCGTCGGCGGCGACCTGACCATCGCCTCGCCCGTGGATGTGGACAGCACCAGCGCTTTCAGAGCCGGTGGCTTCCTCTCGACCTTTACCAACATTGCCTCGAATGGGGCCGACCTGTTTTTCGAGGCCGATTCTCCGCACGCCCCCAACGGCAGCGACGGCAACGGCTCCCTTACGATCGGCGACGGCACCGACTTGGATACCGCTGGCGGCGACCTGACACTGATGGGGTCGTTCTTCAGTTTTGCCAACGCCTCCTCTATCTCCTCGGGGACCGGCGATACCTTCGTCGCCGGCTCGACCGACGGGCTGTTCGACCTTGGCGGATCCAAGTTCGACACGCTCAGGACTGCGGACCTGCTAGCGCTGGATGGATCCCAAGGTTCGCCGACCACCGGCAACATCATCGTGGGCGAGGCGACCTCCTCGGGCACAGACGGCCTGGGGACCGGTGCGGTCACCCGCCAGGCGACCTCGATATTTCTCGACGGCACGGTCCTGCTGACCAACGCCGCCAGCCTGACCCTCTCCAGCAGCGGGTCGGTGACCCAGAGCGCGGGCAGCGGCGTGACCGTGACCGCCCTTGGCGTGATCGCCGGCGGCGACGTGGATCTCGGCGGCGACGTGGATGTCCTGGCGGTCGATGCGCCGGGCCACGACGTGGCCTTCGATGACATCGACGACCTGACCGTGGGAACAGTCAGGGACATCACCGGGATCACGGCGGAGAACGTTCTCCTGGAGGGCGGCACGATCACCTTCGACGTGGCCCATCTGATCAACGCCTCGCTGGAGATCGTCAGCGATTCCACCAACACGGTGATCTTCGACGATACGCTCGACGGGCCGGGCGATCTCTTCATCTTCAGCAAGGGCGATGTTCTGTTCAACGCGGCGGTGGGCGGGTCGGAAGCGCTGGGCAACGTGATCATCGGCGCGCCAATTACGACCTTCGACGACGTTGCCGCGACGCTTGTCACCGAAGGCCTGGAAGCGGCCAGCGCCGAGTTGCTGAACGAGGGCGGCGACGTGGTAATCGCCGGTCTGTTCCGGGCTGACGATGTCCTGATCAAGGTGAACGGGACCATCACCAGCGGCGACGACCCGTCGGACGCCCTCGATGTCTCGGGCCTGCTGGTCAGCGGCGCCTCGGCCGACCTCCACGGCTTCCTTGACGGGATCGGCGACCTGACGGCCGCGCAGTTTGGCTTCTCGGATCCGCCGCTCATCCTGGACCCGCTTCTGGGGTTTGTGTTCGGCGCATTCGATCCAACCGCGTTCCTCCTGAATGACTGCATCATCGAGACCGTCTGCGGCGACCCATCCATCCCGCCCGATCCGGACGATCCGGGAGACCCAGACGATCCGATACTGGTTATTGACGATCCGCTTATCGTCGAGGAAGACGTCAATTCGATCACTCATGTCAATTCCAACACCTCGGACGACATCAAGGCGGCAGAGGGCGGACCGAGCCTGGACTTCGTCACGATCTTCGAGCCCAGTGGCAACGAGCAACAGGAATTCGACGAGCGCTTCTCGAACACCGGCAACGAGGAGATCTGGTAGCTCTGCCGGATCTCGGGGGTCGCATCACTGCCCGACCGGACCCTCGGAGACAATGACAAGAGGCGCCGGAAGACCACCCAAGGCTAAATCTCTCGCCAGCCGATCGGTCTCCTCGATCGAGAGCCCGACCGCCAACTCGGCCTGGCCATCGGTGATGGTTTCCCGAATCACCGGAGCCGAAACAACCCGGTCCCCCAAAACCACGGCAAATCTCCGGCCAATATTGTTGGCCGTCACATCCTTCAGGACACGCTCACCGGACTCGGTAAAACGCACGAGCAGGCTGACGCTCTGAAAACGGTCGATCGATTGCGCATCGTTGACATCCGCCCCGGTGAGTCGCGGTTCGTCTTCAACGACCAAGAGCCCTGCCTCCCCCGGGACAGACCGATATCCGCCGGGCAGATAGCCGTCCGACTGTGCCGTGGCCGCCAGCCGGTCGCTGTCCGGATGGACCAGATAAAAGCCCAGGTAGGTCTCGGTGATCATCCGGCGCAGTTCCGCGACCTCATCCTCGGCCATGCCGGATAGACCGACCAGGATGTTGCCCGCGCCATCGCCGCGCGGCGCGTGAAACTGGCCGAACCGCGTCAGGCGCCGCTCCAGGTAGACCAGCGTTGCCTCTATCAGGGCCTCGGGCCGGGACAGATGCGAGCCTTCGTCAAAGGCCAGGACAAGTCGGACCTGAGGTGGATTGCTGTCCCGCCAGGCCGCCGTCGCCGTCCGGTAGATCAGGGTATCCATGGGACCGCTGGCCGCCAGGATCAAACCCAAGGCGGCCACCCCATAGAGCCGGACGCCATGGCGCGGCTTTTGCCAAAGCGTCGATACCGAGAACAATACGCATAGGAAACCGGCGATGAGCGACAAGAGGTAGAGGATCTCGATGACAGCGAGCAGGCTTGCCGCGGTCGCCGTATCGCCGCCGGCCAGTGAAAGAGCGGCACGGTTCGCATAGTGGCCAGGCAGCGCGATGAAGCTGCGCAGCAACAACGCGACCGAGGCGGCTATGGTCGCAGCGATGACCAGCAGTCTCAGATTCAAAGGCTTCGCCTCCTTCGCCCTTCCGGTCCGGCTCAGAAGTACCGCCCGGCCATTTCCAGGTCTTCCGGGCGGTTGGTGTTGAAGAAAGGATCGCGGGGCCCGAGCGGCGTATCCTGATCGGCAAAGTCGACGGCGACCAAACGGTGGCGCCCGGTCCAGATGTCGACCTTGCGGACCTCCTCCTCGACCAGGGCCTGGCGCAGGTCGGGCCCTAACGCGACCGGCCAAATGCCGAAAACCGGATGGCGCCTGCCACGGCTCGCGGCACAGGCCAGATCGGCGCCTTCACTCACCACCGCCGCCATCATGCGCGCCACCAGATCCGCGGGAAAGAATGGTGCGTCGCAGGCAAAGGAGGCCAGCCACTTGGCGCCGGGCGCCGCCTCGGCGGCCCATTCCAGGCCGGTCAGGATGCCCGCCAATGGCCCGGCGAAGCCCCCCACCACGTCAGCCGCCACCGGCAGACCCAGGCGGGCAAAGCGCGCGGGGTCGCCATTGGCGTTCAAGAGCAGGGGCCCGACCTGCGGGCGCATGCGCTCCAGCACGTGATCGATGATGGTCGCGCCGCCCAGCGGCCGCAGGCACTTGTCGCCGCCGCCCATGCGGCGGGACTGGCCGCCGGCAAGCAACAGGCCGACGACCTCAGCCGTCATCGCGGCTGCCCTTGCGCTGGAATCGGGGCTCTTCCTCGTTTCGGGCCTCGTCATCCAAGTCGTGGACGATGCGCTCCTCGCCGGCCAGGGCGACGAAACGCCGGCCCTTGGCGCGGCCGACCAGGGTCAGCCCGGCCTGGCGGGCCAGATCGACGCCCCAGGCGGTAAAGCCGGACCGCGAGATCAGGATCGGGATTCCCATCTGCACCGTCTTGATCACCATCTCCGAGGTCAAGCGGCCCGTGGTGTAGAAGATCTTGCCCCGGGGCGAGATCCCCTGGCGAAACATCATGCCGGCGATCTTGTCGACCGCATTGTGCCGGCCGACATCTTCCATATAGATCAGCGGCCGGTCCTCTTCGCAGAGCACGCAGCCATGGATTGCGCCGGCCTCCAGGTAGAGGCTCGGCACGCCGTTGATCTTGCGCGACAGGCTGGCGATCCAGGAGGTTCGCAGCCGCGCATCGGCGGGCAGCTCGATCTCGTCGAAACGCTCCATGAGATCGCCGAAGACCGTGCCCTGGGCGCAACCGGAAGTGCGAACCTTCTTTTTCAGTTTTTCCTCGTAGTCGGTCTCGCGTTCAGTGCGGACCACCACCAGTTCGAGTTCCTCGTCGACCTCGACCGCCTCGATCACGTCATCGGGTCGCAGCATGTTCTGGTTCAGCAGAAATCCGATCGCCAACTCTTCCGGGTAGTCGCCGATCGTCATCATGGTGACGACCTCCTGGTCGTTCAAAAAGAGCGTCAAGGGACGCTCCACCACGACCGCCGTCTCGATCGCCTGACCGTCCTGGTCGACGCCGCGCACCCGTTCGGTCAGACGCGGGTCGGCGGGGTCCGGCCGCACCCGGAATTCTCCCAGGGCGACCGGGTCCGCGAGTCGTGCCCGTCCCTTGCGAAGCTGCGTCACCGCGCCCCCGTCGCCGGGCGCCGGACGATCGGCCGCTTTATCGCTGCTCCCTGTCATGGGCGCGATCATGGCCCCGGCCGGCAGGCCTCGCAAGGCGAACTTGGTCTTGCATTAATTCCCTCTCTTTTCTATTTCGGTAAATCCTGCAATAAAACATCACAAAACATAAGTGAGACGATAACTTGGAGAGCTTTTCAGAGGCCTTCTATACGGCGGGTCACCTGATCACCGGATGGGACCGGGATCTGGTCGAGATCGTCGGCCTGTCGCTGCGCGTCTCCCTGACCGCGGTCGGACTGGCCGCCCTGGTCGGCCTGCCTTTGGGGGCCGCGGTGGCTCTCTTGCGGTTCCCCGGACGGCGCGCGGTCACCATCCTGCTGAGCGCGCTCATGGGCTTGCCGCCGGTGGTCCTCGGCCTGATGGTCTATCTGGTCTTGTCGCGCAGCGGTCCGCTCGGCACTCTCGGCCTGCTCTTCACGCCGACCGCCATGATCATCGCGCAATCGCTGCTGGTCACGCCGATCCTGGCGGCCCTGACCCGCCAGATCGCCGAAGACCTTTGGACCGAGTACGCCGAACAGCTGCAGTCGCTCGGTTGCTCGCCGCTGCGCGCCATCCCGACCCTGCTGTGGGACGCGCGCTTTTCCCTGGTGACCGTGGTTCTGGCCGGCTTCGGCCGGGCCAGCGCGGAGGTCGGCGCCGTGATGATCGTCGGCGGTAACATCGACCATGTGACCCGGGTCATGACCACCGCCATCGCGCTCGAGACCTCGAAGGGAAACCTCGCCCTCGCGCTGGGCCTCGGCCTCATATTGATCGTGCTGTCGCTCAGCGTGAACGCCGCGGCCTATGTCATCAAGGAGATCGCCGAACAGCCAGCCGCATCCCGGAGCCATGCGCCATGAGCCCCGCCCCATGAGCCCCGCCCCATGAACACTGGTGCCGACATTTCCATTCTGCCCTGCCGGGTCGAGGCCGCGGGATTGAAACTGGGCGGGCGTCGCTTGATCAAGGAGGTGAGCTTCGATCTGACGGCTGGTCCACGCACCGTGATCTTGGGCCCGAACGGCGCGGGAAAGAGCCTTCTGCTCAGGCTTCTGCACGGTCTGCTGGCCCCCGATGAAGGCCGGATTTCCTGGCAGGCCGAGAGCGAGAAGACCCTGCGCCGGCGCCAGGCCATGGTCTTTCAGCGCCCGGTCCTGCTGCGCCGCTCGGCGGCCGCCAATGTCGACTATGCCTTGGCGCTGCAAGGCATCGCGAGGAGCGAAGCGCGGCAACGGCGCGACGAGGCGTTGGACCGTACCGGGCTTTCCAAGATGGCCAACAGGCCGGCCCGGGTGCTGTCGATCGGACAGCAGCAGCGCCTCGCCCTGGCCCGAGCCTGGGCCCTGCGGCCGGAGGTTCTGTTCCTCGACGAGCCGACCGCGAGCCTCGACCCGGCGGCGACGCGCAACGTGGAGGAAGTCATCATCGCCATGCACGGCGCCGGCACCAAGGTGGTCATGACGACCCACGACCTGGGACAGGCCCAGCGCCTGGGCCAGGAGGTGCTTTTCATGCAGCGCGGCCGCCTGGTCGAGCACCGCGACGCGGCGGCCTTCTTTGCCGCGCCCGAGAGCGACGCGGCCCGCGCCTTCCTGCAGGGCGAACTGATCTGGTAGAAAGGATTTCGATCGCGTCATGATGAGAATCTCGAAAGGCTGGCTCGCCTGCGCTCTTGCGACGATTGTCCTGGCCGCCGTCCTGACCATAGCCGGCAGCGACGCCGCGAGGGCTGGCGAAGAGCGCTTCGTGGTTTTGGCCTCGACAACCTCGACCGAGAATTCAGGCCTGCTCGACCACCTGATCCCGCTGTTCAAAGCCAAGACTGGAATCGCCGTGCGCACCGTGGTGCGCGGCACCGGTCAGGCCATTCGCCTGGCCGAAAGCGGCGACGCCGATGTGCTGCTGGTCCACCATCGCCCCTCCGAAGAGCGTTTCGTCGCGGAGGGTCATGGCGTCGCGCGTCACGACCTCATGTACAACGATTTCGTCCTGATCGGGCCCGCCGAAGATCCTGCCAGGATTTCGCAGGCGAACGATGTGGGAGAGGCCCTCGCCCGCATCGCCGGCGCAGGGGCGCCCTTCGCCTCGCGGGGCGACGACAGCGGGACGCACAAGAAAGAATTGGAACTTTGGGCCAACGCCGGGGTCGAGGTCGCGGCAGCGTCGGGCGGCTGGTACCGGGAGATGGGCTCGGGCATGGGGGCGACGCTCAATGGCGCGGCGGCCATGGCCGCCTACGCTCTGACCGACCGGGCCACCTGGATCTCCTTTCAGAACAAAGCCGGACTTAAGATCCTGTTCGAGGGCGAGCCCCGCCTGTTCAACCGGTATGGCGTGATCCTGGCCAACCCCGAACGGCATCCCCACATCAAGGCCGAGGAAGGCCAAGCCCTCATCGACTGGCTGCTGTCCAGCGAAGGTCAAGCGGCCATCGCCGCCTTTCGCGTCGGCGGGCAGCAGCTTTTCTTCCCCAACGACAAAAGCTGACCTAACCGATCTTGCGCCCCCCACAGGCAACCCCCAACCCCTCCAGCGCCGCGGCAATTGCTAGGCGCTGCGCCTCGCTCGCCGGGGGCATGGGTGCGCGCGGCTGGCCGGCCTCACAGCCCTGCAGGGCCTGCGCCGCCTTGACGCAGGCCGGCAGGTTGTCGCCCAGCATGGCATTCCATAGCGGCAGCAGGCGTTCGTGCAGCGCCCGCGCCTTGCCGTGGTCGCCGGCTTGCACCAGGTCCCAGAGTTCCACCGAGGCATGGGGCGCGGCACTGAGGATCGCGGCGATGGAGCCTCGGGCGCCCAGCGCATAGGAAGAGTACATCAGGGCGTCCACCGCACTGAAGATGTGGTCCCCGGGCCCAGCGGACAGCATCAGGTCGGCGAAGAGCTTGAGGTCGCCGGCCGACTGCTTCACCCCGATGACACCGGGCACCTCGCGCATGATGCGCAGCAGCAGTTCGGGCGACAGGTAGGTCCAGGGGACAACGTTGTAAATCAGCACCGGCAGGCCGGTCTCTTCCGAGAGGGTCCGGAAGTGGGCCAGCATGGCCTCGTCATCGGGCTTGAAGAGATAGTGGACCGGGGTCACCTGCAGCGCGGCGACCCCCAGGTCGGCGACCGCCTGGCCGCGCAGGACCGACTCTCGGGTCGAATTGGCGATGATCCCGGCGACCAGCGGCACCCGCCCGGCGATCGCCTCGCTGGCCGCGGCGATGAGGTCGCGGAACTCGGCGCGATCCAGGGTATGGCCCTCGCCGGTGCTGCCGCCCACCGCCAGACCGTGAACGCCGGCTTCGACCAGCCAGTTCGTCTGGCGCGCCGCGCCGCCGAAATCGATCGCACCGGCAGCGTCGAAGGGCGTCGCCGCCGGTGCGATGATGCCATAGAGCTCGCTCATGATTGCTCTCCTTTTGGAACCAACTGGATTCAGCGGGTCGCGGACCCGACCCGCGCGACCGATACCCGTCCCCTGAGCCCGTCGGTCATGCGACGGCCTGCTCAAGTCCCTCGAAGGCCGCCAGACGACCCGCGATCTCGTCCATCTCCTCGACCGCGGCATTGGCGAAGGCGAGCCGCAGGTAGCGCTCCTGATCCGCGCCGAAAAAGCGGCCGGGCAGACAGAACAGGCTTTGCTTGGCGACCAGCGCCTTGGCCACTTCTTCGGCGGACCGGCCCTCGAAGGGATGGCGGACATAGGCAAAGAACGCGCCGCGCGAGACCATCTCGAAGGCGGGGCGATGGCGCGCGAAGGCCGCATCGAGCGCCTCGATCCTGGCCAGGGCCTCGTCGCGTTTCTGGGCGCGCCAGGGCGCCAGAGCAGCCAGCCCGTAGAGGGCCGCGACCTGCCCCAGATGCGGCGGACAGATCGTCAGGGTGTCGGCGATCTTCGCGACCTCGGCCATGACCCGGCGTCCGCCGGTCAGCGAACCGACCCGGTAGCCGGTCAGGCTGTAGACCTTGGAGAAGCTGTAGACCTGCAGGACCACCTCTTGCCAACCGGGTTCGCCGAAGAGTCCATGGGGCGGCGCGGGATCGGGGCGGAAGTCCTTGTAGGTCTCGTCCAGCACCAGCGCCAGCCCGTGGTCCCGGGCCAGGTCGTAGAAGGCCTTGAGGCGGGCGGAACTGTAGATCGTGCCGGTCGGATTGTTCGGCGTCACCAGACAGATGGCACGGGTCCGCGGGGTGATCAGGGCACGGGCCTCGGCCGGGTCGGGGACCATGCCCTCGCCCCCGGCGCGGCAAGGCAGCGCGATCGCCTCGATCCCCTGCATGGCGAACCACATGGCGTGGTTGAAGTAGGCCGGCTCGGCCAGGAGCACGGCGTCGCCCGAGCCCGCCACCGCCTGGGTCGCCAGACAAAAGGCGTGGTTGGCACCGGCGGTGATGCCCACCTGATCGGCGCTCAGGTCGGCCCGATAGTCTTCCGACAGGTGCGCCGCCAGGGCGCCGCGCAGCTCGGGTTTGCCCATGATCGCGGTGTAAAAGGCGCTCGAGGGACCGAGCGCCGCTTGGGCCACATGAGCCCGGAGATCTTCCGGCGGCGGATAACTCGGCACCGCCTGGGCCAGATCGAGCAACGGCCGGTCCGGCGGCAGGGCGACCCCTTCGATCCAGGTCATGGCTTCGGCGATCGGCGGCGCCGCGACCGCGGCAACGGCGGGATTGATCGGCAGGGGCATGGTCTTTCGGTCCTGAAGAGCCCAAGGAAACGGCTATGGAAGGCCAGAAGACCGGCCAGCGCAAGACCTACTGCCAGATCCCTTTGCGCGCGGTGCGGGCCTGCTGTTCGGCTTCCTTGTAGTGGTAGGGCGCATCGGGCGCGGCCCGGGCGGCGCCGTTGAAGATCGCCGCCTGGCCGATGTCGAAGCCGATCCCAGTCCGGCAGGTGTAACCGGCCACGCCCGCGGCGACGCAAGACACCCGCCCCCCTTGCGAGGTGATGTAGGACTTCAGGCCGTCGACAAAGGCCGGATGGGTTTCGGGCAGAACGCCGGACAGGTGGAGAGTCTGGCCGCCGACGAAGAGCGTGCCGGTGTCGACAACCCGCGCAATTCCCTCCACCTTCGAACCCGGTGTCGCCCAGGCCTGGCCCTGCTGGACGTGCCCCTGTTGCACATGACCTTGTTGGACTTGGCCCTGTTGCGTTTGGCCCTGATGACCCTGGCCCTGGAGCGGCGGCAGTTGACCGATCACCCCGCCGGCGGACTGGGCGCCGCCGCCGGTCTGCAGCCAGGGCAGGGATTCCGGATCGGGCGGCGATCCCGGCAGGGCCAACGGCGCCTGGCCGGGCAGTTGGGTGGGGACCGGCTGGCCGCCAATCGTCACGTTGGGCGGCAACTGCCCGATCGTTCCCGTACTTCCGGAGGGCACAGTGCCACCGGACGGTAGGGCGCCGCTGGACGGCAGGGCGCCGCCGGTCTGCTGCTGCACCCAGGGCAACACCTCCGAACCGGATTGCCCCTGTGGGACTTGGCCTTGGGGAATCTGGCTCGGGACCTGCGTGTGGGCCTGATTGGACTGTCCGGGGATCGCCGGGGCGCTATTGCCGGTTTGCAGCCAAGGCAGGGTTTCCGGCGGCGCCGTCGCGACGCCCGGCTGGCCGGTGGCGATCTGTGCGTTGCCCGGCTGCGAGGCCGTACCGCCCTGTTCCCAGGGCAAGGGTTGCTGCCCGGTTGCCGTCTGTGACGGCGTCGCCTGTGACGGCGCCGGCGGCGCCTGACCTTGAGCGGCTTCGGCCTGCCCGGTCTGCTCCCATGGCAAGGGCTGGGAAGCCGGGGCCGCCGGCGCTGGCGCCGCGACGGCCGTCTGGCTCGAGGGAGCCGGGCCAGGCTCCACCGCTGGCACCGCTGTCGCTTGAGGCACCGGTGTGGGTGCCGTCTGGCTCGCTTGTTCGACCGCCGCGGCAAGGGTGCCCGCGGCAGGCTGGGGCTGGGGTTGGGGCTGAGCCGGCGTCGCCGATGCGGTGGCGCTGCCGCCGAGCCGCTTGGCGTTCAGCGCATTCAAGACCTCGGTCGAGGGCCTGCCGTCACGGGTCAGGCCGGCATCGACCTGAAATCGCAGGATAGCGCCTCGGGTTCGCCCGCCCATGATCCCGTCGGCCACGCCTGGGTCGTATCCTTGCTCCGTCAGGGCCCGTTGGATGGCCCGCACCAGACCCGGATCCGCGGCGGTCGACGAGGCCGCGGCCGCCGACGCCGAGGCGGCCGGCCTGGCCGGGGCCGCGCCAGCGCTCTGGCGCACGCCGAGTATGGTCTCATAGAGCCGCTTGGAGGCCTGGCCCGTCTGCGGCTGGCCCTGGTCGCGCTGAAACGCGCTGATCGCCGCCGCCGTCTGCTGGTTCACCTCGCCGGTGACCGGACCCGGTTTGTACCCGCGGTCGATGAGGGCTTCCTGAATCTCCCGGATCAGATAGGGGCTGACCTGTTCGGCCGGCGGTGCCGGGGCCGCGGTTGCGGTCGAGGGAGCCGTCGTGGGAGCGGCCGTGGGAGCGGCCGGCGCAATGGTGGGAGAAACCGCAGGGGCCGGGCTGGCGGGCGCGGGCCGAGCCGAGCCAGCCGCGACTTTCCCGGTCTTCTCATACTCCAGGATCTGCTCGAAGAGCGTGCGGGTGGGCTCACCGTCCTGCGGCAGCCCGGTGTTGGCCTGAAAGGCGCGAATGGCCGCCGAGGTCCGGTTGGTCACCACGCCGGTTGGCGCGCCGGGGTCATAGCCGATGCGCAGGAGCGACTTCTGAATCTCCAGCACCAGGTACTTGTTGACCGATTGGCTCTGGGCCAGTTGGCTTGAATGGGCTATCGAGGGGATGAGAATCAGCAATGCCCCGGCGACAAGACTGGCGCCGAGCCATTGCCGCAGGACTGTTGCGAGTACGAGCAGGCGATCCTCCATCGTTAAAGAGTGGGAGGCGGTCCCATCCCTGTCAACAGCGGCTAGCGGATAGAATCTAACATATGGGACCCCTACGATCGCGTATCCTGGCTTCTCAGAAGGAGAGGGCCCGCAGTCGATGCCGAAGCATCGTCAAGGGGGCTCTCCGCGCTGAGAAGCCAGGATACGCGACCCGCAGGGCGGCTTGCCGCGCTCATCGCCAATGTTCGGGGGGCGGCGTTCCGCGAGGCTTGTGATGCGCGCATCACGGTGCCTCACGCGCCTTGCCGAGTGAACACGGCAAGCCGTCGTAGGGGTCCCATATGTTAGATTCTATCCGCTAGCGCCAGAGACCGAGCCTTTGGGCCTGGGCGTTTGCCTCGGCGCGCAGATAGGGATCGGGCGCACCGGGCGCCGCACGAGCCGCGCCGTTGAAAAGCGCCGCCTCCGCAAGGTCATAACCGTGTCCGGTCAGGCAGCGGTAGCCCTGCTCGACAATCTCGCAGGTAAGCCCGCCGCCTTGAGAACGCAGATAGGCCTGCATGCTCTGGACCAGATCGGGACGGCTCTCGGCAAAGATGCCGTTCAAGCGCAGGGACCAGCCGTCGACAACCACGCGCGCCGTGTCCACGACCTCGGCCGGCCCGGCGACCTGAACGGGCTGATGGCTCGCAACGGTGCCCCTATCGAGGGGCAGTCCCGCATCGCTTTCGGCGGCGCGGCCCGGCTCATCCTCGCGCCAGGGAAAGTCCTCGTCCTTGGCGGGCTCGCCAACACTGTCGTCCCCGCCGGGTGCCGCCTCCCCGGGCGCCGTGAGCAGGGGCTGCGGCGTTGCGACCTGACGCCCCTGGGCAGCCCGCAGGTCGGCTAAAAGGGACGGTGTTGCCTGGCCGTCGCGCGGCAGATCCCGGTCGGTTTGGAACCAAAGGATCGCGCCTTTGGTCGCCCCGCTGAGGACACCGTCGATCGCACCGGGATCGTAGCCCAGTTCGGTCAGGGCCAGTTGAATTTCCAGAACCAGGTGACGCTGGGAACCGGGGTCCGCGAGCGGCTGTTGGGCCGTTCCGCTCGGGGTCTGCGCGCGCAGACCGGTCAGAGCCAGCCCTGACATAGCGGCCAGCACCAGGAGGACAAGGCCAGGGCGCCACCAAAGACGCTGCCGCCAACCGCTCGCTCTACTCGCACCGTTTGCCATGGGACCCATGGTCGCCAAAAGTCGGACGGAATGTCAACGTTCGCGGTGGCTGGTCAGCTGTCCAGCGTCGAAATCTGATGGTCGGCCTTGGCCAGCCAATCGGGATGAATCTCAACACCCCAGCCAGGCGCATCGGTGACCGTCGCCTTGCCGTCCTCGATCTCGAAGGGCGAGGACGCGTAGAGTCCCTCCTGCCAGGGATAGTAGTCGGCGCCCTCGATGGCGAACTCCAGGTACTTGCCGGCGTTTGGCAGGGCCCGCAGCAGATGCATGGTAAAGAGCGTGACCAGGGAGAGGTTGGCGCAGTGCGGCGTGCAGGCGTAGCCCATCTCCTCGCCCATTTTGGCGACCCTCAGGGTGCGGGTCAGGCCGCCCAGATAACAGACATCGGGCTGGATGATGTTGACCGCGCCCATCTCCATCATATGCCGCCAGGTCGGGATCGAGCAGTCCTGCTCGCCGCCGGTGACATCGATCGAGAGCGCGTCGGTCACCTGCTTGGTCTGCTCCAGTTCCCAATAGGGGCAAGGCTCCTCGTAGTGGCTGATGCCGTTGTCCTGCAGCATATGGCCGACCTCAATGGCCCGCTTCGGCGAGAAGCCGCTGTTGGCATCGACCAGCAGCGCGATGTCATCGCCCATCGCCTTGCGCATGGTCGGGACGATCTCTTCCGTTCGCCCGGGCCACTCGTCGACGTCGCGCCCGCACTCGGCACCGACCCGGAACTTGAAAGCATCGAAGCCCTTTTCGTCGCGCAGCCGGACCAGCCGTTCGGCTTCCTGCGCGCCGTTTATGTCGCGCTTCATCGACGAGCCATAGGCACGCAGTTTGCCCGGCGAACCACCGATCAAGGCGCAGACCGGTTTACCCTCGACCTTGCCGCGGAGGTCCCAGAGCGCGGTGTCCAGCCCGCCCATGGCGCGTCGCAGGTAGGATCCCGGAAACTTGTGCTCGCGCTCGGGTATGAGATCCATCAGGCTGTCGATGTCGTAAGCATCCGCGCCCAGGGCGTAGGGCGCCACCTGGCGATGGAAGACCAGCGCGGTGATGTCGGAATGGTAGGTCGAGACCTGCCCCCATCCCTCGCTGCCGTCGTCGGCCGTGACCCGGGTAAATCCAACATAGGGCGTGCTGAAGGTCTCGAGCGACTTGATCTTCATGTCACTTGCCCGCGCGGTCGAACACGATCACGTTGCGCAGCGCCTCGCCCCGGTTGACCGCGGCGCAGGCCTCGTTGATCTGCTCCAGCGGATAGCGCGCCGAGATCAGCTCGTCGAGCTTGATCCGGCCCTGCTGGTAGAGGTCGACCAGACGGGGGATGTCGATCCCAATTCGGGCCGATCCCATCTTCGAGCCCAGCATGCGCTGGCTATCGTTGGCGAACTCGAGCGGCTCGAACTGCGCCATCACGCCAGAGGCGGGCATCCCCACCAGCACCAGGGTCCCGGCCTTGCTGATCAGGCCAAAGCCCTGTTCGATCGCCGCCTTGCTGCCGACCGTGATGAAGACATAGTCGGCGCCGCGCCCGGCGGTGACGGAGCGCACGAAATCCTTTGGGTCTTCCTGCTTGGGATTGACGGTGTGGGTGGCCCCGAAAGTCTTGGCCACCGCCAGCTTATCGTCAGCCAGATCCATGGCGACAATCACATGAGCGCCGGAGAGAGCCGCCCCCTGAACGGAGTTCAAGCCGACGCCGCCTGTTCCGATCACCACCACGGTACTGCCCGCCGGCACCTTGGCCGTGTTCACCACGGCACCGAGACCCGTGATCACCCCACAGGCGAGGAGCGAGGCGCTGTCGAGCGGGACCGTCTTGGGAATGGCGACGACCTGCGATTGGTGCACCACGACCTGCTCGGCAAAGGCACCGGTCCTGAGACCATGTCCGATCGACGCTCCGCCCTTGCCATGGAGGGGGCTCTGGCGGTCCAGTGGGAAGGTCGTCTCGCAGACGGTCGGCTCGCCCTGGGCGCAATAGTGGCAATGACCGCAGGAGCGGATCAAGGTGACCACCGCATGATCGCCGGGCGCGATCCCGGTCACGCCAGGGCCGACGGCCGAGACGACACCGGAGGCTTCATGACCGAACACCTTGGGCAGTTCGCCGCCCCAGGCGCCCTCCATATAGTGAATGTCGCTGTGGCAAATGGCGCAGGCCGCCAGATCCACCTGGACCTCGCCGTCCCGCGGCGGGTCGATCTCGAGATTCTCGATCACCAAGGGCTTGCCGAACTCGTAACAGACCGCTGCTTTCATCCTGATCCCCTGCTCTCCGCCCGCGGCCACCAAGGCCGCACGCGCGCGGCAGATTGAAAAGGTTTGGACACGCGGTCAATAGCGCAAAGGGTGCGCCGTCGAGTTTTCTGCCGGATCCTCTCAGCGCTGTGCCTTGGCACCGTCCGCGGCCAGGTGGATCGGCGGGGAGATCGGCTCCATGAGCGTCTTGCCGAGCAGCTCGTCAGTGGCCTTTTCGGCGATCCCGACGATGAGGTCGCGGCCCCCGGCTGGCCTCGAAAATAGCCGCAGAACGTGTGCGATCTTCGGTCTATCGCGCGGTTAAGGTGCAGCCCACAAACCCGCCGTCAATTACCACAAAATCCTGCCGGGTCACTTCCGCCTTGCTTCGTTCCCCGCCCAACGACCGAATTCTAGTGCGGACGTCAGATAACTCCAAGTCCGCTAAACCTTACGGTTGTTATTTTTTTGCTCACGGTTAGATGCCATCTTTACGTTGGTTAACGGTTTGTTAAGGTTAACGAGAAGAAAGATCCTTTGGGGCAACAAGTTCAGAACGAATTTATCTATGCGGAGACCACTTCCAGGCGCGGGGATTTCGCGAACGCTTTGGCTGACGATTGGCGGGTTCGTATTCCTGCAAGCGATCCGCGACGTCTATTTTTTCGATGTGTTTCAGACGGTGTCCCTTTGGGCCATTATCGTGGTCGCGTTCGGTCCGGCATCAATCGGGTTCCTCATCTGGTCCTTCACCCGCAGACCCGATCAGCGCGCCCTGGTCCGGCATCACTGGCGCCGCCTCCTGCTTGTGAACCTGACCACCGTCCTGGGCTGGATCAGCTACCTGCTGGCCCTGACCCGGGTCGAGCCAGCGGCTGTCTCGTTGATCCATGAGGCGATCTCGCCCCTGGTGGCATTGGTCGCGGCGGCCGCGGGCCTGACCGCGGAAGCCTGGCGACCGCGTCAGTTCCTCGGCGCCACGGCCCTGGTCAGCGTGGCCGGCCTGGTCGCCTGGATTACCCTGAGCGGACGTGGCGGCTATCCCGGAGGGGCCACCGGCGACGCCCTGCCCTTCCTGTTGCTGGCCGCCGCCAGTGCCGTATTGATGACCATGGCCCTGGTGATGATGCGCCAACTCAACGAGAAGGGATTGTCGGCCACCAGCGTCATGGGCATGCGCTTTTTCCTGCTCTGGATCCTTGCCGCCATCATGCTGGGCGAGGTTCCAGAGCCGAGCAGCGAGTTGATCGTCGCCGGCCTGCTCGCCCTGCCCCTGACCCTCCTGCCGATCTTGCTGTTGCAGCACGCGATTGCCCATTCGGGGGCAACGGCCGCCACCGTCGGATCGGCCTTTCTGCCGCCTGCCGTGTGGATCTTCCAAGCCACCGACAGCCGCCTGACGGCCACACCCTGGATGGCGGCGGCGATGGCGCTCTACGTGATTGCCCTGCTTTGGACGGCCTACGGCGGCCGTCAGCGTTCTTGACCAAACTGAATGACCAGAGGGAGACAAGCCATGACGCCCGACAAGACCGCCATTACCGCTTACCAAGGCCAGATAAGGAGGTCGATCGAAGCCACGGGCATGAAGCTGGAGGTTCGCTATGACTTCGCCAATTGGCCGGAGTTGAACAAAGAAGCCGGACGAGGGGCGCTGACGCCGGTTATCGATCCGGACTGGGTGACGATCGAGGACGGCAAGTTCTTTTCGGTCGCCGGCCGCGATGCCATGGGGCGGCTCTGCCACATGCAGTCGGCCCGTCTGGTCGATCTCGAGGGCGCAAGCCTGGCGGAGAACCTGATGGCCTGGCGCGATCTCTATTGTTCCCAGGGTCTCGAGATGGCGCCCTGGAGTTCCCTGGTCAGCAGCCCGGTGTCATGGCGTCTGCGCGGCACGGCGGCCTATCAAGGCGAGATGTGGATCGCGCCGCAATGGCGTGGCTTCAAACTGGCACCCCAGCTCATCGTGTTCATGATGATGGAGACCCTGAGAGCCTGGTGGCCGGACACCATCTTTGCGCTGACGCTGCCCGTCACCTCGAACCAAGACTTTGCCCGCAAGGTTGGCTATGAGGATTGCGAGCCCGAGGCCTTTTCCTGGCACAAGGAGAACGGCGATCTGGTCCGCAAGGAAGGCTTAGTCTGGGCCGAACGGTCGCACCTCCTGGCCCACGCAGAAGTTGGCTATGCGCTCTCCGAGGAAGTCGATCTCAATCGACTGGGTCACCCGGGTGAAGCAGGCCAGCGAGTCGCCGTAGGGTAACAGCAGGCGTTGATAGGGCAGCCACATTTTATAGCGGCCCGTGTCCATGTACCCCAAAACGTGGTCATGGATCGGGACCCGGGCGTGGATGGCCTCGAAATAGGGTTGCGACACGCGCCGGTCATAGGCCGAATCATCAAGCGCCCCGTCGCAAAGCGAACCGATCGATGCCAACCGCCAGACTTCGCCGAAAATTTGTGCCGCTTCGCTGTGCTGACCGATCTGCAGGAATCGCAGAGCGCCCTCGCGGTCCGCTTTGAAAAACAGGCCCATCTGGCCAAGCGGCCTATTGGCGATCGCCAGGGGATTGCCCAGTTCGCGCGCTTCCAGCTTGGCCAGAGCGAGGATTGGATTGGCCCGTCCCAGGTTGTTCAGGGCCTGGCGCTCAATTATTGTCGACGGCACCAGCGGCATGTTGACCAGACTCTGGAGCCGGAGCGCGCGCTCCGTCGCCGCCTGCCCGTTCGGGTGGACCTCGCCGGCCCAGGCCTCTTTGAAGTAGCGCAGGCGCACGCGTTTGTTGGAAACCAGAGCAAAATCGAGGGCCTCAAGGAGCGAGTCACCGTCGGCGCCCTTCAGCGACCAGGTGATGGTCATGGTCCGTTGATGGTTCTCCAGATGCACCAGGCCCAGGGCCTCGAAAGGCGTCGAGGGATCGCCCAAATCGAGCGGGCTACGCAATCGGTATGTCGGTTCCTTGACGCCGATGGGAAACCAAGCGCCGCGCTCGATCCACCAGCTTTCATGATCTTTGATCGGCGAGTACATGTTAACGCGCCCTCGCCTTAAGGCTATCGAGCAGCGTCATGAGGACGTTGGAGTGATCCAACAGACGCTCCAGGCCAGGGTGGTCCATCGCCGGGTGGTACAAACGCTCCGGCGTCGTCTCCAGGGCCACCGCCAAGCCGAACAGCATGGCGATATCGAGAGGCGCGCGGCCCTCTTCGATCGCCATGATGTGAGTATCGGTACAATCCAGGACATCGGCCAGGAAGGACCGGGATTGACCCAGCGCAATGCGCCGTTCCCGAACAGCCACGCCAATCCGCGGCGAACGGAACCCGCCTCGCACTGTTTCGCGAGACTCGAATCCATGATTTTCATTGGCGGCCGCCAGTGAGAATTCAAGCAACGCCGCAGCTCTTTCCACCGTATCTGGAGCCAACGGCATCTCGCCGCGCTCGATCGCCTTGATCTCACCCGTTGGGACCGAAAGTCGCTCGGCCAGAGCCTCGCGGGTCATGCCACGCCGCAAGCGAGCGATTCTGAGCCGCCGACCGACCTCCGCGTCCATTTGCAACCTATTGACCCCTGAGTTGCCGGCTAAAGGCCGGACTCATCTTTGTCCAGACTACCATCGATCCTAGCGTACAGTTATTGCACTTCTGGTTTGCACGAATCAAGGAATGATACCGTAAAGATCGTCAACCAGGGCCTAACAAACGCGATTCTTCGCCCCACATTCGGGCATTAACCACAAAGTCACAATCTAGGAATAGCCACGCCCGCGAATGCCCGGCGGTTCCGTGCTTTTCCAGCGGTATTAACGACAAATGCGATCATCGGGCGCGGGTACTGTGATCCATTGGGCCCAGGGTCCCGTAAACCGACAAGTGAAGCACCCGCCGACCACTTGTAAGAGAGATGGCGATCGACGGGTGCAATTCCCTCGAAAGGAGAGAGTAGAATGCGCAAATTCCGGGAGGTCTTCAAGGCCGCAATTGTTGCAGTTCCTCTGGTAGTCGCAGGCACAGCGAGCCAAGCCAACGATATTGTCGACACCGCCGTGGCGGCGGGATCCTTCAAAACCCTGGTTGCCGCGGTCCAGGCCGCGGGTCTGGTCGAGGTCCTGAAGAGCGACGGTCCCTTTACCGTCTTTGCCCCGACAGACGAAGCCTTCGCGGCCCTGCCCGCAGGAACGGTGGACGAATTGCTGAAGCCGGAGAACAAAGACCAGCTGATCAAGATCCTCACCTACCATGTCGTACCCGGGAAGATCATGGCCGGCGACATCCAGGGCGGCCAAGCCAGCGTGACCACGGTCGAGGGCTCGACGCTCTATGCCAGCGGTCTGTCCGCCTCGGGGGTCACAGTCAGCCCCACACGCACGACCAATGCCGCAAAACAATCCAACGTGGTTTCCGCCAACATCGAAACCGACAACGGCGTGATTCACGTGATCGATAAGGTGCTGCTCCCAAGCAGCTAGTCCCCCTTGCGAGGGAGGTCAACGGCGCCTGGGGCGCTTTCCCATCGGGGAAAGCGCCCCAATTCATTCCTCAAAGCAACAATTCTCGACCGGCACAGACAATTCGACAATCCAGTCCGCCTCCTGTTGCGTAGATAGCAAGACACACAGGGGCTGGACCACGACCCAAAGCCCGCGAAACGCGTTCTATGGGGGCCGGTGATGATGCCAACAAGCCTTGGTGCTGTTCTAACAGTCACATTCGGGCTCCTCGCACTGGCCGGTGACGGCGCGAAAAGCCAGGAAGCGTGGCCGGCGACCAACGACCCGCTTGTCCTTTATGGCGACGAGCTGCGCTTCTCGGTTTTCCGGAACGGCGAAGCCATGGGCTCGCACATCGTCAAATTCAACCGCGATGGCGACGATCTGGTCGTCCACACGGATTTCGAGATCGCCGTGGATTTCCTCTTTCTGACCGCCTATCGCTATCGCTACGATTCACGCGCGCGTTGGCGGGGCGACCACCTGCTCGACCTCCAGGCGGTAACCGACGACGACGGCGAAGTCTCTGTCGTGACGGCCCGCAGGCAACAAGATTATGTTGAGATCCTGGGGCCCGGCGGGTCGATCTCGGCACCGAGCCCTCTTTTCCCGACCAACCATTGGCATGCGGCCGTGGTCGACCAGACCCAAGTCCTCAACACCATCACCGGGCGCGTCAATAGAGTAACCATCGCAGATCTGGGAGCGGCTACCGTTGAGACCGAAAGGGGCGGTATCCTGGCCACCCACTATCGCTACGCCGGCGATCTGAACACCGAAGTCTGGTATGATTCCAAGGGCCGTTGGGTGAAGCTCCGGTTCGCCGGGGAAGACGGCTCGATCATCGAGTACCGTTGTGAGAATTGCCTTGGCACGGCTCAGCATGGCGCTTCCAAGTGAGCCACCCGCCGAACACAAGGACTGTCTGGATTACCGGGGCCGGAAAGGGCATCGGCCGGGCGACCGCCCTGCGTTTCGCCGCCGCGGGCTGGCATGTGGCGGCAAGCGCACGCACGCTTTCGGACCTTGAAAGCCTTCAGGCCGCGGGCACAGGCCCTGGCACTATCAGACCCTTTGTCCTGGATATCACCGATGAGGCGATGGTCGAGGACGTTCTAGGCAGGGTCGAGGCGTCCACGGGGCCGTTGGACATCGCCTTGCTGAATGCCGGCACCCATGAAGCGACGCCGCTTGCCCAGTTCTCATCGGCCAAGGTGAGGCAACTGCTAGAGGTCAATGTCATGGGGACGGTGAACTGCCTGACCGCCATCCTGCCCCACTTTTGCGCCCGGAGGAGCGGCCGCATTGCCGTTGTCGCATCCTTGGCCGGCTATCGCGGCTTGCCGACCGCAGCCGCTTATGGCGCCAGCAAGGCCGCCCTGATCAATCTCTGCGAGGCGCTGAGACCGGAGGTCGAGCGGGCCGGGGTCGGTCTCCATCTGATCAATCCGGGGTTCGTCGAAACCCCGCTTACCCAGCGCAACAGCTTTCCCATGCCCTGCCTGATTCCGGCTGAAGTGGCCGCAGAGCGCATCTTCGCCGGACTGCAGCGCGACCGTTTCGAGATCGCCTTTCCCCTGCGCTTCGCACTCGCTATGAAGCTGCTGCGGTTGCTGCCCGATCGCCTGTTCTTCGCGCTGACAAGGCGCATGCTGGAGCCCCGATGACCAATTACGCCGACCGCTACCGATGCTTCCTGGAATCTCTTACCGCCGAGCGTCTCGATGAGCTGGTCGACTATGTATCCCCGAACGTCCGGTTCCGTGACCCCTTTAACGACATCACCGGCCCGGCGGCGCTGCGCCGACTGTTCGCTCATATGTTTGCCACCGTGGAAGATATCCGCTTCGAGGTCACCGACCTGATGCAACAAGACCGGCTCTGCTTCATGTCATGGACCCTCACCGGGCGTCTGCGGGGCCGGGCCTGGACCGTTGAAGGGATGAGCCGCGTCGCCTTCGACCCCCAGGGCCGGGTTTGCGAGCACAGCGACTATTGGGACGCCGCCAGCCAATTCTATGAACGCCTGCCCCTGCTCGGCCGCCTTATCGCTGCCTTACGGCGACGGGTGGCAAGGTCGTAACGCCGGTGATCCTGCCGGCATTGACGGATTGCGCCGCCGGCTTGACGAAGACAAGGGTCACCGTACCGATTTCTATACCCCATTTCGTGACGCGCGCGCGATTCAAGAGCACGCCTCCATCTTGCAGATAGAGCCAATCGTTGAAGTGGACCCTTAGCGTTCGCTCGCCTACCTTCAGGTCAATATCGTACTGCCAATTCAGAGCGTTGCCGTAGACCGTTCCCTCGGCTGTTCCGATCACATTGTCGGCACGACCGACGTAGTTGTGGTCGTCGATCTTCTCAATCGTCCAGATCCGGGTCTCCTCTTCACCGTCGTCGTAGAGGAACCGCTCGTCGAGCTGGAGACTTTGGCCATTCCAAGTGCCGGTGATCTCGACTCGAAACTGCCGACGCAGATTGCCGAATCGATCCTCGAAGAGGCCCGAGGCCCACACTTCGCCTTGAAAGTAGTCCTCCAGAACCAATCGAGGCTCACTCCCCTTGAAATCGATCGGTTGCATCTTGTCACACCCTGTTATCAGCATCATGCACACTGCCAAGGCCGCCAGGCGTTTCGTCACAATTCGGTCCTCTCGCCGCTTCGGCCATCCAGGCAATCGAGCCGTTGTCTGATCAGCCGTTGTCGGTGCCGCGTGATGGGAAAGCGCCATACCAACCCGATTGCAGATAACTTGAATACGATGGGGAGAACCGCATAGATCATCACCAGGGCCTGGCGTCCTTCAGCGCTGGGCCGAGCCGGATCGAAGCCCAACAGCTCGACCCCGCCCAAGCCGATACCGGCCGCCAGGGCGAGCGACAGCTTCGTCGCGGTGCCCCAAAGCGCGAAGTAGAGGCCGGTGTTCTCCGACCTGTCACGCAGGCGTCCATAGTCGACGACATCGGCCTGGAGAGCGGGCGGCAGCGACAGGTCGGCGCCAAGCGCCGCCCCGGTGACGATGCAGATCAAGAAAAAAGCCGTCTGATCGCCTTGATCCAGGACCGGCACGATCGAGAAGGCCAGGGTGGCCATGAGCATGGCGGCGCACCAGGTCTGGTGCTTGCCGTGTCGCCGGCTCAACTTGAACCAGATCGGAATGGCGACAACCGCCGCGAGAAAGTAGATCAGGATGAAGAGCGATCGCGTCTGGGGGCCGGCGCCCAGGACATGCTCAAGGTACAGGAGAAAGAGCACCGCGGGCAGGCCATTGGCCAAGCCATTGAGGCCCCAGGCCGCAATCAGGCGCAGGAAGGGGCGATTGCGGACGAGGCCGGTCAAGGTCTGTCGGAATCGGGTCCTGGGCGCGGCTTCAAGGGCGCGCGAAGGCCGGTCTAAAGCAGCAGCCTGCGGAACCAGAACCATCAGCGCGGAGATTCCGACCAGGCCCACCGCGCAGGTCGCCCAGGCTATGGCGAGCAACCCATCGCCCTCGATGCCGCCCCGTTCGGACACCAGTACGGGAATGGCGCCGGCCGCCAAAAGTCCGAGCAGTCCGGCCAGTTCGCGCGCGGAGGTAATTCGGGTTCGCTCGGAATAGCCGCGCCGTAACTCGGCACCCCAGGCGTTATAGGGTATGGCCACGGCGGTCCAGCCGGCATAGAGCACCACCATCCACCCCAGGAGGTAGAGCCAACCGCTTTCCGATGGCGGCGCCAGCACCTTGAACAGGGCAAAGGCCGCAACGGGCGCGCCGATCGCAATCCAGGGCTTGCGCCTTCCGCCCGGCAGCCGCAGTCGGTCGCTGCCGATCCCGACCAGCGGGTCCGTTACCGTATCGAAAAGGCGCGCCGCCAGCAGGACCGCGCCGGTGGCCGCCAGCCCGACGCCGGCGCGGTCGGCGTAGAGCGCGGGCAGATGGATGTAGACAGGGATCGTCGGCATCGCCAGCGCGAACGCGGGAGCCGCATAGGCCAAAAGGGTTCGGTTATCGAGCGGCCGCTCCTGCCCCTCGGGGGTCATGGCCGCTGTAGGAGGAAGTGACCGACATCGGTGCAGCCCGCCTCGAAGCCCTGGCGGCAATAGGACAGATAGTATCGCCACATGCGCCGAAACCTCTCGTCAAAGCCTTGTTGGGAGATCGCATCCCACCGAGCCTCGAAGAGCTCGCTCCAGCAATGCAGGGTCCGGGCGTAGTCGGGGCCAAAGAAGAAACTCTCGCGCAGGTCCAGGCCGGCAGCCTGAACGGCGGTCGCAAATGCCGTCGGCGACGGCAGCATCCCGCCAGGGAAGATGTATTGCTGAATGTAGTCGACGGATCGCCGGTAGCTCTCGAAACGCTCGTCTGCGATGGTGATGACCTGGAGGGCCGCCCTCCCGCTCGGCGCAAGGCGCTGTTTCAGAACCTCGAAGAAGAGCGGCCAGTTCTCTTCGCCAACCGCCTCGAACATCTCTATCGATGCGATTTTGTCGAACTGCCCCTGGGAATCGCGGTAGTCCTGCAAGCGGATCTCGATGCGATCCGCCAGTCCCTCTCGCCGGGCCCGTTCCCGCGCATAGGCGGCTTGCTCGCGCGATAGCGTGAGGCCGGTAACATGGCAGCCGTAATCCCGCGCGGCAATTTCGGCAAAGCCACCCCAGCCGCATCCGATCTCCAGTACCCGGTCTCCCGGGTGCAGGTCGAGGACCTTGGCGATACGGTGGTATTTGGCGGCCTGGGCCGCATCCAGCGACGGCGCGGCGGGACTGAAGAGCCCCGCGGAGTAGCTCATGGATTCGTCGAGCCACTGTTTGAAAAAGGCATTCCCCAAATCGTAGTGCAGGGCGATGTTGCGCCGGCTCCCGCGCCGCGTGTTGGCCCGCAGCCGGTGGCGCAGCCGCTGGATCCAAATCAGCGGCTTCACGCCCGCCGCGCCGGTCTGCAGGTCATCCAGGTTCAACAGCCCATAGGACAACAGCCGATCCAAGTCCGGCGTGACCCAGTCACCGTCAATGTAGGATTCGGCGAAGCCCAAATCCCCGCCGAGCAAGAGCCGGTAGAGCAGTCGCCATCGCCGGATCTCTATAATGGCCGCCGGACCGGGAGTAGCGCCCTCGAACTCGACCAAGCCACCGTCGGGAAACACAATGGTCAGCCGTCCGGCCTTCATGCGCCGCGCGATGCGCAGGGCCCAGTGACGCCACAAGTTTGGTCGAGACCCCATGGTCATGGGGGACGTGTCGTTCATATTTGTCATGATGGTTCTGTCGTCGCTAAGTGTTGTTGGGCGGTCGGACAAGGGTTATCCCGAGCCTCGCGCGCGCCGGCGTGTGACGCAGGGCCGGAACGCCCTTCAGCCAAAGCTGGAGTGCCTCCCAATGAATGCCGGCCATGACTTTCAGTGTCATCAGGGGGTGAACCGCCAGGGCAGCGAGAAGACCGCGATCGTCCAGCCGGCCATGCCGGCCGGTAAAGGCGGCGGAAAATATATGGCCCTGGCTGTCGTCCTGTTCGATCGTGACACCCAGCCGATCGCCAGGCGGCGCGATTTCAAAACGGTACAGGCAGTCCATCGGCAGAAACGGCGATACGTAGAAGGCTTTTTCGCAGGTCTGACCGATCAAGGTCGCGTCAGGATCGGTGACCGGAATGACATAGGTATGGCGTTCCCCGAAGGTGTTGCTCACTTCGTAGAGGATAGCCGCCAAGTCTCCGGTGGCCCGATAGCAGAAGAAGACACTCAAGGGATTGAAGACGTAACCCAAAATCCGTGGATAGCAGAGCAAACGAATGGGCCCGCCCGACAGCGCGACCCCGACTTCTTCCAAACACTGCTCGACCCAGCGCCGAAGGCCGCCATCGCGGCCGTCGCCATGATCGCTGTCGTGGAACGACACCAAGGCGCGCCTATTGTGGCCGAAAAGCCGCAGATCCCGGCTCAGGGCCGGGAGCTCGTCCAGGTCGAGCAGAAGCGAAAAGACGCGGTAGCGCAGTCTGTGCCGCTTTGGCCGCAGCCGGGCATGCGCCACGACTCCCCGGTAAATTGCCGACCCAGCCATTATGCTGCCGCGAGCTCCGACGCCGCTTTCGAGCCGGCGGCGAGAGGTATGCGATCGTACTGCCCCGGAACCGACCAGGGTCGCTGGCGCCCGCCCAACGCCTCGGCCACGGCAAGTCCCGACTGCAGCGCATCCTCGTGAAATCCTTGTGCGAAGTAGCTGCCGCAAAACCAGGTGTTTCGCGTCCCCTGCAGTTGCCAAAGCCGGCCTTGGGCGGCAAGGGCCCTGAAGTCGAAGAAGGGGTGCGTATAGCCGCATTCTTGAACAACCAGGTCCGGGTCCGGCTCGCGCAGCGGGTTTAGGGTCACAAAGAGCGGATCGGCCGGATCCAAGGACTGTAGCCGGTTCATCCAATAGGTCAGGCAAAGAGGTCGGTCGGTTTCCGCAAGGCTTCCGCCGATATAGTTCCAGCTAGACCACACACGAGGGCGCCGCGGCATCAAAGTCTGGTCGCGGTGGAGCACCGCCCGGTTCGCCGTGTAGCGAAAGGCTCCGAGTAGGGAACGCTCGCGAAGATCTGGGTCTGCCAGCAGGGCAAGAGCCTCATCGGCGTGGACCGCGAAGACCACATGATCGAAGCTCTCAGAGCCCCCGTCGCCATCGTGAAGCGTGACCGAGGATCCTTCGCGCCGTACCTGAACGGCACCGCACTCGAGACGGACCGACCCCCGAAAAGCCGCGCGAAGACGGCTGACGTACTCTCCGCTTCCGCCGCTTACGGTGCGCCATTGCGGGCGGTCACGAATTTTCAGGAGGCCGTGGCTGACAAAAAAACGGATGAACGCGACCGCCGGATAGGCGCGCATCTCGGCAGCGTTTGTCGACCAGATGGCCGCCCCCATGGGGAGCAGATGGTCTTCGATAAAGGCCTGGCCATAGCCCTTCATCACCAGGTAGTCGCCGAGGCTCAGGGCCCCTCCAGCGGCCGAGCTCAGCAGAGCCGGGGCTTCGCGATAGAAGCGCAGGACATCCGCGATCATTCGCCAGAAGCGCGGCCGCAGAACGTTCGAGCGCTGTCCGAGCAGTCCATTGAGGTCAGTCCCGGAATACTCGAACTCGCCGTTGTCCAGGGACGCCGAGAAAGACATCTCCGAGGCCTGTGTGGGAACCCCCAGGTGGTCGAACAAAGCCACCAAATTGGGATAGTTGCGCGTGTTGTAGACGATGAATCCGGTGTCGACCGATGCCGTCGCGGCAGCATCTCCAGGGCCCAGGAGGGGAACCCGCACCGGGTTGGCGTGTCCACCGAGCCGGTCTCGCTTTTCATAGAGCGTCACGCTGTTGTCCTGGCTGAGCAGCCAGGCCGCCGACATTCCGGCGATACCAGCCCCAATCACGGCTATCTTGAGTCTGGGCCCACCAGATTGGTCCGTAGGTTGCAAGGATTTGCGCCTCCGCTATTCTTAGATGCCGTTTTGACCAAAAGGGCCAAACGGTTCCAAATTGTCTTACGTCCAGGGAGGTTGAGTAGATTAGCCAGCCGCGAAAAAAAGTCCCCGTCGGATGGCGATTCGACGAATTTCCTAAAAGAATAGTGATCTGCCGCGCCATGGCCTCCGTAAAGCCACTATGTTTACCGACGCCAACACAGCGGTTCGGCTGCCCACAATCGCTCCGGTCGGAACCTGGGAGCGCAAACCGCCCGGTGCCAGGGGTCAACGGAGCCGGAGCTCTGCCATGTTAGGAACCGAGACCGTGGCCGTCATGGAAGCACGCGCCATGACCGAGTGTCTGCTGGCCGTCTCGAAGGATCGCAGTAAGGATGAGTTTGCCAGGCTTTTTGAGTACTATGCGCCGCGGGTAAAGGCCTGGCTGATGCGCTCAGGCACGGCGCCGGGTCAGGCCGAGGAGATAGCCCAGGAAACGCTTCTGACGGTGTGGCGCAAGGCTGAGATGTTCGACCCCTCCAGGGCTTCGGCTTCGACCTGGATCTATACAATCGCCCGAAACCGACGGATCGACCTGTTCCGTCGGTACAACCGCCCGGAATTCAATCCAAATGACCCAGCGCTGGTTCCCGACCCGGTGACACCGGCGGATCAGACTCTGTCGGAAGGCCAAACCGCCGCCTCGCTGAAGGTCGCGATCGCAAGCCTGCCCGACGAGCAAATAGCCGTGGTGCAAAAATCGTTCTACGAGGACAAGTCGCACAGCGAGATCGCAAAAGACCTCCATCTCCCGCTAGGGACCGTAAAATCGCGGCTGCGTCTTGCCTTCAGGCGATTGCGCCAAGTACTTGAGCCGAGTTTAGGAGAAGCTCTATGAACGCTCAACGCCACATTCGCGAAGACTTCCTGCTGGACTATGCGACGGGGACACTCGGTGAAGGTTGGAGCCTTCTGGTCGCGACCCATCTGGCGCTTTGTCCCTCCTGTCGCAGCCAAGTGCGGGCCGCCGAGGCGGTCGGTGGCGTCCTGCTGGAAGAGGTCACTCCCGCGGCCATGGCACCCTGCGACCTGGACAGTCTGTTCGCACGGCTCGACGAGGGTGAGGCAGCCGAGGGTGTGGGCGAGCCCCACGGGATCAACCACCCCCTCGTGCCCGTAGATAAGGCGACCCTGCCATCGCCCTTGCGCGACTACCTGGGCGGAGACTTGGGCGACCTCAAGTGGCGGCGCCTCGGCTTCGGTGCACGCCACATCCCGGTTAAGACCCGGGATGAATCCTGCACTGTGCGCCTGCTGCGTATCCCCGCGGGGGCGCCGGTGCCAACCCATGGGCACAACGGTCCCGAGCTGACCCTGGTTCTGACAGGAAGCTTCTCCGACGGAGATCAGGTCTTCCAACGCGGCGATGTCGAAGAGGCGGACGAAAGCATCGTGCACCAACCGATCGCCGGCGATGGCGAGGATTGCGTCTGCCTGGCGGTCACCGATGCGCCGCTGCGCTTCAAGAACCTGGCGGCGCGCCTGGTCCAACCCTTCATCGGAATTTAGAGCGGAAATGGGTCGGATTTGACCTGAATCGGCAGGAAATTGGCGGAGAGAGAGGGATTCGAACCCTCGAGGGGGCTATAAACCCCCTACTCCCTTAGCAGGGGAGCGCCTTCAGCCACTCGGCCATCTCTCCGTGCCCCGGAAGGCCCCGGTCTCCGTGCCCCGGAAGGCCTCGGATTTTCTAGGGATTTCAGCCAGTCTGCGCAAGCCTGAAAATCGCATCGTGTCGTGAACGTGCAGCGAACATGCGCCGAGTTCCGGTCAAAAGTGGACCATATATGGCCCATAGGTTCGTCAAGCGTTCCGAGGATCTACCTCCGGATCCATCGATACCCCCGACACCTTGGAACCATTCCGGAAACCGGACATATCCTGCGCTACTGACAGATCGTTTTTGAACAGTTGAGAGAGAATGTCATCGAGCTGACAGTTCACCTGGAGAACAAAGGTCACTAACTTCTTGTATGCCCGATCTCCACATCTCCAGATACATCGGTCAGAGTGCTGTCGCGTCAAGAAGCGGCGCGGGGTTCTCGCAGCTATGCAAATGCCAGCCATCCCACGGTGGAAAAACAACACTTCTATTGTCAAACGTCCACGGACCATCGAAGGCAGGGGCCTTCAGTTGGGCAACATACTCCCTGAGACGCGGCATCATGGATTGACACGTTGCATAGCCAATCCAGGTGCCGTCTGGCAGTTCTGTCGCATATTTCAGCGCATAACCGAAAAATCCGAAGTGAGACAGGCTCGCATCCTTGCCGTAGGTATTGCGGAGTGGCTTGTCGAAGTGGGTCGTTGTGCCGTTCTGATAAATCGGAAAAACGATTTCGTCGTCGCCGCTGCCTTCAACAGGCCCCCCGCTATGGATCATGTAGGGCTGGTTCAGCACCACTTGCCCCGATATCTCTGCAAATGAAAATCCGGCCGCGCCATGGATGACGGAATATCTTATTCCGGTGGCTTCCGTAAGCATCTTCTTATTGGTGTATGGGCCGCCAGGATCATTTGAAAAAGCAAGTGCGCCGCCACCGGAGACTTTGTCGCCAGAGCTGTAATGCAGGGCCCACTGTCCATTATGCCTTGTCACAAAATTGGGATTGCGGGAATGCGACTCCCATGATTCTGTCGCATCGATAACCGACCCCTCGCGCTGCCAGGTCCCGGCAGCGCCGGTGATACTCGACGCCATCTCTATGCCAGTCATATCTCCCGGCTTACGGGATTGGAACATGACCTTGAATGGTCGCGCCGACCCGGGATCTAGAAACACTGTGCTTGGCCCAAGGTCGGTTTCACCGGGAACGAGCGTTACCGCGGTGCCGGTGAGGGCAAAATCAATGCCGTTATCGGACTCCCACACAGCGATGTCCTGCCAAGCCCCATTGTAACGTCGATTGGCGAAGATCCGATAGCCGCCCGATAGCTCCAGAATTGACGGCCAGGCGACATGGTCGTTCGGCCCTATGCCGCTGTTTCCTCCAGGAGACGCCAAGGTTCCGCCGTGAATGACCGGCCATTTTGGAACAGGGACCTTGGCTGCGCCGTCAAAGATGCTAATCGTGTAGCCCTTATAATGGGTCATATTGACACCATTCAGGACAAAAAGAGATGGCATCTGCTTGCCCCAATTGGCAGCCCACGTGGTCCTTGGAATAGAGATCGTCGACATCATTGTAAGAATTTTTAGAAAATTACGCCGCTCAAACAACATTCGCCTCGGTCCCTAATCCCCCAATGGATCGCTGAATCGGAGACATGCCATCTTAACCGACATTTCCCCGATAGACCCCGCACCGGTCGAAATCCTATCAAGTCACCCTTCCGGTGGAAATCTGTTTCGCCGTCAGGTTTCCGATGGCCAGATTCTGGAGACAGGTTCTCCATTGGAAGGCCAATTGGAACGTGACGTAGCGACCATGGCTGACCACCTTCGCACCGATCCTCACCAGCTGTTCCCGCAACGTCGTGAGCGACCAATGCTCGACCTCCTTTGGCAAAGCAAGCATGCTTTCAAGGCTCAATCATCGGCCCCGCAAATGCCTCGCCTACCAGACCCCGCACGAGGTCCTGCTAAAAGCTAAGAATGGTACACTTGCAACCTGAATCCGCCCGTCAAATTCGCCGGCCCCCCCGGACTGCGGCAATTTCTTGTTTAACCCCACAGGGATTCAAAACCCAACATGATCGGCCGTGGCAATCGGTCCACATGATTTTTCGCCTCGCCTGCAGAATCGCAGTCTTCTTTCACTCAGCCTTAACCTTAAGACTGCCAATCTTCCCCCAGACAAACGGTTCAAACAACGGAATGTATCCGCACAAGGGGGAATAAAGATGACGATGTCGAAGAGGGCCCTGGAGACAATGATCGATCTGGTCGAGATCAAGATGAGTTGTCTCGAGGTGGTCGACCGGGAGGATGCCCGGGAAATGGCCAATCTGCAGCAATGTCTCGCCGAACTGCAAATCCTCGGCAACAGCGATGGGCGCGCACCGAGCGACCTGTTGGCGCTGGACCAGAAGAAAAACCGCCGGGTCGGACGCCGTCGCGCCGCCTAACGGCGCTGCGACCTTCCGAGCCGCCCCAGACACCCCTGTGCCAGACAGGGGGTCGCGAAGAGGTCAAGCGGCCTTGGGCACGTCCATGCCCCGCTGGACGGCGGGACGGGCGCTCAAGACGTCGTACCAGCGTTTGACGTTGGAAAAGTCTCCGAGGTCGACAGCGTGCCATTCGTGGCGCGCCGCCCAGGGATAGGTGATGATATCGGCCATCGAATAGCTATCGCCGGCTAAATATGTCGCCTCGGCGAGGCGCCTGTCCAAAACGCCATAGAGCCGTTTGGTCTCCTTGCCGTAGCGTTCGATCGCATAGGGCACCTGCTCGTCGGCAAAGCGCATGAAGTGATGGGCCTGCCCCAGCATCGGGCCGAAGCCGCCCATCTGCCACATGATCCACTCCATGGCCTTGATCTTTTCCCGGGGATCCCTCGGCATCAATTGTCCCGTTTTCTCCGCGAGATAGAGCAGGATCGCGCCTGACTCGAAGACCGAAACCGGCTCGCCGTCCGGCCCCTCGGAATCGACGATGGCTGGTATCCGGTTGTTCGGGCTGATTTTCAGAAATGCCGGTTCGTGCTGTTCGCCCTTGCCGATGTCGATCGCATGGGCCTTGTAGTCCAACCCCAGTTCCTCCAGTGCGATCGAGACCTTGCGGCCGTTCGGTGTGGTCCAGCTGTAAAGATCGATGGTCACGCTCGTCTATCCTTTCCGAGGTTTGGTCTCGCCGCCGGCCGGCGTCTTGGTATCCAGTGTCAGAGCCCCGACATGGCCTGATCCAGGTCGGCTATCAGGTCGTCGACGGCTTCGATGCCGATCGACAAGCGCAGCAGGTCGTCGGGCACCGGCCCGTCCGGACCCTCGATGGTGGCCCGGTGTTCGGCCAGGCTCTCCACGCCGCCCAGGGAGGTTGCCCGCAAAATCAGCTTCAGCCGCTTGGTCGCCGTCAGGGCGGCCTCGCCCCCTCCCGCGAAGCGAAGGCTCATCATACCGCCAAAGCCGCCGCTCATCTGCCGCTTGGAAAGCTCGTGCCCGGGATGGCTCTCGAGCCCCGGGTAGAGGACCGTTTGAATGGCGGGGTGGGCCTCGAAGTAGCGGGCCACGGTCAAGGCGTTGGCGCTGGACTCCCGGACCCGGAGGTAGAGCGTGCGCATCCCACGCAACAGCAGCCAGGCCTCGAAGGGTCCCAGAACCGACGCCAACTTGGAGCGGTTGTAGAGAACGCGATCCCAGAGCGCGTCTTCGCGCGCGGCGATCAGCGCCCCGGCCAAGACATCGCTGTGGCCGTTCAGGTATTTTGTCGCCGAGTGAAAGACCAGGTCCGCCCCCCATTCGATCGGCCGCGTGAGCACCGGGCTCGGCACGGTGTTGTCGACCATGACCCGGGACCCGGCGCCGTGCGCCAAGGCGATGGCGCCCGCCAGATCGACGACCTGAAACATCGGGTTGGAAGGCGTCTCGAGCAGCACCAGCTTGGTCTGACCGGGCTTCAGCGCGCGCTTCAGATCTTCGAGATCGGCGGCGTCGAAGAGATCCAGACCCAGGCCCCAGCGCGGGCAGAAGTCCTGCAGCCACTGGCGCAGGCCCCAGTACATCGAGGTCTGCGCCACCACGTGGTCCCCGGGCTCCAGCGCCTGGACGACCATCGAGGCGGCCCCGAGGCCGGCGGCGAAGAGCGCCGCCGACGCGCCGCCCTCCAGTTCAGCCAGAAGAGCCTCGGCCGGTTCCCAGGTCGGATTGTGATCTCGGCTGTAGGTCGAGGAGCCCACGGGCCGATAGTCCTGGGCCCGGCGCAGAAAGGTGGTCGAGAGGTTCACCGTCGGCACCACGCCGCCACTGGCCACGTCGTGATACTGGCCGGCCTGGGCGGCCAGGGTTTCTGGTCTCAATCGGTCGCGGTCGGAAGCCAAGGGCTTGTCCTTCATCTGATCATGTAGACTTTTTTGACGGTCTCGTGGACACGGCAGGTGCCCTTCCAGCCTTCGGGAAAGAAAGCCGACGTGTCCGGCTCGATCTCGATGACCTCGCCACTCTCATGGGTATAGGTCGCCCGTCCCTCGAGAAAGTGGCAAAACTCGTCGCGGGTCACGTGACAGTCCCAAAACCCGGCGGTGCAAACCCAAAGCCCACACTCCGAGCGGCCTTCCGGTCCCTTGTGTAGCAAGAGCCCCGACGTCACGGAACGGCCTTCGATCATGGTGGGAACCGGCCCCCAATCGACAAGATCGGTAGCCGCCAGGGGCTTGCTCAGATGGGGTGCGGAGGACAGGGGCGCCACGGGTCAGGCCTGCGCCCGAACCAACTCGTCCAGCAGCCTGGCCGCCTTGGCGGCGCCGTTCTGGCCGCGCATGTGGGTCGAGGTCCGGGCCAGCTTGGCCTGCATCGCCGAATCGTTCAGACAGTCGGCAATCCGCGCGCCCAGTTCTGCGTCGGTCCAGTCATAGCGGTGGAGCTTGAAGCCGTGGCCGGTTTCCTGCACCCGGGTGGCGTTGTCGTGGCCGTCCCAGACGTAAGGCATGATGATCGCCGGCTTGCCGAAGTAGAGGCACTCGGTGAAGGAGTTGTTGCCGCCGTGATGGATCACGACGTCCACCTGGGGAATGACCGAGGGCTGGGGGTACCAGGGCGCCAGGTGAACGTTGGGGGGGAGAGCGTCCTGGTCGTAGGCCTCCATGTAATCGCCGACATTGACCAGCGCGCGGTAGGGCAGGCCGCCCAGGGTGGCGATGACACGCTTGAGAAGATCGGTGTCGCCCGCCCCCAGGCTGCCATAGGAGACGTAGACCAGCGGCGCGTCGTTGTGCGCCTGGAAGGTCGGGACGCTGTAAGGCTCGTCCTCGCGCACGCAGCCTTCGAGGTACTGGAAGCGCGCGGGATCGAGCGGCCGGGACCGATTGAACTTCACCGCCTCGGGATAGAGCAGCAGGTTCAGATAGGGCGAGGCCTCGAAAAACTCGCCCAGTTCGTAGGGCGCCTCGCCGCAGCCAGCGAGGAAACTGTTGAAGCTCTCATGGATCGGTCGCACGACCTCCTTGAAGCGCGCGTCGAATGCCTCGAAGCAGGCCTTGTCCTTTTCGCCGCAGCCCGAGAGGTGGGGCGGAATATCAGGGTCGGCGATCTCGTTTTCGGAACAGGAGATGATCCGCACCCAAGGCACGCCATACTGCTTGGTGGCGGGGAAGAGGATCACGTTGTCGATACAGATCAGGTCCGGCTTGATCCGCTCGAGGATCGCCGGCAACTCCTTTTGCGCCCAGACCGAGGTATCGACGATCGCCTCCCAGCAGTCCCGCACGTAGTTGTCGATCTGCTCGTAGGGGCTCTTGGAGAAATTCGGGATATGGCCGTTGATGAAGTCCGACCAGTACTTCGCCATGGCCTCCGGCTCCATGGGCTCGGACATGTTGACGTGAAACTCCTCGAAGCCATAGCCCTCGAACACACCGGTAAAACCGGGATCGGAGATGAAGACCGCCCGGTGGCCCAACTCGCGGCAGGCCTGGGCGATGCCAACGGAATTGAGCGCCGGCCCGAAGGCCGCTTCGGGAAAAAATGCGATGGTCTTTCGATCGGACATTCGGAACCTCCCCTGCCATTTTTTATGGAGCGGATTAGAGGCGGGAATCCCGATCTTGGCAAGCGCCGGTCCTGGAATTGACTTGGCCGCGGGCGGCCGCTTCCGGCAAGATGGCGGCGGCTCGGCAAAGCGGGGATGGGGCGAGAATGGCGAAAGGAGACACCACACTAGAGGCGGTCAGAAACTTCGCGGCTCAACCCTTCGCGGGGGCCCAGGCCATGCCGGCCAGTGCCTACCACGACCAGGCCTTTCTCGGCCTGGAGATCGATCGCATCTTCAAGCGGGACTGGATCTGCGTGGGGCGGGCCTCGGGCCTCTCGGCGGCCGGTGACTATCTGGCGCTGGAGGTCGCGGGCGAGCCCATCGTGGTGCTGCGCGATCGCGAGGGCGCGCTGAGGGCCTATTCCAACGTCTGCCTGCACCGCATGTCGACCCTGCTGACCGGGCGCGGCAACTGCCCGCTCATCGTCTGTCCCTATCACGCCTGGACCTACGGCCTGGACGGTCGCCTGCGAAGCGCCCCTCACATGGAAAAATCCGACGGATTCGGGGTCGAGAACCACCGCCTGCCCGAGATCCGGCTGGAGGTGTGGCAAGGCTTCGTCTTCGTGACCCTGGATCCGCATGTCGCGGCGGTCGCCGAGCGCTTGGCGGCGCTCGAGGCACGCGCGGTCGCGCCCTACCGGTTGGGCGACTACGTCGAGACCTTCCGCGAGGAGCAGACCTGGAACACCAACTGGAAGTGCCTGGCCGAGAACTACATGGAGAGCTACCACCTCTCCAAGATCCACAAGGACACGGTCGGCAAGCACTCCAAGACCGAGGAACTGGTCTGCGTCGAAGGCGATGCCTGCCATAACCTCCACTGGATCATCAAGGACGAGGGATTCTCGACCAACACCGCCCATCCCGACAATCGCCACCTGCCGCCCGACTGGCACAACCGCTCGGCACTCTTCACGGTTTATCCCGGCCTGGTCTGTACCCTGACACCGGGCTATTTCTGGTACCTGTCGGTCCAGCCCCAGGGGACCGGTCAGGTCAGGGTCATCTACGGCGGCGGCCTGGCGCCGGAGTTCGCCGCGGAGGCGACCGCCGGCGAGCAGGCGAGCGCGCTGAAGGCGCTACTCGACCGGGTGAACGCGGAAGACAAGGTCGGCGTCGAGGCGGTCTATCGCGGCCTGCAGGCGGCCTTGGCCAGGCCAGGGCATCTGAACTATCTGGAGCAACCGGTCTACGAGTTTGGCCGCTATGTCGCGCGCCAGGTTCTCGGCGAGGGCCGAGGCTAACCGCCCGCGGCGATTCAAGCCGGAACCAGATCCTCCTGGAGTTCGCGCCAGCGGTGGCACTTGACCATGTGGCCCTGCTCTGACTGCTCCAACTCCGGCGCTTCGGCCTTGCAGCGATCGATCGCATGGGGACAGCGGGTGTGAAACTGGCAGCCCGAGGGCGGGTTGGCCGGGCTCGGGATCTCGCCTTCCAGCTTTTGCGCGTGGCCCCGGTGATCCGGATCGAGCGACGGGATCGCCGACAGCAGCGCCTTGGTGTAGGGATGGCGCGGCGCGGAAAAGAGGGTCCGGGTCGGGGCGGACTCGACCAGGGCGCCGAGATACATGACCGCGACCATGTCGCAGGTGTGCGCCACCACGCTCAAGTCATGGCTGATGAACAGGAATGTCAGGCCAAGGTCGTTCTGGAGGCTCTTCAGTAGGTTCAAGATGTCCGCTTGGATCGACACATCCAGCGCCGCGACACTCTCGTCGGCCACCAGGAAGCGCGGATTGCAGACCAGGGCACGGGCAATCGAGATGCGCTGGCGCTGGCCGCCGGAAAAGGCATGGGGGAAGCGCCGGAGATGCTCGAGATTGAGCCGGCATTTGGCGGCGATTTCGCGCACCCGCTGATCGGTCTCCTCGCGTGACGCGGTCAGCTTCATGACCTCGAGCGGCTCGGCGATGATATCGCGCACCGTCATCCGCGGGCTGAGCGCCGCGTAGGGATCCTGGAAGATCAGCTGCGCGCGCTTACGATACTCCTTCAAATCGGGTTTCGAGATCGCATTCAGATCGTAAACCGATTCTCCGTCGTCATAGTGAACCTCGCCGCTGGTGATCGGCACCGCCTTCAGGATGGCCCGGCCCAGGGTGGTCTTGCCCGACCCGGACTCGCCGACCAGGCCAAAGAAGGTGCCCGCCGGGATTTCCATCGACACGCCGGCCACCGCGCGCACGAAATGCTTTGCCCCGAGAAGTCGCCCGCCCAGGGGAAAATGCACAGAGAGATTGCGAATCGAAATCAAAGAGTTGTCGGTCACGCCAAGACCTCCTCGGCCGGAGAGACGGTTGGCGGGGCCACGGCAAAGCAGGACACGCGATGCCCATCACCGAGATCGGTGACCTGCGGGACACCCACTTCACAACGCCCGGCGATCATCTCCGGACAGCGGGTGTGAAAGACGCAGCCAGAGGGACGTTCGAGCGGGCTTGGAATATCGCCGGCAACCGGGATCAGCGGCGAGCCAAGATCATCCAGATTGGGCAGTGCCCGGATAAGACCCTTCGTATAGGGGTGTGCCGGCGCACGAAGGACCTGGCGGACCGAGCCGGTCTCGACGATCTCGCCAAGGTACATAACCGCCACGCGGTCCGCGGTCTGGGCGATCACGCCCAAATCATGGGTGATGAACAAGATCGCCATGCCGAACTCGGCGACAATATCCTTCATCAGATCGATCACCTGCGCCTGGATTGTCACATCGAGAGCGGTGGTCGGTTCGTCGGCGATCAAGAGCTTGGGCCGGGTTGACAAGGCCATGGCGATCATCGCGCGCTGACGCATGCCACCGGAAAGTTCGAAGGCATACTGATCGAACCGGCGCGGTGCTTCCGAGATCCCGACGCGGTTCAGCATCTCGATGGAAAACGCCTTGGCCTCGCGAGGGCTCATCGAAGTATGCAACAGCAACTGTTCGACCATCTGGTCGCCAATGGTGATCGCCGGCGCGAAGCTCGCCATGGGCTCTTGAAAAATCATGGAGATCGAGCCGCCGCGAATCACCTTGAGCTCTTTCGCGTTCCGCAAGGAGAGAACATCGATATCGCGGCCGCTGTCGTCATCGCGCAAGCTGATCTGACTGTCGGGCCCGTAGATCGTGTTGCCGGCGTTGAGTTGCATCAACGCCTTGGCCGTGACCGACTTTCCCGAACCCGATTCGCCCACGAGACCTAGAATTTCGCCATCCTTGAGTTCGAAGGACGCGCCATCAACGGCCTTCACCAGACCTTCGTCCGTGCGAAATTCGATCGTGAGATCTTTGACCGAGATTAACCGACTGCTCATGTTCAGTGCCCCGAATAAGGATCGGCGGCGTCGCGCAGACCATCGCCGACGAAGACAAAGGCCAACACAAGAGCCATGAAAAAGCCCGCCGGGATGAAGTACCACTGGTAATTCAGCAGCACGTCCACCTTGGTCACGTTTTGCAGCAAGACACCCAGGCTGTTGACCGGATCCTTCAGCCCGAGACCGATAAAGCTGAGCGCTGTTTCCGACAGCACCATATAGGGAAAGGAGATCACCAGATCGACGATGATGTAGCTGGAGAAGCTGGGCAGCAGATGGCGGCGAATGATGTGGCCCGGCGTGGCGCTGCACAGGCGCGCGGCGAGCACGTATTCCTGAGAGCGTTCGGTCAGCAGATGGGTTCGAATGCGGCGCGCCAGGGTCGGCCAGCCGATCAGCCCCAGGATGACCGAGATGAAGAAAAACCTGGTCTCCGAGCTCCATTCGTCGGGCACCATGGCGGCCAGGGCCATGAACAATGGAATCGCCGGCACGGTCCGCACCGCATCGGTAATCATCTGCAGCACGGAATCGATCCAGCCGCCGGCATAGCCGGAGATACCGCCGATGATCAGGGCCAGCACGAAACTGATGAACACACCGATCGTGCCCACCGCCAGAGACGTCCAGATCGCGAACAGGGTTCGAGAGAAGATGTCCTTGCCCGAGGCTTCAGTCCCGAAAATATGGATCTTTCCCTCGGTCACGCCGAACAGATGGGTCTCGATCCGCCAGGTCTTCAAGCGGAGGTCGAAGGTGTCGCCGGGCAGGTCCAGATCGATGTTGATGATGTAGAATTCCCAGCCCTTGACGAAGAACTCGACATAACGCCGCTTGTCCTTGTTGATTTCGGTGACCCAACGAAAGTTGGTCGCGGCCGACCGGGTGCGCTCCAGGCCATAAATGAAGGGCCGGGCCGAAAAACCGTTCTCGTCCCAAAACATGGGAATCTGCGGCGCGCCGTTTTGATACTCCTCGTCACGGCCGGCGATGTTGGGGTCGTAGGGCGCCAGGAACGGCGCGGTCAGCCCCATCATGATCATGGTCAAGAGAATGGCGCCGGCCACCATGGCGGCGCGGTTCATCTTGAAACGGGCCCAGATCAGCGCGTACTGGCCGGCGGTGAAGTAGGCTTCCTTGTTCTTGCGCTCGGCGTCGTCTTCGACGAGATCGGGTGTGTGCGGCGTATCAGTCATCACGCGTTCCCCATAATGCCGCGGCGAACGCGGGGATCGAGCACGGCCAGCAAGATATCGGTAAAGAAGTTCAACCCAATGATCGAGGCCGTCAGCATGAAGATGATCGCACCGGCCAACTGCTGATCATTGGATCGCGCGAGGGATTCGAGCAGCAGCGCACCGGCCTCGGTCAGGGTCAGGATCAGGGCGACGATCGGCAGTTCGTTGAACACCCGGTTGAGATCGAAGCCCAGGGAATTGACGATCGGGCCCAAGGCGTGGCGCGCCGGATAGCGCCACAACAACTGTCGTCCGGACAGCCCGCGCGCCCGCGCCGCCGTGACATAGAGCTTACCGTACTCATCGGACATCAAGGCGCGCACGGTCTGGAGCGCAAAAGCGGTGGCGGACCAGCCGAGAATGACGACCGGAAGCCAGGCGTGGGACAGAAAATCGATAAAGCGCTCGGTGGACCATTCGGCGTCGCGATACTCCTTGCTGAACAGCCCCGTCAGACTGTCGCCATAGACAACGGTCGATATGAGCATGATCATCAGGGCGAGCAAAAAATTCGGCATCGCCAGGCCGAGATAGGACACGAAGCGCAGGACATTATTGACCGCGGGATTGTTCGTCGTCGCGGAGTAGATGCCCACGGGGATGGCGATGATGTAGGCAAACATCAAGGAGGTCAGGCAGATCGCGAGCGAGATCCAAAACTTGGTACCGAGCAGGTCGTTGACCTTGACCCGCAGGATACAGGATTCGCCGAAGTCGCCCTTCACAAAGACATTCTTGACCCAGTTGACCCAGCGAACCGCATAGGGCTTGTCCAGGCCCATGCGAATCTCTTCGTTGCGGATGTCGGCGACGGTGATCTGTTCGCCCTGGGTGTTCTTGAAAGCGAGATAGCGTTCCGCGCAGTTGGCGGGAACCAACTCCATCAAACTAAATACGATGAAGGACACCATGAGCAACGTAATGATTGCCATGACGAACCGCGTAAACGCGAAGCGGCTGAACTGCAACATTGTGTGGCGCCACGCCCCCTTGGATCCCCGGCTGCCGGGTGTTTTATCACCCCAGTTTCGTGCCGTGCAGCTGGAAAGTTGCCGGGTGCGCGTTGCCGCGCACCCGGCGGTTCTTCGTCTTCTTTGACCGTTGCTTAGTTCTGGTCGGCCAAGAACCACTGCTGCGGACGGTACGGGTAAGTCCGATAATACTCATAGGACGCCGTCTTGAACTGAGTGAAGTTCTTCAGAGCGTTCCGATGATAGATCGGGCCCGGCGCCAAGACCGTGCCAAGGAACAAGAGGTTCTTGGTCATGTTCTCGACCAAGCGGGCACCGATGGCATCGGACTCAGGCGTCCCCACGGGGGTCGCCTGAAACGCGTTGATGTCTTCGCTCATCTGGTAAACGTAGTCGGGCGGCTTGACGCCATTGGCGCCGTCGCTCTCAACGTATTCAGCCCAGAGCATGCCGTTCCGGTTCGAGAAGTAGTTCGAGAAGGGCGGGTTCCAGAGCTCCGGGTTGCCGAGGATAATAGCCAGAGGCTGGCTGACTTTCCACATCATGACATCGAGCTGATTGGCCGACTGCGCGGACCGATACTCGTCGGGCGTGACTTCCTTGGCGGTTGTCTCGACACCCACGTTGGTCCAGTGCTGCGCCACCAGTTCAACGACCTCGGCCGGGATACCCTGTGTGGCGAATTGCAGGTTGATCACCAGCTTTTTGCCATTGGGCAGATCCCGGGCGCCGTCGCCGTCCTTGTCGACCACACCGACCTCGTCAAGCAGCTTCTTGGCGAGATCCGGATCGTACTGGCGGTAGTAAGTCTTCATTTCCTCGGAAATGAAGCTGGGTTCCGGACTGAAGCCCACATACTGCTTGGGCTCACCAAGACCCAGGTAGGCGACCTCGTTGATCTCGTCGCGATTCATCGCCACGGACATCGCCTGGCGGAACCGCAGATCGCCAAAGACCTTGCGCTTGTCCAGGTCGGGATGGGTCACGTTGATACCGAAGATCGGGTAGGCGATGTCGGGCCGCAGATCGACGGTGAAGTCGCCCTTCTCGGCGTTATCGAGCAAGACCGGAGCCATGGCCAACGCCAGGGACTGCGCCTTGTAGTCGATCTCGCCGTTGATCATTTTCAGAATCCTGACCTCGTTATCGTTGGCCATGGTTTCGTCTTGTTCATCGATATAGGGCAACTGGTTGCCGGCGGTATCGACCATGTGGAAATAGGGGTTGGCGACGTAGTGCCGGCCCTCGGTCGATTCAGCGACGGTGATGTAGGCTTCCAACGACGGCGTCACCGCGGCCGGCAGCTTGCCGAGCTTGTCGGGCACCCGCAACAGCGGTGTGGGCGTATCGGTCCAGTCCGACTGACCGTAATAGAGGTTGACGACCTCGTAGCCGTTCTCGAAGCCCGCCGCCTTGGCGTTGGCGTCCGCGTCCGCGTTAACGGCCGGGTGGAACTGACCGAGGAACTTTTTCGACTGGAAGCCCTGGCCGTAGTGAGTGGCAAAGTGCGCCAGAAGGCCGGGCTTGGGCGCCGGCAGGTTGAAGCGAACGGTCTGGTCGTCGATCACATCGACGGTCATGGGCTCGCCACCGACCAGCACATAGTCTTTCGGCTTGGCGATGACATTGGTGTCGAGGTTCAGGTTCTCGTACCAGAATTCCACGTCGGCAGCCGTGAAGGGATCGCCGTTCGACCATTTGTGGCCCTTACGCAAGAAGAAGGTCAGCTGCGTAAAGTCGTCGTTCCACTCCCAGCCCTTGGCAACGTTCGGGACAATCGTGGTCAGGTCATCGGAATAGCGGACCAGATTGACGTGCCGGACCGACAGCAGGTCCGAGGTCCCGGCTTCCAACGCATTGGAAATCATGTCGAAGGTGCCGCCGTAGATCCCGATTTCGTCATAGGGCGCGACGACCAAGGGCTCGGCCGGCAGGCGATCGGCCAGCGCGGGTAGATCGGGATTGCCCATGATCTTGCCATTCAGCTTACCGATCGAGGGATTCTCGGCGAAGGACAGCTCGCAATTGGCCAGGCTCTCGAACTCGGCCAACTCGTACTGCTGCGGGAAGGCGCCGGCGGCGACCCCCATGTCGTCCGCCACGGTGACGGCGGGACAGGCCGCTTGTGCGCCACTCATCACAGCAAGTGACATTGCCGCGGCCGCAACACCGCTCATAAAGACTCTGCGTTTCATTCTCATTCTCCCTGATTGAACATCCATGCCCATAAATCGGCTGGATGCCATGGTATCAAATTTTTAATCAAGCCCGATTTGTTCGGATTTGAGTTTGTGGGCGTGAGGCTACCCCCAAAACGGGTTACAAAGAAAGGCCTAAGGCAGCCACCTACGATGGCACTTCCGAGAAGAATCTATGACGGAGAAAAGGGGTCTAATCCAGCAAATTTCGGGAAACGACGAAATCGGCCCTTGTTCTACACATTGTCTAACGTGAATGTGATGCGCCTTGAGAGAGCGTGATATGACTTCCCTGGCGACAGGTCCGATGTGAAGCTGATCGTAGATTCAGGGGCGGACATCCGGCAGTACTCGAGCCCAGGGCCGACCACACAGGAAAGATGAGGAGACTATCAATGACACTATCGTCGATCCGGGCCTTGCGGCAGGGCACCGTCGTCACGGCCGCGACTTTCGCTCTGGCGCTCGCGGTTTCCCAGGCCAATGCCGCGGAAGTTCTCTCCAGCGGGACCTTTGAGGGCGCGAGCAACCACGTGACCAGCGGCAACGTCGAGGTCATCACGGAAAACGGCCAGACCTTCGTCGTGTTGAAATCGAACTTCAACTTCGATGGCGCGCCGGACCCCAAGGTCGGCTTCGGCAAGGACGGTGCCTATGACGGCGCCAGCCAGATCGAGCATCTGCGCGCGGACAGCGGCATGCAGAGCTATGAGGTCCCGGCGGGCCTCGATATCTCGGGCTACAACGAAGTCTATATCTGGTGCGAGAAGTACAGTGTGCCCCTGGGCGTGGCAAAACTGAACTGAAGCGATCGGGAACAGCTTGCCCTGGGCACCGGTCCAGGACTAGCTAGACCCGTTCAGCGCGGATCAAGGACCCACCGAGGCAGCATCGCGCAACGATGCGGTGGCCTCGGTGGGTTTTTTACTTGCCAGACGCTTGCGAGTGCCTCTCATTATCACTTCGCGACGTTGACCGCCCAAAAAGAGGCGAGGTGGCGCGGCCGACGGGGTCAAGAGGACGGAACCAGGTCTTGGACAGCACGCAAGGGGCACTCCCACTCCGAACAGAAGCGCCGCTCGGCACGGCGCTGGTACGGTCGCGCTTTGGGTCCTCCAAGCTCACGCTGCTCTGCGTCGCCATCGCGACACTTTTCGCTATTCCGGTCCTGTCCGTCGTGCTGGCCATTTTTCAGCCGGCGACGGAAACCTGGGCGCATCTGTTCGACACGGTCCTGGGTGACTACTTCATCAACACACTGGTGCTGGCCTTGGGCGTGGGTATCATCGTGCCGGTCATCGGCACGGGCTGCGCATGGTTGGTGACCATGTGCCGCTTCCCCGGACGGCGGTTTTTCGAGTGGGCCCTGATTCTGCCCCTGGCGGTGCCGGCCTACGTGATGGCCTATGCCTATACCGATTTTCTCCAGTTCTCCGGGCCTCTCCAGAGCCACCTGCGGGCGGTGACCGGCTGGGCTTTCGGCGACTATTGGTTTCCCGAAATCCGCTCCCTGGGCGGAGCCGTCGCGATGTTGAGCCTGGTTTTCTATCCTTACGTCTACCTCCTGGCGCGGGCGGCCTTCCTGGAGCAATCGGTTTGCGCGCTCGAGGTCAGCCGCACGCTCGGCTGCGGGCCGTGGCGTGCGTTCTTCCGTGTCGCCTTGCCGCTTGCCCGGCCCGCCATCGTCGGCGGCACGGCCCTGGCCTTGATGGAGACCCTCGCCGATTTCGGCACGGTCTCCTTTTTCGGCGTCCCGACCTTCACCACCGGAATTGTCAGGGCCTGGATTTCGTTCGGCGACCGAATCGCCGCGGCCCAGTTGGCGACCGGTCTGTTGACCGTGGTTTTCTTCGTCATTCTGGTAGAGCGTTGGAGCCGCGGCCGGGCGCGCTATCATCACTCGACCGGCCGTTATCAGCACCTTCCAGGCTACCGGCTTGGCGGTTGGCGCAGTCTGGCCGCCCTGGCGGCCTGTGGGCTGCCTCTGACCCTGGGCTTCCTGCTGCCCGCCGGCACGCTCCTTGCCCTGGCACTGGCCGAATGGGTCGATGCCTTGGATGGGCGGCTCTTGCGGATCGCCTGGAACTCCTTCCTGCTGGCTTCGGTGACGGCAGGCTTCGGTGTCCTGCTGGCCATCATTCTTGCCTATGGCGCGCGCCTCGACCACCGGCTGCCGGCGCAATTGGCGATCCGTGCCGCCAGCATGGGCTACGCAGTGCCCGGCATTGTCGTCGCCATCGGCGTGTTGATCCCTTTTGCCGCCTTCGACAACCTGCTCGACGCCTTCCTGCGCGACAACCTCGGGGTCTCCAGCGGCCTGCTCCTGACCGGGTCCATCGCCGCCCTGGTCTTCGCCTACCTGGTCCGGTTCCTGGCCATTTCGCTCAACGCCGTCGAGGCCAGCTTGGGCAAGATTCGCTCGTCGATGGACGACGCGGCGCGCAGCCTGGGAAGCGGCCCCTTCAACACCGTCACCCGGATCCACGCGCCCATTATGTGGTCGTCGCTGCTGACCGCCGGTCTGGTGGTCTTCGTCGATGTCATGAAGGAATTGCCCGCCACCCTCGTCATGCGGCCCTTCAACTTCGACACCCTGGCCGTTCAGGCCCACAATCTGGCCGCCGACGAGCGCCTCGCGGAGGCCGCCGTGCCGTCCCTGGCCATCGTCCTTGTGGGGATCCCGCCGCTCATATTGCTGAGCCGGGCGATCCGCAAGAGCCGGCCGGGACGCAAGGGGCGGCGGCGCTAGGCGGGTCGCCGGCTAGCCATTTACAGGGCGGCATCCTTGGATCACCATCGGGGCCGCACTCGAACAGGTGGGGGAAGGACCGATGTCTTCATTCACCGCTCTGGCAGAGCCGTGCACCGCTCTGTCAGAGCCAGGCACCGTTCCGGCAGCGGCAGGAGACTACCAGCGAATTGTCGTGCGACCGGTTGCCGGCGCTTGCGGCGCCGAGGTGGCGGGTGTCGACCTCAACGGCCTCGACGACGAGGCCTTCGCCGAAGTTCACCGCGCATTCCTGGAGTACGGGGTCCTGTTCTTCCGCGACCAGGACTTGACGATCGAGGCCCACAAGGCCTTCGGGCGCCGCTTTGGCGCGCTTAACGTTCATCCGCAGTATGTCCACTTGGAGGGCGATCCGGAGATCTTGCCGGTGGTCAAGGAGCCGACCGACCGGGACAACATTGGCGACGCTTGGCATAGCGACATCTCGTTCCTCGAGCGGCCCTCCCTGGGCGCCATACTTTACGCTCTGGAGGTGCCCCCTGTCGGCGGCGACACACTCTTCGCCAACCAGTATCTCGCCTACCAGACACTTTCCGACGGCATGCGGGAGATGCTCGCCGGGTTGCGCTGTTGGCATTCGGATCGATTGCTGAGCGATCGGGAGTCCGTCGAGAGGCGCAACGCGACGCGATCGACGAAAATCGCCGCCGTGGCCGCCGGCCAGCCCGCGATCGAGAATCTTCATCCGGTGGTGCGCACCCATCCCGAGACGGGGCGCAAGAGCCTCTACGTGAACCGTGCCTTTACCATCGGCTTCGAGAACATGACCGAGGCGGAAAGCCGGCCACTGCTCGAGTTTCTCTACGATCACTCGAGCCGGCCCGAGTTCACCTGCCGCTTCCGCTGGCGAAAAGGATCGGTCGCCTTCTGGGACAACCGCTGCCTGCTACACTACGCCCTGAACGACTATCCAGGTCAGCGGCGCTACATGCACCGTGTCACGGTGGACGGCGATCGTCCCCGGTGATCGGTACAGTGAATGGGTGGCAGGACTGACTGTCCCAAAGCGGACCCGATTAAAGGTCGTTTCTAGAGCACTTCTTTGTTACACGGAAGCATTTGACCGGGATTATTTTGTCTTCTGGCAAGGCGCGCTTCGAAGAGCGATACGCGTATCGGTCGATAAGCGGAACGCGGCCAGAAGGCAAAAGAACCCGGCCTTCGGTGGGCCATAGGCGAACCCCCTCTCCCAATGGGGGTGCGTTCCGCTGCTTGCCCGATGCCCAATCTGCAAGACCGGGGGCATCGCGCCGCACAGCGCGCCTTCCCGAATGATCGCCTATGACCCATCAAATGGTTCCGTGTAACAAAGAAGTGCTCTAAGGCTCACGGATTCCATTGGATTGGCGGCGGCCGGTCAGGTCGAGGCTAGGCGCCCTTGGCCGGCGCGCGGCCGACAAAGCGCATGGCGCTGTCGCCCTCCGCCCCGGACGTCAGGTCGCCGCCCAATCGCCGGGCCAGCGTGCGGGTAAAGTAGCCGTGAACCGACCGCGGCGTGAGGTCGTCGATCGACGGATCGTCAACCAGAGCCTCTTGAACTTCCGGCCGCAGATGGCAGCCCTGGCCGGCGGCGTGGACATCGACCACGATCTCGGCGCCCTCCCGGCGCAGATCCACGGTCAGATCGCCACCCCGCGGCAGGCTCTCGGCCGCGAGATCCATTATGTTGAGCGCCAGCTTGCCAATGCCGTCCGGTGCCCCTTCCGGCGAGATCGGCCGGTCCCAGTGCACCACGACCTTGTTTTTTTCCAGTTTCCCCGAAGCCAAGTCGAGCACGTCAGACAGATCCAGTCCCATGCGCGCGCCGGCCATGCCATAGGCCATACGATAGAACTGCAATGCCGCCGCGGCCTTGCGCGCACTCATGCCGACCAGCTTCACCGCATCGTCGGCCATGCCGAGTTCTTCGTCCTCGAGCATCTCCAGACCGTTGTTGACTGCCCCCACCGGCCCCACGATATCGTGGCAAAGGCGTGAGGAAAGCAGCTCGAAGACTCGCAAATCGATCGGGTAGCTCATGCCGCGCAGGTCCTTTCAAGTAATCGACGCAACCAATTCAAACCAATTCAGGAGTGCCGCCAAGCGCCGGATCCGCCGCTGGATGTGCAATCGTGTCGCTGGGCTCCCCCTCGATGTCGCTTAGAGGGTTTCGCCAACTAGAGCGACCTACATACACTGCCGTCGATAAAGCGTCCGTCAAGATGAGCAAGATCGAGGACCGATAACGATGGAGTTGGACGTCGTCCCCGGCGCCCTGGTGCGCCATCCCGACGAGCCGGGTTGGGGCCTTGGCCAGGTGCAGTCAGTCATCGGCAAGCGTGTCACCGTCAACTTCGAGAACGCCGGGAAGGTCTTGATCAATGCGGGACGGATTGCATTGGAAGTCGTTGTCGATTGACCACATTGAACTACGGGAATCCCTTGTATATGGTATACCAGTGTATGTTTCCGACCTTGCCATGACGCTTGCCAGGCAGTGAAATCCGACAGCCGCAGCGCCAGTTTTAAAGCTCTCCGAGCAACCTATCAACCAAGAGTACGAAAATCCAAATGACAGACACAATGGGCCAGATCGATCGCCGCAATCATCCGGGTGCCGGACGGCGCAAGGCGCCGGTGTTCAACAAAGGCCGGCAGGTCGATCCGCAAGCCTTGGAACAGGTCCAGGCGCTGCTTGGCGACCGCGAGATTCGCCGCGATCTCCTGATTGAGTACCTCCATCTCATTCAAGATGCCCATCGCTGCCTCAGCGCCGCCCATATGCAGGCCCTGGCCGATATCATGAAACTGGCGATGACGGAGGTCTACGAAGTGGCCTCCTTCTATGCCCACTTCGACATCGTCCTTGAAGACGAGGCCCGGCCGCCGCCCTTGACCGTCCGGGTTTGCGACTCCCTGACCTGCGAGTTGATGGGCGCCCAAGACCTGTTGGAGCAGCTTCCCGCGGCCCTTGGCGAAAAGGTGCGCGTGGTGCGGGCACCTTGCATGGGTCGATGCCACTGCGCCCCCGTTGCCGAAGTCGGCCATCGCCACATCGACCACGCGACGGTCGAAACTCTGGGCGAAGCCGTGGCCTCCGGCGACACGCATGCCCAAATTCCCGCCTATGACGACTATGACGCCTACCTCGCCGGCGGAGGCTACAAGCTTCTGAAGGCCTGCCTGTCCGGCGACCAGGACCCCGAGGCCCTGGTCAAGACAATGCAGGATTCGGGCCTGCGCGGCCTGGGCGGCGCGGGCTTCCCGGCCGGTCTCAAGTGGAAGATCATGCGCCAGCAACGCAAACCCCGGCTGATGGCGATCAACGGCGACGAGGGCGAGCCCGGCACCTTCAAGGATCGCTACTATCTGGAGATGGACCCGCACCGCTTTCTGGAAGGCATGTTGGTGGCGGCTTGGGTTGCCGAGTGCGAAAAGATCTACATCTATATTCGCGACGAGTATCCGGCGGTCATCGAAATCCTCAAACGGGAGATCGAGAAAATCGAGGCCGCCGGCCTCAATGGTCCGATCGCCCTGGAGCTGCGCCGCGGCGCCGGCGCCTACATTTGCGGCGAAGAGTCGGCGATGCTGGAATCGATCGAAGGCAAACGGGGCCTGCCACGCCACAAGCCGCCCTTCCCCACCGAGGTCGGGCTGTTCGGCCAGCCGACCCTGTGCCACAACGTCGAGACCGTCTACTGGGTCCGCGACATCGTCGAAAAAGGTGCCGACTGGTTTACCAGCCAGGGCCGCAACGAGCGCAAGGGTCTGCGGTCCTTCTCCGTTTCGGGCCGGGTCAAGGAGCCGGGCGTAAAGCTGGCGCCGGCCGGCATCACGGTGCGCGAGCTGATCGACGAGTACTGCGGCGGCATGGCCGAAGGCGAGACCTTCAAGGGCTATCTGCCGGGCGGCGCCTCGGGCGGCATCCTGCCGGCCGCGATGGACGACATCCCGCTCGATTTCGACACCCTGCAGCCGCACGACTGTTTCATCGGCTCGGCCGCGGTCGTCATCCTGTCGCAGCGCGACTCGATGAAGGATGTGGCGGTCAACCTGATGCGCTTTTTCGAAGACGAGAGCTGTGGCCAGTGCACGCCTTGCCGCAACGGCACGGAAAAGGCGGTCAAGATGATGACCAACGGCGGCTGGGACGGCGCATTGCTGAAGGAGCTGGCCACCACGATGATGGATGCTTCGATCTGCGGCCTCGGCCAGGCCGCGCCCAATCCCCTGCTCTCTGTGTTGAAGCATTTCCCGGAGGATCTGCAAGATGCCTGACGGAACCAATGTCACGACCATCAAATTCGTCCTCGACGGCCAAGAGGTCGAAGCTTTTTCCGGCGAGACCATCTGGCAGGCAGCCGAGCGTCAGGGCACGCTGATTCCGCACCTCTGCTACGCGCCGGAGCCCGGCTACCGGCCCGACGGCAATTGCCGGGCCTGCATGGTCGAAATCGAGGGCGAGCGGGTTCTGGCAGCCTCCTGCATTCGCCAGCCGACCGAGGGCATGAAGGTCGTCTCGGCCAGCGAGCGGGCCAAGAAAGCCCGCGATATGGTTTTCGAGCTGCTGGTCGCCGACCAGCCCGCGCGCGCCACCTCGCACGATCCGGAGTCCAAGTTCTGGCACTGGGCCAGCGATCTCGGCGTGACCGAAAGCCGCTTTCCCGCCAAAGAGGGACCCAGTTCCGATTCGAGCCACAGCGCCATGCGGGTCAATCTCGACGCCTGCATCAACTGCGGTCTGTGCGTGCGGGCCTGCCGCGAAGTCCAGGTCAACGACGTGATCGGCATGGCTTACCGCGGCAAGGGCGCCAAGGTGATCTTCGATTTCGACGATCCCATGGGCGAAAGCACTTGCGTGGCCTGCGGCGAGTGCGTCCAGGCCTGCCCGACCGGTGCCCTGATGGAGGCCAACCTGCTCGACCAGAAGGGCACACGCGAGCACTACGAGGACCGCTCGGTCGAGACACTCTGCCCCTACTGCGGCGTCGGCTGCCAGACCACGGTCCACGTCAAGGACGACAAGATCCTCTATGTCGACGGACGCAGCGGCCCGGCCAACGATCAACGGCTTTGCGTGAAGGGCCGCTTCGGCTTCGACTACATCAACCATCCTGGCCGCCTGACCAAGCCGCTGATCCGCCGCGACGACGCGCCCAAGGCCTGGGACATGCAACTGGCCGATGCCGATTGGAATCAGGTCTTCCGGGAGGCCCCCTGGGAAGAGGCCCTGGCCAAGGCCGGCACCGGACTGAAGACGGTGCTCGATCGTGACGGCTCCTCGGCGATGGCCGGGTTCGGCTCCGCCAAGGGCTCCAACGAGGAAGCCTATCTGTTCCAGAAGCTGGTTCGCACCGGATTCGGCACCAACAACGTCGACCACTGCACCCGGCTGTGCCACGCCTCGTCGGTCGCGGCCTTGATGGAGTGCATCGGCTCCGGCGCGGTGACGGCCCCCTTCACGGCGGCCAAGGACAGCGACTGCATCTTGGTGATCGGTGCCCGGCCAGGACAGAACCATCCGGTGGCAGCGACCTATTTGAAGCAGGCCGCCAAGCGCGGCGCCAAACTGATCGTGGCCGATCCCCGGCGCCAGGACCTTTCGCGTCATGCCACCTGGTCGCTGCAGTTCAAACCGGGCCAAGACGTGGCGCTGCTCAACGCCATGATCCACACGATCGTGGAAGAAGGTCTGACAGACGAACAGTATGTCCAAGGCAACACCGAGGGATTCGAAGACCTGAAGGGCAAGATCCAGGCCTTCTCACCCGAAGCCATGGCCCCGGTCTGCGGTATCGAGGCCCAGACAATCCGCGAGGTCGCGCGCGCCTTCGCCACCTCCGAGGCCTCGATCGTCTTCTGGGGCATGGGCATTTCGCAGCACGTGCACGGCACCGACAACGCGCGCTGCCTGATCACCCTCTGTCTGATCACCGGCCAGGTCGGCCGGCCCGGCACCGGGCTGCACCCGCTGCGCGGCCAGAACAACGTGCAGGGTGCCTCCGACGCCGGCCTGATCCCGATGTTCTTTCCGGATTACCGCTCTGTCGAGGGCGCCAAGATCCACGACGAAATGGAGGCCTTCTGGGGCGTCGAGCTCGACCCCAGGCGCGGCCTGACCGTGGTCGAGATCGTTCACGCGATCCTGGATGACGAAATCAAGGCGATGTACATCATGGGCGAGAATCCGGCCATGTCGGACCCCGACCAGACCCATGCCCGCCAGGCTCTGGCCAAGCTGGAATGTCTGGTGGTGCAGGACATCTTCATGACCGAGACGGCCTGGCATGCCGACGTCATCCTGCCGGCCTCGGCTCATGCCGAAAAGACCGGCACCTTCACCAACACCAATCGCCAGGTCCAGTTGGCCCGTCAGGTGGTGCCGCCACCGGGCGAGGCGCGCCAGGACTGGGAACTGGTATGCGATCTGGCGCGCGCGATCGGTGTCGATTGGGACTACAGCCACGTCAGCGATGTCTTCAACGAGATGAAGCAGGTCATGCCGTCGCTGAACAACATCACCTGGGAGCGGCTCGAACGCGAGCACGTGGTGACCTACCCCTGCGATGCCGAGGATCGGCCGGGCAACGAGATCCTGTTCGGCGAGTCCTTCCCGACCGCCTCGGGCCGCGGCAAGATCGTCCCGGCCAGCCTGATTCCGCCCGACGAACTACCGGACGACGACTATCCCATGGTGCTGACCACCGGGCGCATGCTGGAGCACTGGCACACCGGCGCCATGACCCGGCGCGCTTCGGTGCTCGACAGCCTCGAACCCGAGGCCATCGTCGCCATGCATCGCGCCGACCTGCGCGCCAAGGGCCTGACCCCCGGCGACTACGTGAGCGTCACCACCCGGCGCGGCACCATCGTCCTCAAGGTTCGCCAGGACCGCGACGTGCCGGAAGGGGTCGTCTTCATCCCCTTCTGTTTCGCCGAGGCCGCCGCCAACATCCTGACCAACCCGCAGCTCGACCCCTTCGGCAAGATTCCGGAGTTCAAGTTCTGCGCCGCCAAGGTGGAAAAGGTGCAGCAAGCCGCGGCGGAGTGATTGGAACCTTAGGGCTCCAGCCAGAGCGGGTCGCCTTCCAGGGTGACGACATCCACGTTGTCGCCCGGTCCGCCGCGATCGACCACGAGGAAGTCGGTCTCGGCCTCCAGCGCCAGCACCGGGTGGTGCCAGACCGCCTTGGCGTAGTTCACGCCCTGCCCCGCCACGGCCAGGAAGGCGCGCAGGTCAGTCGGGTCCGGCCGGGTCTCGGGGGCGGCGACCACGACCAGAAAGGACCGTGCCTCCAGCGGCACGAAGGCCTGACTGCCGAGCGGGTGGCGCTCCATCATCGCGATGGCGATGGGCAGCGCGAGTGGCTGGGCGCGAAAGACATTGATCAGGGCGCGGCCGCCGCCGGATTCCACGTCGACCCGGGCCAGGTCGTGAAAGCGCTCGGTGTTGCCCTCGTTGATGGTGAAATGCGCGGCCCCCGCCGTTTCGATGACATCGCCAAAGGGCGCAAAGGCGGCCCGGGTCAGGGGCTGGGGCGTCAGCTTGGTCATCGCACTCAGTCCAGCACCGGGCGACCGAAGACGCGAAGACGGCTGACCCCGCCGTCCGGGTGAATGTTGAGCCGCAGATGGCTGACCGGACCGAGATCGGCGAGTTCGCCGGCAAAGACGTGCTCGCTATCAGCGGTGAGCTTGCTGTCGGGCAAAAGCTCCTGCCAGAAGATCGACTGCGAGACCATCGATTGCAGCGTACCGCCGGTGACCAGGGCGGCGTTGATCGAACAACTGTCGGGGAAATTGCCCTTGTTGTGCAGCGTGTCGACCAGCAGGCGCTCGATGCGCCCGGGGTGGCCGAGCGCCACGATGATCCACTCGTAGCCCGGCTGCCGGCGGCGTGCCGTCTCCCAGCCGTCGCCCATGTTGATACCGCGCCCAGGCGCCAGGATCGCGTTGGGGTCGCCGTAATGGGCGTTGCTCCAGGTCAGGGCGCGGCCGCCGTTCTCCTGCGCCGCGAGATCGATCGCCTGATCGGCGTCCGCCGCCGACCAGTCCCTGTGGACTTCGCCGTAGACCCGAAGACGGGCGACGCCACCGTCGGGGTAGATATTGAGCCGCAGGTGGGTGAGCACGCGATCGTCGTCCAGCTCCACCACATGGTGCGCATTGCCCTCCAGGCTGCGCGCCGGCAGCAGTTCCCACCAGTCGGCCTCCGCGCCGGGGTGCTCGGCCTCGCTGAAGCAGGCGTCGATGGAAGCCGCCGGCGCGTAGTTGCCGGTGAAGTGGCTGGTGTCGATGTCGAGCAGCCTGACCCGCCCCGGCACCCCGAGACGCAGCACCGCATGGTCGTAGTCCGCCGCGCGCTTGCGCCGGCTTTCCCAGCCGTCCATCCACTTGCCGTTGTCGTCATACCGGCCGGGAACGAAGACCGGCGGGGCCGGATCGATCAGCCGATCCATCGCGGCAAAAAAGTCGTCGGTCGTGTAGACCATGCGCGAGCCGAGGCGCGGCTGTGCCAGGTCGATGAGACCCACGGCCAGGCGCTTCAGTTCGGCGCTGGGCTCGGCTTCGATGATACGCTCGCTCATGGGGTAACTCCCTTGCTGGAATCGCCGGGTTTGTGCCTGTCATGCCAGTGCCGCGCAATGTCGAGGCGCCGGCAGACCCAGACCTTGTCGTGGGCCTGCACATGGTCGAGAAAGCGGGCCAGTCCGGCAAGCCGGCCGGGCCGCCCGACCAGGCGGCAGTGCAGACCGATGGACAGCATCTTGGGCTGGCTTTCGCCCTCGGCATAGAGCACATCGAAGGAGTCGCGCAGGTAGGCGAAAAACTGGTCGCCCGAGTTGAAGCCCTGGCTGGAGGCAAAACGCATGTCGTTCGAATCGAGGGTATAGGGAATGACCAGGTGCGGCCCGCGCGGCCCCGCGACCCAGTAGGGCAGATCGTCGGCATAGGAATCGGCGTCGTAGAGAAAACCGCCCTCCTCCATCACCAGATCGCGGGTCCGCGGACTGATCCGGCCGGTATACCAACCCAGGGGCCGGCTGCCGGTCACCTCCTGGTGGATCGCCAGGGCCTTTTGCAGATGCGCGCGCTCTTCGGTCTCGGAAAAATACTGGTAGTCGATCCAGCGGTAGCCGTGGCTGGCGATTTCCCAGTCCGCTTCGACCATGGCGGCGACGGCCTGGGGATTGCGCGCCAGGGCCATGGCCACGCCATAGACCGTGACCGGCAGACCACGGCCGGTGAAGAGCCGCCAGAGCCGCCAGAACCCGGCCCGCGAGCCGTACTCATAGACCGATTCCATGTTCATGTTGCGCACTCCCTGGAGAGGGGATGCGCCGACGGTCTCCGACAGGAAGGCTTCCGAGGCGGCATCGCCGTGCAGGATGCAGTTCTCGCCGCCCTCCTCGTAGTTGATGACGAACTGAAGCGCGAGACGCGCACCGCCCGGCCAGGCCGGGTCCGGTGGATTGCGGCCGTAGCCGATCAGGTCGCGTGGGTAGCTCTCGTCCATGGTGCCCCTCTAATCGGATCTCGCCGGCCCCCCCGGCGCGAACCTCGCCAGGTCGCCGCGATAGGTCTTGGGCAGCGGCGTGGCGTAACCGCGCCGCTTGCTGGTGCGCAGGCCGAGGCTATGCAGACTTTCGATCAGCGCCACGCCGGCTGCCACCCCCTCCAGCACAGGTACTTCGAACTGGCGCGACAGCGTGGCGGCAAGATCGGCCATACCGGCGCAGCCCAGCACGATGGCCTCGGCATTGTCCTCGGCGAGGGCGGCGGCAATTTCGTTCTCGATCAAACGGCGCGCGTCAGAGGCCGGGTCCTCCAGCGCCAGCACCGGGAGATCGGCGGCCCGAACCCGTTGACACTGACGCTCGAACCCGTATTTGCGAATGTTCTGCTCCAGCGCCGGGACCGCGCGCCCGAGCGTGGTGACCACCGAAAAACTGGTCGCGAGCAGGCTCGCCATGTGGCAAGCCGCCTCGCAAATACCCACGACCGGGGCCGCGGCGAGACAGCGCGCCGCCTCCAACCCGGTGTCGTCGAAGCAGGCGATGACATGGCCGTCGACCCCGGCTGCCTCGCCCTTGGCAATTTCCTGAAGCAATCCGGGTACGGAAAAGGCTTCGTCGTAATAGCCCTCGATGGAGACCGGGCCATCGCTCGGATTGACCGCCAAAATTTCGCTGTCGGGCCTGGCCACGGCGCGCGCGGCGATGGCGATCTTTTCGGTCATCGAGGCCGTGGTGTTCGGATTGACGATCAGAATACGCATCAGACCATGCCCTTGCCGGCGTCCGAGCCCCGTCGCGCCCGGCGTCTCTGGAGCCAAAGCACACCGACGAGCGCGGTGCCGATCACCAGGAAGGAGACCCCCGTCGTCAAGGTGCCCAGGGCATAGATCTCCGGTGTCGTCACCGTCGTGGTCAGCCCTTGGAGTTCGAGCGGTAGGGTATTCAGATCGCCAGCCGCCTGGCTGGAGCGCGCCAATTCATCGTACGACAAGGTGAAACCGAACAGCGCGACGCCGATCAGGCTGGGCGCGATGATCGGCAGGACCACCAGACTCAGGGTCTGCCAGCCCGACGCGCCCAGATCGCGGGCAGCTTCTTCGTAGGCGGGATTGAAGCGGTTGAAGACGGCAAACATGATCAACAGGCCAAAAGGCAAGGTCCAGGTCAAATGAGCTCCCAGCGCCGAGGTGAAGAGGCCCAGGGAGGTGGTGAACTCGTTCAGGATCCACTCGACGTCGTTGGCTTCGCCATAGGCGGTGATCTGGTCGTCGATCAGCCTGAACTCCAACCCGATGCCCAGGCTGACCACGATCGAGGGCATGATCAGGCTGGCCACCACCAGGAAGAAGAGGCCGCCGGCGCCGAGGAAACGGCTGCGGAATGCCAATCCGGCAGCGACAGAGAAGACCACGGTGATGATCATGACCGCGGCGCCCAGGTGCAGCGACCGGCGAAAGGCGGCCCAGATGTCGACCACCCCGACGCCCTCCATCAGCTTGTCAAACCAGAAGGTCGAAACGCCGGTCATGGGAAAGGTCAGCCCGCCCTCGGGACCCTGAAAGGACAGCAGGATAATGGTGAACATCGGGCCATAGAGGAACAAGACAAAGAGCGCGAAGAAGCCGCCAAGAAGATAGAAACCGAGTGAGCGCCCTTCGCCCTGCATGGCCTAGAGCTCCTTGCGGATATCGATGACCCGCGTCAGTCCGACGATGATCATCAAGACAACCGCCAATAGGATCACCGCGTTGGCGGCCGCGGCGGGAAACTGCAGGTAGGACATCTCGACCTGGATGATCTTGCCGATCGAGGCAATTTGCTGGCCGCCCATGACGCCGATGGTGATGAAATCGCCCATCACGATGGTGATCACGAAGATCGAGCCGATCGCGATGCCCGGTTTGCATAGCGGGATCACGACATCGGTCAGAATCTGGCGGGCGCTGGCACCGGCATCGGTCGCTGCCTCGATCAACGACCGGTCAATCCGCATCATGGAATTGAAGATCGGTACGATCATGAAGAGGGTGTAGAGGTGAACGAAGGCCAGCACGACGGAAAAGCTGGAGAACAGCAGCCAGTCCTGGCGCTCGTCGACGACGCCGGTCAGCAGGAGGGCGTCATTGACGAGCCCGTTACGCCCGAGCAGGGGAATCCAGGAGATCATGCGAATGACGTTCGAGGTCCAGAAGGGAATGGTGCAGATCAGGAAGAGTACGACCTGCATGGTCAGGGTCTGGACATGGAAGGCCAGGAAATAGGCGATGGTAAAGCCGATCACGAGCGTGAAAAACCAGACCAGGACTCCGAACTTTAGTGTGCTGAGGTAGGTTTTGAAGGTCAGGCAGAGATCGGGAAGGCTCGAAACGCAGCCTTCGAAAATCTCGCGGTAATTGCGCAGGGTGAAGTCCGGAATAATCTCGTACTCGTTGTAGTCCCAAAAGCTGACAATGAAGGTCAAAACCAGCGGGATGACAAAGAAGAGGACGAAGACCAGCGCCAACGGCGCCGCCTGCCAATAGGGGACGATCGAGCCCTTGCGATCCATAATCGACTACGCTTTGGAGAGCCGCGGAAAAAAAGGGCCGGGACGGTCGAAACCGCCCCGGCAAGGGTGTGCTTGCATCAAGCCGCGATGAACTCGTTCCACTTCCGAACCATATAGCGGTTCTCGTCCATCACGGCATTCCAGCAGGCTACAGCTCCCATTCGCGCCTCGAAAGACCCGCCATCGCGAACCGAGCCTGCCTTCTCCATAAGCGACCCGTCGGGCGCATGGATATCTTTGGCGGCGGGCTTACCTTCCATCCAGAAGTCCCACTCGTAGGACTCCATAGTGTCTTTAGCAGTATCTGGCACCGCTGAATAGTAGCCTTGTCGATTTAAGAATCCGCCGGCCCAGCCAGACAGGAACCAGTTAATGAAATCATAGGCCGCATCGAGCTTCCTACCCTTGAGGGTCTTGGGTATACCCATTCCTGCCGCCCAAGCCCGGTAACCCTCTTGTAAAGGTTGATAAACGCAGGCGACGCCCTGGGAGCGAACCTTGGTAACCGCGGGCGACCACATCGACTGGATCACCACCTCGCCGGAAGCCATGAGGTTCACGGATTCGTTGAACTCCTTCCAGAAGGCGCGGAACTGACCTTGTTTTTTGGCTTCCGTCAGGACGGCCATGGTCAGGTCGATCTCTTCCTTGGTCATGTTGCCCTTGTCGGCATACCTATGCTCGCCCATGGATTCCACGACCATTGCGGCATCCATGATGCCGATCGAGGGGATATTGAGGATCGAGGCCTTGCCCTTGAACTCGGGATTCAGCAGTTCGCTCCAGTTGTTGATCGGCCGGCCGATCAGGTCGGGGCGGATGCCCAGGGTGTCGGCGTTGAACACCGTGGGCACCAGGGAAATGAAATCCGTCGGGCTGCTGGCAAATCCCTTCGATACCTGGCCCTCCATATAGGTCACCTTGATCGGGGCAGTGCCCTGATCGCCGATCTTCTTGTCCGCGACCTCGCCTTTGGTGAAGACCGAGGTGATCTTGTCGAAATTGTCGATCCGCTTGATGTCCATGCCCTGCAAATTGCCGGACGGGACAATCTTCTTGAGCATCCAGTACTCGGAATCCAGAACGTCGAACCGGTTCGGTTGGGTCACCGCGGTCTTGACCACGTCGTCCGAGGTGAGGGGAATGTATTGAATGTTGATGCCCAGGTCCTCTTTCACCTTGGCGGCGATCTCGGAGCTCTGATTCACGGCCGTGCCGGCATAGCGCAAGGTAACTGGGTCGGCCGCATGTACGAAGGGAAAGCCCTTGATGGCGCCGGTGGCGACCGCCGCGCCGGCAACCCCTGCCGTTCCCTTCAGTAGGCTGCGCCGGCTGATTTTCTTGGCGGCCACCGATCCGGTCTTCTCACGACGATTTTTCATGACATTTCGCTCCCTTTTTCATCACGATTTATGCGCGCTGCTGCCGTTAGGCTTTCTCGAGAATATGCACGTCATCAGGGGTCCAACTCGCGGTCACCTGATCGCCCACCCTTACGGGCGCCCTATCGTATTGTCCCTCGTCCAGGGTCACGGTGAACTCGTCGGCATCAGGCGTCTCCAAACCGACTTGAACCCAGGCGCCCTGGTACTCGACCGACCGCACCTTGCTGGGACAGCGCGACTGACTGGCCTCGACCGCCGCCGCGCCGTCGATCAGCTTGATCTTGTCCGAGCGCACCGCGAAGGAGACCGCCTGACCCGTTTCGCCCTCGATCCCCGCCGAGGTGTAACTGCCACCGCTGGCACCTTCGAGACGGACCAAGGACCTTTCGAGACCGGGGTCGGACCCTACGATTCTGGCCCGGATCACATTATGGCCCCCCATAAACCGGGCAACAAAGAGGCTTGCCGGCTTGTTGTAAACAGTGCGTGCATCGTCAGCCTGCTCGATCCGTCCATCGCTCATTACCACCACCAGATCGGCGAGGGCCAAGGCCTCTTCTTGCGAATGGGTGACATGGACGAAGGTGATCCCGAGTTCGACCTGGAGACGCTTCAACTCGTCGCGCATCCTGACCCTCAAAAAGGGGTCGAGTGCCGAAAGGGGTTCGTCGAGCAGCAGGACGCTGGGATTCGTGACCAGCGCGCGGGCCAGGGCGACACGCTGCTGCTGACCGCCGGAAAGCTGGGTCGGCAGGCGTTCGGCATAGTCCTCCATATGGACCAGGGCCAAGAGCTCACGCGCCCGTTCCCGGCGCGCGTCCCTGGGCTCGCCGCGCACCTTCAGGCTGAAGGCCACGTTGTCCTGACAGTTGAGATGCGGGAAAAGTGCGTAGCTCTGGAACATCATGGCAGTGGGCCGAAGCGCGGGCCGCAGGTCGTTCATCCTCGCGCCGCCGATCGTGATCTCGCCGCCGGAGATTCGCTCGTGGCCCGCGATCATGCGAAGCGTAGAGGTCTTGCCGCACCCGCTGGGACCAAGCAGGCAACAGTACTGACCGGCGGGGATTTCCAGATCGATCGCATCGACAGCGATCACATCGCCGTAGCGCTTGGTGACGGCCTCCAGCCGAACTTCGCCAACGCTGGCCATCGCGCGAACCCACCCTCCTGTTACGTGTCTCCTGCTGCCGCCTTGGGGTTGGATCCCTTATTGGGGGCCGAGACTTTGCTTATGGACGAATTAAGCCATGCTTTCTGTATGCAAATCAACCAAAAGATTGCATACAATCAGTCTCTGTGATCCGATGCTATGGTCTGATCCAGGAGAGGAATTGGCATCCGATGGCTGCAACCAAGGCTGCGAGCGATCGGCGCCGAAGCGGCGCCGTGCGACAGGGCGGGACGACCGCCGGGTCAGGCGCGCCAAGCGACGAGACTATCTATCGGGAGATTTACGGCTCCATCGTCGAGCACCGGCTGGCACCGGGAGCGAAGCTGACGGAAGATGGCCTGGCCGATATTTTCGGCGTCAGTCGGACACGAGTCGCCAAGGCACTACAGCGCCTGGCCCACGAGAAAATCGTGACGCTGCACCCTAACCGGGGGGCCTTCGTCGCACAGCCGACCCGCGATGACGCGCGGGAAGTCTTCGCTGCCCGATGTCTGATCGAAGCCAAGATCATGGCTCTTGCAGCCGCGGTGGCCTCTCCGAGCAGTATCGTAGACTTGCGCCGCCTGGTCGCGGAGGAACGTCAGGCCCGCCACAGGGGCGATCAACGCAGGGCGATTAAGCTCTCCGGCGAGTTTCATCTGAAAATCGCGACGATCGCGGGCAACCGGACGCTGGCCGAGTTTCTGACCGAACTGGTAGCCCGCACCTCATTGATCATCGCCATGGCCCAAGAGCCAAGCGAAAGCGGCTGCGACGAAAACGATCATGCCGCCTTGGTCGAGCTGCTGAGCCAAGGCGAAGGCAGAAAAGCCGGCCGCCGCGTGGTTGCTCACCTGACCGCCATCGAAAACAGCCTCGATTTCCGGCTGGAAAGGCGACTGTCCGGTCTGCGCGATGCCTTTGCCCACTTGACGGAACCACAGACCTAGGCGGCGCGACCAACCTCTTGGCCGTCCGTGGCAAAGAGAGTAAGACAGCCGTGATGATCAACCAAAACGCCGTCCTTTCGCGTCGCTTTGCGGCAACCCGTTTTGTGAGCACCTGTGCCACCCGATGATCAAGCTCCTCCACAGTTTTGTGACCATGGAAGGCACCAAGCCGGGTGCGGTTCTCATCTGCCTCCTGCTCGCCGGGTTGTTTCAGGGCATCGGGCTAACCGGCCTGCTGCCGTTGCTGTCGCTTGCATCCGAATCCCCCTCGCCGGACCCCAACCTGGCCACAGCAGTCACGCTCCAGGCCTTGGCGTTCGTGAGTCTGCCACCGACCCTCCCGGTCTTGCTGATCTTGGTGGGCAGCGCCACCGTTCTCACCTCGCTGATGCACCTACTCGCGATGCGTTACGTCAGTTACACCGTGGCCGATGTGTGCACGATCCTGCGCCACCGCCTGATCGAGCACCTGATGGGGGCGCGCTGGTCTTTCTTCGCCGATAAGAAATCAGGACGCATTGCCAATGCCATCAGCCAGGAGGTGACTCGGGCAAGCAATGCCTACCAGATCACCGCCTACGTCATGAGCTATGCCATTCAGATTCTGATCTATTCAGCCGTAGCCCTTCTGGTCTCATGGCGAATTGCCATCGCGGCGCTGATTTTGGGCCTGACGATCGGCGCCTGCCTGCATGTTTTCGTCAAGATGGTCAGGAAAGCCGGTTTCAAGCAGACCCTTCGGTCCAACGAGTTGACCGCCCAACTGGTCGATGCGCTGACCAACATCAAGCCGATGAAGGCAATGGCCAAACAGGACCGGTTTGTCGGGTTTTTCGATAAGAAGATCGACCAGTTGCGCAAGGCCCTGCGCAAGCAGGCCTTCGGTCGGCACGCGCTGAAGCAACTGCAGCAGGTCTTCCTGACCATCATCGGCGGCATCGGATTCTACATGACGGTCACCTTCTGGGGGACCGACCCGTCCGAGCTTCTGGTGCTGGGTTTTTTGCTGTTTCAGATCGTCACAACCATGGGCAAGGCACAGCAAGAAGCGCAAAAGGCGCTCCACGAGGAAAGCGCATTTGCGGCCTTCAAAGAGCTTCTCGCCGAGGCGCGCGACGCCCGCGAGGACAATCCGGGCCGGAAAAGAGCAAGCTTTCAGATCGGCTGCGTGGCACGCGAAGTCGACTTTTCCTACGGCGATCACCAGATACTTCGAGGTGTCACCATCGAGGTGCCGGCCCGCGGGATCACCGTCATGATCGGTCCCTCGGGTAGTGGCAAGACGACGATCTCCGATCTGCTGCTCGGCCTCCACAAGGCCCAGCGCGGCACTATCGAGATCGATGGAGTCGCACTGGCCGACCTTGACCTGATTTCCTGGCGGTCGCTGATCGGCTATGTGCCGCAGGACCTGGTCCTGTTCCACGACACCATCCTGGCCAACATTACCCTGGGCGACCCTCGCCTCACGGAGACCGACGCCATCGAGGCGCTGAAGGCGGCCCGAGCCTGGGACTTCACCACATCCCTTCCGGACGGGCTTCAGACCGTCGTCGGAGAGCATGGGTCCAAGCTGTCAGGCGGTCAGCGTCAACGGATCGCCCTGGCCCGCGCGTTGGCCGGGCGCCCCAAACTCCTCATTCTCGATGAGGTGACGAGCGCGCTGGATCCAGAGACGGAAGCGGAAATATGCCAATCGATCGCTGCCCTGGGCGACAGCATGGGTGTTCTCGCGATTACCCACCGCCCCAGTTGGACCGCGATTGCCCACAGGGTCTACAGGATCGAGAACGGCCGGGCGGATTTGGTCGAGGATGTGCAGTCCCTTCAGCAAACCGCCTGAGCCGCTGCGATTTCTCTAGGGTTGCATCTAGTCCTCGGCGTAGAGTGAACTAGACAAAACGCAACCATCAGCTAACGTATCTATGGTGATACGTTCTAATCCGAGAGTTTAGACTTGGCCGATGAGCGTGCCTCGAACTCGTGGCGGCTAGCGTTACTGTCAGATTACCGGGGAGCGCCGAATTCGGTGACAACAGATACCGTCAGAGATTTCTTGCGAACCTGGTCCAAGATGCCACGATCCAGCCCGACCGGATTTACCTGCCCCCGGTACCTCGCGGCGATTGATGCCGCGCATTTGGAAGACTGGGCCTTTTGCGCGGCGTTCCAGCCCAAAGGCCTGACCTTCACCTACCGCCACTATGGCGCCGCGCTGGTCCGGGGCCTCGGTCAAGATCTCTCGGGCTACGAGGCGAGCAGGGAACAGCTTGGCGCTTTCGGAGAGAAGCAGCGAGAAGATTACAAAGCCGTCGTCATGTCCGGCGAACCATCGCATGCCAAGGGTTCGTGGAAACTGGACAATGGAGATGAGTTGTCTTTCATCCGCGCCGCCGTGCCGATATATGCACCGGACACGAGAATCTGCCACCATATTGTCGGCATCGTTCACTACACCCATCTGCCAGATCACCATGTAGAGCTGGGCAGATCGGTTCTCGAGCTCGAAAATTTCGCGCTCGCCCGGCTGACGGCATCGCAGGGTGAAAAGGACGTCGAGTTGATCTGACCAGGGCGCCTGGCCGCGCGAGCGGACCCGTCGGTCAACCGGATTCTATATTGATAGTCAGCGTGCGACGAAGGGCCTGGGACCCCATGCCCGCCATCGGCCAGACCGCATGCCATGAATTGAACGTCTTCACGAAGACCAAGCATTGGTTCGGCCGAAAGGGGAATGTCTTGACCGCATCGACCTGGTCGAAGTCGAGATAGCTGTTCATATGGTTGAAGCTGCGGGTCAGGTCCCTCGGCTTAACGACCGCTGTGCCACCGCCCCAGGTCTCGTCCCACTCGCGATCCTCCAGAATCGAGATCACCAGTGTGACCGCTTTGGAGGGATGATCGGTGTGGGGGCGGATACTCCCACCGTTGACCGGCATGGCGGAGAACTCAAAGCGCGAGCGAAGTTGCGGAAAGTGCGGCTGCGGGCTCCCCTTCTTCCAAGCCTTGAAGCGCTCTTCGAGGCGGGCAGCGAAACCAGGGCGGACGAGCCCAAGACCGATGTTTTGCGCTTCCAGCATCGCGAGAGTGCCCGCGATAAAGGTGTCGCTGCGGACATAGTCGTAGAACCGTTGCCAAACCTCATGCTTGCCAAGATGGTCGAAGTAAGCCCGCCGATTGTTGTGACGCGACAGCGAGTGCTTCACGCCCTTGTCGTCCTTTGCCTGAAAGACGTTCAAGTCCGGAAAGGTCGCGACCATATCCCGGTAGTCCTGGGGCGCCAGGACCGGATGGGCGATCCCGATGGGATAGGGCTCATAGTCGAAGGAGATTTTGTCGAAGGAGAGCATGGGTCGTGGTTCTGCACTCTTGGGCTACACGGATTTAGGGCATAAGTCCCGATGACGCTCGATCTTGGCTGCGCCGAGCGGTCATTCAGCCGGCGAACATCCGGTCGGTCGCGCGAAGATGACGCGACCGCTGAACACAGAGCTGCCAGCGAATTCCCGGATTGCGGCGAGCCGCCCCCTCCATCTGCTCGCGCCACCAGCCCGCCCCTTGAAGGGTGCAGTGGGCGTTCTCGCCATTCGGCAAGAGTTTGCGAGCCGGATAGGTCGCCGCCACGACGTAAACGAAGGACGCCGCCTGCCGAAAGAGCTTGTCCAGCACCCAGGGGATGTCGTCGTCGGGAATATGCTCAAGAACGTCGGTCGAAATGACGCCGTCGTGCGATGGCGCGTAGGGCCCTGCGAAGGGCTCGTATCCCGGATCGTAACAAGTCACCCGAACATCGCCCCAGCTTTTCATCTGCTTGAAGCGGGACTCGGCAGGCTCGCCGGGGAACGGATCATAGAGCTTCGCCTTGCCTGATCCGAAATCCAGGATCGTCCGCGCAGCGGTTCCGCGAACCAGACGGCCAATCGGAGCGATGTGATCGGCCAAGGATTTACCGTAGAAAGTCTTCTCGGGACCGTGCCCCCGGTTCTCCGTCCCGCTCTCATGCATTTGACGATAGACCGCCAGCAGCTCGCCGTAACGCGCGCTGGGGCGGTCTTCCGTGAAGACGGTGAAACCGGCCGCGTCCGCCGCTTTTTCCAAGGCGAACCAGATTTTTCCTTCCGGGCTCTCGTGGTAGCGCAGCTCACTGGGGAAGGGACGCCAAGGTTGGGTCTGCAAGGTCGTATAGTGCAGCAGGCCGGATTCTCCAGGCTCATACTCCCAGTCGCGCGCATTCCAGATCCCGGGCATCGCGCCCCATTGTCCGCTTTCCAGCATGCAGCGGCGAAAATGCTTGTGCCTAAAATCGCTACTCTCCGCCTCTTCGCGGCGCCATGTCGCGTTCATCTTCTCACAGTCGATCAACAGAACAGAGGTCTCGCGCTCGTTGATTCCGCAGACACCCCTGCCCTGCATATCCATGTCGAAAAGTATCGCCGGATCCTTCAGGTAGATCTGATCGACATCGTTGTAAATTGCCCGGCCATGACCGCCTGCCAGCTGCGGAATCGCGTAGCGGTAGTAGGTAAAGCCCGTTTTCCAGCCCGTCCGGTCGAAACCGGCCAGATCCTTCATGACGTGGATTTCATAGTGCCGACTGGGATCGCGAACCTGGAGGACCGACCAAACAAAGATGCGAAATGCCCTGTGCTGGGCTGGCTCGGTTCCGACAAAGATGCGCACAGGCGCGGCGTCGTTGGGCTGCGCGCCAGGCTTCGGGTCGATGTAAACCACATCGGGTCCCGGGCGAAGACCCGGCGGTCTGCGACGGTTGAAATGCAGGAGGTAACCCAGCCGCCTGTGCCGCAGGGTGGTCTTGAAGCTGGGGTGCGTGCCGTAGTGCTTTTCCGCAGGGCTCATTGGATTGGAACTCATCGTGTTCGAACTGGCTTTTTCGTAGTCAAGGTAGTGTTGCGTCACGGTCGCCGCAATGATGTCCATCAAAACCCCGCCCGATCCGCTAGGGCTTCATTTGCCGGTGGCGTTGCCAAGCCGCCAGGAGAGCCGGGCTGAGGATCACCAAATCGCCCTTGAAGCGGTCCAGAGCCTCCAGCAGGAGCGCCAGTTCGCTATCGGGCTCGTGGCCCGGTGTATAGGCGTTGGGCGTCACGCTGTCACCAGGATAGGACCCGGCGGGATGAGAAAAAAGATCGATACCGGCAATGACGAGCCGGTCTGGCTGCAAGGCGCTCGCGGTCGCCAGCATGGCAGCCCCATTGGTCGGGCGAAGGCCGCGCCAGCGTTCTTCGGAGAAGAACAGCGAAAATCGCTCCAGGGAGATGTAACGTTGCGGTCCGGAAAGGCAGAGAAACAGTAGGTTGGTCAGCAACCGTCGCTCCGAGTCCCCAGATTGGAAAGCGAACACCGTCTTTCGAACCCGCGAAACCGTGGCCGCGGACCCGCAGAACACAACATCGGGGTCCGTAAACTTTTCCCGGTCAAGCCACATATGATTGACGCGGAAAAGGCAATCATGGGTCTGCTCGGCGAGCCCAGGGTCCTCGCTGGTCGGTCCATTGCCCAAGCAAAGGATCGTCCGCGGCCGTTTGAGTTCGCGCCGCAGGTCTTCCAGGGTCTCGATTCGTCTCAATCGGCGGCCCAGCAAGCGTTTGAGAAACCCCTCCTCGAGGCTTCTTCCGAGGTAGTCCCGGACAGCCCGCCGGTAGAATCTGGTCTCACCTCGCCGCAGCTTCAAGTCAAGCGCCAGAAGCGGTCGAATGGCTGAGACAATTTCGTCGACTGCGGCCCCATCGAGGCTCTCGGGAACCGACAGGACGCGTTCGGCATTGGAGGCGCTCGTCGCCGACTGATTGCCGAAGTAAATTTCAAGCGATGGGGCCGGACCGGACCAGGGCGGATCGCCATGAGCGCGAAGCAGCACAATTGGGATGGCCCGACGCGCTGCGGCATTTGCCAGCGCCAATCCTAGCCCCTCCGCCGCCGCCAACACGACGAGAAGACGGACGTCCAGATCGATGAGATGTCGCCTCAAAACGGCAGGCCAGGAAAGTGGGGGGTAGACCACGCGCCCATCCGGAAGCATTGCAGTCAGGTCGGATAGTTCGTGGGTACTGGCGGGTGAAAAGGCCGGTTCGACCCGCGCGAAGCGTTCCCGCAGAGCCGCGATCAAGGGCAGGATGGCAGCTGTCCGCTCGACCGGGCCGCAGGCGAACCAGATCGTCCGGCTGGCACGAACGGGCAGTGACCACAACTGGTGCCAGAGGGAATAGGGACCGAAAAGTGCCATCTCCCGATCAGGCCTCCACCTCGGGCAAAAGCGCGACAATCCGTTGTCTGATCGCGTCCCTTTCTTCGGTCAGGCCTCCGCCGGGGGACGCCTGACCAATTCCGAACTGGCAGGCCAGACCCTTCTCCACCAACGCCCGGTGCAGCAGCCGCAGGTCGCGGCGCGGTACGACCAGGCCCTGGTCGAGCAGCCAGCGGCAAAAGGACGCGAGGGCGGCAAAGCCTCGGCCCATGGCGTGACGCAAGACCATCTCTTGAAAGCGTCCCTTCGGCCCCTTGGGCAATTCCTCCAGCGGATAGATGTAGAGCGGCCGTCGCGTCGCGACGGCTTCGGCGAGCATGGATTCGCTTTCCCCCGTCACGACAATGAGGTCGGCCTGAGCCATCAATCCGAGGTAGGGATTGTCGGCCTGATCCGGCACCCAGGGAAAAATTCGGGCTTGATCCGCACCATGCCGCAAGGCCTCGCGGGCCAAGCGACTGGTCCGGCGGCTGTCGGCGATGACGAGCGAGCCCCCTTGCGCCAGGGCAAAGTCCTGCACGGCGGACGCCATTTCCTGGGCAGCGGCGGGGGACAGGCGATGCAGTGCCGTGTCGCCACCGGCCAACAGCAACACCCGGGGATGAGCCAAGCCGGAGAGGATCTCAGGCCATCTCTCCCGCGCGCTTTGCAGCTCTCGCTCCGTCACTTTCGTGGGCGGCAAGATCACCTCGAGGCGGGCCGGATCGGCAGGCAGTCGGAAATGACGGCAGGTGACCGCGAGATCGAAAGCGCCCTTGAGGTTCGCCGCCTTTCGGCCCAGTTGAACCAGCCGTGCCCGGTCGCCGCTTTGCCGCTTGACCCAACGGGCAATGGGCTGCGACCGCCTGCCCATGGCGATGATCAGGTCTGGCCAGGGAGGCTCAAGCCGGTCCGAAGCACTGGTGTTAAGCGACAAGACACTTGCGCCAAGCAACCGATTGACCATGCGGTGCAAAGGATTGAACCGGATTTCCTTGATTTCGCAGGGCCAACCCAGAGCCTCGGACACACCGATCACCTGCGTGCGATGCCCCGGACGTTCGTCGAGCAGCAGCCAGGTCAAAGGCGTCACCTCGCCGGTTCCGCTGCGGCCCTGATTGCCAACACTGTTGCTCTTCAAATCGCCCATCTGGATCGGTCCACGCGCACAAGAGCCAAGCAGGCACGCTTGGTTTCATTCGATTTTTATGCGAAACGGTCGCTGGTCATAGCGGTTTTGATAGCCCGCGCCCAGGGGTTTGTCCGATTCTGTCGGCCTCCTTTGCAAGCGGCAAAGGGTCGGCGTTCATGGGAAGCGAAAATGAGCCATTGCCTGGTGCTGCTGCGTCACGGCCAGACCGAATGGGTGCGGCAGAACCGCTTTGCCGGCTGGGCTGACGCCCCGCTGAGTGCGGCCGGTCGTAGAGAGGCGCGACGGGCCGGACAGGCCCTGGCCGAGGCCGGCCTGTTATTCGACCAGAGTTACTGTTCGCGCCTATCGAGGGCACGTGAGACGCTGGCGATTGTTAAAACGGCCCTGAGAAGGCCTGAGCTGCCAACCACCGAGTCCTGGCGCCTCAACGAGCGTCACTACGGGCGTTTGCAGGGTATGAACCGCATCAAAGCCGCAGTCGAATTCGGCAACGATCAGGTCGCCTCCTGGCGGCGCGACTATCGGGCAGGGCCGCCTGAAATCGCCTCGGAATCGCCAGATCATCCGTCGAACGACCCGCTCTACGGGGATGTCGACCCCAGCCTATTGCCGGGCGGCGAGAGCCTTGAAGAGGCGGCGGTGAGGGTCCAACCCTGGTGGGAGTCCGAGGCCGTGCCCTCGCTTCTTGCCGGTAAGACACCGCTGGTCGTCGCTCACACAGCAAGTCTCAGAGGCCTCGCGCGGATTATCGAGGGACTTTCGGATCGGGAGACCGAGGCCTTTCGAATCGCCACGGCCCTGCCGCTGGTGCTCTTCCTCGAGGCCGACCTTACGCTGGCGCGCAAAGTCGAGCTGACCAGCGGCGTAACCTCTCAATTGAGGCAGTTCCTGACCAAGATCAAGCCGCGACGGCGAATATCCTGGATTTAGAGCCAGCTCAGCCGCCGCGGGTGGGATCGAGGGGTATTCCCTCCCACTTCGGGCGACTGAAGGTCTCGACATAGTTTTCGGGCATCACATTGAAGGCAATCGAAATCCGCAATGCCTTGCTCCTGTTCGCGACCACCGAATGGACCATCCATGCTGGAAAGATGACCAGGCGTCCTGGCTTGATGGGGAGGGTTTGAACCATCGCGTTGTATTGGTTCAGTTTCCGATACTTTGGTGAAATGATGTCGACCTGCGGCCGTGGTTCGTGAAAGCAGATATTGTCGGCCCCTTCTGGCGCCTGAACATAGTAAACCCCACTCAGCAGATTATTAGGGTGGGTATGGGGATTGTGTGGGGCGCCGGGCGGGTTGATGTTGGCCCAGCATCCGGTGATCAACGGACCGTCGCATTCGATCTCCATCTTGTCCATGACACCGATCGCGGCCGTCTTGATCAGCGCCGTCAGCTCGGCGAAGACCTCGAGTTCGTGCATGTTCTGTTCTGTTTGCCAGGTCAGTCCCGGGGTCAACGGAGGCCGGGGCGCGGTCATGCGGTCGAGATCTCCGGCCAACTGGGCGTTCAACCTCGTCGCGACACTATCTTCCAGATCGTGGACCCAAGCGATTGTCGGAAAGAAGGGCTGCGGGGTCACCGATTTGAACATCGCCATCTCGCTCAAAGTCACAGACTGGAAAGGCCGCTGTCAGCGGGCGGGGCTTTGTGCGACATTTTCCTCAGCAGAGCAACCGGAAGGCATAGGTGACCCGTTATCGCGCGTGGCTCTGGATGCCGACCAATGATCTCGCAAGCCATCACAATCTGCCAGGCCTGCCACACCCTCTGAAAGTCCCAGAGGATAATCGGGACGGCCTCTACGTCACCCGACCGGCAGCGCCAGTGCCGCTCGGAAGCGGGTCTTCACCAAGACCGCGTCCTTCGGGGGCAGAACCTTAGGCGGCTGGTCGTCGGCGATGGCAATGCGCGCGAAGCGGCACCCCTGCCCGGCTTGGACCTGACGCGCGAACTCGCCTGTCGCCTCCAGCGTGGTGATCGCCTCGCAGACTGGTATTCCGCTTGCTCGTGCCACGGCCGCAAGATCGGTGCCAAATGCCGTGTGGGTCTCCTGATTGCCGGTCTCGCCATAGCGTGAGTTGTCCAGCACGGCGATCGCCAAGTTGGCCGGGGCGTGGATTGCGACCGTGGCCAGGCTTCCCATCCCCATCAACATTTCGCCATCGCCGGTCACCACCAACACGGGCTGATCCGGACGCGCCAGCGCCAGGCCGAGCCCGATCATCGTGGCCTGGCCCATGGCACCCCAAAGACAGAAATTCAGAGGATGGTCGCCGACGGCAGCAACATCCCAGGCCGACGCACCAAGCCCCCCGACCACCAAGAGATCGCCACGGTCGGCAAGGAGCGTGGCCACCACGGCCCGCCGGTCCAAGAGATTTGCGTCATTCACGGTCTTTGCTCCCGTCGGGCGCGCCGCCGTCCCACCGCTTGCGACCGATCAGTCGCTGACCCAGCAGAATGGCGATGGCCTGGTCGCCGCCATAGGCTAAAGCAAAAGCCGCATCCACCGTCTCGACAACCAGCGCGGGATCGTCAACGCGCTCGACCTTGACGCCCATGGCCTCGAGAGCCGGTCGGGTGCCCCTGCTCATCGGAACTTGCCAGGGATTGAACTCAGCCCATTCGCCGCGCATCGTGATCAGCATCACGAGAGGAAACCGACCGATGGCGGTTAGCGCCAAGGCGTTGATGCAGTTGCCAACGCCGCTGGATTGCATAAGGAGAACGCCCTTGTCACCGCCCAACCAGGCGCCCGCGAGCAGACCCATTCCTTCTTGTTCGGAGGTCAGCGGCGTGGCCAACAGACGATCATCATCCTGCGCCAATGCGATCAAGGCTTTATGGCCGGCATCCGGCACATAGGCGACGTGGCGCAGATCCTCGCGCAGAAACAGGCCATGCAATTGGCTTTGCCAGGGCTTGATAGCGAGGTCATTGGATAGGGTGTTCACTAGTTCCTCCGCGGGAGAGCGCAAAAGGCCGACAAACGCAGTACGAGACAAAGAACTGCTCTTGGCGCACTGTAGGAGAACCAGATAGAAGGACACAATGCTTGTCACCTTGCCTTGCGGCGGAGCACTGCGGTGGCAATGGTGCGCCGGGGACTGGGCGCCAATCAAGGGGGTAGCGTGAGATGGCGAGGCGAATTGCCGTGATTGGCGGTGGTGTAGTCGGATGCTCGATCGCATTTCATCTGGCCGACCGCGGCCTCGGTCAGGTGACATTGTTCGAGCGTGACGGCCTAGGCAGCGGTACCACCTGGCATTCGGCTGGAAACATTACCTGGAAGCCGGTCGCGGATGACGACCTACCCATCCTCTATGCCTACGAGACGATCGAGCGTCTGGAACAGATGGGTCGCCAGACCACTGGCTGGCTCACCACCGGACGGCTGCATCTGGCGCAATCGTCCGCCGCCATGGAAAACCTCGCCAAGTTTCACGATCTTGCCAAGGAATCCGGTGGCGCCCAGGCGCGTGGCTACGATGGGCGGATGTTGTCTCCCAAGGAAGCGGCGACACTTCATCCCTTGCTGTCCAGCGAGTCTCTGGTCGGCGCCTGGCTGAATCCGATCTCCGGCCGGAGCAACCCGGCTGACCTGACCGCGGCCTATGCCCGGGCCGCACAGGCCCTTGGTGCGACGGTATCGGAGGGTTGCCGGGTTACGGAATTGGTGGCCGAGGGCCAGACAATCAAAGGCGTGAAGGTGGATGGCGAGTGCATTCCCTTCGACCAGGTCATCGTCGCCTGCGGCCTATGGTCGCGTGGCCTTCTGGCCCCCCTCGGCTATGCCGCAGCGCAATGGGGATGCGAGCATTTCTACCTCATCGCCAGGCCGGACCCCGCCTTGGCACGCGGTACGATTTCGTTTGTCTGCCCAGATGCTCTGCTCTATGGCCGCGAAGAAGTTGGCGGACTGCTGTTTGGTCTGTTCGACGAGGGCGCCAAGACATTCGACCCGGAATCTCTCCCGGATCCCTTTTCTTTTTCTCTTCTGCCCGACGACTGGGACAAGGTGGCCCCCTATGTCGACGACGCCATCCGCCTCTTCCCGGCTCTTGCGACGACTCCCATCGACAATTTCATCAACGGGCCCGAAAGCTTCACACCTGACGGGAACCCATTGATCGGGCCGGTACCGGGCGTGGAGGGGCTTTTCATTTGCAGCGGCATGAATTCTCACGGCGTGACCCTTTCCGCCGGCGCCGGGCATGTGGTGGCCGATCTTCTGGCTGGAAGCGATACGCGTTTTCCCATCGAGATCTATGCGCCCGACCGGTTCGAAAACCGTGGCATTGACGTCGCCTGGCTGGCGCGCGAGGTATCAGACACGCCAAGCCGCTATTACAAGCAGATGAACGGCTAGCAAATCCAAACTGTCGGGGTGACGCTGTGAAAATGCCGCAATACCCGACGTCGTCACCCTACTGCCTAGGAGAACCGAGCGATGCCGGTTATCAAAATCGTCACCGAGAAGGATCTGAGGACTGTTGCGCGACTCGATCGCGAGGCTATTGAAATCGTCAGGGAGGCCTTCGTCGCCCTGGCCTCCGGCAGAGTCGTGATGCCGCCGATCCTGCGCTTGGATGTGCATGAGTTTAACGGTGAAATCGACGTAAAGACGGCCTACGTTCCCGGTTTGGATTCATTTGCCATCAAAATGAGCCCCGGCTTTTTTGATAATCCGGCCAAGGGTTTGCCGACGACCAACGGTCTCATGGTATTGTTTTCGGCCGAAACCGGCATGGTCAAGGCCTTGCTCCTCGACAACGGCTATCTCACTGATGTCCGGACTGCAGCGGCAGGCGGTCTGGCGGGTCAGTTGCTTGCGAAGGAGCGAGTGGGAACGGTGGGCGTGATGGGCGCTGGCGTGCAAGCCCGTCTCCAGGTCGAAGCCCTGAAACTAACCCGAAACTTCGAGCGGTTGCGGGTCTGGGCCCGAGATCCGGACAAGGCCGCCGCCTTTTGCATAGCGCTGGAAGGTCGGATTGGCTTGCCGGTCGAAGTGGCCCCATCCCGTGAGGCCCTGGTCCGAGAGAGCGACGTGGTGATCACCTCAACACCCAGCCATGACCCCTTGATCGAGAGCGCATGGCTCCACCCGGGCCTGCACATCACCGCGATGGGAGCCGATGCCGAACATAAGAACGAATTGGCACCGGCCGTTGTAGCCGATTGCGATCTCTTTGTCTGTGATACGCGCGCCCAATCGGCCCGGCTTGGCGAACTGCATCACGCCATCGAAACAGGCAAAGTCAAGGCTGATCACGAGGTGGCCGAGTTGGGCGCGGTGGCAAGCGGCGCCCATCCCGGCAGGACCAGCGACGAACAGGTAACGGTCTGCGACTTGACTGGGACCGGGGCTCAAGACACCGCGATCGCCCGTTTCGCCTATGCACGAGCCATCACGGAGGGCCTGGGCAACGATATCGAGACCTAAGCCGTTTAATCCGCCCGCACGGCCCCGAAGCTGATACCCAAGCCCCCACCCAAAAGACGCAACTCGCTCACCTTCTGCCGAGAGGCAGCCTGGCTCTCTTGTCCTGGATTCAAATGTCCAATATGATTCAGGAAATTCATCTGGTTATCCAGAATTTCAGTGTAAAAATAGAAAGGACTTGGTCTTGTCCGACCGCCTGCAGCGGCTACTGACTCAGCGCTACTGGCTCCTCGCAGACGGTGCCACAGGAACCAATTTCTTCGCTCGCGGCCTGGCCCACGGCGAATCTCCAGAACTCTGGAATCTAGATCGCCCAACGGATGTGGTCGACCACTACCGATCATTCATCGACGCCGGTTCGGACATCATCCTGACCAACACCTTCGGCGGTACACGCAATCGTCTGAAGTTGCACAAGGCCGAGGATCGTTGCCACGAGATCAACCGATCCGCCGCAGAGCTTGCCTGCCAAGCGCGTCGCGATAGCGGACGGGATGTTGTCGTTGCGGGATCCATGGGGCCCACCGGTGATCTTTTTGAGCCGATCGGCCCCTTGACCGTCGACCAGGGAACCGCGGCCTTTACCGAACAGGCAAAAGGATTGGCGGCAGGTGGCGCCGACGTGCTTTGGATTGAAACGTTGTCATCCCTTGACGAAGTCAAGGCGGCCGTGACAGGGGCGGCAACCACCGGCCTTCCCTTGGTCCTCACCCTGTCCTTCGACACGAATGGACGAACGATGATGGGCGTGACACCTGGCGACTTGGTCACGATGGTGCATGACCTTCACCCCGATCCCCTGGCATTCGGCGGCAACTGTGGTACGGGCCCCTCGGAGCTCGTTGGAGCCCTCCTCAACATGGGTGAGTCCGCCCTACTCGGCGATGTAATGGTGGCCAAGAGCAATTGCGGGATCCCAGAGTACAAGGACGGGGCCATCGTCTATAGTGGAACGCCCGAGTTGATGGCCGACTACGCCCGAATGGCATTGGACTGTGGGGCGCGGATCATTGGCGGATGTTGTGGCACATCGCCCCATCATATTTCTGTGATGCGACAGGCCCTGAGCGACCATGTACGAGGCCGACGCCCGAACATGGATCAGGTGGTGAACCGGCTGGGCAGTCTGTCCAAAGGCGCTTTGGCACAAAGCCTGAACAAGTCATCACCAAGCAGTTCGCAATCGACCGACCAGCCCGCGCAGGCGACCGGACGGCGTCGAGGGGGACGCCGTGCTGCCCGTGGTGCAGAAACTGATGTTCCTCGTTTCTAAAATCAGTCTTTGGCAAAGAACCAAAGAACAAGGCAGCCCCTACCCCGAAACTCAGGTGAACCTAGGCGACCAGATCTTTGATTTGGCCCAACGCCTGCTCTATGCCCTCTCGGTCGACGTCAAGATGAGTGACGGCACGCATGCGTGTGTCGCCAAAGGCGCCAATCTTGACACCGCGATCGCCCAAGCGGCCTGAAAGCTCCGCAGCAGACATACCGGTCCCACCAACCTCGAAGTAAACGATATTGGTTTGAACGGAAGAAAGATCGACCACGATTCCCGGCAAATTCGCGAGGCCTTCTGCAAGCGCCCGCGCATTTTTGTGGTCGACCTCTAGGCGTGCCACATGATGATCAAGTGCATAAAGTCCAGCCGCGGCGAGGATTCCAGATTGCCGCATTGCGCCACCGATTCTCTGTTTCCAGAACCATGCTTCGTCGATGAACTCCTGAGTCCCCGCCAACACGGCGCCGACAGGACATCCGAGGCCCTTCGAAAGGTCCAGCCAAACCGTATCGACGACCGACCCATAGGCACTGGCGGGCAGCCCCGATGCAACTACTGCATTCAACAAGCGCGCCCCGTCCATGTGAAGCGCCAGATCGCGCGACCGCGCCACAGCCGAAACCTCTTCGAGTTGGGCTAAGGGCCAGACCGTCCCCCCACCGAGATTTGACGTCTGTTCCACCGCCACCAGCCGAGTTCTCGGTGCGTAACGACTGATGGGGCGGATAGCCGCCGCCAAGTCGTCACCGCTGTAAAACCCGTGCTTTCCTTGAATGGCCTGGATCATGACCCCGGCAATTGCAGCGGGCCCCCCACCCTCGAACCCGATAATGTGCGCAGCTTCGTGGGCGATCACTTCCTCTCCGGGCCGGCAGTGAACCGCAAGGGCAATCTCGTTACACATCGTGCCAGACGGAAGAAAGACGGCCGCCTCTTTCCCCAAGAGCGCGGCAACCCGATCGCAGAGACGCGTGGTGGTCGGATCATCACCAGATTGCTCGTCGCCGACCTCCGCGGTGGCCATAGCTTCCCGCATGGCAGTGCTCGGCCTGGTCTTCGTGTCGCTGTAAAGATCGACCGCATTCTGGCTCATAACTGACTCCCAAGTTTTCAAAGCTCCCGAACTTAGGCGTCCTCCAGAGCTAATACCATAGCTCGGAAGCACAAAAAAACGGGCGCCCGAAGGCGCCCGTAAGAGGGGTTCCAGGGAGGCAGGGCACACTCTTGGGGTAGCGGCCCTGCCCATTTTCGCTCCCCCGCATGACAAAACATCAAACTGGGAAAGCGTTTCTCCGACGGGTTGGAGGCACAACCGGCGTCGAAGCCTTGAACTGCAAATCTGCGGGCCCAATTCGCGAGGCTTGGTGCACCGCACCAGAGCAACGGCGACGAAGCTTGCCTTCAGATTGCAGCGTAACTCACTTGCCAAACCAAACTTCGTTAGATGCATCTGCCAAAGCGCCCGAGCGGGTTGACCTGCCTAGTCATCCCAGTTCGTGTCCCTCGGTCCGAACCGTCTACCTCGGTTCAACATCCAACAGGAAAATCCACATCACAATTACAATGTAACAGAAAAATATCTATTTGGCTAGAAAATTGTTACGCTGGACGTGCGAATCTCCTTTGATAAAAAGGCTGGTAACCAGTTATGAAAAAAGAAAAAAATATAAATAGTAGAAGCCTACTCAAAATATAAATTTATAGTTATCTCATTAGACTTGATATCCCCATACAATGGTATGAATTATCTGAATTCCAATGCACACCTTTCCCACGTATCTTCCCGATAGCTGAGGTGCATATACTTTCACGACACGCGAGCTACCCAGCAAGGTCCAACATTGAAAGTGCTGGCGAAACGTTGCCGGAACAGCGTTTCAATCTGTCCCGGATTGTCGGCACACATGAATCCCCTCCACAGCTACCACCCAGCGGGCAGGTTTTGATCAAGCCGCATTCCCTGATTCCCTCTGCGCACCGCTGACGTCAATATCCGTTGCCAACGCCCGTCTTGCCTGAGCCAATCATTTTCGTCGGAACCCAGTCTCAGGGCCGGTCTCAAACGGAACGTTTCTGCCAATACCTGGCCGCGGACCCTCAATTGTCGAATCAAAAGTTACAAATCACTCTGGGCCAAAACGGCCTGAATTCGGTAGGCTGTGTCGTCAAGAGGGGCCAATGGGAGCACCGTTGCCATGATCTTGGTCTTTGGATCCATAAATCTCGATTTTTTCTTCAAATGCGCGCACCTGCCGGGTCCCGGCGAAACGGTGCTATGCCCGAGGGTAGAGACTAGCCCCGGGGGAAAGGGAGCCAATCAGGCACTCGCCGCCAGCCGAGCTGGTTCGAAGGTCTTGATGGTGGGCAATGTCGGAACGGATGAACTGGCGGCCAAGGCCCTCGCTTTGCTGGCTAAAGATGACGTTGACCTGTCGCTGGTCCAAGCGACCAGCGAGCCGACCGCCTGCGCCAGCATCGCGGTCGCCCCGAATGGCGAAAATTCAATCGTCGTGGGGTCCGGCGCGAACATGACACTAAAGGCAGACCGGGTCCCGGACACCATGCTAGGTCCCAGCACAACTCTGGTGCTACAGATGGAAGTACCAGTTCAAGAAAACTGGGCGCTTATCGAGCGTGCTCACAGCCACGGCGCGAGGGTCATGCTGAATCTAGCCCCTGCGGGAGAGATTCCCGAACACCTTCTGGCGATGGTCGACGTACTACTCGTCAATGAAGTGGAGGCCCGGCAGTTGGCACGGTGCCCGGACGATACCGACTTTGACTGTCGTCCCTTTATCCGGCGGATCTCGAAAGACCAAAACTTGACGGGTGTCATTACGCTGGGGGCGGCAGGGAGTATTGCCTTCACTCCTGAAAGAGAGATTCTTGTGCCGGCGCTCAAAGTAGAGGTAGCAGACACAACCGGCGCCGGAGACTGTTTCGCAGGTGTTCTCGCCGCGCGATTGGATCAGGGTGCAACGATAGAGACTGCTCTAACACAGGCCTCCGTGGCATCGGGGCTTTGCTGCACCCAGTTTGGGGCGCAAACGTCCTTCCCCTCAAAAGACGTAATCAACGAAAGTGCGGCAAAACTTTGATCGACTCGACAAAATGCAAACAAGGTTGGCACTGTACCCGATCGGCCATTCTAGGACCGGCAAAATCCGTATCAACTAATGCGTCCGCTGTTAAGAAGCAGGATTGAGCACTGATTTTGGGACTATGGCTGCCAAGATTGCGGCGATGATTTTGCACAAAAGTTTCCTCAGCCATTTGAGGATGAGGCGCAGGTTGTAGCCGACGGCGCTCATGACGGCGTT
>JAJFGK010000059.1 GCA_021776195.1 Kiloniellaceae bacterium | reverse complement strand
CTTGGCCTTGTGCGGTCCGTACTGCAAAAGCGCATCGCCCGGAATCGATAGCTTCTCCGCAATCGATCCTATCGGCTGCATCACCGCCTCGCGCGCTATCTCGATATCGCTCTTGACCATCAATCCAAGTCCCCTGTTCGTTTGTTCCTCCGGCCGGCTCAGCCGAGACGCTGCTTAGCCAAGGCGGCGGTCAGCCAAGGCGTTGGCCCGCGACGAGCCCGGTGTCCTTGGCATAGTCGGCGGCCGAGACCTTTTGGCCGCCGGCGGGCCGCACCCGCGTGACGATGATTGAGCCGCCGTCGGCGGCGACCGCAAAGCCCTGATCGGTGACCTCGATGACCTCGCCGGGTGCGCCGGCGGCCCCCATTACCTTGGCGGCATCGAAGATCTGTACTTCCTGACCGGCCCGCAGGGTCCAGGCGCCGGGCTGCGGATTGGTGCCGCGGATCAGGTTGTAGACCCGGTCGACCGGCTGTGCCCAGTCGATCGCCGCATCGGCCTTCTTGCACCAGGATTCGTAGGATGCCTGGGTCTCGTCCTGCACGAGGCGGGGCGGATCGCCGGCGCGCACCAGGTCGATCGCCTCGAGGACCGCCTCGACGCCGAGGGGGAAGATCTTCTGGAAGTAGACCGTCCCCAGGGTGTCGTCGGGGCCGATTTCGACCTCCTTCTGGAGCAGGATCTCGCCCTCGTCGAGACCGTCGTTGGGCCAGAAGAAGGTCAGTCCAGACTTGGTCGCACCGCCGATGATCGGCCAGTTGATCGAAGAGGGACCGCGGTGCTTGGGAAGCAGGGAGGGATGAAAGCAGATCGACCCGTGGGTCGGGATCTCGCGGGCCGCCTCGGGCACGAAGACGATGACATAGGCCATGACGCAAAGGTCGGCGCCGTAGCCGCGCATGGTCTCCAGCGCCGCCTCATCCTTGAAGGACTTGGGTTGCTCGACCGGCAGGCCGTGGACCAGAGCCGCCTCCTTGACCGGATCGACCGGCCGGCCTTCCTTGTCTGGTGCGCAGTAGACCGCCACCACCTCGTCGCGGCCGGCCTCGATGATCTTGTCCAGCGCGGCCTTGCCGAAGGCCTGCTGGCCCATGACGATGAGACGCATGCGATTGCTCCCCTGTTGCTTGTCGTCCGAGCCGGCCCCGCCGGTCCCGGGTTCTCTGACCCTCTTGCCGCGCGTCGCCTACTCCGCGGCTTGCGCCTTGGCCGCACCGACCGCGCCGGCGGCGCGGATCTGCTCGATCTCCTCGGCGCTGTAGCCCAGCACATCGGAAAGGATCTCGTCGGTATGCTCGCCCAGCAGCGGCGAGCGCGCGACCGCGGCCGGGCTGGCCGAGAGTTTCACCGGACAGCCCACGGTCAGATACTTGCCCCGGGTCGGATGGTCGACCTCGACGATGGTCCCGGTCTCGCGCAACGAAGGCTCCTCGGCCAGTTCCTTCATGGAGAGGATCGGGCCGACCGGAATATCCAATGGGTTGCAGAGCTCCATGACCTCGAACTTGGTCTTGGTCATGGTCCATTCCTCGATACGGGCGAAGATCGCGTTGAGCCGCGGCAGGCGGGCCGGCGGCTTGGCATAGTCCGGATCGGTCTTCCAATCCGGCTCGCCGATGAGATCGCAGATCTTCTCCCAGACCGCGGCCTGGGTGATGAAATAAGTGTAGGCGTTGGGATCGCTTTCCCAGCCCTTGCACTTCAGGATCCGGCCCGGCTGGCCGCCGCCGGAATCGTTGCCGGCCCGTGGCGTCGCCTCGCCGAACGGGATGTCCTCGCCATACTGGGAGTACTCCGTCAGGGGGCCGTGAGCCAGGCGCTGCTGGTCGCGCAGTTTCACCCGGGCCAGGTTGAGAACCCCGTCCTGCATGGAGGCCTGAACCCGTTGGCCCAGGCCCGAGCGTTCGCGGTGGAAGAGCGCGGTGACAATGCCCAGGGCCAGATGCAGACCGGTGCCGGAATCGCCGATCTGCGCACCCGTCACCAGCGGCGGTCCATCGACGAAGCCGGTGGTGGAAGCCGACCCGCCGGCGCACTGGGCGACGTTCTCGTAGACCTTGCAGTCCTGATAGGGGCCCGGCCCGAAGCCCTTGACCGAGGCATAGATCATGCGCGGGTTGAGCTCCTGGATCCGATCCCAGCCAAAGCCCATGCGGTCGAGGGCGCCGGGCGCGAAGTTCTCGACCAGCACGTCGCAGGTCTTGACCAGACGCTCCAGCACCTCCTTGCCGGTTTCGTTCTTGGTGTTCAGCGTGATCGAGCGCTTGTTGTGGTTCAGCATGGTGAAGTAGAGGCTGTCGACATCGGGAATGTCGCGCAGCTGGCCGCGGGTGGCATCGCCCACGCCGGGCCGTTCGACCTTGATGCAATCGGCGCCGAACCAGGCCAGAAGTTGGGTGCAGGTCGGGCCGGACTGCACGTGGGTAAAATCCAGAATCTTGATGCCTTTGAGGGCTTCCATCGCTTCGTTCCTCGCCTCGCCTTCGCTGTTCGTCGCGGGTCGCTACTTGTACATGGTCTGGGCTTTGGTGCCCGGCGCGTACTCGTTGGGATCGACCCAGATGTTCACCACCGCCGAGCGGCCGTCGCGCTGGACCGCCTCGCGGGCGCGCTGCAGGGCGGGCGCGATTTCCTTGGGGTCCATCACCTCTTCGCCATGACCGCCCAGCATCTTGGCGAACTGGCTGAAGGGCACGTCGCCCAGCTTGTTGCCGACGTTGCCGCGCTGCTCGCCGTATTTGGCGATCTGGCCGTAGCGGATCTGGTTCATGGCCGAGTTGTTGCCGATGACCGCGATGTAGGGCGCCCCGAAACGATTGGCGGTCTCCATGTCGAAGGCGGTCATGCCGAAGGTGCCGTCGCCGTAGTAGCAGAGCACCTCTTTTTCCGGGTGGGCCAACTTGGTCGCCATGGCAAAGGAGGTGCCGACCCCCAGGGTGCCGAGCGGGCCGGGGTCCATCCAGTGGCCGGGCCGGCGCGGCTGCACCGCCTGGGCGGAAATCGTCACCACGTCGCCGCCGTCGCCGATGTAGACCGTGTTGTCGGTGAGGAACTCGTTGATCTCCCAAGCCACGCGGTAGGGATGGATCGGCGTGCTGTCGGACAGAAAAAGCGGCATCAGCTTTTCCGTGCGGACCTGCTCTTCGGCGCGCAGTTCGTCGAGCCAGCCTTGCCGCCCGGCGCCGCCGTTGTCGGCCCGCCCCGAGACCGCCTGGGTGATCGCCGCCATGATCGCGCCGGGGTCGCCGACCAGTCCCAGGGAAATGTCGCGGTTCTTGCCCACCGTGCGGTAGTCCATATCGATCTGCACCACCGTGGCGTCGGCGCGCAGGCGCCGGCCGTAGCCCATGCGAAAATCGAAGGGCGTGCCGACAATGATGATGAGATCGGCCTTGTCGAAGGCGGTGCGACGGGTGCGGTTGAAGTAGTGCGGATCGCCCGGCGGCAGCATGCCGCGAGCCGCCCCGTTCATGTAGGCCGGAACGTTCAGCGCCCGCACCATCTCGCTCGCCGCCGGCGCGCCGCGGCAGGTCTGCACCTGGGTGCCGAGCAGGATGCAGGGCCGCTCGGACTTCACCAGCAACTCGGCGAGCCGTTCCACATCGGCCGGATCGCCGATCGACTTGGTCGAGGCGCGGTAGGCCCCTGGCGCTGGAATCCGCGCCTTTGCCGTGTCGACCTCGCCGTCCAGCACGTCGCGGGGGATCTCCAGGTAGGATGGCCCCGGCGCGCCATTGAAGCATTCCCGGGCGGCCATGGAGACCAGGTCGGCGATGCGGTCGGTGGAGGGTGCCGTGGCCGCGAACTTGGTGATCGGGGTCATGATGTCGACGTGGGGCAGATCCTGCAGCGAGCCCATCTTGTGCTGGGTCAGGGCGCCCTGGCCGCCGATGTGGAGGATCGGGCTTTCGGCGCGAAAGGCGTTGGCGATGCCGGTCACCGCATTGGTGCAGCCCGGCCCGGCGGTGGTCACCACGCAGCCGAGCTTGCCGGTCTGGCGGGCGTAGCCGTCGGCGGCATGGGCGGCGACCTGCTCGTGGCGCACGTCGATGATGCGGATGCCCTCGTCGATGCAGCCGTCATAGATGTCGATGATGTGGCCGCCGCAGAGCGTGAAGATGGTATCGACACCCTCGTTCTTCAACGCCTTGGCCACCAGGCGGCCGCCGGAAGTAACGGATTCATCGCTGGATTTCTGCTGCAGCGTGTCGCTTGCCGTCGTCGACATCGAATGTCTCCCTTGGTTTTGTTCCGGACTTTTCAGTCCGTTGGCGCCGGCCGCACCGACGTCTTGTTCAGGTCGAGTCCGCCGTGCGGTTTTGCTTCAAGGCGCCTTACCCAGATCGACGTGTTCGGCCACATGGGCCAGAAGATTGAGGGTGTGTTCGCGCACCAACCGCTCGGCGAGATCGGTGTTGCGCGCCTCCAGCGCTTCGATGATGTGCATGTGATCGACGATCGAGCGGTCGGCACGGTCGCGCTCGCCGATCGTGCGCGCGCGGATGGCCCGCATGTGGAGGAACAGGCCTTCGGCCAGATCCTCCAGAAGCGGGCACTTGCTGAGTTTCAGGATGGTCTGGTGAAAGCGGATGTTGGCGTCGGAGTACTCGTCGATGTGGGCCTGGACCTGGTCGCCCTCGAAGGAGGAGAAGACCTCGCGCAGGGTGGCGATTTCGGCGTCGCTGGCCTTTTCGGTGATGAGCCGCGCCGCCATCGATTCGAGAGCCGCCCAGACCGTGATCATGTCGAGGATCTCGGCCTTCGACTTGCGCACGATGTAGACGCCCTTGCGCGGCACCACGCGCACCAGGCCTTCCTGCTCGAGCCGCGCCAAGGCCTCGCGCAGCGGGGTCCGACTAATCCCCATCTGATCGGACAACTGACGCTCGTCGAGGCGCAGTTCGACACCCTCGTCGTAGATGTTCTTGGCGACGATGGCTTCCTTCAAAGCCGTATAGATGCGGGCCTTAAGGCTGAAGTCCTCGGCAATCGGCTGAAGATCTAGTTGTGTCGCCGCCATGGCTGTCCTCGTTCCAGGTCTGGCTCTCGAACCCGGCTATCCTAGGGTCCTAACCCAACGCAGGTCTGATCTCTTTACGTGGTATACAAAATACCAATATGCCTCTAGCGGCACAAGATCTTTCTCGGCGGCAAATCGGCACCCCTAGCCGCCGCCGGCCGCGCCGGTCGCCGCCGCCCTCCTGGCCGCGCGCCGCCGCAGCGCCTGGATCAGCGGAAGAACCACCAAGACAATGGCGATTACCATGAAGGTGCCGGAGATCGGCCGGGTGAAGAAGGACGAGACATCGCCGTCGGAAATGAGCAGCGACTGCCGCAGCGCGGGCTCGGCCAGAGGGCCCAGGACGATGGCCAGGACCGCCGGCGCCAGGGGGTAGTCGAGCTTGCGCATGAAGTAGCCGACAACACCGAAGATCAGCATCAGCCAGACATCGTGAAGATCCTGGGTCGGGGCATAGCCGCCGATGATGCAGAGCACGAAGATCAGCGGCGCCAAGATGGTGAAGGGCATTCGCAGGACCCAAAGGAAGGCCGGAATAAAGGCGAGGTTGATCAGGACGGCAAAGAGGTTGGCCACATAGAGGCTGCCGATCAGGCCCCAGACGAATTCGGTCTCCTCGACGAAGAGCAGCGGTCCCGGCACCAGCCCCCAGATCACCATGCCGCCGAGCAGAATGGCGGTGGTCGGCGAGCCGGGAATGCCGAGGGTCAGCATGGGCAGCATGGCCCCGGTCGAGGCCGCGTTGTTCGCCGCCTCCGGCGCCACCACGCCCTCCACCGCGCCCTTGCCGAACTGCTCGGGCTCCTTCGACCAGGTCTTGGCAAAGCCGTAGGACATCAAGGACCCGGGCGTGGCGCCCGCTGCCGGCAGGATACCCACGAAGAAACCGACCACCGACCCCATCAAGGCCGTCGGCCAGGTACGCAGCAGGTCCTTCAGGTGGCCGAGAATGCCCGCCACGGTAATCACCGCCTTCGACATGGAAAGGTTGCCGCGGCTGGTCTCGATGGTCCAGAGCATCTCGCCGATGCCGTAAATGCCGATCGCCAGGACGAGAAAATTGATGCCGTGCATGAAGCCGATGATGTCGCCGAAAATCAGGCGCGGCTCGCCGCTCATGATATCGAGACCGACGGCACTCAGCACCAGACCGATGCAAATCGAGAAGATCGTCTTGGGTATGTCGTCGCCGCTGAGCCCGACGAAGGTGGCGAAGGCGACCATCATCAAGGCGAAGACCTCGTGGTCGCCGAATGCCAGCGCCCAGTCGGCCAGGGGCGGCGCGAAGAGGGTAAAGAGGATGATCGAGACGGTGCCGCCGACGAAGGAGGCCACCGCGGCGGCGACCAGCGCCTTGTCGGCCTTGCCGGTCAGCGCCATGGGGCGGCCGTCGAAGGTCGTGGCAACCGCGGTCGAGGCGCCGGGAATCCCCAGCATGATCGAGGATATGGCGCCGCCGTACATGGCGCCGTAGTAGATCGCCGCCAGGAAGATGATGGCACCGGTCGGCGGCACCAGGAAGGTCATGGGCAACAGGATGGCCACGCCGTTTACCGATCCCAGGCCCGGCATGGCGCCGATGAAGAGGCCGACGATCACGCCGACCACCACCAGGCCCAGGTTCATGGGCTGGAAGGCGATCAGAAATCCGTCCGCCAGATGTTGTACTATTTCCATACAGCGATCCGTCCTCGTTTCACGTCACCCCGTTTGACGGGCAGGGCATGGGCCGGCCACCCTCCGGACAGGGCGCCGCCGGCGTCTCTAAAGAAATATATCGTAGAGCGGATAGAACAGCGGCTCGCTGTAGCCCTTGGGCAGCACGATCCGCATGGCCACATCGAAGAAGAAGAATGTCACCACCGGTGTGGCGAGCGAGATGGCGATCGTCGGCAGCCAACGATGGTTGCCGAGAAAGCGCAGATAGAAGAGCAGGAACAAGGGGATCGAAAAGTAGACCCCCACCACATGGATCAAGCCGATCGAAATCGCCAGGGAGCCCGCCACCAGCAGGACGATGCGCTGGGCAAAGGAATCCATGTAAGGTGCGTCCGACCGACTGGGCGGCGTCTGGCGACGAGCCCAGCGGACCAGGGTCCAGAGGCAGCAGGCCAGCATGATCGCCGCCAGCCAGAAGGGCCAGAACCCGCCCCCCGGGCCTTCATCCTCGATCCAGCCGATTGGGAGTTCGGCGCTCTTCCACATGAGATAGACGGAGAAGGCCGCCATCACGACAGCCATAACCAGTTCGGCTTTGCGCATGATGACGGCCCCCGGGTCTCAGGTTTTTCGGTCGGGTCTGCTTGCTTTCTTAAGGCTGCCTCGGACTAGAGAGCACCCATCTTCTCGAGCATGGCCTTGTGGATCTCGCGCTCGTTCATCCAGTACCCCATCAGGTCGTCACCGGTCAGGAAGTCGCCACGCAGGCTCTTCTTCTTGCGATAGGTCTGCCAGTCCTCGGAGTCGTAGACCTTCTTGAAGAGGTCCTGGTAGTAGGCCGCCGCGTCCGCGCTCATGCCCGGCGCACCGACGACGCTGCGCTGCATGAAATAGACGAACTCGTTGCCCAGCTCGCCGAAGGTCGGGGAATCGGGGAACATCTCGAGGCGCTCCGGCGTGAAGGCGGCCAGGGGCACCGTGGTGCCGGCGGCATAGAAGCCTTCCTGTTCGGAGGGGTTGTTCACCGTCGAGTTGGCGTGGTTGCCGGCCAACTGCTTGGCCACCTTGCCGCCGCCCTTGTAGGGCACGTACTTCATCTGGAGGCCGTAGGCGGCGTTGAGAAAGTCGGTCAGCAGCTGGTCTTCCTGCAGCTTGCCGGTGCCGGCCATGATCCAGTCGCTCCCGGCGGCCTTGGCGGCGGCCACGAACTCTTCGACCGACTTGATGCCGGAGTCCTTGTTGACCCACAGCAGGAAGGTGTCTTCCGCCATCCGCGCGACCGGCGTGAAGGTGGCGATGTCGACTTCCAGTTTCGGCTGGCGCAGGGGCGTGGTGTAGAAGCTGTTCAGCGTCACCATGATGGTGTGGTCGGGATCGCTCGCCTGGTTCAGATGAACCAGGGCCTCGGCGCCCGAGCCGCCCGGCTTGTTAATCGGAGTCAGGGGCTTGGACGACCACCCGTTCTTCTCGATCACGGTCTGCAACAGGCGGGCCATCTTGTCGGCGCCGCCGCCCTTGCCGGCCATGATGACGAACTCGACCGGCTTCTTGGGCTCCCAGGCGGCCAGGGCCTGCTGGGTAAGACCGGTCAACATGGCAGCACCGATGCCCGCCGCCATGCCGTAGTTAAACACTCTGCGCGTGAGACTGATCATACTTACCTCCCTCATTCGTTTTTTGAATGCTGCCGGACAACCCTGAAGCAGCAATCGCTCTGGAGCTTTTTGCGCGGCCCACTGGGCAGGCCGGACTCCTTTTTGGCGTCTGGTATACCAAAATACCATAGACCAGAGTTTCAACCTTGCCTAGCCCCAAATTCGCTTAACCTCACGTCCTCGGGGCGGCAAATCTTCAATCAGCGGCGCGGACAGTGCAAGCACTCGGTCAATCGCGACACCCGCCGACCCCCTGTAGGTGCCGTCAGGCAAGGCGTGGCGCGCGATCACACTTTCTTGACATCTCTTGGTATTTGGTATACCACAAAAACAATCACAATCGATTGCCGGCTCACCAGGGTTGGCAGAGATGGGCCGAGGGAGCGAGATTCATGCAATTGCACGAATACCAGGCCAAGAAAATCCTGCGCAGCTACGGACTTCCCCTTGCGGACGGCCGGCTGGTCACGGCGCCCGAGGCGGCCGCGGCCGCCATGAGCGACCTGGGCGGCGGCCCGGTCCACGTCAAGGCACAGATCCATGCCGGGGGGCGCGGCCTGGCCGGGGGCATCGTCGAGGCCGAAGACCCGGCCGCCGCGCAGGCCAGTGCCGCGGCCCTCCTGGGACAGCGCCTGGTGACCAGCCAGACCGGGCCCGAGGGGCAGTTGGTCCAGGCCGTCTACCTCGAAACCTCCAGCCCGGCCGCGCGCGAACTCTATCTCGCCCTCCTGGTCGACCGCGCCAGCGCGCAGCTCGCCTTCCTGGTCTCGACCGCCGGCGGCGAGGCGATCGAGGCCGCCGCGGCAACCCGAGACGGCGCGGTCTTGAAAGCAACCGTCGAGACCGCGACCGGCGTCACCGACGCCCTCGTCGGCGGCCTCGCCACTCACCTCGACTTGACCGGTGCCGCGGCCGACCAGTTGGCGACCATCGCCCGCGGACTCTATGCCGCCTTTCTCGAAACCGATGCCAGTCTGATTGAAATCAATCCGCTCGCTGTCGGCGCCGACGGCAGCCTGACCATGCTCGACGTCAAGATGACGCTGGATGACAACGCGCTCTACCGGCATCCTGAACTGGAAGCCCTGCGCGACGACGGCGAGGAGGACCGGGTCGAGCTCGAGGCGCGGCGTTTCGAGATCAACTTCGCCAGTCTGGACGGCGCCATCGGCTGCGTGGTCAACGGCGCCGGCCTCGGCCTGGCGACCCTCGACCTCTTGAAGGCCCATGGCGCGGCCCCGGCCAACTTCATGGATATTCGCCCGGTGGCGACGCGCGAACAGGTGGCGACCGGTTTCGGCCTGCTGCTCGACGACCCCAAGGTCAGGGCCGTGCTGGTCAACGTCTACGGCGGCGGCGTCCTGCGCTGCGACACCATCGCCGAGGGCATCGCGCTGGCCCTGAAAAAGCGCCCCTCCCGGCTGCCGCTGGTGGTTCGCGCGGCCGGCACCAATGCCGAAATCTGCCGCAAAGTGCTGATCGGCCAGGGCCTCAGTGCCCAGTTCGCCCGGGACATGGAGGAGGCGGCCCGACTGGTCGTCGCGGCGAGCCGGAAGGAGGCCGCGTGATGGCGATCCTCATCGACCAACAGACCAAAGTCATCTGCCAGGGCCTGACCGGGCGCACCGCGACCTTCCACTGCGAACAGGCCATCGCTTACGGCACCAACCTGGTCGGTGGGGTGACGCCCGGCAAGGGTGGGACACGCCACCTCGGTCTGCCGGTCTTCGACAGCGTCGCCGAGGCCCGGCAAGACACCGGTGCCGAGGCCAGCGTGGTCTTCGTGCCGCCGCCCCAGGCCGCCGGCGCCATGATCGAGGCGATCGAGGCCGGCATCGGCCTGATCGTCTGCGTGACCGAGCGCATCCCGGTGCTCGACATGGTCCAGGTTCGCGCCGCCCTCGCCGGCTCCGGGAGCCGGCTGGTCGGGCCCAACTCCCAGGGCGTGATCTCGCCGGGTCTGGCCAAGATCGGTGTCATGCCGAGCCATCCGCACAAGCGCGGCCGGGTCGGCGTGGTCTCGCGCTCGGCCTCGCTGACCTACGAGGCGATCGACCAACTGACCGCCTGCCGTCTCGGCCAGTCGACCTCGATCGGCATCGGCGGCGATCCGGTCCACGGTCTGTCCTTCAAGGACTGCCTGGCGCTCTTCTTCGCCGACCCGGAAACCGATGGCGTGCTGTTGATCGGCGAGATCGGCGGCAGCGAAGAGGAAGAGGCCGCCGCCTTCCTGGCCGAAGCCGGCAACGCCAAGCCGGTCAGCGCCTATATCGCCGGGCGCATCGCCCCCGGTCAGCGCCGCATGGGCCACGCCGGTACCTTCGATGTGTTGGGCAAGGGCGACGCCGATGGCAAGATCGCCGCTCTGGCCAGCGCCGGCGTCACCATCGCGCCCTCCCCCGCCCTCATGGGCGAGACCATGTACCGGGTCCTGAAACGCGCCGCCTGAGTCACCCGATTGGGGCCGACTTCATGACTTGGACCGGACGACGATGGCTATCTCACCGAAGGGGCTCTGGCTCACCGAAGGGGCTCTGGACATGACCGTTTTCCCTGGACTTCCCTTTTCGTTCGCTTAGAATTGGTACTAATTGGTTTGTATTGGTCTAGATTCGTGCCAGTGATCCTGACCCGACTCAGGATATGATCTGACTCAATGCAGGGCGTGAGGGATTCGAGGAGCCTGGTCGTCGCGAAGAACGACAGGGCAAACAGAGGAGAAGCGCATGACAAGCCGCGTCGCGATCATCGGAGCCGGTCCGTCGGGTCTGGCCCAGCTGCGAGCCTTTCAGTCGGCCGCCGACAAGGGCGCCGAGATCCCCGAACTGGTCTGTTTCGAAAAGCAGTCGGACTGGGGCGGCCTGTGGAACTACTCTTGGCGCACCGGCCTCGACGAGTTCGGCGAGCCGGTCCACAACTCGATGTATCGCTATCTCTGGTCCAACGGCCCCAAGGAGTGCCTCGAGTTCGCCGACTACACCTTCGAGGAACATTTCGGCAAGCCGATCGCTTCGTTCCCGCCGCGCGCGGTGCTCTTCGACTACATTCAGGGCCGCGTGAAGAAGGCCGGCGTGCGCGACTACATCCGCTTCCAGACCCCGGTTCGCATGGTGACCTACTCCGACAGCAGCGGAAAGTTCACCGTCACGGCCCATGACCTGGTGAACGACAGGGTCACCGACGAGGAATTCGACCACGTCGTGGTCGCCTCGGGTCACTTTTCCACGCCCAACGTGCCGGCCTTCGAGGGCTTCTCGAGCTTCGGCGGGCGGGTGCTACACGCCCACGACTTCCGCGATGCCCTGGAGTTCGCCGGCAAGGACATTCTGATCATCGGCACCAGCTACTCGGCCGAGGACATCGGCTCCCAGTGTCACAAGTACGGCGCCAAATCGGTGACCTGCAGCCACCGCACCGCGCCGATGGGCTTCAAGTGGCCGGACTCCTGGCAGGAGGTTCCGCTGCTGACCCGGGTCGAGCACAAGACCGCGCATTTCAAGGACGGCAGCAAAAAAGACGTCGATGCGATCATCCTCTGCACCGGCTATCTTCACCACTTCCCGTTTCTGCCCGACTCCCTGCGCCTGAAGACCGGCAACCGCATGTGGGCGCCGAACCTCTACAAGGGCATCTTCTGGGAGGACAATCCCAAGCTCATGTACCTCGGGATGCAGGACCAGTTCTACACCTTCAACATGTTCGACGCCCAAGCCTGGTACGCCCGCGACGTGATGATGGGGCGCATCGCCCTGCCCGCCTCGAAGGCGGAAATGGTGGCGCAGAACCAGCCCTGGGTCGACCGCGAGGAAACCCTGGCCGACCCCGAACAGCAGATCGTTTTCCAGGGCGACTACACCCAGGAACTGATCGACGCCACCGACTATCCAAGCTTTGATATTCCCGGCGTGAACCAGACCTTCTTCGATTGGGAGCACCACAAGGTCGAAGACATCATGGGCTTCCGCAACAAGTCGCACCGCTCCTTGATGACCGGCACCATGGCGCCGGTCCACCACACGCCCTGGATCGAGGCCATGGACGACTCTTTGGAAGACTACATGAAGACCTAGCCTTCCGGCTCTGCCGGGCAAGCGTCACGCGCAGAAGTCATGCGCGTCACAGAGCGGCCGCCTTCGTGCGGCCGTTTCTGCTGGCACGGGCCTGAATTGGGCATAATTGGGCCCTTTTGGTCCGATGTATAGAGGTCCTCACCTGCCGGGGGCGCCGCGTCCTGACAGAGAGTTGTCAGGACGGCCACGCTAAACTCCCATTCCCTTGAACAATTCGGCTGGAGTCTCGAGTGATGCAGGACGACACCCCCGGCGACACGGTCGTTTCAGACCGCCAGGTGGCCAAGGCGCAGGCCTTCAAGGCACTGCACGAACAAGACGCGACCTTCGTCATGCCCAATGCCTGGGACGCCGGCAGCGCGATCATCCTGGCTCAGGCCGGGTTTGCCGCCATCGCCACCACCAGCGGCGGGGTCAACTGGTCCAACGGGCAGCCCGACTACGTCACCAAGCTGCCGCGCGAGGTCATGTTGGCGGCCTACCGCGCCATTGCCGAGGCGGTCGACCTGCCGGTCAGCGGCGACCTGGAACAGGGCTACGGCGACAGCCCCGAGGCGGTGGCCGACACCATCACCCGGTCGGTCGAATGCGGCATGGTGGGCGGCGGCATCGAGGACTTCACCGGGGATTTCGCGGCACCGCTCTACGATCTGGATCTCTCGGTCGAGCGCATTCGCGCGGCCCGCGCCGCCGCCGACGCGACGGGCATCGCCTACACCCTGACGGCCCGCGCCGAGACCTACTCGGCGCCGGACCATCCCGACCCCTTCGGCGAGGCGGTCCAGCGCGGCAACCTCTATCGCGAGGCCGGCGCGGACTGCATCTTCGTGCCGGGCCCCAACGACCGGGCCACCTTGGCCGCCCTGGTCCGCGAAATCGACGCGCCGATCAGCCAGGTGATCGGCCTCGGCCAGCCGCCCATGACCGTGGCCATGCTGGCGGACCTGGGCGTACGCCGCATCTCCACCGGCGGCTCGCTGGCGCGCGGCTGCTTCGGGCTGCTCAAGCGCGCCGCCGAGGAGATGCGCGACCAGGGCACCTTCGGCTATGCCGCCGAGGCGATCTCCGACCCGGCCATCAACGCGCTCTTCACGGACTACTGGGCGGGCGCTCGAGACTAGGTCCAATCGACAATTAGGGGATTCCCAAATTGGTCTATTTTTGATTCAAGCTGATCAGGATTGTCTGATTGGATTGGATCGATGGTCAAGCGCTATGAACTGACGAATGCCCAGTGGGCTCGGATCGAGGATTTCTTGCCGGGCAAGGCCGGCGACCGGGGGGTCACGGCCCGCGACACCCGGCTCTTTGTGAACGGCGTGTTGTGGGTTCTGCGTTCGGGCGCGCGCTGGTCGGACCTGCCGGAGCGTTACGGCAAATGGAAGAGCGTTCACAAGCGCTTCACCCGCTGGGCCAAGGCGGGGGTCTGGGAGCGGGTCTTTGCCGGCCTCGTCAAGGACGCAGATAATGCCTACATCATGCTCGATAGCACCATCGTGCGGGTACATCGGCAGGCGGCCAGCGGAAAAGGGGGGCCTCCACCCAGGCTCTGGGGCGTTCACGAGGCGGATTGACCAGCAAGATCCACATGGCCGCCGAAGCGAGGGGCCGGCCGATCCACTTCATCGTCACCGCCGGTCAGGCGCACGACGCACCCCAGGCCATTCCCCTCATGAAGGGCCTATCGGCCAGCGCCCTCATTGCCGACAAGGCCTATGACAGCGACGACATTCGAGACCATATCGAAAGCCTTGAGGCCGAGGCCGTCATCCCGCCGAAATCAAACAGGATCAATCCACCAGCCTGGGACAAGGAAATCTACAGGGAGCGCAACAAAATCGAGCGGCTTTTCAACAAACTCAAACACTTCCGACGCCTTGCCACGCGCTACGATCGACGCGCCATCTACTTCCGTTCCACAATCGCCATCGCCGCTGCTATGATTTGGCTCCAATCAATTGTCGATTCGGCCTTGAGGGGGCGTGTCAGGCGGCTTGCGGCCGCACCGCCGCCAGGCCGTCACAATCGCGAACCGAGACGCAGATGCTGACCAGGCTGCGCGGCTGGTCGTAGGGCCAGGGTTGGCCGCGGTGGAGGGTGGCGCGCTCGTCCCAAATGATCACGTCGCCGGGGCGCCAGGCGTGACTGTAGACCGCATCGTCAGGCGTGACGGCCGCGACCAGCGCGTCGATCAGCGCCTGGCCCTCGGCCTCGGGCAGACCCTCCACGGCGAAGGCGTGGGAGGCGATGTAGAGCGCGTCTTCGCCGGTGACCGGATTGCGCCAGAGGGCGCGCCAGGCCTGGTCCGGCCACTTGGTGAACCTCTCCTCGCGCGCGAAGATCGGATCGATCCGCGCGCGCGAATGGGTGTAGCGGTGCCAGAAGACAGCGTCCCGGGCCTGCTCCCGCAGGGCCGGGTCGAGGCGCCGCCAGCCGGCGCGGGTCGAGACGAACTGGGTCTCGCCGCCCTCGCTCGGCAGGACGCGGGCCTGGAGCACGTTGGCCAGGGCCGGCACCGGCAGGAAGGTGCTGTCGGTGTGCCAGAACTGGTTGGCCTTGTTTTCCAGGGTCCGCGGGTCGTCCTCGGCCGCGGGCGTGCCATCTTCCTTGAGATTGGAGACCGGGCAGATCATCGGCTCGGAGCGCACCTGGCGATCCTCCAGCGGCCCGAACAGGCGGGCGAAGGCGAGCTGTTCCTCGTCCTCCAGGTGCTGGTCGCGAAAGAGCAGCAGGGAGTGGGTCTCGAAGGCGGCCCGGATTTCGGCATAGCCGGAGGCCGCCGAGATGTCGCGCAGATCGACATCCTGAACCTCGACCCCGAAGAGCGCGTGCAGCGGCTCGAAACGCATGGTTCGCACGTCCCCCCTTCTCACCCCACCGCGCCCTACTCCGCCGCCTCGCGCTGTTGGCGCGGATGGCGGCCGGGATCGCGGAAGGCGGCCAGCAGGTCGGCCTCGCAGCGCTTGGCGTCTGCCAAGTGCGCCTCCTTCACGTGGCCGTAACCGCGGATCTTCTCGGGGATGGCGGCCAGTTCGACCGCGAGGTCGTGGTTCTCCGGACTGAGCTTTGCCAGCAGTTCTTCGATCAGCGCCTCGTACTCGCCGATCAGGGCGCGCTCGCGCTTGCGCTCGGCACTATGGCCGAAGGGATCGAGGAAGGTGCCGCGCAGGCCCTTGAGTCCGGCCAGCAGGCGAAAGGCGGTCATCATCCAGGCGCCGAACTCGCGCTTTTTCAGGTGCCCGGTCTCGGGGTCGCGCTGGCCGAGCAGCGGCGGCGCCAGGTGGAAGGTCAGCCGGTAGTCGCCGCTGAACTGGGCCGCCAGCTTGCGCCGGAAGGCCGGCCCGGCATAGAGCCGCGCGACCTCGTACTCGTCCTTGATCGCCAGGAGCTTGTGATAGTAGCGCGCGACGGCAGCGGTCAGCGCATGGCGCCCCGGCGCGCGCGCCGCCTCGGTCTCGCGCACGCGCTCGACCAGAGTGAGGTAGCGCGCCGCGTACTTGGCGTCCTGATAGTCGTTCAGGTAGCCGACCCGCCGCTCGATCATCTCTTCCAGCGAGGAGGACCGGTCATCCGTTGCCGGCCGCCGCGGGCCCAGCACGGCTGCCACCGCGGCCGGATCGTGGGCGGTGCGGCGGCCCCAGAGGAAAGCCTGCCGGTTGGCCTCGACCGCAATACCGTTCAGGGCGATCGCCTCGAGGATCGAAGCTTCCGATAGGGGAAGGAGCCCCTTCTGCCAGGCGAAGCCGACCATGAAGAGGTTGGTCGCGATCGAATCGCCGAGCAAGGCGGTGGCCAGCCTCGTGGCTTCGATGAAATCGCAGTTGGCAATGCCGGCCGCCTCGGCGATACGGGCCTGGAGCGCCGCACCGGGAAAGGCCAGATCGGGATCGCGGGCAAAATCACCGGGCATTGCCTCGTGAAGGTTGACCACGGCGCGAGTCTCGCCCTTTGTCAGTTTGGCGAGTGTATCGAAGCCCCCGGCCACCACCATGTCGCAGCCCAGCAGCAGCTTGGCGTTGCCGGCCGAGATGCGGACCGCGTGCAGATCCTCGGGGGATGGCGCGATGCGCAGGTGCGAGGTCACCGCGCCGCCCTTCTGGGCCAGCCCGGCCATATCGAGAATCGTAATGCCCTTGCCCTCGATGTGGGCCGCCATGCCGAGCAGCGCGCCGATGGTGACGACCCCGGTGCCGCCGACGCCGGTGACGACCACGCCATAGGGCTCGGTCAGGGGCGGCAAAATCGGATCGGGCAAAACCGGCCAGGGCTGTGTCTCGCCACCTTTCCCGTCATCGGCCTTGACCTTGCGGATCGCGCCGCCGTGGACCGTGACGAAGGAGGGGCAGAACCCGTTCTGGCAGGAGAAGTCCTTGTTGCAGGCCGACTGGTCGATCACCCGCTTGCGCCCGTACTCGGTCTCCAGCGGCGCCACCGAGACGCAGTTGGAGGCCACCGAGCAGTCGCCGCAGCCCTCGCAGACCTGATCGTTGATGAAGGCGCGCTTGGGCGGATCGGGATAGAGGCCGCGACGGCGCCGGCGGCGCTTTTCGGCGGCGCAGGTCTGATCGTAGAGGATGATGGTCACGCCGGGGACTTCGCGCAGCTCGCGCTGCACCCGGTCGAGCTGATCGCGGTGTTCGATCGTCACGCCCTCGGCCCAGTCGGTGCCGAGCGGGTACTTGTCCGGCTCGTCGCTCACCACCACGATGCGGCCGACTTTTTCGGCGCGAAGCTGGCGCGTGATCAGGGCCGGGTCGAGCGGCCCGTCGTGCCCCTGGCCGCCGGTCATGGCGACGGCGTCGTTGTAGAGCACCTTGTAGGTGATGTTGACCTCGGCCGCGACGCAGGCCCGCACCGCCAGAAGGCCGGAGTGGAAATAGGTCCCGTCGCCCAGGTTGGCAAAGACGTGCTTGGTCTTGCTGAAAGGCGTCTGGCCGATCCAGGGGGCGCCTTCGCCGCCCATCTGCGTGAAGGTCTCGGTATCCCGGTCCATCCACTGTACCATGTAGTGGCAGCCGATGCCGGCCAGGGCACGGCTTCCCTCGGGCACCTTGGTCGAGCTGTTGTGGGGGCAGCCGGAACAGAAATAGGGCACCCGGTCGATCGGCGCCGCGCCACCGGCCAGGGCTGCTTCCTTGTCGGCGAGAAACTTCAGCCGAGCCTCGATGGCCTCGTCCTGATGGAACTTGGCGATGCGCCGGGCGATGGCCCGGGCGATGCGTGCCGGGGTCAGTTCGTTGTGGGACGGAAAGAGCCAGTCGCCTGACTCGTCGAACTTGCCCAGCACCCGCGGGCGCACGTCGGCGCGCCAGTTGTAGAGTTGTTCCTTGAGCTGGTTTTCGACCAGGGCCCGCTTTTCCTCGACCACCAAGATCTCGTCGAGGCCTTCGGCGAACTGCCGCATGCCTTCGCGCTCGAGCGGCCAGGTCATGCCCACCTTGTAGAGCGTGATGCCGATCTCGGCGGCACGGGCCTCGTCGATGCCGAGATCGTCGAGCGCCTGGCGCACATCGAGGTAGGACTTGCCGTGGGTGACGATGCCAAGCCGCGCCTTGGGGCTATCGAAGATCGTCCTGTTCAGGTTGTTGGCCCGGGCAAAGGCAAGCGCGGCATAGATCTTGTGAAGATGCAGGCGCTCTTCCTGGGCCAGCGGCGGGTCAGGAAAGCGGATATGGACGCCGTCTTCGGGCAACTCGAAGTCAGCCGGCAGGACGATGGGCAGACGGGTCGGATCGACCGTGACGCTGGCCGTGGTATCGGCCGTCTCGCCAACCACCTTGAAGCCGACCCAGCAGCCGGAGTAGCGGCTCATGGCCCAGCCGTAGAGCCCCAGGTCGAGAAACTCCTGCACGCCGGACGGCGCCAAGGTCGGGATCATGGCGTCCATGAAGGCGTAGTCGCTCTGGTTCGCGGTGGTCGAGGACTTCGCGGTGTGATCGTCGCCGGCCAGCAACAGCACGCCGCCGTGTCGCGCGGTGCCCGCCATGTTGGCGTGGCGCAGCACGTCGCCGGACCGATCGACGCCGGGACCCTTGGCGTACCACATGGCAAAGACCCCGTCGTAGTCGCTGTCGCCGAAGAGGTCGAGCTGCTGAGTGCCCCAGACGGCGGTCGCGCCCAGGTCCTCGTTGACGGCCGGCTGGAAATGAATGTGATTGCGTTCCAGGAAGCGCCGGGCCGCCCACATCTGCTGATCGACGGCGCCGAGCGGCGAGCCGCGATAGCCGGTCACGAAACAACCGGTCTTGAGGCCGGCCGCCGCGTCGCGTTGGCGCTGCATCATCGGCAAGCGCACCAGGGCTTGCGTTCCGGTCAGAAAGACCCGACCGCTATCCAGTTCGTATTTGTCGTCAAGGGAGACCGTGCTCTTGGGCATGAGGTGCCTCGTCTAGCCAATCGATCCGACTCGCGAAAAAGACTATGCTTCCCGCCCTGCAATCGCAACGTTTACGCAAGTGGCCGCGATGCAAAAGCAACATCTGATCGTGGACAGGGCGGTCCAATAGCACTCCGGTAAAAGTAGACGGCAGAGAGGTTAACAATCTGTCCTAGGGTCTGTTGAGGTTCATCGCGAGTTTAGGATTGCAGAGCAAGCATAGATCATTGCCTGGAAGCTTTCGTCGGTTTTGTCGCTTCGCAGGGCGATACGCTTGAACTCCTTGAGTTTACAGAAGAAATTCTCGATCAGG